>DATKPQ010000112.1:0-23890 GCA_035523995.1 Acetobacteraceae bacterium | reverse complement strand
GGTTACCCCAGCGTTGCACCTGAGCGGGGCGGGCACGCCAGCGCGGTCACGCTGTTGCAAATCGGCGCCGGCTACTCGGGGGTAGCAGGCTGGTCTATGATGCCGCCTGCCGCATTGATACGGATCGCGGGGCGCAGGTGCGCGCCAGGGGATGGGAGCAAGGCATGGCGGTGGAGAAACAGGCCTATCGCGAGGCAATGGCGCGCCTCGGTGCGGCGGTGAACGTGATCACCACCGACGGGCTGGGGGGCCGCGCGGGGTTCACCGCGTCCGCGGTGTGCAGCGTCACCGACACACCGCCGACGCTGCTGGTCTGCGCCAACCGCACGAACGATTCCTACCCGGCGATGAAGGCAAATGCGGTGCTGTGCGTGAACACGCTGGCCGGCGCGCATGAGGAGCTGTCGCCGGTGTTCGCCGGGATGACCGACCACACGATGGAAGCGCGATTCGAAGGTGCGACGTGGCACACGATGCTGACCGGGGCGCCGGTGCTGGATGGCGCTCTGGTGGCGTTCGATTGCCGGATTACACAAATCGTCGAAGTGGGGACGCACGACGTCTTCATTTGTTCAGTGGAAGCGGTGGAAGTTGGCACCGTCCATGAAGGGCTGATTTACTACGCGCGCGGGTACCACCGGGTCGTGCACGGGGAATAAACTGCGCCCGCCAAGCTCGACCCTGGCGTGGGGAGATACCAATGAACGTGACGACCGCCCATGACCATGCACGCTGGGGTGCCGCCGACCAGATCGGCGCAGCCAATCTGCTGACGGCGGAAAAGCGGCTGGCCGCATTGGCGTTGGTGCGCGAGGGTCGCATATACGACGTCAGCCACGAGATCGGCATGGGCGCGCCGTTTCTGGTGCCGAACCAGACGCCGTTCCTGATGTCGATGTGGGCCACATGGCGCGACAGTATCCGACGCCGCCGCCTGCTCGGTGCCACCAACGACGCCGGTGCGAATGTGGAACGCATCGAAATGACCGCGCATGTCGGCACGCATATCGACGCGCTGGGTCATTTTTCCAAAGGCGATCGGCTGTACAACGGCTTGGCGGCGTCCGAAACAGTGACTGATTGGGGGTTGGAGAAGCTGGGCATAGAGCACGCGCCGCCGATGATCGCGCGCGGCGTGCTGCTGGATGTTGCGGGATTGGATGGCGGGCCGCATCTGGCGGCGGGGCGTGTGGTAACGCCAGACGATCTCGCGCGTGCTGCCGATGCGGCTGCCGTAGAGATCGGCCCTGGCGACATCGTACTGATCCGCACCGGATGGGGGCGGTATTTCGGCGCGGACAACACCCGCTACCTGGCGGGCGAGCCGGGCATCGATGAACCCGCCGCGCGATGGCTGACCGCGAAAGGCGTGGTGGCCATCGGTTGCGACAACATGGCGGTGGAAGTGCTGCCCAATCCCGAGAAGTCCCTTTCCATGCCGGTGCATCAGCACGCGCTGGCCGAGGCGGGGGTGTACCTGGTCGAGAACCTTGTGCTGGACGAGCTGGCGCGGGATCGTTTGTCGGCCTTCTGCTTCATTTTGCTGGCGACGAAATTCCGTGGGGCAACCGGAAGCCCGGTGCGGCCCGTGGCGCTGGTATGAACAGTGGTGGGCGGCGTTCTTGGAAGAGACGCTGGGGGAGCCAGACAAGCGCCGCAGAGGGGCGCACCATGTCATTGTGCGTTCCTATGTCATTGCGAGGAGTGCAATGACGAAGCAACCCCGGTCAAACACGCGCACTCTCGAACGAGAGTTGCTTCGTCGCTGCGCTCCTCGCATTGACATGATATGGCGCGTCACACGCTGAATTGTTCGCGCCACGAAAGCTGCGCCCCCGGCACGGGGAGCGACCGCGCCTCGAACACCCCGCGTGCAATGGCACGTGCCATCGCCACGGTTGCCGCGTGCCCGAGTTCGGTCAACTCGCGCGGCACGTCGTCCAATGGACGCGCGCCCGTCGCGGCCGCGAAGATGGTGTCGCCGTCCATCGGCGCATGGGCCGGCAGCACGGCGCGCGCCAGGCCATCATGCGCCATGATGGCCAATCGCAAGGCTTGCGGCTTGGTCAGGGTTGCATCGGTGGCAACCAGACCGATCGTGGTGCTGGTGCCCGGCGTGCCTTTCAATCGCGGCGCCGTATCGATCGTCTGCGGCCAGCCGAGACCTCCGAACTCCTTGCCTTGCTCAAAGGGCGCGGCCCAGAACCAGGGACCGTTACCGATCGTCGGCGCACCCACCGCGTTGACCGCGACAATCGCCGCCACCGTGTGGCCGCTGCGCGTAACGGCACTGGCCGACCCGAGGCCGCCCTTGACCGTGGCCGTGGTTGCACCGGCCCCCGCGCCCACGGTGCCGAGCGCAAACGTATCCGCGCGGGCAGCGGCTGCCGCGGCATAGCCCATGTCGCGATAGGGCGAGAACCGGCCCCAATCCTTGTTGCCGCCGTTGGCAAGATCGAAAATGATCGCCTGCGGCACCAGCGGAATGCGCACGCCGCGGACTTCGAATCCGCGGCCTTGCTCGCGCAGCCACGCCTGCACGCCCCCCGCCGCATCCAGCCCGAGCGCCGAGCCACCCGACAGCACGATGGCATCCACCGCCTGCACTGTGTTTTCCGGTGCCAGCATGTGCGTATCGCGCCCGCCCGGCGCGCCGCCGAGTACGCTGACCGCCGCCACGGCCGGGTTATCGAAGATGATAGCGGTGACGCCGGACCCCAGCGCCAGGTCCTCGACATTGCCTACAGCGATGCCGGGGATGTCGGTCAACAGGTTGTTCGGCATGTGAGCAACCCCGTGTGAGTGCGAGGGTCTCATGTCATTGCGCGCGACCGGACCCATGTCATTGCGAGCGAAGCGAAGCAATCTCGGTCAACGGACTCTGCCTGACCGAGCTTGCTTCGCCGCTGCCCTCCTCGCGATGACAGTGGGCGCGCGGAGAAGCAGGACAAAGCAGCAGTCTAACCGCCAGCAGGATAGATGTGCGCCAGATCGATACTGATGCCGGGCGGATCGAGCACAATGCAGCCAATGCTGATCACGCGGCTGACGACATCGGACCCTGATCGACTGTGATGGATGACCTCACGCCGCAGCGTGCGAACGATCAGGTAGTGGTGAATCGTCGGAACCTTGAAGTAGTCGGCGAACTTGCCCCCAAGGTCGACCGATTGCGTACCAGGCGACAGCACCTCCACGACGATCACGGGGTTCGTTGCCGCGACCTCATCGCCCGACACGAGAGGCCCGCAGTTCACCACGGCATCCGGTTCGTAATCAGTATCTTGGTCGACCTCGATCGTGATTCCGTCTGGCAGGGCCTCGCAAGGAAGACCCTCGTCCCGGATCGCTCGATCCAACGCTGCCCAAATGCGTGCCTTGATGCGCGCATGTGCAATGCGCTCGGGTGCCATCGCCACCGGCTCGCCGGCGACGCGTTCAAATCGTCCTTTCTGGCCGATGGCCCAAGTGCGGAATTGCTCGCGGGTAAGGTGCTGTGCCATGCCTCCCTCCGACCCGCTGATCCTATCAGCCGGGTGCGCGGCCGTCAGCCCTGCAGCACCTTCACCATCGTGGAGCCCAATGCCGCGGGGCTTTCCGAAACATGAATACCGGCCGCGCGCATCGCCTCCATCTTCGCCGCCGCGGTATCGCGCCCGCCGCTGATCACCGCGCCAGCGTGGCCCATCCGCCGGCCCGGCGGGGCCGTGGCGCCGGCGATGAAACCCACAGTCGGTTTCTTCACCTTTTCCCGCGAAAGGAATTCCGCGGCGTCGATCTCGCTTTGCCCGCCGATCTCGCCGATCATGACGATCTGTTTGGTTTCCGGATCGGCGAGGAACATTTCCAGCACCTCGATGAAATCGGTGCCCTTCACCGGATCGCCACCGATGCCGACGCAGGAGCTTTGTCCCAGGCCGGCGGCAGTGGTCTGCGCCACGGCCTCATAGGTCAGCGTGCCGGAACGCGACACCACGCCGACCGAGCCGCGGCGATGGATATGGCCCGGCATGATGCCGATCTTGCAGGCGTCCGGCGTGATGACGCCAGGGCAGTTCGGGCCGATCAACCGCGATCTCGAACCGGTCAGCGCCCGCTTCACCTTCACCATGTCGAGCACGGGAATGCCCTCGGTGATGCAGACGATCAGCGGGATTTCCGCATCGATCGCCTCCAGGATCGCATCCGCCGCATAGGGCGGCGGCACATAGATGCCGGTGGCGGTCGCGCCGGTGGCGGCAACCGCCTGCGCCACCGTGTCGAACACCGGCAACCCGAGATGCGTGGTGCCGCCCTTGCCCGGCGTCACGCCGCCCGCGACCTTGGTGCCGTAGGCGATCGCTTGCTCGGTGTGGAACGTGCCCTGAGCACCAGTGAAACCTTGGGTGATGACGATCGTGTTGGCGTCGACCAGGATGGACATGGTCAGGCTCCTTCCTGCACGGCCTTGACGATCTTCTCTGCCGCGTCGGCCAGGTTGTCCGCGGCGATGATCGGCAGGTTGGATTTCGCCAGGATCGCCTTGCCGAGATCGACGTTGGTACCTTCAAGCCGTACCACCAGGGGCACCGACAACTGCACCTCGCGCGCGGCCGACACCACGCCGTCGGCGATCACGTCGCAGCGCATGATGCCGCCGAAGATATTCACAAGAATGCCTTCGACATTGGGATCCGACAGGATGATCTTGAACGCGGCGGTCACGCGTTCCTTGGTGGCGCCGCCGCCGACATCGAGGAAGTTGGCCGGCGATGCGCCATACAGCTTGATGATATCCATCGTCGCCATGGCGAGCCCCGCGCCGTTCACCATACAGCCGATGCTGCCGTCCAGCGCGACGTAATTCAGGTTGTACTTGGCAGCTTCGAGTTCCTTCGGGTCTTCTTCCGCCTCGTCGCGCAGCTTCTCCAGATCGGGGTGGCGGAACAAGGCACTGTCGTCGAAGGCGACCTTGGCATCGAGGGCCATGACCGTGCCGGCTTGCGTGACGACCAGCGGGTTGATCTCGACAATGGAGCAATCGAGGCCAGTGAAGGCGGCGTAGAGCGCCGGCAGCAGCTTGGAGAACGACGCCACCTGCGGGCCGGTCAGCCCCAGGCCGAAGGCAAGGCGGCGGGCGTGGAAGCCCGACATGCCGGACGCGGGGTCGATTGCCACGCGCAGGATCTTTTCCGGGTGGTGGGCGGCGACTTCCTCAATCTCCATGCCGCCTTCGGTGGATGCGATGATGGTGATACGCCCGGTGTCGCGGTCCACGAGCAGGGAGAGGTAAAGTTCGCGAGCGATATCGCAACCGGCTTCGACATAGACGCGATGCACGGCGCGGCCGTGCGGCCCGGTCTGTTTGGTGATCAGCGTGTGGCCGATCATCGCTTCGGCGTTTGCACGCACTTCATCGAGCGAACGGGCCAGGCGCACGCCGCCCTTGCCGTTGGGATCGTCGGCGAAGCGCCCGGCACCGCGTCCGCCGGCGTGAAGCTGCGATTTCACCACATAGACCGGACCGGGCAGCTTGCGCGCCGCTGCCACCGCCTCGTCGGGGGTCCAGGCGACATGGCCTTCGGGCACCGCCACGCCGAAACGCTTGAGCAGGTCCTTGGCCTGATATTCATGAATGTTCATGGCTTACTCATTCTGGCTGCACCGGCGGGAGGCTGAGGTCTATTCATCATGGCCGGGCTTGACCCGGCCATCTTCCCCGGATGGCGCGCATCCCACCGCGACCTGATCGCCCCTGCGCCAATGGCCATTCCGAGCCCAGCCATGACGACGAAGCGTTGCCTGCGCATTGTTCTAACCCAGCAGCTTCTTCGCCGCCTCGATCAGTTCTTTCACCGCGCCGCAGGACTTGTCGAACATCGCCTTCTCTTCGGCATTCATCTGGATTTCGACAATCCGTTCCACGCCGCCCGCGCCGATCACCACGGGAACGCCGACATACATGTCCTTGATGCCGTACTGCCCGTCGAGATACGCGGCGCAAGGCAGCACGCGCTTCTTGTCCTTCAGGAAGCTGTCGGCCATTTCGACCGCCGAAGCCGCGGGCGCGTAATACGCACTGCCGCGCTCCAGCAGCTTGACGATCTCGCCGCCGCCGTCACGCGTGCGCTGCACGATCGCGTCGATCTTCGCCTGCGTGGTCCAGCCCATCTTCACCATGTCAGGCACCGGAATGCCGGCCACCGTCGAATACCGCGTCAGCGGCACCATCGAATCGCCATGGCCGCCGAGCACGAACGCGGTAACGTCTTCCACCGACACACCGAATTCCTGCGCCAGGAACAAGCGGAATCGCGAGCTGTCCAGCACGCCGGCCATGCCGACCACGCGGTTCGCGGGCAGGCCGGATTTCTGCTTCATCACCCACACCATCGCATCGAGCGGATTGGTGATGCAGATCACGAATGCGTCGGGACAGTTGGTCTTGATACCATTGGCAACTTCGGCGATCACGCCGGCGTTCTTGCCGATCAGGTCGTCGCGCGACATGCCGGGCGTGCGGGGGAAGCCCGCGGTGACGATCACCACATCGGCGCCCTTGATCGCCGCGTAATCGGACCCCCCGGTCATCAGCGCGTCGAACCCGTCCACCGGGCCTGATTGCATAATGTCAAGCGCCTTGCCCGCCGCCACGCCGCCGAACACATCGAACAATACAACGTCGCCCAGTTCCTTCAGGCCGATCATGTGGGCGAGCGTACCGCCAATATTGCCGGCACCGATGAGAGCGATCTTGTTGCGGGCCATGATGGGTTTCCTTGCCGGTGGCGTCCAACCGAAAACGCGCGAGGCCCGCCAGGCGTGGCCCGGAAAGGCGGGCCGGCCCGGAAGGCGCGCGCGTTCCTAGCCCATCGTCGCTGGGGGCGGCAAGGCGGTGCAATGCAGCACAGCGCGGGGCGCGCCGGCCCCTGCTGCGAGGATTTAAGCCTCAGCCGGTGCCAGCACGCCGGGCATGAAATTCGACGCCCAGCCGCCATGACGCGCCGCCATGACGCGCCGCCATGACGCGCCGCCACCGGCGGACGAAACCGGTTCCTGATTTTGTTCTTCCTTCAGGTCAGGCACACGGCTTCCACGTTGTTGCCGTCGGGATCGAGCAGGAACGCAGCGTAATATGTGGGGCTGTAGTCCCGACGCAGCCCGGGCGCGCCGTTGTCGCGGCCACCGGCTTCCATGCCGGCCGCATGGCAGTGATCGACCGCCTGGCGGTTCGCGGCATGGAATGCCACATGCACACCGGGACCTCGCGGCTTGCCGTCGGCATAGAGCCACAGCGCCGGCGCGCCTGATGGACCGAAACCGGCGCTCGATTCGTCGAGAGAACCTGCGACATGACCGAGCGGGGCAAGCAGCGCCGTGTAGAACCGCACGCTGGCGTTCAGATTCGTGACGTGCAGGCCGATATGATCGAACATGGTGACCTCCTTCTTACCAAGGTCACCTTAGAAGCCTGGCGCAGTGGTGTTCTTGGAAAATATTGCGCGCACCTCCCGCGGTCTGGCGGAAGCGCCGAGGCGACATGCCGGCGGCTCGGTGGAAGGTGCGGATGAAATTCGACAGGTCGGCGAAACCGGAATCGAAGGCGATGTCGGTGATGCTGCTGTTGCTGCCCGCCAGCGAGCGGGCGGCACGGCGCAATCGCGCACGAAGCAAGTACTGGTGTGGGGTGACACCCAGGACGGCCGAGAAAAGACGCAGAAAGTGGAACGGGCTGAGGCCGGCGGTGCCGGCGGCGGCCTCCAGGCAGATTTGTTCGTGTGCCAGCGATTCCATCCAGAGCGCGGTTTCCACCATGCGGTGGCGATCGCGCGTGCTGATGCCGATACGGCGCGGCGGTTGAGCTGTGGCAACGCCGGCACAGCTTGCGGCGAACAACAGCCCGGCCTCGTCGAGGCCGATTTCGACGCCGGTTGCCGCTGCCTGCGCCAGTTCGCCGAACACCATCGCGGCGGCGGCCGGCGGCACGCAGCCGGTTTGCCAGAACGCGGCGCCACCGATCGTCTCGGCAACATATGGAGCGAAGGAGAAGACGAGGCACTCGTCGCCGCAGGTGTGGTCGTGTGTGCAGAGGTATTCGTCGCCAGGCCGGCCGAGCAATACCGAACCGGCGATGAGTTCGTGCGTATGGCCGCGATAGCGATAGCCGAAGCTGCCCCGCCGGACATAGGCGACCAGGAAACTGTCGTGTTGCTCTGGGTAGGGCGGATCGGCCGGGCCGCGGTTGCAGCAGTAGTCGACGGCGGTGATCGATCCGCCAGCCAGCAACGTGGTGGCTGCCATATCTGCGCTCTTCCCCGATCATAACCAGCTAAAAGGTTATGCAGGCCGGTTCCGGCTGGACGGTCAACCCCCTAGATGGTTAGGCTGCGGCGCGGATGACAGCCCCATCGCACGCGAGCCCCCCAATTGTCCCGGCGCCGGCGCCGGCTGACGATCTGTGCCTGGAGTTCGCCAATACGCTGTCATGGCGCGGCAAGATCACGCCCACCGAAACGCTGGCCGGTCTGCCCGACCTGCTGCGCTGGCTTGCCGCCGCCGGGCAGGGATCCTCGCCGTGCTTTGCCACGGTCGCCGAGTGGCCGCGGCGCCATCCGAAGCGTGCGGCGCGGTTGTTTGCGGAGGCCCTCACGCTGCGTGAAACGATCTTCCGGTGCGCCTTTGCCGTTGCGGCAGGGAACGCGATCGCTGAAGCGGACTTCACCACATTGAACACGGCGTTGGGCGACGCACCATGCCGGCATCGCCTGGTGCGCAGCGGTGAAGGTTTCACCTGGGCCGCGGCCGACGTCCGCCCCACCGCAGCCGCACTATTGGCCCCTGTCCTATGGTCCGCCGCCGAACTGCTGGTGCAGGCCAGGCACCGCTCTGTCCGCCGCTGCGCCAACGACGAATGCCTGTGGTTGTTCGTCGATCGCAGCAAGACCGGCAGCCGGCGATGGTGCGACATGGCTTCCTGCGGCAACCGCGCCAAGGCACAGCGGCATTATCGGCGGCTGCGGTCGGGTTGCTGAGGCGGCCGCTGCGAATGCAATTGCGTGCGGCCTCGGCGTCTTGCTAACCGCCCGTGCCTACGGCCTCGCCGCATTGGCCGTGCTGAACTGGCCGCTACCCCACCAGCTTTCGCACAGCCGCCGCCGCGGCCGGCGTAGACCAGTCCGCCGAGCCGGACAGCCGCGCTTGCTCCCGCCCGCTCTTGTCGATGACAACGCTGGTGGGAATACCCTCCACGCCGAACGCCCGCGCCGCCGCGCCTTGCGGGTCCAGCAGGACAGGCAGTCCGGTAATGTCATGCTTGCGGAAGAAAGCCTCCACGGCCGCCGCCCCGCCGTGATCGGACGACAGCGGCAACACGGCGATATCCGCCGGTGCCAGCGTCTTCGACAGGACCGCCAGCGACGGCATTTCCGCAACGCAGGGCGCGCACCACGTGGCCCAGAGGTTGATCACCATGCCATGCCCGCGAAATTCCGACAGATGGTGCGTCCTGCCGCCGGCATCGACGAACGCGATATCCGGCGCCATCACCGGCGGATTCACCGGCTGCAACGCTGCGCTCAGCGGCTTGAGTTCCTGTGCACGCGGTTTGCGCACCCAACCCGCGCCCGCTAGGGTCCCGCCCGCCGCCAGCATCATCCGGCGGGAAATCAAAGCCATCATGGACCTCCTTCATTGACCGACGATCCGCAACGCCGCAACGCCGCTGCGAATGCCCAATGGGGCGGGCGCTTTGCTGGGGGGCCATCGCTGATCATGCAGGAGATAAATGCCTCGATCGGCTTCGACCGCAAGCTGTGGCGCCAGGACATTCGCGGCTCGCTGGCGCATGCCGCGATGCTGGCGAAAATCGGCGTGCTGAACGCTGAAGACGGAAAAGCGATCCGCCAAGGGCTGCAGGCGATCGCCGACGACATCGAATCCGGCCGTTTCCTGTTCGATACGGCGCTGGAAGACATCCACATGAACATCGAGGCGCGCCTCACCGAACGTATCGGCGACGCCGGTCGCCGCCTGCACACCGCGCGCAGCCGCAACGACCAGGTGGCAACCGATTTCCGTCTGTGGGTACGCGATGCGATCGACGGCCTGGATGCGCAGCTCGCCGACCTCATGCTGGCTCTGGCGGAACGTGCCGCAGAGCATGCCGCCAACCCGATGCCCGGCTTCACCCATCTGCAGACCGCCCAGCCCGTCACCTTCGGCCATCACCTACTCGCCTATGTCGAAATGTTTGCGCGCGACCGCGCCCGCCTGGCCGATGCGCGACGGCGACTGAATGAGTCGCCCCTGGGCGCAGCGGCGTTGGCTGGCACGTCGTTCCCGATCGACCGCGCGATGACAGCGAAGGAACTTGGTTTTGACCGGCCGGCCGCCAATTCGCTCGATGCGGTATCGGATCGCGACTTCGCGTTGGAGTTCCTGTCGGCGGCGGCGATCTCCGCGATGCACCTGTCGCGCTTCGCCGAGGAGATTGTGATCTGGTCCAGCGCACCCTTCGCGTTCATCCGCCTGTCGGATGCATTCACCACCGGCAGCTCTATCATGCCGCAGAAGCGCAATCCGGATGCCGCGGAACTGGTGCGTGCGAAAACCGGGCGCATGACAGGGGCTTTGGTCGCGTTGCTGACGGTGATGAAAGGCCTGCCGCTCGCATACGCCAAGGACATGCAGGAGGACAAGGAACCGGTGTTCGATGCCGCCGATGCCTGGGCGTTGTCGCTGGCCGCGGCGGCGGGCATGGTGCGCGACATGACCCCGGATACCGACCGCATGCGCGCCTGCGCTGGCGCAGGCTTCGCTACCGCGACAGATCTCGCCGACTGGCTGGTGCGCGTGCTGCATCTGCCGTTCCGCGACGCGCATCATGTGACCGGGCGGCTGGTGGCGCGGGCTGAGGCACTCGGCGTCGATCTTGCCGGATTGCCGCTATCGGAAATACAGGCGGTGGAACCGCGCATCACGGCGGAGGTGTTGTCCGTGCTGACCGTGGATGCGTCCGTGGCGTCGCGCACCAGCTATGGCGGCACCGCACCGGCCAATGTCGCGCGCGAGACGGCGCGGTGGCTCGCCGCGTTGCGCACAGCATGAGGCGCATGGCGTGGCTCGCGGCGGCGCTGGCCTGCGTGATGGCACTGACCGCCTGCGGCAAAGTGGGGCCGCCCTCGCCGCCCGGTCCGCCTGACAAGGTCATCTGGCCCAGGACCTATCCAACCTTTTGATGCGCTTCTGAGGGCGGGCTGCGGCCCAGCTGTTACTGCCGGGTGCGGCCCGCCCGTCATTGCGAGGCGCAGCGCGCCGAAGCAATCTCCCTCGCGCGGAGCCATCGCCGCTCCATCGCGGTACAAACGGGAGGAAACCGACCATGAGCACTACGACCGCATCCAGCCCCTACATCCCTGTCCGCGACGACTGGCTGGCGCGTCGCGTCGAGCCAATCCTGGAACCCGAATTGCCGATCGTCGATCCGCACCACCATCTGTGGGAGCGCCCGGGTTGGCGTTACATGCTGGACAATTTGCTCGCCGATACCGGCAGCGGCCATAACATCGTCGCGACAGTGTTCGTGCAGTGCCGCTCGATGCACCGAGCGAGCGGCCCGGACGAGATGAAACCGGTCGGCGAAACGGAATTCGTCAACGGCGTCGCGGCCATGAGTGCGTCCGGACAGTATGGGAATACCAGGATCTGCGCCGGTATCGTCGGCCACGCGGACCTGCGGTTGGGCGCGCGGGTGCGCGACGTGTTGGAAGCGCATATCCGCGCCGGCGGCAACCGTTTCCGCGGCATCCGCCACATCACCGCATGGGATGCCGACCAGAGCCTGATGAACCCAGCCTATGCGCCTCCGCCCGGGCTCCTGGGCGACCGCACGTTCCGCGAGGGTTTCGCTTGCCTGGCGCCGCTGAACCTGAGCTTCGATGCGTGGTTGTATCATCCGCAGATCGACGATCTTGCCGCCCTGGCACAGGCGTTTCCCGGAACGCAGGTCTGCCTGAACCATGTTGGCGGCCCGCTCGCCATCGGCGCCTATGCCGGCAAGCGTGACGCCGTGTTTGCCGCCTGGTCGAAATCGATCCGTGCGCTGGCGCAGTGTCCGAACGTCGTGGTGAAGCTCGGCGGCATGGCCATGCGGATCAATGGCTTCGACTTTCATGAACAAGCCGATCCGCCGTCATCCGAAGCGCTGGCGGCGGCATGGAAGCCGTATGTCGAAACCTGCATCGACGCGTTCGGTGCGTCGCGCTGCATGTTCGAAAGCAACTTCCCGGTGGACAAAGGGTCGTACGCCTACGCGCCATTCTGGAATGCTTGCAAAATTCTCGCGCGCGCTGCCGGCACGGCCGAAAAAACCCATCTGTTCTCGGGCACCGCGTCGCGGTTCTATCGGTTGGACGTTTGATCTTCCGCGCAGCCGACCCGGCCACGCCACGCCTCACCCCGTCGATGGCCGGTCTTGACCCGGCCATCGACGCACGGTGGATCGGGTCGCTATCTGGTGCATCGCGCCCCATCGGCCTGTGAAGAAGCCGGGTCAAACCTCATTGGCATCAGGATAAGGCGCGGCCATCACGAGAAAGCTAAACCGTTTGCGTTTCATGCGAACAAGTCGACCGCGTAGCGTACGCCCGTCAGGTACAATCCGTCGGGCGGAGCGGTCGGTCCTGCCGCGGACCGGTCGCACACGGCCAGCGCGGCGGCGACCTGCCCCGGCGCCCAATGCCCGTCGCCGACCAGCTTCAGCGTCCCCACCATGTTACGCACCTGGTGGTGCAGGAAACTGCGAGCTTCCGCGACCACCTCGACCAGGTCCCCGTTCTGCCGCACATCCAACCGGTCGAGCGTCCGCACCGGATTGTTCGCCTGGCACCCGACGGCACGGAACGAGGTGAAATCGTGCCGGCCAAGCAGTAATTGCGCCGCCTCGTGCATCCTCGCGACATCAAGCGGCGCGGGTACGTGCCAAACTCGACCGTCCTGCAGCACCGGACGCGCGCGTCGGTTCAGAATCCAATAACGATAGGCACGGCCAATCGCGGAGAAGCGCGCATTCCAACCATCAGGAGCCGACGCGCTACGCAACACGGCAACCGGATGCGGCTTCATGTGGTAATTCAATGCCTCGCGCAGCCGGTCCGGCGACAGCGATGTGGCAAGCGTGAGCTGCGCAACCTGCGCCTCGGCGTGCACGCCGGCATCGGTGCGGCCGGCGACAACGGTCGAAACCTGGGTACCGCCGGAAAGCCGCGCCGCCGCGCTTTCCAATACCTCCTGTACCGAGAGGCCGTTCTGCTGGCGCTGCCAACCGACAAACGGGGCACCATCATACTCCAGCAGCAACGCCCAGACGGTCATTTGCCCCCGCCGAGCCGCGCAATTAGGGCCTGCGCTGCGGCCGGATTGCGCACTTTCTCACCCGAGATGAAGTACAAGAACACATCGCCACGCTTCGCCCATTCCTTGGCGCGCGTCGCCCATCGGGTCAGCGCAGCGGCAGGATAGCCGGTTGCGACGGACTCGTCCGAACGCATCAGCCTGGCATAGGTGAAATCCGACGTCGGTTCGTCGATCGCGGGAAATTCCTCGGATTCGGCGAACACGATCGCGACGTTGTGCCGGCGCGCCAGGTCATAAAATCGCTGGTCCTTGAAGCTCGGATGCCGCACCTCCAGCACGTGGCGCAGCTTCAGTCCATCGACCTCACGCGGGAGCAACGCCAGGAATTGCGCGAAATCGTCGGGGTCGAACTGCTTGGTTGCCATGAACTGCCAGTTGATCGGCCCCAACCGGTCCTTCAACTCTGCGACACCCTGGCCGATATAACGCGCCACCGACTCCCCTGCCGTCGCCAACTGCTTGCGGTTGGTGCAGAAACGCGAGCCTTTGAGGGAAAACACGAAGCCATCCGGCGTTTCATCGTGCCATTTGCGCCAGCTCTCCGGCTTGAAGGTCGAATAATAGGTGCCGTTGATCTCGATCGAGGTCAGCTTGCGACTGGCGAATTCCAGTTCGCGCTTGTGCGGCAGGCCCGGCGGATAGAACACGCCGCGCCACGGCTCGAAAGTCCAGCCGCCGATGCCCACGTAAATCTTTCCAGCCATGCTGAAACCTCCATCTGGCACACACCCTGTCTTGTCATTGCGATGCCCCCTCATGTCATTGCGAGGAGCGCCGCGGCCATCTGGGTGACCCGCCACCGTCATTGCAACCCGGTGGACAAGACGCAACTCCTGCCGGTTGACTTCCGGCCCCCGAACATGCTCTGAACGCCACATGCTTTTCGCATCCCGCATCGCCACCGCCCGCCGACGCCGCCGTCTCCTGACGGGGGTGTGGGGTTTGCGCGCGCGCTAGCGAGAATCCGCGGAACCAGCACGAAGGCCCCCGTCGGCAGCGTCGGGGGCCTTCGTGCGTTCAGGCCCTTCGCCGCTGCTTTTCTCCAGCAGCAAGGACCACAACAATGACCCCTACGCCCAGCCCGTTTGACGCTGTGATGAACATCACGCCACGGCCGCCGATCGTCTTCGTATCCGGCCAGGGTTCCTGGCTTACCGATTCCGAAGGCCGCACCTACCTGGATTTCGTCCAGGGTTGGGCGGTGAACACGCTCGGCCATTCGCCACGCGCGCTGGTAGATGCCCTGGCGCAGCAGGCCGGGCGGCTGATCAATTGCAGCCCGGCCTACTACAACGACCAGATGATCCGCCTCTGCGACATGCTGGCGCAACACAGCGGCCTGCATCGGGTATTCCTCGCCAACAGCGGGGCCGAGGCAAACGAAGGTGCCATCAAGCTCGCCCGCAAGTGGGGCACGAAATACCGCGGCAGCGCCTACGAGATCATCACCATGGACCACGGCTTCCACGGCCGCACGCTCGCCACCATGTCGGCGTCCGGTAAGTCGCAATGGGAACATCTCTACGAACCGAAGGTCTCTGGCTTCGTCAAAGTACCGCTCAACGATCTCACCGCGGTGAAGGCCGCCATCACGCCGCGCACCGTCGCGATCATGCTGGAACCGATCCAGGGCGAGGCCGGCGTGTTCGAAGCCACCGATACCTTCCTGCGCGACCTGCGTGCACTGACGCGCGACTGTGGCATCCTGCTGATCCTCGATGAGATCCAGACCGGTATCGGCCGCACCGGCCGCATGTTCTGTGCAGATCATGTTGGCATCACGCCTGATATCATGACGCTGGCAAAAGGCCTGGGCGGCGGTGTCCCGCTCGCCGCATTGCTCGCGCATCGCGATGTCGCCTGCTTCGAACCCGGCGACCAGGGGGGCACATTCTGTGGCAACCCAATTATGGCCGCAGTCGGTTGCGCGATCATCCAGCAGATCACGCAGCCCACCTTCCTGGATGCGGTCACGCGAGCCGGCGACCATCTTGCCAACCGCCTGGCGGCGCTATCGCAACGCCGTCAAGGCGGCGAGGTGCGCGGCAAGGGCCTGCTCCGCGCCCTGAATTTGAATCGCAACATTGCCCCCCGCGTCGCGGAACAAGCGTTGGCGCGGGGTCTTCTGCTGAATGCGCCTCGGCCCGACACGCTCCGCTTCATGCCGGCCCTGACCGTCAACCTGGAGGAGATCGACCGCATGATCGACATTCTCGACGGCGTATTGTTGGATGTCGCGGCAGCGACTGACGCCACCTGATACCAGCCGCGAGCAATAAGAAGGAGAGCGCGCGCCATGTTCGAAGGTTTCATCCGCACCGAAATCGAGACCAACGGCGCGCGCATCCATCTGCGCCACGGCGGCGACGGGCCGCCCTTGCTGCTGCTGCACGGCAACCCGCTGACCCACGTCTCGTGGCACGCCGTCGCCAATCGCCTGGCGCAGCATTTCCATGTCGTCTGCCCCGACCTGCGCGGCTACGGCGACAGCGTCGGGCCGGAGGACGGCGGCGAGAACCACATCAACTACTCCTTCCGCGCCATGGCGCTGGACCAGGTGGAGGTGATGGAAAAGCTCGGCTACCGCCAGTTCAATGTGGCCGGGCACGACCGCGGCGCGCGAACCACGGCGCGCATGTGCCTGGACCATCCGGACCGCGTGCAACGCGCCGCGCTGGTCGATATCCTGCCGAACCATTACATCTGGACCCATACCTCCAGGCAATGGGCCACCAGATCCTGGCACTGGCTGTTCATGATCCAGCCGTATGACATGCCGGAACGCATGATGGCGGGTGTGCCGGCGGCGTATTACATGGAAAAGAAGCTGTCGAAGCCCGGCATCGGTCTGGGCTTCATGCATCCGGACGCGTTCGCGGAATACGTGCGCTGCTTCACCTGGAAGACCATCCGCGGCTCCTGCGAGGACTACCGCGCCTGCGCTTCCTGCGATTTCGAGATGGACACGGCGGATTTTGACGCCGGGCGCAAGATTGAAACGCCGCTGCTGGTGACCTGGGGGGCACGAAGCCACACCGGATCGGTGCATGGCGACGTGCTGAAGGTCTGGCAGGACTATGCGGCAAACGCGACCGGCGGTCCGATCGATTGCGGGCACTACGTGCCGGAGGAAGCGCCGGACGCCGTGGTCACGATGTTCATGCAGCATTTCCGATAACCTCTCCCAGGCTGCGCGAATAGCGCAGCCTGGGAGAGGTTGTTAGCGTCGCCCCACTTCGTCGAAATGCCGCAGCAGATCGGCGGGATCGTCATACACCCGGTATGCGCCCGCGCGTTCCAGTTCTTCCAGGCCGTAGCCGCCGGACAATACCCCGATCCCCAGCGCCCGGGCGCGGCGGGATGCCAGCATGTCCCAGATGCTGTCCCCCACCACCGAGGCATAGGTGATGTCGCAGCCCAGACGTTCCGCTGCGGCAAGAAACAGATCGGGGTTGGGTTTGGCGTAGCGCACCTGGTCGCGCGTCACGATCACGTCATGCGCGAAATCGACGCCCAGCGATTCAAGTGGCGGCCGCGCGGTTTCCATCCGCCCGCTGGTGGCAATCGCCCAGGGCACGCCGGCATTCTTCAAAGACGCGAGCAGGTCGCGGGCGCCGGGCAGCGGCCGCACATCCGCAGCGCGCGCGTTGTACGCCGCGGCGTGCAGTTGCCGCAGCCGCTCGATCCGGGCGGGATCAAGCTCCAGCCCGATCTCGCGCAGCAGCATGTTGGTGAACAGACCGCCGCTCATGCCGATCTTGCGGTGGATGCGCCAGATCGAGAGGTGAATACCCTCCTGGTCCAGCGCCTCGTGCCAGGCCAGCACGTGCTGATAGACGCTGTCCACCAGCGTGCCGTCGAGATCGAACAGGAAGGCGCATCGCGGGTCTTCCGGCATGGTGTCCTCCTCCGTCTTGGCGATGGAGACATTGGCCGCATTGGCGCGATTGCCAGGGGCAGGGTAGGCTGACGGCAAATTGTCACCCAAGGAGGAGAGACGGATGTCCGCAACCACCGGCAGCACCGATTTGTTCGAGATCATGCACACCACCCGCTCGATGCGGCGGCTGAAGACGGATCCGGTGCCGGACGAGCTGATCCGCAAGATCCTGGAAGCGGGGGCCTGCGCCGCCAATGGCGGCAACACGCAGAAATGGCGCTTTCTGGTGGTGAAGGATCCGGAGATCAAGAAGAAGGTCGCCGTCTGGTACAAGAAGGCGTTCGATGAGGTGGTGGGGCCGCGTTATGCCTCCAGCGCGCCGCCACCGGGCAGCGATGCGGCGAAATACCAGCGCCAGCATTCAGCCGTGCAGTACCTGACCGACCATTACCATGATGCACCGGTGTGGATCGTTGCCTGCATGGAAGACGGGCCGAATCCCGGACGTGGCGCCGGCGCGTCGATCTATCCGGCGGTGCAGAACATGATTCTGGCGATCCGCGCGCTGGGGCTGGGCACGACGCTGACCACGCGGCATCTGCTGCATGAGAAGGAAGCCGAAGCGGCGCTAGGCTTGCCGCCTGGCGTGCATTCCTACGCGATTCTCCCGGTCGGTTATCCGATGGGGAAATTCGGCCCCGTGGGTCGCGGGCCGCTGGCTGAGATCGTCTATCAGGACAAGTGGGGCGAGCCGTATAAGGCCGTCCGTTAGGGGGAGGGAACCATGCCGCGCATAGCGCCGGTTACCGGCAAGGCTGATGTCGCGCCGGAGTATCACGACGTCGTCGATCAGGTGCAGGCGGTGTTCGGCAATGTGCGCGGCCCGTTCAGCATCATGCTGCACAGTCCCAAGCTGGCAGAGCGGATGCTGAAGCTGGTCACGTTCAACCGGGAGGACAGCGTGGTGCCCGCGCCGTTGCGTTCGCTCGCGATTCTCGCGGCGGTGCGAGAGAAGGAAGCGGCCTATGTCTGGGCAGCGCAGGTCGGCGCCGCTCGCCGCGCCGGCGTTCCGGAAGCCACCATCGACTTGCTCCGGGCTAAGGGCGATCCCAGCGGGTTGCCGGAGGAGCAACGCGATATCATTGCGTACACGCGCCAGTTGATGCGGACCAATCGGGTGGAGCAGGCGACGTTCGATTCGTTACTGCGGCGGTTTGGCGCGCAATGGCTGGTGGAGTTGACGGCTGCGGCAAACTACTTCGCGTTCCTCTCCGGCATGGTGAATGCGTTCGAGGTGCCTGCGCCGGAAGGGGGCGACAGGCTGCCGGCGTAGCGCGCTTCTGCTCGTCGGGGCGGCGGGTCAAGCTCAACATCGTGGGCCGCGGGGTCGAGTTGTACGCCCACGCCTCCCCCTGATCCCTCCCGGCCACCCCTCCCGACCACCCCTCCCGACCACCCCTCCCCCTGGCCCCCTCCCACAGGGGGAGGGGGAATTCTTCCAAACTGGCAATGGCACATGACGGAGCCGCGCATGCCGCATAATCTGCTCACGGACATTCCCGGCATTGCGGTGGGCAATGTTGACGACCTCTCGCTGGGATCCGGCGTTACCGCCATCATCTTCGACAAGCCCGCCGTGGCGGCGGTCAGCGTGCTCGGCGGTGCGCCGGGCGGACGCGATACGCACATGCTGGCACTGGAAAACACCGTGCAGACGGTGGATGCGATCGTGCTGTCCGGCGGTTCAGCGCTCGGGCTGGATGCGGCGGGCGGCGTCCAGGCATGGCTGCGCGAGCAAGGCCGGGGCGTGGAAATCCGCGGCGCACGCATCCCGCTGGTGCCGCAGGCGATCATTTTCGATCTCGCCAATGGCGGCAACAAGGATTGGGGCCGGTTCTCGCCCTATCGCGACATGGGATACGCCGCCGCGGCCGCTGCCCAGGCCGAGCCATTCATGCTCGGCACCGTGGGCGCGGGCGCGGGTGCAACCACCGCCACGGTCAAGGGCGGCCTCGGATCGGCCAGCACCGTCACCCGTACCGGTCACACGGTGGCGGCAATCGTTGCGGTAAACGCAGTGGGTGCGCCAACGATCGGTGATGGTCCCTGGTTCTGGGCCGCGCCCTACGAGCAAGACAAGGAGTTCGGCGGTCTCGGCTGGCCGGCAACGTTCGATACGGCGCCGCGATTGAAGGGCACGCCCGGCACCAGCACCACGATCGGACTGGTCGCCACCGATGCGACATTGACCAAGCCGCAGGCCATGCGGCTGGCGATCATGGCGCATGATGGCCTGGCACGCGCCGTACTGCCGGCCCACGCACCGCTGGATGGCGACACGATCTTCGCCGCTGCGACCTGCGCGCGCCCATTGAACGATGTGCCACGCGAACTGACCGAACTCGGGCACGCGGCGACACTGGTGATGGCGCGTGCCATTGCGCGCGGGGTCTATGCGGCGCGTTCGCTTCCCGTGCCGGGGGCGCAACTTTCGTGGCGCGAACGGTTTGCCGGGTGACGCCCCCGTTATGTTATTGCGACCCCATTATGTCATTGCGAGGACAGCGAGCGCAGCGTGGCGGGACGAAGCAACCTCGGTCGAGAGTACCCGTGTTTGACCGAGGTTGCTTCGTCGCTTTCGCTCCTCGCAATGACATGAAAAGCGGCAGTGACATGAAAACCCGCAACGACATGCGGTCCGGGTCACGCCACCTTCGTCTGTGGCACCTCGTCGCGGTCACCCATCGCCGCGCCGGGCCAGCCACGTCCCGGTTGCGCCAGATTGCCGCGCACCGTCATCAGCAAGTCCAGCAGCGTCTCCTGATCCGCTTCCGTGATCCCGGCCATCGCCTGCGCGCGCACTTCCGCACGCACCGCCATCACTTGCTCCAGAATCGGCCGCGCCGCATCGGTCAGCCACAGCGTGCGGATACGGCGGTCGTGCGGGTGCGGGCGCCGCTCGATCAGGCCCGCCTCCTGCAGGCTGTCAACCAGCCGCACCAGCGAGATCGCCTCCAGATCCAATTGCTCTGCAAGCTTCGCCTGGCTCATGCCTTGCTCGCGATGGACATACACCAGCACCTGCGCCTCGGATCGGTTCAGCGGCAGCCCCCGCTCACGCGCATATTGCATGAAGCGCCGGCGCATCAGGCGCGACGTATCGCGCAGCAGAAAGCCCAGCGTGCGGCGTGCCGCACTATGAACATCCATCGGCCCGTTTTCCTCCCTTCGTCAGTCCCCAGGCGCCCGACGCTCAGTCGGCTTCGCTCGGAACTTCCCCCATTTTTGCCGCCAGACGCGGCAACGCCGTGCGCCTCGCAGGCGCCAGCCAGTGCTGAAGCCGGTCGAGATACAGATAGATCACCGGCGTCGTATAGAGCGTCAATACCTGACTCAATATCAACCCGCCGACCATCGCGAAGCCAAGCGGCTTGCGCAACTCCGAGCCGGCACCGTTCTCCACCATCAGTGGCAGGCCCGACAGCAGCGCCGCCATCGTGGTCATCAGGATCGGGCGGAACCGCAGCAGACAGGCCTGCCGGATGGCGGCAAACGGTGACAGACCGTCGCGCCGTTCCGCGTTGATGGCGAAATCCACCATCATGATGCCGTTCTTCTTCACGATGCCGATCAACAGGATGATGCCGATCAGCGCGATCACCGTAAGCTGGTAATGGAACGCCAGCAGCATCAGCAGCGCGCCAACGCCGGCCGATGGCAGGGTCGAGAGAATCGTCAGCGGCAGGATGTAGCTTTCATACAGCACGCCCAGGATCACATAGACCGAAACCAGCGCGGCGGCGATCAGGTAAGGCTCGGTGCTCAAGGATGCCTGGAACGCCTGCGCCGTGCCCTGGAAGCTGCCCTGCACCGACAGCGGCACCCCCATCGAAGCCTCGACTTGCTCCACCCTGCTCACCGCTTCGCCAAGCGAGGCATTGCCGTTCAGGTTGAAGGAGATCGTCACCGACGGAAACTGGCTCTGATGGTTGACGGCCAGCGGCTGCACCGGCACCGTGGTCTCATGCAGGAAGGTGGTGATCGGCACCATCGCTCCGGTTGACGATTTGACATACAGCTTCCGCAACGTGGCCAGTTTGCCGTATTCGCTCGGCAACGCCTCCAGGATCACGTAGTACGCCTTGTTGCCGGTGAAGTACTGCGCCACTTCATTCTGGCCGAACGCGTCATAAAGAATCGCGTCGATCGCTGCGGGCTGCACGCCGAAGCGCGAGGCCTGGTCGCGGTCATAGGTCAGCGTCTCCGTGGTGCCGGCGTTCTCCTGGTCCGAGGTCACGTCCGTCAGCAGCGGAATCTTCTGCATCCGCGCCAGGATCTTCGGCGCCCAATGGTTCAGCTCGTCCTGGTTGGGGTCCTGCAGCGTGTACTGGTACAGCGTACGGCCGAGCCGCGCGCCGATGCTCACATCCTGCGACGGCTGCATGAACAACTTGATCCCCTGGACCTTCTGCATCGCCTGGTCGATCTGGCCGATCACCTGCGTCGCGGTGTACTTGCGCTGGTCCCAGGGCTTCAGGGTGATGTACATGCGTCCGTTATTCGCCGTCTGACCCCCGAGTCCGGCGCCGATGGCGGACACCACCGATTGCACCGACGGATTCGCCTGCACGACCTTGGCGGCCCGCTGCTGCAGCACCGTCATCTCGTCGAACGAGGCATCCTGGTTTGCGTCCGTGATGCCGATGATGATGCCGGTGTCCTGGGTGGGGAAGAAGCCCTTCGGAATCCACACATACATCATCGCCGTCAGGCCGATGGTGCCGATGAAGACCATCAGCGTGATGAAGCGGAAGCGCAGCGCCACATCCAGCGTGCGCTCGTAGAACTTCACCATGCCGTCGAACATGGCCTCCACGGCGCGGTAGAAGCGGCCGTGGCTGTTGTGCGACTCCGAATTCAGGAAGCGCGCGCACATCATCGGCGTCAGCGTCAGCGACACCATCGCCGAGATGACAATGGTCATGGACACGCAGATCGCGAATTCGCGGAACAAGCGGCCGACAATGCCGCCCATCAGCAGCAGCGGGATGAACACCGCGATCAGCGAGAAGCTGATCGACACGATGGTGAAGCCGATCTCGCCGGCACCCTGGATGGCGGCTTCCATCGGCGCCATGCCATCCTCGATGTGGCGGAAGATGTTCTCCAGCATCACGATGGCGTCGTCCACGACGAACCCCACCGCGATGGTCAGTCCCATCAGCGACAGGTTATCCAGGCTGAAGCCACAGAGATACATCATTCCCAGCGTCGCGATCAGCGCGACCGGGATGGTGATACTGGGGATCACCGTGGCCCACACGTTGCGTAAGAATAAGAAGATCACCATCACCACCAGGCAGACGGCGAGCATCAGGGTGAACTCGACGTCGGCAACCGAGGCGCGGATGGTCAGCGTGCGGTCGGAGACGACGTTGAGGTGGATGTCGGAGGGAATGTCCGCGCGCAGCTTCTGCAGGTCGGCCTTCACGCCATCCGCCGTGGTGATGACGTTGGCGTTGGCCTCCTTGAACACCAGCAGCAGCACCGAGCGCTTGCCGTTGGTCCAGGCGGCCAGCTCGCGGTTCTGCGGTCCGGCAATCGCGCGGCCGATGTCGCGGATGCGGATCGGCGCGCCGTTGCGATAGCCGATGATGACGTTGTTGTACGGCTCCGCGGTGGTGAGCTGGTCGTTGGCGTAAACCGTATAGGACTGGTGCGGCCCGTCGATGCTGCCCTTGGGATTATCCACCGTGACGGTCGCCAATACGTTGCGCACGTCTTCCAGCGTCAACCCCATGGACGCCAGCCGTGCCGGATCGACCTGCACGCGGATCGCCGGCGTCTGCTGTCCGCCGACCAGCACCTGGCCAACGCCCGGAAGCTGCGAAACCTGTTGCTCCACCAGGTTCTCGGCGTAGTTGTCCACGTCGGTGATCGGCGCCTGATCTGACTGCATCGCCAGGATCAGGATCGGCGCGTCGGCGGGATTGATCGCGCGGAAGGTCGGCGGCGTCGGCATCGCCTTCGGCAGCGAGCCCTGGGCGGCATTCATCGCCTCCAGCACCAGGGTCTCGGCGTTGCCGATATTCGTGTTCAGGTCGAATTGCAACGCGATCTGCGTGGTGCCCAGCACGCTTTCCGAGGTCATCTGCGACAGTCCGGGCAGCATCTGCCCGAACTCCGTTTCCAGCGGCGTCGCCACGGTGGAGGCCATGGTTTCCGGACTGGCGCCCGGGTACTGCGCGGTGACGACCAGCGTCGGGAATTGCACGTTGGGCAGCGGCGCCACTGGCAAAAGCGGATAGGCGACCAGCCCGGCCAGCACGATGGCGGCGGTCAGCAGCGACGTGGCGATCGGGCGCCGGATGAAGGGCGTCGAAATGCTCATGGCGAATCGATCCTGAGGAGAGAAGGCCGGGCGAGGGGAGGCTGGCGTGAAAGCGGGTGCTAACCCTGCGACGCGCTGTCGCTGTTGCCAGCGGTCTGTGTGGATTGCTGCATCGTCGCCGCCACGTGGTTGCCGGGGGCCAGACGAGACTGGCCCGACAGCACGACGGTTTCGTTGCCGGACAAGCCCTTCGTTACGACCGAAAACCCGGCGTCCTGATAGCCGAC
>DATKPQ010000111.1:0-3025 GCA_035523995.1 Acetobacteraceae bacterium | reverse complement strand
CGTTGACCGGCACGCCGTCCGGCCGCGTCATCGGTGGCAGTGCGTGGAAGGCACGGAAGATGAAGCCTGAGCCATCGATCAGGATCAGGTGGAGAGGGCGACTGTCCGGCGGACGCTCCGAGCCTTCGAGCAGCGCGATGTCAGTGTCCGCCGGCAGCTTCCGCCCCCTTGTTCAGGACATAGAGCCGCGAGCAGTACGGGCACATCACTTGGTGATCCTCGATGTAAAGGAACACGCGCGGATGGCCGAGCGCTCCGTCGCCGCCATCGCAGGCGACGACCCGGCTATCGACGTGGATGGTTTCGATGGGCGTCGGCGAGGGGGCACCTTCCGGCATCAATTCCCGCATTTTCTCTGGTGATGACTTCGCCGTGATGATAGCGTGGCTTGTCGTGCTTTCAACTCCGCCTCCCTTCGCCATGTTCCGCTTCCTTGGGGTTTTGCTGAAGGCCTTGCCGCTGCTGCGGGTCTTGCCGTTGTCCCTGATCGTGGCTCTTGGCGGCTGTGTCGCGCATCTGATGCCTGAAGGTCCGGCGGTCGACGCACCCACCGAGACGCCCCATTCCTTCGTGATGTCGGACGGCACCGTGCTTCACTACCGGGTGTGGGAGCCGGTGGGCAAGCCCAAGGTGGTCGTGCTGGCGCTGCACGGGATGAACGACAGCCGCGACGCCTGGGAATTTCCGGCCGATGCCTTCACGGCGGCGGGGATCGAGATCATCTCGCCGGACCAGCGCGGGTTTGGGTCGACGAAGCAGCGGGGTTATTGGGCTGGC
Source organism: Acetobacteraceae bacterium (assembly GCA_035523995.1). Taxonomy (GTDB): domain Bacteria; phylum Pseudomonadota; class Alphaproteobacteria; order Acetobacterales; family Acetobacteraceae; genus JASHVB01. Next base: position 2,248 of record DATKPQ010000111.1, on the reverse strand, counting down.
ACCGCCACGATGGTGAGTGACGCCCGGGAGATGGCGCTGCTGGTTCATGCTGAGCATCCCCATACGCGGCTGATCCTGATGGGCGAGAGCATGGGGGGCGCGGTACTGATGTGCCTCGCGGCCTCGGCTGATCCGCCGCCGGTGGATGGCTATGTGCTGGTGTCCCCGGCCGTGTGGGGGCGGGCGGAGATGAACGTGTTCGAGCGGGTGGGGCTGTGGGCGCTGTCCAACGCACTGCCCGGATTCACCGCGACGGGCGCAATCGCGCACGTGAAGGCCAGCGACAACCGGGAGGCGATCGAGCGGCTGTCGACCGACCCGCTGACCATCCACCATACGCGGTTCGACGCGGTGGCCGGGTTGGTGAACTTGATGAGCGCGGCGCTGGCCTCGGCGCCTCGCATTCATGAGCCGGCGCTGTTCCTGTATGGCGGCAAGGACGAGCTGATCCCGAAGCGGGCGATGGCATCGGCCTGGCGGGAGCTGCCGGCTGGGGAGCGGATGGCGTACTACCCCGACGGGTATCACCTGATGCTACGGGATATAGGTCGGGAGGTGCCGATCGGGGATATTATTTCTTGGATTTTTCATCCGTCTTCGCCGTTGCCGTCCGGGGCGGATCGGGCGGCGCCGGCCTGGCTGGCACGGCAGGGCTGACTTCCGTTCGCGGTGAATAGGCAGAAGTGAGGGGTGGGTTTTGGTACAAAGCGTTGATTTGCTTGCAATCTGAACCCGTAGTTGGCGCCGATCAGCGCTAAAACCTAGACACACGACTGGTCGTAATAATGCTTGCGGCGCGCCGGTATCTGCCGTATCGGCAAGGCATGTACCTGCGCATCACCGAGCGGCGGAATCGCGACGGATCAACCGTCGCCTACTACGCCCTGGCCGAAAGCGTCTGGAACGTCGATGCCAAGCGGCCGGAAGCACGCGTGGTGCACAATTTCGGTCGCGCCGACCAGGTCGACCGCGCCGCACTGCGGCGGCTGGTCAACAGCATCAACCGCGTGCTCGACGCTGGTGAGGGTATTGCGCGCGGCAGGCAAGCCGTCCCGGAGATCGACATCGACAAGGTGTTCGAACTCGGTGTCGTGCTCACTGCCCGAGCCCTGTGGGAGGAACTCGGTATTGGTCCGGCGATCCGCGACTGCGCCGCGCGCGCAACTCTCACCGCACGACACGAGGTCGCGCTGTTCGCGATGGCCGCCAACCGCCTCGAGGACCCCGCCTCGAAGCTGGCCTGTGCTGAACGTTGGTTGCCTGACATTGCCTGGCTGCCCGAGGCTACAGGCATTGCGGTGGATCAGCTGTACCGCGCGCTCGACTTCCTCGCCGTCTGGTCCGAAGAGATCGAGCGCGCGGTATTCCTCAGGACGGCCGACCTGTTCCGCCTGGATGTCGATCTGATCTTCTACGACACCACAACGGCCTATTTCGAGATCGATGATCCGGACGAAGACGAGCAGGAATTCGCCGGCCGCCTCTACGCCCCGCTGCGTCGCCGGGGCCACAGCAAGGAAGGGCGCGACAATCAGCCGCAGGTGATCATCGCACTCGCCGTCACGCGCGATGGAATGCCGGTGCGTTCCTGGGTGCTGCCCGGTGATACCGCCGACGTGGCCACGGTGGCGCGCATCAAACAGGATCTCTGCGCCTGGCGGCTCGGACGCTGCCTGTTGGTCGGTGACGCCGGGCTGTATTCGGCCGACAACCTCGCCGCATTGAGCCGCGGTTTGGGCCGCTACATTCTGGCGGTGCCGATGCGCAAGCTGAAGGATATCGAACTCGAGGTGCTGACCCGACCGGGCCGCTACAAACAGGTGGCCGACAACTTGCAGGTCAAGGAGGTCTGGGTCGGCGATGGCGAGCGGCGCAAGCGGTACGTGCTCTGCCTCAATCCGCATGAGGCAGAACGCGAACGTGCGCGCCGCACGCAGTTGCTGCGCCAGCTCGATGCCGAGCTGACCTTGCTGGACAGTCGCGATGAGGATCACCCGAAGGCGGCCTGCGCGCTGATCGCCTCCCGCCGCTATGGCCGCTACCTGCGTGCTGACTGGCGTGGTCGGCCGCAGCTGGACAGTGCCAAGATCAAGGCGGCGGAGAAGTTCGACGGCAAGTTCGTCGTGATCAGCAACGACGACACGCTGTCGGCCGAGGATATCGCGCTCGGCTACAAGGGCGCCTGGATCATCGAATCCTGCTTCCGCCGGATGAAGCAGACCGGGCTCGAGGTGCGACCGATGTTCCA
>DATKPQ010000110.1:0-38627 GCA_035523995.1 Acetobacteraceae bacterium | reverse complement strand
TCAGGAATACGACGGTTTCGTCGAACGCCGTGCCGTCCGATGCCGTGTCCGCCATGGTGCGCCCCCCTCATGCGAATCGAGGGTCGCTATTGATTCGGCACTTTCTCCGTTTGTCACCTACTGCTTCACCCGATTACCCTGGACCGGGCATTGGTCCGCATTGGCCGCCCCCTGCGCTGGGGCTACTCTTCGGTATGGAGGATCCGAATGCCGCCCACCGCCCCCATCGACTGCGACGTGCACCCCACCGTGCCGAGCCTCTCGGCCTTGCTCCCCTATCTGGACGAACTCTGGCGGGACACGGTCGTCCGCCGCGGCCTCGATGAGCTGAACACGATCAGCTACCCCAGCCGTAGTCCGCTCACCGCCCGCGCCGACTGGCGCGGCGAGACCGGCAAGGCCGCCACCACAGCACAGGCCCTGGCAGCGCAGGCGCTGGATCCGTTTTGCTCCCAACTTGCCATCTGCAATTGTCTCTACGGCGCCCAGGCCCTGTTCTCGGAAGACATGGGCGCCGCGTTCGCGCGTGCAATCAATGACTGGATCGCGCGCGAGTGGCTGGACTCCGATCCACGCCTGCGCGCCTCCATCGTCGTGCCGGTGCAGAACCCCGAACTGGCGGCGGCGGAGATCGAGCGCCTCGCGCCGGACCACCGCTTCGTTCAGGTGCTGCTGCTGTCAGGTACCGACCAGCCGCTGGGCAAGCGTCACTGGTGGCCGCTCTATGCTGCGGCGCAGCGGCACGGGTTGCCCGTTGGGATTCATGTCGGCAGTACCTATCGCCACCCGATCACGCCAATGGGCTGGCCCAGCTATTACACCGAGGATTACGTCAACCAGGCGCCCGCCATTCAGACGCAGCTCACCTCGCTGGTGGCCGAGGGCGTGTTCACGCGCCACCCAGACCTGACCGTGGTGCTGATGGAATCGGGCGTAACCTGGCTGCCCGCCTATCTCTGGCGGCTGACGAAATTTTGGAAAGGACTGCGCGGCGAAATCCCCTGGGTCGCGGATCCGCCGAGCACGGTGGTGCGAGAGCATGTGCGGCTGACGCTGCAGCCGTTCGATGGTCCGCCGGACGCCGCCACGGTGATGCGCGTGATGGAGCATATCGGGTCGGACGAGATGCTGTTGTTCTCGACGGACTATCCGCACTGGCAGTTCGACGGGCTGGAGGCGATTCCGGCGGGGCTTGACCCTGGGCTCGCACAGAAGATCATGGTGGACAACCCGCTGCGAACGTATCCTCGGCTGGAGCAGACCAACGCACCTTTGCCCGGCACCGGCCGGGAGGAGACCATGGCATGAATGTTGACGTCCTGAATCGCGCCGGCATGCAGCCGGGGACCGTCTCCAAAGGGGGTATTGCCGATTGCGACGTGCATCCGCGGCCGCCCGGAGTCGGCATCGGCGGTGTCAGCAAGGCGCTTTACCCGTATTTGTCGAAGCGCTGGCAGCAGCATGTGGAGCAATTCGGGATTCTGTATCGCCAGCCTTGGGAGAAGGGGTCGGCGTATCCGAAGGGACAGCCGCAGGCGTGCCGCCATGATGCGTGGCCGCCGGAGGGATCGCCGGGCAGCGATCTTGCGTTCATGCAGCAGCAGCATCTGGATCCGAACAATGTGGTGCTGGGGATTTTGAATCCTCTTACGTCGGGCCAGGGCGCGCAGAATCCGGACCTGTCGGCCGCCATCACACATGCCACGAACGAATGGCAAGTTGCGGAATGGACTTCGCGCGATACGCGGCTCCGCGCATCGTTGATGACGGCCTATGAGGATCCGCCCGTCGCGGTGAAGGAAATCGAATTACGTGCCGGCGATCCGAACTTCGCCCAGGTATTGTTCTTAAGCAGGACGGCGGAGCCGCTGGGGTCCAGGAAGTATTGGCCGATCTTTGAAGCGGCCGCGGCGGCTGGGTTGCCGGTTGGCGTGCACGCCTTCGGCTACGGCGGTTGGCCGATCACCAATAGTGGCTGGGGTTCGTTCTATCTCGAGGAGATGGTAGGTCATGCGCAGGCACAGCAGGCGCTGCTGATCAGCCTGATCTTCGAAGGTGTATTCGAACGCATTCCAAATCTGAAGGTGGTGCTGATCGAGGCCGGGCTGGCGTGGGGTGCGTCGCTGGCGTGGCGGATGGACCGGCAGTGGCGGAAGCTGAAGGCGGAGACGCCGCATTTGAAACTGCTGCCGTCGGAATATATGCGCCGCAACGTGTGGTTCACCACGCAGCCGATCGAGGAGCCGGAGCCACGCGAGCATCTTGCCGAAACAATCGACTGGCTCGGCTGGGACCGCGTGTTGTTCGCCACCGACTATCCGCATTGGGATTACGACGATCCGACGCGCGCGCTGCCGATCCAGATGACGGAGCAACAGCGGCGGGCGGTGTTTTTGGAGAATGCGAAGGCGGTGTACGGGGTGGCGTAATGCGTCCCGGAGCGGCCAGCCCCGTTGCCGAGGCTGGCCGAGAGTAATGCCAGACCGCGTAATGAGTGACGCACTGCCGACGCCCATCACGTCACGCCGACGAAGGTCGGCATCCACGGCTTGCTTCGCTGCCCGGGCCGAAATCGTGGGACCGCGGCCCTTCGTCCGCCATGGCGATGAACGCTGATCGAGAGTCAATCTCAACGCGGGTTGGTATAAGCGTTGACCGTCTGCTGATGTGACTTGTCCAGCCCGTGCCATAAAACCGTTATGTCGAACGCCGCATTCCCCACTTGACCGCGCTGCCGCGCCGGTAACACTGCGCTATCCGGATCAAGCGGAGAAACAGGAGACGAAAGATGATCGAGCTCTACGGCATGGGCAGCCCCAACGTCGTGAAGATCTACATCGCGCTGGAAGAACTCGGCCTGGCTTACAATGTCCATCCGGTCGACGTGTTCGCCGGCAAGCAATTCGACGCGGATTTCCTGAAGCTGAACCCCATGGCAAAGGTGCCGGTGATTGTCGATACCGACGGCCCTGGTGGCAAACCGATCACCATTTTCGAATCCGGTGCAATCCTGCTGTATCTGGCGGAGAAGACGGGGAAGCTGCTACCCAAGGATGCTACCGGGAAATATGAATGCATCGAATGGATGATGGTGCAGATGACGACCGTCGGGCCGATGTTCGGGCAGTTCGTGCATTTCGTGCGTTTCGCCCCACCGGGCCAGGACTACTCCAAGAGCCGTTACCTGACGCAGGTGCACCGCGTGACCGAGGCGATCGATCAGCGGCTCGCCACCCACACCTGGCTGAGCGGCGCCGAGTACGGCATTGCCGATGTCGCCACCTTCCCGTGGATTCGCAACGTGCCGGCCTTGCTCGGGGCAACGGCGGCGGAGAAATACAAGAGCGCGATGCGCTGGGTCGCCACCGTCAGCGAGCGTCCCGCCGTCAAGAAGGCGCTCGCAGCGGTGGACAACGTGCGCGCCCGCACAACAGCTTTCGACAAGGCCGAGGCGGACAAACTCGACAAATTGTTCGGCCGCGGCACCTACGCGGCGGCATAGCCAGGGCAAATGCGCGCCACATCGTGGCGCGCTTTCGGACCTCTCACCCCTGCCAGGCGTGTGCCTCGAACGGAGCCTCCACCGGCGGCCTGGTGATGCTGCCGGTGTAGTTCGTGATCGTCGACGCCGCGACGGCGGCGATCACTTCAAGCAGGTGATCCTTGTCGAACCCGGCCGCGAGGAACCGATCGATATCGGCGTCGCCGAGACGTCCGCGCTTCTCTATCATTGTCTTCGCCAGGCCCGACAGCGCGGCGAATTTGCCGTCCTTCGGCAGGCGGCCATCACGGATGGCCTGAACATCCGCCGGATCGATGCCTTCCTTGAGCGCCAGAGTGGTATGGAACGCCACAGCCCAGGCGCTGCCGTTGGTCACCGCATCGGTCAGCAGCACGATCTGGACCTGGGCTTCGGTGAAGCTGCCGCCATGCACCTTGCCGAACAACCCGACAAGGCTGTCGATCAGGACAGGAGACGTCGCCATCGCGCCGATCAGGTTCGGGATCATCCCGAACGTGGACTGCAATTGCCGCAGCGCCGGTTGCGAACGCTCAGGTGCGGACACGATTGTGTGAACCGGAAAGCTTGTCATGTGAGTCACCTTTCTATTGGGTTTCGATTGCGCGAGTGGTTTTACCGCGCTGATGTTGAAGGGGCGGCCAATAGACCCTCGATTCCCGCCAGACCTCCCATGCTGATGCGGTCATGCTCCGCCCGCGGCCGGGACGGCGATGCCGAGCCTGGCGGCGATACGCCGTGCCGTTTGCTCGCGCTGGTCGGTAACGGCCCGCACGGATCGCCGCGCTTGCTCCACGATCGCCGGCGGCGCCGTCTCGGGCGTGCCGCTGTTGAAGGGCGGTTCCGGCGCATAGACCATATGAAGCTGAATCGCCTGCGCCGCCTCGTCACCGCGCAACTCGGCGGCGAGGCGCAAGGCCCCATCGATGCCGGCCGTGACGCCTGCGGCAAACACCCAGGCGCCATCGACGACGACGCGCTGATTGACGGGGATGGCGCCGAAATAGGGCAGCAAATGAAACGACGCCCAGTGCGTCGTCGCGCGGCGCCCCTTGAGCAATCCCGCCGCGCCGCAGAGCAATGCGCCCGTGCACACCGAGAAGATGCTGCACGCGCCGGACGCCTGCTGGCGGATCCAGCCCAGCACTTCGGCGTCTTCCATCAAGGCTTCCTGGCCATAGCCGCCCGGCACGTGAAGCACATCGAGCGGCGGCGCATCGGCCAGTGTCGCATCCGGTGCCAGCCGCAAGCCTTTCAGGTCGCGAACCGGCGCGGCCCTCTTGCCGTAGATGCGATAGGTTGCGTTCGGGATGCGCGATAGCACCTCGAATGGTCCCGTCAGGTCGATCTGATCGATACCCTCGAACAAGAGGGAACCGATCTGGAGGTGAGTGTCGAGCGGAATCATAGGGGCATCTCCAGCAGGAGGTCAGCGATGAACAAGCTGAATCTAGCCGTGCGTGGTTTGGCAGATGTGCCAAAGTCCCCTCGTTCCTCGCCAAACCCGACCCGTGTCATCGATGTGCTCACCTACCCGGCTGTGCAATTGCTGGACGTTACGGGGCCAATCCAGGTGTTCGCCTCGGCCAATGTCCAGGTCGCGGACGCAGGAGGCACGACGCCTTACTTGCTCAACGTCGTGGCAAAAGGCGCTGGAGGCGCCACGGCCTCGGCCGGCGTGACGCTGATGACAGATCCGCTGACGCAGACCGGCGACGCGCTGGATACCTTGCTCGTCGCGGGTGGCGAGGGTGCCGAGGCGGCCGCTGAAGACCCGGTGCTGGTCGATTGGGTGCGTCAGCGGGCGAGCAAGGCGCGCCGTGTCGCCTCCGTTTGCACGGGCGCGTTCCTGTTGGCGGCGGCGGGACTGCTGGACGGGCGGCGGGCGGCGACCCACTGGATGTATTGCGCCAAGCTGGCGCAGCGCTATCCCGCCATTCGCGTCGAAACTGATCCGATTTTTGTCTGCGACGGTCCGGTATGGACGTCGGCCGGGGTGACGGCTGGGATCGATCTCGCGCTGGCGCTGGTGGAGGAAGACCTCGGCCTTGCCGTGGCGCTCGCCGTGGCGCGCTACCTGGTGGTTTTCCTCAAGCGTCCCGGCGGACAGGCACAGTTCAGTGCTGCCCTGGCGCTGCAGATCGCCGACGACAGGTTCGGCGCGTTGCACGACTGGATCAATCGCCATCTGGCGAGTGACCTGTCGCTTTCGGTTTTGGCCGATCAGGCCGGCATGAGCGAACGCAGCTTCAGCCGGCACTATGCGGAAGCAACCGGGCAGACGCCGGCACGGGCGATAGAGCATTTGAGGGTGGAAGCGGCGCGGCGCCTGCTGTCGGAGACCCGCTTGCCGGTCAAGCGCGTCTCGCAGCGCTGCGGCTTCGGCTCGGAGGAAACGATGCGTCGCAGTTTCCTGCGCTTGCTCTCTGTCACGCCGCAAGATTACCGTGAACGGTTCAGGTTTTGATTCCCACGGTTTGGCCGGGGCTTTACACCGTCCGTGCGCGAACATGACCGGGGTTGGTTCGTCGCCACGCTTCTCGCAATGACATATCGCGCTGTATCGCAATCCCATGATCCTGCGTACTAGGGACGCAGCACTGTGAGCCGGAAGGCGCCGGCGTTTGCAGCGGCATGGGCAATGGCCTGGTTGATTCCTGCGAGCGGAAATTCCGCGACGTCAACATGATCGAGCGAAAGCAATCCGGATCGCAGGAGTGCGATGAAGCGCGGTATGGCGTCGCGCGGATACATCCACTGCCCGCGGATCGTGATGTTATTGCGCATGAGCCAGCGATAGGGCAGCGCGACATCGACACCCAGTCCACCCATCAGCACTACGCTGCCATTCGGGCGTACGCTCATGGCCGCCGCGCGCACCGGCGCGGCATCGGGAAGCGGCGGCAGGATGTCCAGCACGCGATCGATCGGGCCCGCCGCGACCGCCTGCATGCATGCGGTGTCCGCTGCCGCATCGCCTGACAGGCGAACAGGCCGCACACGCGTGCCGAACCGGCGCACAAGATCGGCGAGGGCCGGCTCGTTGCGTCCCGTTGCGAGCACCGTGCCCGCGCCCATCGCGAGCGCCACGGCGACGGCGGCGCTGCCGAAATTTCCTGTTGCCGCGTTGACGAGCGCTGTCTCACCCGGCTGCAACCCGCTGGCCAGCCAGCCGCCATAAGGGACGAGCATCACCATCGCGGCGCACCAGCGCGACGCATCCGAAGGCGCAATGTCGCCGAGCGGAAATACGCATTCCATTGGCACGCGCATTTGTTCCGCGAATGAACCCGCGCGCATCCACTGCTGCAGGCGCCGCGCACCGTCGGTCGGCGCGATCCAGCCCTGGAGCATGATGTCGGGTGCGATGGCGTCGTCGCGCGCGCGCACCGTCGGGTCGCAGAACACCCACGCACCAGGCGCAAGTCGCGTTGCATCGGGCCCGGTCTCGCGCACGCGGCCGATCGCTCCGCACCCGGGCGTCATCGGCAACGTCAGATGATGGGTGCGCGTGCCGTCAAAAACCTCGTTCGTGTAGGAGAACACGGGTGCCGCGGCGATCTCCACCACCACTTCACCGGGGCCAGCCACCGGATCGGGTACGGCCTCGATCGTAAGGGGCGTGCCGAGCTCGTGTAGAATGGCTGCTTTCATCTGCGGTAGTCCTTGCTGACATGATCGCAAGATGGTGCGTTGGCCAGGACGCATTCAGGCCTGGTATCATCCTGGGACCAGCGCCACCCACCCTGGAGGCCATTGCATGGAAGCGCAGAACCCGCTCGGCGATTTCCTGCGCTCTCGCCGCGAGCGGCTCAGTCCCGCTGCGCTTGGCCTGGAAACGCTGCGCCACCGCCGCACGCCCGGGCTCCGGCGCGAGGAGGTGGCCGAGCGCGCGGGCATCGGCGTCGATTGGTATATTCGCCTGGAGCAAGGCCGGGCTGAGAGCCCTTCGGCGAGCACCGTCGAGGCGCTCGCTCGTGCGCTATGTCTCGCGCCGGTAGAACATGACCATCTGCGCGCCCTCGCCCGCCTGCCCGCGCGCCGCCCCTTCATGCGCGAGACCGTGCCCGACGCTATCCGCCGTATCGTCACGAGCCTGAAGCAGCCCGCCTATGTGAGCGGGGCGCGCTGGGACGTGCTCGCCTGGAATCGCGCCGCCACGCGCGCGATCGTCGATTTTGCGCGCATCAAGGAAGACGACCGCAACATCCTGCTGTTCGCGCTGACCAACCCCGCGGCGCGCGTATTGTTCGGTGCGGACTGGGCGGTGATCGCGCGGCGCATGGTGACGCAGTTTCGCGCCGCGCATGATCTCTGGGCCGGCGATCCCGCGTTCGCGGAGCTGGTAGCGCGCCTCGGCCGCGAGAGCCGCGAGTTCGCGCGCTGGTGGAGCATGCATGATGTGGGAGAGACGCGCGCCGGGCGGAAAGTGCTCCACCATGGGAACACTGCCTTTCCGTTCGTGCATGCGAGCTTTCAGTCGAACGACGACCCCGCGCTGCGCCTCGTGATCTATACGCCGTGTGGAGAGGAGGAGTGATGAGACTGATCGTCGGCACGGTGCAGCGTGTCCCGACCCGTCCAGCACGCACCATCCGAAGCGTGAGTCACGTGCCCCGTGTCATTGCAAGTTGAGGGTCTTGGCTCTTGGTTTGAAGCGAAAGTTCGCACCGGATGACCGTCCCACTGGCGGCACTCCGGCACTGTCAGCCAGCCGCCACCACCCCCATCGCCTCCCCAAGCAATGCCAGCCCCAGCTCAATCTCCTCCTCCCGCACCGTCAGCGGCGGGGCGATCCGCATCACGCCGCCCGAATTGCCTGCCCGCACGATATTCGCGCTCAGCCCCAATTCCAGCGCGCGGTCCGTCACCGCATCAGACAACACCGAAGCCGGCCGACGCTGCCCGCCCTTCTCATCGACAAACTCCAGCCCCAGCAGCAGCCCGCGCCCGCGTACATCGCCGATGAACGGGAAGCGCGTCTGCAACCCCCAAAGCCCATCCTTCAACCGCGCCCCCAGCGCCGCCGCGCGCGCAGCCAGGCCATCGCGCTGCACGATCTCCAGCACCTTCAACCCGACCGACGCCGGCAGCGGATCGTTCACATGCGTCGTGTAGAACAGGAAGCCACGTTCGTCGCAGGCGCGGCTGATCTCTTCGCCCACCATCACTGCGGACAACGGCAACCCCGCGCCGAGCGTCTTCGACAGCACCAGAATATCCGGCACCACGCCGTCGCGTTCGAACGCGAACATGGTGCCGGTGCGGCCCAGTCCGGTCTGCGCTTCGTCCAGGATCAATAGCATTCCGCGCGCCTCGCAATGCCGCTTCAGCGCGCGCAGATAGCCGTGCGGCAGTTCGATGATGCCGCCGCTGGACAGCACCGGCTCGGCAATGAAGGCGGCGAGGTTGCCGGTGCTCTGGCGGTCCACCAGGGCGAAGGCGTCGTCCAGTTCGGCTTCCCAGGACACGCCGGGGAAGCGCGGGCGGAACATATTCGGCGCCGGGATGGCGAAGGACCCGGCCGCGGCCGGGCCATAGCCGCGGCGCCCCGCCTTGTACGTTGCCGCGGCCGCGCCGCCGGTCATCCCGTGCCAGGACTGGGCGAAGCCCACCACCTCCCAGCCGCCGGTGACAAGCTTGGCGATCTTGATGGCGGCCTCGTTCGCCTCGCCGCCGGTGGAGAGGAGCATGACGCGGGGGAGTGCCGGCACTTGCGCGGCCAGCGCCTCGGCCAGATCCACCACCGGTTCCGACAACATCGACGAGAACAGATGATCGAGACGGCCGGCGGCGTCGCGGATGACGGCAACGATCTCGGGATGGCAGTGGCCCAGGATGGCGCTCATCTGGCCGGAGGTGAAATCCAGCACGCGGCGGCCGCCGGCGTCGTAAACGAAGGCCCCTTCGGCGCGCACCGGCACGAAGGGTACGAAATTGCCGCCGTAATGCAGCATGTGTTTGTCGGTGCGCGTCCAGAAATCCATGCTTGAGGAGGCCGGCATCGCGTCCATGAATATCGCTCCGATGATGGGTGCCGTGCAGCGTGCCGGGGGGCGCCGGCGCGTGTCAATCGAACCATCGTGGGGTTTGCGGGCAGTTCGAGCTTCGGCATTGGGTGGATCAGGGCTGTGGCCGCGGTGCTTACCGATCGCCGCTTTGGGTGGGGAGCGAACATTCGGATCACGCAGCGCACTCCAGCCTTTTTTGCCCGAGCTGGGTGGTCGTGTTCATCGGCTGTTGACCATGAGCGAGCATTGTTGCTCTCCGCCCCTACCGGGCTGCGGGCCGCATGGTCGAAAAGGAATTTCGCCGCAGATGCACGCTGATGCACGCAGATGAAACCGAGACCGGAGACCTGTCGGGACGAATCATCGGCTGCGCGTTCGGCGTGCTGAACACGCTCGGGGCGGGATTTCTGGAAAAAGTGTAGGAGAACGCCTTGGCGCATGAAATGCGTGGGGCCGGGCTCGCCGTTGCGCAGCAGAAGGGCATCACGGTCTGTTACAGCGGCATTGCGGTCGGTGAGCATGTCGCTGATCTGTTGGTTGAGGACGCGGTTGTCGTGGAACTGAGAGCGAGCAAAGCTTTGGATCCTGCGCATACTGCGCAATGCATAAACTATCTGAAGGCGACCGGACTGCACCTATGCCTGTTGCTGAACTTTGCCAGGCCACGCCTCGAAATTCACCGTATCGCTCACGAACTTTAAATCTGCTCGCTCCATCTGCGTGCATCAGCGTGCATCTGCGGCAAAAATAAGCTTCCCCCGCTGGGGCTGAATGCTTCGGCATTTGGTTCGAAGGTCGAGCGTGCAGGGCACGCCGGTGCGAAAGTCAAGACTTTCGGATTTCCCGGAAGATATGACCGGAATGGAATCGTACTGAAACTCAGGGCGTCGCGCGGCATGGGACGGTCTTGCTGTGCGAGACGGCGCCGCCAGTTACCGTAAAGCCGATTATGCAGCAATCGGTGGTTGCCTGCACACGGCAATTGCTTCCACGCCAATGCCCGCTCCGGGGCGATCCCAGCAGTGGGCGCATAGTCGCGGTCCCGCAGCCCCGGCCCGATTCCCCCGCCAATCGCCACGCCCGCCGCACCGGCCCGAAATCCGAGACCAAAGCCGCCCGACGCCAGCCGCGCCTGGCGCCGCGCACTTACCCCGCCGCCGCCGCCTCGCTCACCGCGCGGCACAGCACCAGCAATGCGCGGTTGAGCGGCACCGGTACGCCGTAGCGGTCGGCGGCGGCGACCAGGGCGCCGGTCAGTGCCTCAATTTCCAGCGTCCGCCCGGCGAGGCGATCGAAATACATCGACGTGCCGAGCCCCTCGGGCGCCGCAAGCAGGCCCTTCATAACGCGCGCGGGCTCGTCGCCGGCCAGGCGCGCGCCATCGGCCCGCGCCACGGCAACCGCCTCGGCCAGAATGTCCAGGCACAGCGCATGCACGTCCGGCCGCCGCACCACCGCCTGGCGTTGCAGCGTCAGAGCGGTGACCGGATTCACCACGATGTTCAGCAGCAGCTTGCGCCAGGCGCGGGTCTTGAAGTCATCCGTGCACAGCACCCGCAGGCCGCTACCGTCCAGCACGCGGGCAAAATCCCGACCATCCGCGTCATCCGCCACCACAAGATCATGACCGGCGACCTGGCGCATACGCACACGATCCGGCCCGAGCCGCTCGCCGTTGTAGTAAACAATCACCGGCACCACCGTCGCGCCATCGGCGAAAGGCGCCGTGCGGGCGACGTGGTCGATCCCGTTCTGCAGCACTGCGACCCGCGTCCCTGGCCGGCAAAGAGATGCCAGCCAGGGCGCGGCGTCTGGCGTGTGGTGGGCCTTGGTGCACAGCATGACCCAATCGGCAACACCCACCGCACCGGGACCGGCTGCGATGCACAGCGGCAGGTCCAGCACGGCATCATTCCATTCCAATACCAGCCGCTCGAGCGGCCGGCGCGCGCACGCCACCACCTCGTGCCGATCGGCCGCCCGCAGCGCCATCGCGAGCGCACCGCCGATGCCGCCCACCCCAACGACGGCAAGTTTCAAACGCAGGCAGGGTCGCGTGTCGTTTTGCATCGGCCGATGATCCGAAGACTTTGCGATACTGGTCAAGTACGCTGCACTGCACGCAGAATGCTACGCGTATTTGCGTATTGCCCTTCCGGCGTCCGGCGGTTAACCTGTGGCAGATTTTGAGAATTATTCGCAACTGAGGAGCGTCCGCCGAGATGGGCCAGGACTTCAGGCGTATTGCGCGCAACTGCGAACGGGCCGTGGTCACGGCCTATCGTGAGCTGCGCCAGGTCGGCTCCGACGACCTTGCGGCCTTCCAGGCCTGCACCGCGCTCTACCGCATCCACCACCCGGAAGCCTCGATCAATGAGGCGCGCCGCCTGGTCGCCGAATGGATCGACCACCACATCGTGCGTGGCGACCGCGGCCCTACCCCCGGCTGCGCCTGCCACTGACCACGCTGCCCATCGTCCTGTGCCGACCACCGCCCCGGTAGCCCCGGATCGCGACTGCCCGCTCTGCGCACGCCTCATCGGGTACCGAGACGCCAACCGCACCGCGAACCCCGCCTGGTTCAATGCGCCGGTTCCGAGCTTCGGCCCGCTGGACGCACGGCTTCTGATTGTCGGCCTCGCCCCCGGCGTGCGCGGCGCCAACCGCACCGGCCGCCCGTTCACCGGCGATTTCGCGGGCACCCTGCTTTATCGGACGTTGCTTCGATTCGGGCTGGCTCGGGGTGACTACCGCGCCGACCCGGCAGACGGCCTGACCCTGACGAAATGCCGAGTCACCAACGCGGTGCGTTGCGTGCCGCCGGCAAACCTGCCGAAACCGGCGGAAGTGTCGGCCTGTAACCGATTCCTGACGGCGGAGATGGCCGCCATGCCTCGGCTGTCCTGTGTGCTGGCCCTGGGCGGGGTGGCGCACGCCGCTGTCCTGCGCGCGCGCGGCCTGCGTGGCAGCCATGCAAATTTCGCACATGGCAAAATTCATCGCCTGCCCGACGGGTTGCATCTGGCGGACAGCTATCATGTATCGCGTCTCAATACGAATACTGGCCGCTTAACTACTGAGATGTTTGAATCCGTTGTGACAAAAATACTGGAACATCTGGTTTGAATACACCAGCTTTCTGCAGCGCATAATCGTACGTTTTGAGCATCTTTGATGGCAAATACATTTATGGCAGCAGGCCATTGTCTCACGTATAAAACTGCTTCTGATCAGAATGCGCCGGCACCTGCCGCCGTTGGTCTTGGCGGATGGTGAAACGGCGTCGGTGAGTGGTCGAGGATTCTCATTCGGCTGGGAACCGGTGGGCCTCGGGCCTCCGGAGTAGGGGAATCAGATGCGCCTGACAGTCTTTACCGATTATACGCTACGTACCCTGATCTATCTCGCGTTGCGCCCTGATACGCTGGTGACGATCTCGGATGTCGCCACCGCTTATAAGATCTCCACCAACCATTTGATGAAGGTGGTGCACCAGCTCGCTCTGTCGGGTGACATCATCACGGTGCGCGGCCAAAGAGGCGGTCTGCGGCTGGCGCGTCCTGCGAATGAGATCAACATCGGCGCCGTGGTGCGCCGTGCCGAGCCAGACCTGGAACTGGTGCCGTGCTTCGGTTCGAAGACGGTCTGCGTGATCCACCCGGCCTGCGTCGCATCCATCGCCGTCGATGAAGCGTTGCGCGCCTTCCTCGCGACGCTGGATCGCTACACGCTGGCGGATCTGGTGCGGACGAGCCCTGCCCTCGCCGGGCTGCTGCAAATCAAGGAGCCCGGGGCGCCAAATTCCCCTCACCTGCCGGAAATCAATGACGCTGATACCCGGGCGGCCGAGGTGGGGTGACGGCATTTAGCGGTGGTATGCGGCGTGGCGAATCGGGTAGCGCATCAGGTTGCGCCCTCACCGCCCCTATGACACGGTGCGGCATCCTTTACGCGGAGCGCCGCGATGAGCGACCCGATCCCGTTTCGTCCCTATAAGCCGGGCACCCAGCCGGAGTACGACACGCCGGCGTACGGCAGCACGCACAAGCGGCATCCGAAACAGGCCCTGCATGCGCTGCCGCAAACGGTGACCGAAACGACCGGGCCGCGCTTCTCTGCCCTGCGGTTCGCTCCTTCCGAGGATCTTACCATCAACACCACCGGCAAGCCCGCGATCGGCGAACGCATCATCGTCGCCGGCACGGTGATGGATGAAGACGGGCGGCCGGTGCCGAATACGATGGTGGAGATCTGGCAGGCCAACGCGACCGGGCGCTACGACCATCCGAGCGACCAGCACGACGCACCGCTCGATGCCAATTTTCGCGGTGCCGGACGGGTCTATACCGACGCCGAGGGCCGCTATCGATTCATCAGTATTCGGCCTGGCGCCTATCCCTGGCCCAACCACCGCAATGCCTGGCGCCCAAACCACATCCATTTTTCCTTGTTCGGCCCTGCCTTCGCCACGCGACTGGTGACGCAAATGTATTTCCCGGGCGATCCGCTGCTGGCATTCGACCCGATCTACCAGGGCACCGCCGACGGCGAGGCACGGCAGCGGCTCGTGGCGCAGTTTGACCTGGACCTGACCGAGGCGGATTGGGCACTCGGCTATCGCTTCGATATCGTACTGCGCGGCCGCGACGCCACGCCCATGGAGGCGTGAGGCCAATGCCGATTGCCACCGCCAGTCAGACCGTTGGTCCCTACTGGCACTTGCTCGAGGACCCGACCTGGGCGGACCTGACCCGCTTTGGTGCGCTGGGTGAAAAGCTGACGCTGACCGGTGCCGTGTACGACGGCGACGGCGCGCCGTGCACCGATGCCTGCGTGGAGATCTGGCAGGCCGATCCTCCGGCCTCTGACAGTTTCCCGGGGTTCGGCCGCAGCCGGACAAATGGCCGGGGGGAATACCGGTTTATCACGCTGAAACCAGGGCCGGTGCCCGGGCGTGGCAACGCCTTGCAGGCGCCGCATATCGCGATCTGCGTCATGGCGCGCGGATTGATGAAGGGGCTGGTGACTCGCGCCTATTTCGATGGCGAGGCATTGAATCAGACCGACCCGCTGCTGGCATCGATCGATGATCCGTTGCGACGTCGCACGCTTGTCGCGAGGCCGGCGGGGTCGTCGCTATGGCGGATGGACATCCGGCTGCAGGGTGACGGGGAGACGGTGTTCCTCGACGTGTGAGGGCATGCTCGCGGCGCGCCGTTGGCCGCTTTTCAGACCATGCGGCGTGCCCGGCGCGACGGAACAAGGACACCCGGCAGCGCCGAGACGGTGTGCCCCAGCAGGCCGCCAACCAACAAACCTGCGATCCCATAGATCACGGCAGCCAACCCCAAGGTCAGTTGCGGCTCGTAGGTCTCGAGGCAGGTGCGCAGGACGGTCAGCTTGTCCTGGTCGGGCCGGCGCGAGGCGTCAAGCACGGCAGCTATCGGCTGGCTTAACGGTGAGGCCGCGTCGATTTGTGCGGCCGTGTCGGCGAAGACGGATGCGCGCGCCACCGATTCTTGCAGTCCTTCGGCGTTGGAAGGTTCCCGCGACTGCAAGGCAGCGATGACCGCAGCGTCGTCGGCATTGGGCGGGAGGTGATAATAGCTCCGCGCGTCGGCTTCGCGCTGGTCGATATCGCGGCGTGCCGCTTGCGCGACCTGCTGCAAAGCGACGACGTATTGGTGCGTCACCGCCGGTATTTGCATGAACAATACCGCGCCGGCCAGCATGAAGGTGAGTTCCAGGCAGTCGGCTACCCAGCGACCGAGGAAACGCATCTTGCCGTCCCGCGAAGCTTACGCATGCGGCGCCTTGCATAGCACCGCCCGGCGCCGTCCCGAAGCGCGGGATGAGCACGCTGTCCTTCGCTTTTTGGCGAGCATGGGTCACAGCGGGTTACCCCGGTCACACCCGCCAGCCGTGCGCGCTCCATGTGCGATCAAGGTCATCGGCCATCGTGCCAAAACGTCGACCGGGATGTTTGTATCGCGGGCTTGATCGTGACCGGCAGAATCGATGCGCATTACGCGCGCTGGCGCGGCTGCCAGCCGATATGCGTTGTACTCCAGCGCAAGGTGACAAGTTGACGCAGGACCTCGTCGAGTTGGCGGGCGACGGTGTCGGGCGAGTTGGAGTCGGGATTGCCGGCAGTACGCCGGAACGCCCGCAGCAATGTGATGTTTTCCCGCAACGATACCAGCCCCGCGTGCATCGGGCTGTTGCGGTCGCCGTCTTCGCCAGCCGCCGGCAGCGGCATCGCGATATAGGGTGTTTCTCTCAAGAGATAATCGGCGAGCCGGGGTTCCGGGTAGAGGCGGAACAGGCGCTGCAGCTCTTCTGGACTGAACGGCGTACCGCCAGCCACGCGCTCACGCATCGCATGATAGCCGAGGCCCAGCGAAGCGGCGAGCTCGCCCAACCGCAACCGCTTTTCTCCTAGCAATATACGGTCGACCAGAACGCCAAATGCTTCATGCGTCCCGGTACTATACCCGGGAAGTTCTATCGGCCTGTTTCCGCTGGCTTCGAGCTTCAGCGACAGCAGGGCGGCCAGGGCTGCATCAATCAACTCTTCGCGACGCGGGCTGATTTCGATTCCTGAATTTGATTGGTCACCGATGTCACTCATTTGCAGCAGCACTTCGATTGTCGTTACGGCGGCGTCGGCAGCTCGCTCGAACAGCGGCGCGCCGGGGTCCGGCACCAACGACAAGGGACGTTTGACGGCCAGGATGCCAGTGCGGGCAAACAACCAACGGGGCAGACGGTCATCAGGCAGTTCCCGCAGCAGGACCGCCACCTGGTCTGGATCGAACCGGCCACGCCCTTGCATCCGACGATAAAAGCTGGGCTGGGTCAGGCCCAACGCTGCCGCGACATGGGCCGCCGGCCGGCGCTTTTCCAGCAGAACAATGCGGCGAACCAGGTCGCCGAAACCAGCCATGCCAATAGATCTTCCTGCCATGCCACTCCAGGACGGTTCGCTCGGACCATACAAAGAACGGACTAGAGTTCGATTTCAGCAGCGGCGCCTGAATGGACCATGATCCGGGTCAAGTTTATGCCCCCTCGCCGGGGCCATTGCGAATTTCAAAATCGAACCACGCAGCGTCGCCCATGGCAACAGCATCATGAGAATGCGCGGCCCCTGCTCCCGACACCTCAGAATCCAGATTTATGGCTCTGGTATCATGAAATTCCTTTAACCATCTATGCCGGCCAAAGTTGTTCAACTATGGCGCGATAACTTTTAGAGGCTGTTGAGCCGCCGTATGGGACGAGATCAGTCCTTTGAGAGCCTCTTCAATTACTTAACAGCGCCTTGGCTCGCTCCGGCCCCTGCCAAATCACGCTTTTGATCGAAGAATCATAAGTTTACTAAATCAGTAGCCAAAGTATCGTGGCCTAGTGTCAGATTTGGTTCTTTGATGGTTTTACGTGTCGCTTGCTCGACAGCCTGGCGGCATGCCTCTAGCTCATTGAAGATAAAGACCTATCGGCATTTGGCACGCCAGTTGCGTCACCAGGTCCATGGGCAGCTCGGTTACGACCAAGCGCCGCGATCGGGAGTTTAGCAATGCGAAAGCCGCAACTGTTGGATGCACAAGTCGCTGGCCGTGCTAAACCCCGAATTGCGATCGCAGGCCTGCTCGCGGGGATCGGGGGTGCTATGATGGTCGTCGCACCAGCGCAGGCGGCGCCTATCGCCACGCTGGAAGCGATCGTCGGCGCAGCAACGCAGAGTGTGAACATCCCGATCAATGCAGCCGCGGGGGCCAACCTCGTTTTGTCCGGTTTCGGGGCCTCCGCAGGTAATGGCGGATACACCACCGATCTCAATGGAGTCGCATTCAACTTTGGCGCGCTCGGCGGGGTCGCCTCGGCCAATGGTAGTTCGACAATCATTATACCGGAGATCAGTACGGCGCCGGCGCCACTGACCCTCGAAATGACCGAGACAGGCCTCACCTCGCCCGCCGCGATCTACGACTTCCTGCCTCAATTCTCGGTACTGTTCCATAGCGACCCCAACATGGTCACGTTCAGTGCGTATTTTGACCCCAGTGACTCAGCCTTCGGCACCGCCGACCAGGTCTTCACCGGTACCACGACCGGGCATCCGCCGTACCCGTTCAGTTTCTCCGACGGCACCAACAAGGATTATGCGGTCGCGACGCCGTTCTCGATCACCTGGGTAGTGACGTTGACGCCCGCTCTCAGTCCTGGTTCGACACTGCACCCGGACCTCGCCGCCGATGAGGACGTCAGGCCGGCGCCCGAGCCGAGGTCGCTGGCGGTGCTTGGCAGCGGCCTGATTGGATTGGTCGTCCTGGCGCGCCGCCAGCGTCGGCGCCGGTAACCCCTCCGTGCCGGACCGATGGTCGACCGCGAGCGCAGGCCGCGGCCGGTAACGCGGCGACGAGGAACGAACGGATAAAGCAGATCAAAGGCAGCGGAGAAGTTCCGGGAACGCGCCGGCTCAATCCCGCGGGGGGAGTATTAAAGCTTCATCGTTGCGGCGCACGAGACCACTTCTCGATTCTTGCGCGCTGATGCGTTTTTTCACCCGCCGTTACCCGGCGGGAACAAGAAGCGTCGCGACGACACAATCGCCCGCACGACACAATCGCCCGCAATGGATTGCCTCGTCGCTACGTTTCTTCCAACGACACGGGCGGCGACCACGCTTATCATGATCGATAGCAGCGGCCTCGCAAATCACCCGAGCGGCCGTGCCAGTCCGGCCGCATCCTGAACGCTAGACCGTGGCGCTTGCCCTCGTGCGGGCGTGGACGCCCATTTCCTCGTCCCATGGTCCCGGGAAGTTGCCAAGGCCGACGACATCCCGCTGGAACACCGCTTCCTGCCGCGGCCATTGCTCGCGCGGGAGTTCGTAGGACACCTCCAGACCGTTGCCGTCGGGATCGCGGAAATAGATGCCGAGCGACAGGCCGTGATCGACGACGCGATCGATCTTCACGCCTTTGTCCTTCATGCGCTGATAGATCGCCTTCAGGTCGTCCAGGCTTTCCATCATGAAAGCCAGATGGTTCAGCCCGACCTGCCCTTTCTGCTGCAGCGGCGCGTCATCGCCCACTTGCATCAGGGCGACTTCATGCGATTTCTCGGTATCGGCCGACATGAACGCGGCCCAGCCGGGGCGGAAATCATAGACGTGAAGGCCAAGGACGTCTTCGTACCACTGCTTCGACCGCTCGGCGTTGCGGACGTAGAGGTTGACGTGGCCCAGATGCTTCGGTCGTGTACTCATGGTTCGGTCCTCCAGTTGGTTTTATCAGACGGGATACCTCTCACGCCCTGCTGTCATCGCGAGGAGCGAAGCGGCGAAGCAATCCCGGCCGGCTGACGCATGATACGTCCGGTCGAACGGGATTGCTGCGTCGCGTTGCACCCGGCAATGACATTTTGCGTCGCTCCGGCGCCATTCAGTCCAGCTCCAGGAAATCCAGCACACGCTGCTTCACCTCCTGCTTCGGGAAGATCGCGTTCAGCACCCGCGCACGGGTCAGCGGATCGCTGGCGAAGAAGCGCTCATACAGCACCTGCCGGGTGCCGAATGCACTGATCGCGACGTCCTTCGCCAAATGGAACAACCGCACCCGGTCACGCGCCGCGGTAGAGTCTGTTGCCAGGTATTGCTCGATGTGCCCGGCCAGCGGCCCCGCCATGTCCTTCTCGCTCGGGGTCAGCAGGAAGCTGGATGAGCCAAGCAACTGCACGATCTCCACCATCCTGGGATAGGCAGTCATGAACAAATTGCGGGTGCTTTCGATCGGCAGGATGTCGGGACACATCACGCCCCATTCGTCCAGCTTCGCGTCCGCCTCCGCGGCGCGCATGCACGCCTTCATCAGCGTCGTGGTCAGCATCAGCTCGGCCAGTTTTTCTTCCACCCCGGGCAGTTGGGCGTTGCCCAGCGTCTCCGTCATCAACAGCGCCAGCCCCAGCACGAACTCGCATTTCGCCAGGTTCTTCGCCGTTCCCTGATGCGCGCTGTGCGCCGAGGAATGCGTGCGCTGCGCCGTCATGTTCAGGCGCTCGACATCATAGAGCAAGAAGACACGTTCCCACGGCACCAGCACGTCGTCGAAGAACACGATGCAGTCCATCTCCTCGAACCGCGACGCCAGCGGGTGCTCTGCATGCGGTCGGCCCAGGTCGAAGCTTTCACGGCACAGAAAGCGCAGGCCCGGCGTGCCGCAGGGAATGGCGAAGCTCATCACGAACGGATTGTGGCCTTCCTTGTGCTGCGCTGCGCGCGGGGCATAGACACCGATCTCGTCGGAAATCGGCCCCAGCGTCGCCAGCACGCGGGCGCCGCGCACGACGATGCCGGCATCCGTCTCGCGCATCACCTGCAACGCGGTGCCTTCCTGCAAATTGAACAATCCCGAAACGGTACGGCTGCGCTGCAGGTTGATCAGGGAATGGGTCAGCGTCAGGTCATTGTCGCGGATATAGCGATGGTAACGCTTCATGTTTTCGCCGAATTCGGGCCGTCCCGCGGCGAAATAGTCAGCGGCACCGGCCCAGCACGCATAGGTGACGTTCATGAAGTCGGGCGAGCGCCCCATCATGCCGCATGTCTTGCGCGCCCAGTGCAGCATCATGACGCGGCGGCGTTCCAGGTCCTCGCGCGTGCGCGGGATGATGAAAGACAGGCCTGCGGGATCGCCGCCTTCCGGCGGCGTGTACACCATCTCGTCGCGGTAACGGGCATCGTGCTGCATGTCGTACAGCGACGCCACCGCCTTGGCACCGCCACGCAGCCCGGGATGCGTGGTGACATCGCGTACGCGTTCGCCATCCAGCCAGACCTCGCGGTCCTGCGCCCGCAGCCCATCCAGGTATCGCTGTCCCGTGCGCGCCGGCATGGCGTTCCTCCTGCCCTGACGATCAATACTCAACGGTAGGACAGCGGGGGCGGCAGGACAACGCGATTTAGGATGCACCAACCCGCCGATCGTCGACCAGCGAACATCCCTTAAGGGAAGCTTTACCAGTCATGGTGCATCTCCTTTCCGCCACAGCCACAGCCCGCGGAAATCGCGATGCCCCTCGACACCTCGTCCCAGACCACCAGCGCGAATTCGGAATTCGACCGCGACGTCCGCTTGGACTACCTGGGCCTGGACGCCGCAGCCGGTGCCCGATTGCGGCGGCTGCTGCCGATCGTCAGCGCGGCGCTACCGTCGATTGCCGACCGGTTCTACGCCACGATCGGAAAGCGGCCGGAACTCGCGGCCTTGCTCGGCGGCCCGAACAACGTCCCCCGGCTGAAACGCACGCAAATCGAGCACTGGCAGCATCTGTTCCAGGGCACGTTCGACGACGCCTATTTCCGGCGCGCCGACCAGGTCGGCCACGCCCATGAGCGGATCGGCCTGGAGCCCCGCTGGTACACCGGCGGCTATGCGCTGATCCTGGGCGACCTGCTCGCCGCCCTGGCGGTGAAATCCCGCGGCAAGGAACTCGCCGCCGATATCGACGTGGTGCTGCGCGCCGCCTTTCTCGACATGGACCTCGCGATCTCAACCTATATCCGCGTCGGCGAGGCCAACCGGACGCGCCGTGACATGCTGGCGATGTCCGAGACGCTCGAGCGCGAGATGGAACTCACCGCCACCGAGATCACCGCCAAAGCCGAGCGGCTGTCGATCATGGCCGAGGAACTGGGGCAGGTCGCGGAGCAAGTCCGCAGCATGGCGGAATCGGTCAGCGCCGCAGTGGAGACAACGGCGCAGAACATCCACAGCGTGGCAGGGGCGACGCAGCAGTTGGAGGCTTCCAGTCGTGAAATCACCGGCCACCTCACGCGCGCCACAGGCATGACTCATCAGGCGGTGGAGCAAGTCTCGGCGACCGGCGCGACGGTACAGGCACTGTCGGCGGCGAGCGGGCGGATCGCCGATGTGGTCGGGCTGGTGCGCTCGATCGCCGGCCAGACCAAGCTGCTGGCACTGAATGCGACGATCGAGGCGGCACGGGCCGGCGAGACCGGCAAGGGGTTTGCCGTGGTCGCCAGCGAGGTGAAGAGCCTGGCGCGGCAGACCGAGGACGCCATTGGCAACGTCAACGCCCAGGCGCAATCGATCGCCGGCGCGACCAAGGACGCCGCCGCGATGGTCGATCGGATCGCGGGGCACGTCCGCGCGGTCGATGCGGTCTCCGCGGAGATTTCCGCCGCCAGCGACCAGCAGCGCGACGCCACGGCGGAAATCATGCGGAACGTGACGCTGGCGGCAGAGCATGTGGCCTCGGTCGCGGACAGCGCGCGGACGCTGCGCAGCCAGGCCGAGGTGACGGACAACTCGGCCGGACAGTTCCGCACCCTGGCAAAGTCGGTGAGCACCGAAATCCGTGACATGAACCGGCGGCTCAACATGATTTTGCGCGCCTCGCAGGCGGGCAACCGGCGCCAGTCCGAACGCGAGTCGGTCGCCATCCGCTTTTCTTTCAGCGCGCGGGGCAGCACGGCCAGCGGCTTCACCGCCGACCTCTCGCGCCATGGTGCCCTGCTGGTGGCCGAGGTGCCGGAATCGCTCACCGGCGAGAACGTGACCGTGACGCTGGATGGGATCGGCACGATCGAGTCCCTGATACGTGGCGTCAGCCCGATGGGCATCCACATCCAGTTCGCCAAAGTGGACGCGGCGGCGGAAGCGGCGATCGACCGCATGCTCGCCGAATCGCGTCAGGCTGACCAGCGCTATGTCACCCTGTGCCAATCGGTCGCCGCGGAAACCGCGCGTGCCTTCGAGGGTGCGCTGGCCGCCGGCCGCATCTCGGCGGATGATTTGTTCTCTAACCATTACGACCAGATCGCGGGGAGCGATCCGCCACAGCATCTGTCGGCCAGCACGGCCCTGTGCGAAACGGTGCTGCCTGAACTGATGGCGCGGGCAAAACGCAGCAATGCACGGATCGTGTTTTGCGTGCCAACCGACCGCAACGGCTACGCCCCGGTTCACCATCCAGAGGCGAGCCAGCCGCAGCGGCCCGGCGATCCGCAGTGGAACGCCGCGCATTGCCGCAACCGGCGCATCTACGACGACCGCGCCGCTATCCTGGCGGCACGCAATCCGAACCCGATCCTGGTGCAGACCTACCAGCGCGATCTCGGATCGGGAAAGACGGTGCTGAAGGAGTTCGACACGCCGATCATGGTACGCGGCCAACAATGGGGCGCGGTGCGGATGGCCATCAAACCCTGATGCGGATGGTGTGCAAGGCGGCAAATGGCCGCCGCGGTCGGGGCGAAACTATGCCCCACCGCGCCGGCGCATGATGGCTGCCCCCAATGAGCCCAGTCCGAAATTGATCGCGATCCCCGCCAGCGACAGCAACACCAGCGCCGCGAACATGCGCGCGATTTCCAGCCGATAGCCCGCTTCGAGGATGGTGTAGGCCAGACCGGACGCGAAACCGCCGGAGCCGGCCACGAACTCCGCCACCACCGCGCCCACCAGCGCCAACCCGCCGGAAATGCGCAAGCCGGCGAGGAAATAAGGCAGCGCCACCGGCAACCGCAGCAGCCACAGCGATTGCCAGCGTCCCGCCCCATACAGCCGGAACAGATCGCCGAGCTCGGCGGGTGTTGCGGAAAGGCCGGCGGCAGTGTTCGCGAAGATCGGAAAGAACGCGACGATGGTGGCGCACACCACCAGCGAGGCGAACGGATCGCCGACCCAGATGATGATCAGCGGCGCGATCGCAACGATCGGCGTAACCTGCAATATCACCGCCCAAGGCTGGATGGCCGCCTGTGCCAATCTGCTCGCCGCCATGGCAAGCGCCATCGTGGTGCCGAGGAAGCCTGCGACGAGCAAGGCAACGAATGTCACCAGCAAGGTGGACCCGAGCGACAGCAGTAGCCCGGCGGGATCGGCCAGGAATGCCCCGATGATGGCGATGGGGCCGGGTACCAAATAGACGGGCACGCCGGTCAGGCGCACCGCCGCCTCCCACACGATGAGCGCGAGCAAGCCGAACAACGCAGGGGCGAAGCGAAAAAGAATCGAATTCACCGGCGGAATACGCTTGCTGAGAATGCACGTTCCGATGTCATTGTGGCGGTGCGCGTCCTGATGTCATTGCGGCAAGCGTCCTGATGTCATTGCGATGTGCGTCTTTATGCCATTGCGAGAAGCGGCTTGATGTCATTGCGAGAAGCGTCTTGATGTCATTGTGAGAAGCGGCTTGATGTCATTGTGAGAAGCGGCTTGTGTTATTGCGGGGCACATCTTCATGTCATTGCGAGGAACGAAGCGACGAAGCAACCTCGTTCGGGCAAGAGTCCGAACCGGCCGCGTGCCCGATGACCGCCGCTTCGTCGCTACACTCCTCCCAATGACATATTGGTCGCGTCTAATCCTCAGGCCCCCGGCGCCGCAAGTTCTCGTAGGGCGTCCCATCGAGATGCGTATACATCGCCGGCTTGCCGCCCGCCGGCGCCACCATGTCAATTCCAGGGTAATACGCGCCGTCTTCCGGCAGACGAGACCCGATCTCCAGCACCAGCGCGTCGGCGTTCGAGCGGTTCTGCAGGCAATGCCCGTTGCGGTCGCCCGCCTTGAATCCCGCCGCATCGCCGACCTGCAGCAGCTCATCGCCATCATCCGTCACCAGCGTGACATCGCCGGACAGCACATAGATGAGTTCGTCGCCGGTCGTGTGCCAATGCCGCTGACTGGACCATGCGCCTGGCGGAAGCCGCAGCAGGTTGACCCCGAACTGATCCAGGCCGGCGGCATCGCCCAACCGGCGGCGTTCCCGCGCCCGGCAAGGCGCATCGTACGGCGGCGGATAAAGCGTGCCGATACTCGCCTTCAGCGTTGCCGGATCGATACGCTTGCTCATGGCCCTTTCCCCTCCTGAATAAGCGGCGCCGCCTTCGCGCCTGATGACGCATGCGTGCAGACTATCCCTCCGCCAGCGCCGCTTCCATCGCCCTGGAAATCTCCGCCACCAGTGCGGCATAGGCCGGATCCAGCCGCGTTTCCGGCCCCGGCCGCAGCCGCGACGCGATCTCCCGTTCGACCCGTCCCGGCCGCGGTGTCATCAGCACGATCCGGCGCGCCAGGAACGCCGCCTCGTAAATCGAGTGGGTCACGAACACCACGGTGCAGCCGACGGATTGCCACAGCGTCAGCAGGTCGGCCTGCAAGCGGTGGCGGGTGAATTCGTCCAACGCCGCGAACGGTTCGTCCATCAGCAACAGGTGCGGCCGCGTCACCAGAGCGCGCGCGATCGACACACGCATGCGCATGCCCCCGGACAGCGCACGCGGCCGCGCCGACTCGAAGCCCGCGAGACCGACACGCGCCAGGGCCGCGTTCACCTCCGGCATCGCCTGAGCGTGCGGCACGCCGCGCAGGCGCAGGGGGAGAAGAACGTTATCCGCGGCGGTGGCCCAGGGCAGCAGTGTCGCGTCCTGGAATACGAAGCCCACTTCGCCGGGAGTCGGTTCGTGGCCTTCGTCCCAGCGCAGTGTGCCGGCATCCGGCTGCTCCAGCCCGGCTATCAACCGCAGCAGCGTCGATTTGCCGCAACCGGACGGCCCGAGCAAAGCGACGAAATCGCCAGCTCCCAGGCGCAGGGAAACCTCGCGCAGGGCCTCGACGCCACCGGGAAACCGGCGCCCGACATTACTGACGGTCAGCATGATTGTCCTGTCATTGCAGCGTGCCGGGTAGCGCCGCAATCTGCGCCAGGGGCCGCGCCTTGCCGCGCTGCTCCCTGCAATGAGAGCCAGATTTGGAGAAACAGATGGGTCACCGCATCGCCATTGGCGGGTTCCTGCACGAGAGTCATTCCTTCGCCCCACGTCCCACGACCTATCCCGATTTTGTGCACCCGGGCGGGTTCCCGCCGTTGCAGGGCGGCCCGGGTTTGGTTGAAGCCCTGCGTGGCACGTCGGTCCCGAGTGCCGGCGCGATCGCGGTGGCCGAGTCGGCCGGCGCTTCCCTTGTGCCGCTCGCCTGGGCGTTCGCCAACCCCGCGGGACCGGTGCAGGACGAAGCGTTCGAGCGCATCGCCGCGCTGATCTGTGCCCGGCTGTCCGAGGCGCTGGATGAGGCGCCGCTGGACGGCGTGTATCTGGATCTGCATGGCGCCGCGGTGGTGGAGAGCTTTCCCGATGCCGAGGGCGAACTGCTGCGGCGCGTCCGCGCCATCGTGGGCGAGTTGCCGCTGACGATCAGCCTCGATCCGCACTGCAACCTGACCGCGCGCATGGTAGCGCTGGCGGACGCGGTGATGCCGTTCCGCACCTACCCGCATGTCGACATGAAGGACGCGGGCGCGCAGGCGATGCGGCTGCTGCTGCGACGGATCGCGCGCGGTGGGCCATGGGCGCGGGCATTCCGGCAGTTGGATTACTGGATCCCGCTGGGCAGCCAGTGCACGCTGATGGCGCCGATGCAGGAGGTGATGCAGGAACGTGCCTCGCTGGCGGAACGGATGGATGCTGCCGAACTGGCATTCTGCTTCGGTTTTCCCTATGCCGATTTCCCCGACTGCGGCCCGGCGGTGGCGGCGTTCGCCGACACGCAGGCGAAGGCGGACGCCGCGGCCGATGCGTTCGCCGCGCATGTTGCCGTGCGGGAGACCGATTTCGTGCAAGACACGCTGCCGGCGGCCGAGGCGGTGGCCGAGGCGGTGCGGATTGCGGCGCGCGCAAACCGGCCGGTGGTGCTGGCGGACACGCAGGACAACCCGGGTGGTGGCGGCCATGGCGACACCACCGAATTGCTCTCCGAACTGGTGCGGCAGAAGGTGAAGGGTGCGCTGCTGTGCCTGATCAACGACGCGGAGAGCGCGGCCACCTGCCATGCAGCGGGTGAAGGCGCGACGATAGCATTGTCGCTGGGCGGTAAGTCGGACGGGATGCCGTTCGCCTGCACCGCGCGGGTGGTGAAGCTGAATGATGGGCGGTTCACGCTGACCGGGCCGATGGGTGCCGGCAATCCGGGCAATCTCGGTCCGTGTGCGTTGATCGATATCGATGGCGTGCGCGTGGTGGTGGTGTCGCAGAAGATGCAGGCGCTGGATCAGGCGATCATCCGGCATTTCGGCGTCGAGCCGTCGAGCTGCCCGATCCTGGCGCTGAAATCATCGGTGCATTTCCGCGCCGATTTCGCGCCGATCGCAGAGCAAATCATCGTGGCGATCGCACCGGGGCCGGTGGTGGCTGATCCGGCGGTGTTAAATTTCCGGCATGTGCGGGCGGAGGTGCGGCGGAGGCCACGGGCACGCTAACCGCATCGCAGCTCAACCCCGCGCTGCGAGAAGAGCGCAGCGCGGGGGAGGTTGTCAGGGATCCAGCCGCGCAGTCGCCGTCCCGGTGACCACTTCCTTTCCGTTCTGGTTCGTCGTGGACAGCGTCAGATCGACGAAACGCTGCCCACCCTCCTCGCGGATCGCGGCCACCGTCGCCGTCGCGTCCAGATCGTCGCCAGGCCACACCTGGTTGGTAAACCGCACGCCGAACTTCGTCAGACGCCCGTCGCCGACCCAGTTCGTCAACATCTTGCCCGTCATGCCCATGGTCAGCATGCCGTGCGCGAACACGCTGGGATAACCTGCCTTCTGAGTCACATACACTTCGTCCGCGTGCAGCGGATTATAATCGCCGCTCGCACCGCAGTACATCGTGATCTGCGTCCGCGTCAGGTTCTCGCATATACGTTCCGAATGCGTGTCACCGACCTTCAATTCGCTTGCCTTCAACGCCATGGCACGTCCCCCCTTCAGTTCCGTTCCACCGGACGCTCGGTCGTCACGCCGACGCTGCGCGCCGTCACCACCAATTCGCCGTTCTGGTCGCGATACTCGGTAATACGTTCGCGGAACGTCAGCTTGCCGGCGCGCTTGCTCTCGCGTTCCCATGTCTCGCCAGGCCTGCTCTCCACCGTCAGCACGTCGCCCGGGCGCAGCGGGCGGTGGTATTCGAAATGTTGCTCCGCATGCAGGCCGCCGCCGCCGCTGGGACGGTTGTCGACACCGCTCGCGGTCTTGCCGGAGCCGAACCAGGGTTGGCCGGGACGCCAGCGCAGCGGATACTCCGGATCGAACTGCGCCACTGCCTGGGGAAACGTCGGAGGCGCGATGATGCCGCCCGCCTCGGTGTTTTTCGCGGCGTCGGCGTCATGATAGACCGGGTTCATGTCGCCGATCGCACGCGCAAACAACATGATGTGTCCCGCCTCGACGGGGAAGGTGATCTTGGGCAAGCGCTTCCTCCTTTGCGTTTGGATACCGGAGAGTAGCACCCGGTTCCGCGCGCGAAAGAGGGGTGGCTGATGCGGCGGCCCCGGCGCTTTCGCGCAGTGCGTGACGGTCGGTCGACCCACGAGTTCGAGGTTCCCGTCTTCAACCCCACCATCACGCCGCCAGGAGCCGGGTCGCCCGATTCGCTACGCTTCCGCGCCGCGCCCGGCTGGCTGCCGCGCGGACAGCGTGTTTACGCGATCGGCGATATTCACGGTTGCGAGGCGGAACTTACCGCGTTGCACCAGGCGATCGCTGCCGACCTGGCGGCGCGACCGATCGCGTCGGCGCTGTTGATCCATCTCGGCGACTACATCGACCACGGGCCGCACAGTGCCGGTGTGATCGACCTGCTTTCTGCCGGTCCGCCGATCCCCAAGGTCAGCACCATCAACTTGCTCGGCGACCATGAGCATATGTTGCTGCTGGCGTTACAGGGGGATCGCGCCGCAGGAACAGATTGGATGTGGGCCGGCGGGCATTCGACGCTGCGAAGCCTGGACGTGCCGTCCGATCTGCCGCGCGAATTATGGGCGTCGGTGCTGCGTCCGTCGCGTCTTGCCTTTCTCAGCAACCTGTTGTTGTGGCACCGCGAAGGCAATTATTTGTTCGTGCATGCCGGCATTCGTCCCGGCATCCCGCTGGCGAAGCAGCAGAAGGACGACTTGCTTACCATCCGCCAACCTTTCTTGTTCACGGAGCAGGATTTCGGGTTTGCGGTGGTGCATGGGCACAGCACCAGTCCGGCACCGGTGGTTACCGCGAACAGGATCGGCATCGATACCGGCGCGGGCCAAGGCGGCATGCTGACCTGCGCTGTGCTGGAAGAGGACCGCGTCGGGTTTCTGATTTCATAAGCGTGCGCTGATCGCAATCGGGGGAGAGCATGGCGCTGATCCATCATGTCGTCGAAGGACAGGGCGCACCGCCGCTGGTGTTCGTGCATGGCTTCGGCTGCGACCGCACGGATTGGGCCGCGCAGATGGCGCATTTCTCGCCGCGCCATCAGACGATCGCGGTGGATCTGCGCGGTCACGGGTTGAGTCCCGGTGCGGCGGCAGATTGCTCTATCGAGCGCTGCGGCGCCGACGTGACGGAGGTGATGCGGGCTCCGGACCTGCGGCAAGCGGTACTGATCGGCCACAGCATGGGATGCCGCATCGTGATCGAGGCCGCTTTGCAGGCGCCGGATCGCGTTGCGGCTGTGGTTCTGCTGGATGGCAGCCAGTTCGCGCCGGAAATGGGCGCTGTGCTGCGGCAGAGTTTTGCCCTGCCGGACGGCTATGCGACGCTGAC
Source organism: Acetobacteraceae bacterium (assembly GCA_035523995.1). Taxonomy (GTDB): domain Bacteria; phylum Pseudomonadota; class Alphaproteobacteria; order Acetobacterales; family Acetobacteraceae; genus JASHVB01. The sequence goes on along the minus strand of DATKPQ010000110.1, from coordinate 9,506 downwards.
GGACTCGATCTTCCGGCAGATGTTCAACGCCCGCAGCGACAGCGCGGTGGCCGCCGCGGTCATCGCGCGGGCGCGCCGGCTGCCGCAGCCGATCGGGGAAAAGATGCTGGCGGATATGCAACGCTACGATGTGCACCGGCTTGCGGCCTCGATGGCCAGCCTGCGCGTGCCCGTCATGGTGGTGCAATGCACCTACAGCAACGAGAAGCGCGAGCGGCAGGCGATGCGGATGGGACAAGAGACGCCCTATTTGACGATGGTCTGTACAAACGTCCCCTCTGCGCGCGTAGAGATCATCCCGGATACCGGGCATTTTCCGCAGCTCGACGCTGCCGGGGAGACGAATGCGTTGATTGAGAGTTTTGTCAAGGATGCGTTACGATCAGTGTCATTGCGGTCAATGTCATTGCGAGGAGCGCAGTGACGAAGCAACCTCGTTCGAACGTGTGCTGGAAGGGTCCATGTGCCATCTGGACCGAGGTTGCTTCGTCGCTCTGCGCCTAGCAAGAAAAGTCCCGTCATGGCCGGGCTTGGCCCGGCGCTGCAATATCGTCCTATGCAACGCCGGCGCTGCCCCCCGGCGACAAGCGACGCTTTTGTGACAGGATGGACCGAACTGGCCGCCCCGCCTATGCAGCCACGTCCTTTCATCGGAGGCATTGCCGGATGCCGCAGATCCATGCCCGTATCGATGGCCCCGTGATCATGGTCGGCTTCGGCTCGATCGGCAAAGGCACCTTGCCGCTGATCCTGCGCCACCTCGATGTCGCGCGTGACCGCATGGTGATCATCGACCCGGACGATTCGGCACGCGCCATTGCGGAATTCGCCGGCATCCGCTTCGAGAAAGTGGCACTGCAACCGGACACGCTGCGCGACATCCTCATACCAAAGATGGCGCCCGGCGGGTTCCTGGTGAATGTGTCGGTTGGCGTGTCCTCGGTGACACTGATCGAGCTGTGCCGCGAGCAAGGCATGCTCTATCTCGACACCTGCATCGAACCGCCGCCCGGCGGTTATACCGACCCTTCGAAATCTCTGTCCGAGCGTTCCAACTACGCCATGCGGGAATCGGCGCTGGCGTTGCGCCGGCCGGGCGACGATCCCACCGCCGTCGTCGCGCACGGTGCCAATCCGGGCATGGTCAGCCACCTGGTAAAACGCGCCCTGCTGCATCTTGCCCACGATCTCGGCCACGCTGCCGATCCGAAAATGCGCGTGGACTGGGGCCGCTTGGCCCGCGATCTGAATGTGCAGGGCATCCACATCGCCGAGCGCGACACCCAACGCGCCGGTATCCCCAAGCAGGCGGGAGAATTCGTCAACACCTGGTCGATCGACGGCTTCCTGTCGGAAGGCTTGCAGCCGTCGGAACTTGGCTGGGGCACGCACGAGAAGCGCTTTCCACCGCACGGCGCGCGCCATACGTTCGGTTGCGGCGCCGCGATCTATCTGACCCGGCCCGGAGCGGGCACGCGCGTGCGAAGCTGGACGCCGATGGCCGGACCGATCCAGGGCTATCTGATCACGCACAACGAAGCGATCAGTATCGCCGACTACCTCACGCTGCGCGACGACGCCGGCGAGGTGATCTACCGGCCCACTTGCCACTACGCCTATCACCCCTGCGATGACGCGATCCTGTCGCTGCACGAGCTGCAAGGCAACGCGTTCCGCACCCAATCGCGCTGGCGGCTGATGAACGACGAAATCGTCGATGGCATGGATGAGCTTGGCGTGTTGCTGTACGGCCATGGGAAGAACGCGTATTGGTACGGCTCGCAGCTTTCGATCGAAGAGACGCGCTGCCTCGCCCCGTACCAGAACGCGACCGGGCTGCAGGTAACGGCGGCGGTGCTGGCCGGGATGGTCTGGGCGCTGGAGAATCCGCGTCGTGGCGTGGTGGAAGCCGACGAGCTGGATCATGAACGCGTGCTGGGGATCATGGAACCGTATCTTGGACGTATGACCGGCGCCTACACAGACTGGACTCCGTTGGAGGGACGCAGCGGATTGTTCCCGGAAGATATTGATGCCAACCATCCATGGCAGTTTCAGAACGTGATCGTGAGATGAGGGGAGGTGTTCGAAGAAACGCCCTCTCCCCTTGTGGGAGGGGGCAAGGAGGAGGGGTGCGTGCAAGCATAGCGATCGTATGTTCGTCCCCTCCCCCTGATCCCCACCCACGAGGAAACGGGGATTCGAGATCATGACGACCCCACCCACTTTCGCCGCACCGCCGACCTTCCTCGGCGTCTCGCGCACCAACCGCGACGCCGCGTATGTCGTGGCCGGCATCCCCCTGGACATCGGCACCACCAATCGGACCGGCGCGCGCGATGGGCCGCAGGCGATCCGGCGCGCCAGCCGGATGCTCACCGATGGCGACCATCCCGCCCATTGGATCGAACCGGCGACGCTGAACCTTGCCGATAGCGGCGAGTTCCACATCGCCCTCGGCGACATCCAAGCCAGCCTGCGCCTGATCGAACAACAGGCGACCGGCATCCCTCACTTGCTCGCGCTCGGCGGCGAGCATGGCATCACGTTGCCACTGCTACGCACTCTTTCGCGGCGCCTGGGGAAACCGCTCGCGCTGGTGCATTTCGACGCCCACGTCGATACGTGGCCAGACAATTTCGGCCAGGCCTATGCGCATGGTTCGGTATTCTACCACGCCATCGAGGAACGCCTGGTCGATCCGCATCGCATGATCCAGATCGGCATTCGCTCTCCCGTGCAACGCGACGTCTGGGACTGGACCGTGAACCGCGGCGTAACGATCCTCACAGCGCAAGACGTGCATGCCAACGCCCCCGGCGCGGTTGCCGACAAGGTTCACAGTACGGTCGGCGACGCGCCGGCCTATTTGAGCTTCGACATCGATTGCCTCGACCCGGCCTTCGCCCCTGGCACCGGCACGCCGGAAGTCGGCGGCCTCGCCACGTGGCAGGCACAGGCGATCCTCCGCCGGCTGCATGGCGTCGCCTTCGCCGGGATGGACGTGGTGGAGGTCGCGCCGGCCTATGACGTGTCGGAAATCACCGCGCTCGCTGGCGCGACGATGGTCTGGGAGTATCTTGCCCTTCTCGGCGTGCGTTCACATGACCGCAGCACAGATCACATTCCCTGAATTCGCATAGCACGCGGCCGCCCTACACCCCTATATGCCGCGCTCCGCAACGCTCCAGGCATGGGCGTGGCGGTGTCTGACGCATCGCACGTGCCGAGAGCCCGGACGCCGGGCACAGCAACGACGTAACGCGTCCTTTTCGGTTGGCCGGTCCAAATGTGGGGCCGGGGTCGCAAGGGAACCGCCTATGTTGGCTGAGCAGATCGCCGCGATGCGAAGTACTCGCAGCTACGGCTGAACGACCCGCCGCCGCGGCGCAATTGGCGCGTGGCGACGGTCCTTTCTCCCGTTTCGTGCCGCTCCCGGACGCGCCGTCTGACGCGTCCGCCTGCCTGCGAGGCCACGCCGATGACCCAATTGCGTGTTCGCTCCGCCGTATCGCCGCTGCGCCGTCGTTTCGACGCCGTGCCACATGTCGCGCTGCCCACCGTCGATCATCTGGTCGCGACGCAGCGGCCGGAGGAGCCGATGCATTGCTTGCGCCCGGCGGCGATCAGCGCGACCGCACGCGACGTCGTCGCCGCCTTCCCCGGCGCGGTGATGTACGCGGTGAAGTGCAATCCCGAGCCGGCGGTGCTGCGTGCGCTGCACGCGGGCGGCGTCGCACATTTCGACTGCGCGTCGATCAGCGAAGTGGCGTTGGTGCGGCAGATGTTCCCCGATGCGGCGATCCATTTCATGCACCCGGTGAAGGCACGCGGCGCGATCCGCGAAGCCTGGGCACGGCATGGCGTGCGCGATTTCGTGCTGGATAGCACCGAGGAGCTCGCAAAGATCCTGCACGAGACCGCGGCCACCGGCGTTGCGGGCGAACTGACCCTGATCGTGCGCCTGGCGCTGCCGAAGGGCGATGCGCGGCTGGACCTCTCGGGAAAATTTGGTGCGGCACCGGATGCAGCGGCTGCGCTGCTGCGTGCGGCGCGTGGCCATGCCGCGCGTCTGGGCGTGTCGTTCCATGTCGGGTCGCAGTGCCTCGATCCGCTGGCGTGGCGCAGGGCGCTGGCGCTGACCGGTGACGTGATCCGCGCCGCCGGCGTGATCGTGGATATCGTCGATGTCGGCGGCGGATTCCCAGTGGCCTATCCCGACATGGAGCCACCCGCACTGGGCGCGTTCCTCGCCGAAATTGAGTCCGGGTTCGAAGCGTTGAACCTAGCGGATGCGGAACTTTGGGCCGAGCCCGGACGCGCTTTGGTGGCAGGCGGCGCGTCGGTCGTGGTGCAGGTGCAGCAGCGCCGTGGCGACGCGTTGTACATCAACGACGGCGTATTCGGCAGCCTGGCGGATGCAGGCGCACTGGGCTTCCGCTACCCGGTGCGGCTGATCCGTCCGGATGGTGCGGCACCAGACGCAGATCAGATGGATTGCCGCTTCTATGGTCCGACCTGCGACAGCGCCGATGTCATGAACGGTCCGTTCTTGCTCCCCGCCGACGTTTCGGAAGGCGACTGGATCGAGATCGGTTTGCTGGGTGCTTATGGCGGCTGCTTCCGTACCGCGTTCAACGGCTTCGACCGAGCGCGTATGGTGGAAGTGTGCGATGCGCCGTTGATGCAGGGCAGGGCGGAAGAGCAGATGTTGCTGGCGGCGTAGTCCGAAGCACTCGTGCGGACGAGCCATGCCGCCGCCCTTGGCCCGGCTATCTACGCACCGCTGATCAGCACCGATCTCTCGGCCCTGGCGTTTTGAGTAGATGGCCGGGTCAAGTCCGGCCATGACGGGAGAGCGTCTGGACGGCCGTGCGTTCGTCATATAACTGGCCCGGTGACGCACAACGGTCTCGCATCGATCCGCTGATTGCGGTTCGATAAATCGACATTGCGGAATCCCGGGAGGTCCAAGTTGTTCCATATGCCCCTCTTCGGCCGGCGCCTCATCTTGCTCGCGGCAGCGGCAGCCTTGCTCGGCCTCACGCAACCCGCAGCGCATGCCGCCGAAACGGGCAAGATCACCTTGACCTTTGCCAACTGGGCCGATGCCGAGGCCGCCACCCGCCCCGGCATTGAAAAGATCATCCAGGATTTCGAGCAATCGCATCCAAACATCGAAATCAAAAGCGAGGCTGTCTCGTTCTCCGAAATAGCCCGCCAGCTTGTGTTGCGCGTGCGCGCCGGCAACCCGCCCGATGTCGCCGAACTGGCCGGCAACGACACGATCCTGCTGGCACAGACGGGCAAGCTGGAACCTCTGGATTCCTTCGTCGGCCCAAAGGAGATGGCGGAGCTGAAGCCATCCGCGCTGGAAGGCCTGCGTCTGCACGGCAAGCTGATTGCGTTCCCCTGGACTCAGGCACCCGCCGCGCTGTGGTACAACAAGGACATCATGAAGAAGGCGGGGCTCAACCCGAACAATCCGCCGAAGACGATCGACGAACTGATGGCCGATATGGCCGCGATCAAGAAAAGCCAACCCAATGTCGTGCCGATTGGTCTGGACACCACCAATCGCCCGTTCGGACTGATTTCCAACTGGCCATGGATCCGGGCCTTCGACGCCCGTCCGATGGCGAACGGTGGCAAGGCTGCCGAAGCGCCTGACATGAAGGCGTACCTGACCTGGATGCGCACGGTCGTCAAAAAAGGCTATACCGAGCCGGGGCAGAAGATCGGCGATTTCCGCCCTCTGGCAGCGCAGGGCAAGCTGGCCTTCGGCTGGGACCAGGTGCTGCTGCAAGGCGTCATCCAGAGCATCAACCACATGTCGGACGCCGAGTTCTACCAGCATTGGGGCGTGACGACGTTGCCGGTGGGTACGGCGGGCCGGCCGCTTTCGTTCGATGGCGGCCATCAGCTTGTGATGTTCGCGTCTTCTGCGCACAAGGCGGCGGCGTGGGCGTTCATCAACTATCTGGCGACGTCGGCCAACGCGATCCAGAATTACACGATCCGCTACGAATCGTCGCTGATGCCGCTGAAGCAGGCACCCGGCCCGGAACTGGCGAAATTGCTCGACACCCCAGTGTTCAACGCATTCGCCGACAAGGTGATGCCGACGGTCACCCTGCCCCCCTATGGTCCGAATTTCGCGGCGGCTTCCACGGCGGTCATGGCCGGCGTGCAACAGGCGGTAACGGGCGACACGCCGATCGACGATATTGCAAGGTCGATCGCGCAGAACCTGGCGAATGATTAGGCCGCTTCATGTCATTACGATTTGCCACCGGCCGTCCGCCGACCCTCGGCTGGATGACAGTGCGTCGCGTCGCATTCTTGTCGTCATGGCCGGACTTGATCCGGCGATTTTCGGACTATCGATCGGGTCGCATTGCCGCGTGGCGCCCGATCAGCGGGGAAGACGGCCGGGTCAAGCTCAGCCATGACGGGGTACTTTCTTGCCAGAAGCGCAGCGACGAAGCAGCCTCGGTCACGAGCAATCCGACATGATTTCGGACGAGGTTGCTTCGTCGCTGCGCTCCTCGCAATGACATCGTGCCACACTCCGTGACCCCTCGCGCCAGACGTACGCCCTGGCTTGATCCGTTCATACTGCCGACTGTGGCGGTGCTGGGCGTGGTGATCGGCTACCCGGTCGTTTACACGCTCGTGCTCTCGACGCAGCAATTCAACTTGCTTGATACCGCGCCTGCCCGCTTCATCGGTGGCGCAAACTATACGCATTTGACAACCGACCCGATCTTCTGGTCGTCGCTGGTCAACACCGCGATCTACACTTTGGGCAGCGTGACAATCGCCGCGTTCATCGGCCTCGTCCTCGCGCTGTTGACCGAGAATCTGCTGGGCTGGCGCTTCCGTGCCGTGCGCGCGCTGCTGCTGACGCCATGGGCAGTGCCCTTCGTCGTGGTCGCCTTCCTGTTCCGCTACATGTATCTCCAGGATGGCAGCGTCATCAACGCCGTCCTGCTGCGGCTGGGACTGATCGCGCAGCCGGTCCTGTGGCTGAACAACGCCACGCTCGCGCTGCCGGCGATCATGGTTGCGAATATCTGGACCATGGTACCATTCTTTTTCCTGTTGCTCAGTGCCGCGCTCGCCGCCGTCCCCACTGAGGTGATCGAAGCCGCCAGCATCGACCGCGCCGGCACGTTCAGCATGATCATCTATATCAAGCTGCCGTTCTTGAAGAGCGCGCTGCTGGTCAGCAGTCTGCTGATGGTGATTTCGAACGTGAATGACTTTGCCAAGATCTGGGCGATGACGGAAGGCGGCCCCGGCTATAGCACCACCACGTTGGTGGTCTATGTCTATCGCCTCGCATTCGAGGATTTCAATTTCGGCTATGCCTCCGCCATCGGCGTGGTCTGGCTGATGTTGTTGCTGGGTTTTGCCTGGCTCTATCTGCGCATGCTGCGGATGCCATGAGCACAGGCGCCAGGTCCCGCCGCCGCACCCGCTGGCTGCCCCGCACCGGCCAGGCCGTCGCGATCGCCCTCGCATTGTTCTGGAGCCTGGCACCGGTCTATTGGATGCTGGCCACCTCGTTCAAAACCGAACTCGAAGCGACGCAGCTTGAGCCAACCCTGTGGCCGCTACACCCGACCCTTGCCAACTATGCCGGCCTGTCGGGCTCGTCCCTGCCCTTCGTCGCGTTCTTCCTCAACACCGCCATCAGTTGCTTGCTCACCGCGGTCATCGCCTTGGCGATCGCCACGCCCGCGGCATACGCGCTGTCGCGTGGGCGATTCCTGCTCCGCGGCCCCTTCAGCTACGGCATCCTGCTGTTCCGTATGCTGCCGCTGGTGGTGATGCTGGCGCCGCTTTATCTGCTGCTGATGATGGCGCACCTGCTGGACAGCACCGCCGGGTTGGTCGTCGGCTTCACCACCTTCGGCCTGCCCTTCGCGGTATGGATGATGAAAAGCTTCATCGACGCGGTACCGATCGAAATCGAGGAAGCCGCGCGTGTCGATGGTTATGGCCGCCTGCAAATCCTGCTGAAGGTCGTCCTGCCGCTGGTCCTTCCCGGATTGCTCACCACCGCGACGTTCGTGTTCATGGATGCGTGGAACAATCTGATCTATCCGCTCACCTTCATCACGTCCCTGTCGAAACAGACGCTGCCGGCGGCTCTGGTGCTGACCTTCACCGGCCAGTTCAAGACGGACTGGGGCGGCATGATGGCCGCCTCTACCCTCACCACGCTGCCGCTGATGATCGCGTTCTTCGCCGTGCAGCGTTCGATCGTGCGCGGGCTGGTCGCAGGCGCGCTGGCCGGCGCGTGACGCGCCGGCCGCGAGGCGTCAGTGCCAGTGGTACACCACGTCAGCGCGAGTAGTACTCGACCACCAGGTTCGGTTCCATCTGCACCGGATACGGCACATCGGATAGCTTCGGAGCCCGCGCGAACCGGCCTTTCATGGCGCGATGGTCGACCTCCAAATACTCCGGAACGTCGCGTTCCGTACTCTGGGTCGCGTCCAGCACCACCGCGAGCTGCTTCGACTTCTCTTTCACCTCGATGGTGTCGCCGTCCCTCACCAGATACGAAGGAATGTTCACGCGCTTGCCGTTCACCTGGATATGCCCGTGCGAGACGAACTGCCGCGCGGCAAACGGGGTGATGGCGAACTTCATGCGGTAGCAGACCGCATCCAGCCGGCGCTCCAGCAACTCGATCAGCTTTTCCGAGGTGTCGCCGCGACGGCGGATCGCCTCCTCATAGTATTTGCGGAACTGCTTTTCGCTGATGTTGCCGTAGTAGCCCTTCAGCTTCTGCTTCGCCATCAACTGCACGCCGAAGTCCGACGGCTTCTTGCGGCGCTGGCCGTGCTGGCCGGGGCCGTATTCGCGCTTGTTGATGGGGGATTTCGGCCGGCCCCAGAGGTTGACCCCCAGACGGCGGTTGATCTTGTACTTGCTCTCGGCGCGCTTGGTCATTGGCGCGTTGCCCTTTCACGGTCCATTGTTGCACCGGTAGGCCCCCTCCGTGGAGGGGGCGGGCGCGGAACCCGAAGTTCCGTCCACGTTCCCGGCAGTGGGCGCGGCTTCTAGGCGCGGCGTCATGGCTTGTCAAACCCGCGCCCCGCCCGTAGCAGGGCGGCATGATCACCCGCGCGGACATCATCTGGCTGGGCGTCTCGGCCGGCGTCATCGGCTCCCTGGTCGGCGGCATGCTGCTGGGGATCGGCATGAGCATGATCATCGAGGGCGAGATGCACGGCTGGCTGCTGCTGCTGCCAGGTGCGCCGGTGGCGGCGATCCCCGGCTGGATGCTGGCGCGGCGGCTGGCCCGGCAGTTGTAGCCGATGCGGTTCGGCATCACGCTGGCCAATCGCGGGATTCTGCTGGGATTGGCAACCGTGAGCGAGTTGCTGGCCCTGGCGGACGCGATCGAGGCGTGTCCGCTGCTGGATTCCGTCTGGGTCGGCGACGCGCTGTTCGTGAACCGGCGGTTGGACGCCATGGCGCTGCTGGCC
>DATKPQ010000109.1:0-36886 GCA_035523995.1 Acetobacteraceae bacterium | reverse complement strand
CGAAGGCTGCCGCCAGCACGATCGCCAGGCGCCAGGTCACGTCCTCGATCAGCATGTGCCCGATCGGATCGGTCGCCATGGTGACCAGCCAGCTCCATAGCAGCGGCAGGCCTTGCGCGGCACGGAACCCCTCGGTCACCCGATCCGAGGCGGTATTCAGAAACGCGGCGGCGCTGACCAGCACCGCGGCGCCCAGGCTGTCGGGCGCCAGTGGCAGGCCGAGTGGCGAAGTCGTCTCCGCCGCTGGGACCGGCCCGGTGGTCGGCCCAGAGGCTGCGCCCCCTGGGGTTGCAGCTAGGGCTGGAGCTGAGGCAGCAGCCGGGGCGACCGCGCCGGCGGGCTTTGCACCTGTCGCGGTGGTGGCGGGGCTCGTGGCCGCTTGCGCCTTGATGATCGCCTCTAGCGTGGCGGTCACCGCCGCCCGCTTGGCCGGATCGTTCAGCACCTCCAGGGCCTGCTGGGCTTGCGTCGCGGTGATCTGGGATGATGGCGGCTGTGCGTGCGCCGGGACAGCCGCCAGCGCCGCCAACAGGCAGGTGATCAGGCAAAGAAACCGCCTCATGCGCTGGCCTCTTCGGCCGGGTCTGCTTGGGTTTGCCGTGTCATGCGTCGCCCATGCCGGCGAAATCGGGCAGGGACAAGGCACAGCCCGGGATGCCTCGCCGGCGCGGACGTGCCATAGTCGCCGCGCGTAACCATGTGTGTGCCGTGAAGACCTTTCTCACCGTCCTGATCATCATCCTGATGGTTGCCACGCTGGGGGTGTTGTTCGCCGGCCTAATTGGTTTGGCACGCCCGGGCCATGACCCCGCGCGTTCCAACCGCCTGATGCGCTGGCGCGTCATTCTGCAGGGTACAGTGATTCTGCTGTTCATGATCCTGATGAGCCTGTTGCGATCCTGACGCGCATGACGGCCATTTGCCACCAGTGCGCATGCCGTCCGGGTGTTTGCCAGCCCAGCCGTTTGACACTGTCCACCCCCCTGCATATGGTCCGGCCGCTCTGTTGCAAGTGCGAAGGGGCGGGGTCCGCCCCGACCATCAGCGCGCCCAAATCCTGGAAACGGCACGGTTCTCCCCATGAAAGTTCTGGTCCCGGTCAAACGGGTGGTTGATTACAACGTGAAGGTCCGTGTGAAGGCGGATGGCACCGGCATCGAAACCGCCGGCGTGAAGATGTCGATGAATCCGTTCGACGAAATCGCCATCGAGGAAGCGGTGCGCCTGAAGGAAAAAGGCGTCGCCACCGAGGTCGTCGCGGTCTCGCTCGGCGTCGCGCAGTGTGCGGAAACCATCCGCACCGCACTCGCCATGGGCGCCGATCGCGGCATCCTGGTTGAGACGGACGCCGAACTGCAGCCGCTCGCGGTGGCGAAGCTGCTGAAGGCGATCGCCGACAAGGAACAGCCCAAGCTGATGATCCTGGGCAAGCAGGCGATCGATGACGACATGAGCGCGACGGGTCCCATGCTGGCCGCGCTGCTCGGCTGGCCGCAGGGCACCTTCGCCAGCAAGATCACGATTGAGGGTGACGACATCACCGTCACGCGTGAGGTTGATGGCGGGCTGGAGACAGTGGCGTTGTCATTGCCGGCGATCGTCACCACCGACCTGCGGCTGAACGAGCCGCGCTATGCCTCGCTGCCCAACATCATGAAGGCGCGCAAAAAGCCGATCGACACGATGAAGCCGGCGGATCTGGGGGTGGACCCGGCGCCGCGGCTGACCGTGGTGAAGGTGAGCGAGCCGCCGAAGCGCAAGGCCGGCCAGAAGGTCGGATCGGTCGCCGAGCTGGTGGCCAAGCTGCGCACTGAAGCCAAGGTGATTTAGGACATGACCGCTCTCGTTCTGCTGGAATTCGACGCCGCCGGAATCAAGCAGCCCTCGCGTAGCGCGGTCGCCGCCGCGACGAAGCTGGGCGACGTGCACGTGCTGGTCGCCGGCGCCGGTGTGGCTGACGCCGCTGCCGCCGCCGCGAAGCTTGCCGGTGTGACCAAAGTGCTGACCGCCGAGGCGGCCGGCCTGGACCACCTGATGGCGGAACAGACCGCGGCGTTGCTGGTCGCGCTGGCACCGGCCTATTCGCATATGCTGGCGGCCACCACGGCGGTGGGCAAGAACATCATGCCGCGCGTCGCCGCCGTGCTGGATGTGCAGCCGATCAGCGACATCGCCGAAGTGATCGACGCCGACACCTTCGTGCGCCCGATCTACGCCGGCAACGGCCTGGCGACGGTGAAGTCATCGGACAGCAAGAAGGTCATCACCGTCCGCGCCGCCAGCTTCGACCCGGTCGCGGCCGTGGGCGGCAGCGCGTCGATCGAGGCCGCGCCAGTCCCCGTGCTGCCCGGCAGCTCCCGCTTCATCTCCGCCGAATTGTCGAAGAGCGAGCGGCCGGAGCTGACCGCGGCCCGCGTGGTGATTTCCGGCGGCCGTGGCATGCAGAACGGCGATAACTTCAGACTTCTTGAACCAATTGCCGATAAGCTCGGCGCTGCCGTCGGTGCGTCACGCGCCGCGGTGGATGCCGGTTTCGTGCCGAACGACTATCAGGTCGGTCAGACCGGAAAGATCGTCGCGCCGGACCTGTATGTCGCGGTCGGTATCTCGGGGGCGATCCAGCACCTGGCCGGCATGAAGGACAGCAAGGTCATCGTCGCGATCAACAAGGATGAGGAAGCGCCCATCTTCCAGGTCGCCGATTACGGCCTGGTGGCGGATTTGTTCAACGCGCTGCCTGAGCTGGCAGCCGAACTGGAGCGCTCCTGAATGAATATCGACGTCAAGCCTGCCCCCGCCTCGACCGCGATGCTGGTCGAGCCACCGGAAATTGCCCGCGTCGGCGTGATCGGTGCCGGGCAGATGGGCAACGGTATCGCCCATGTCTGTGCGCTGGCCGGGCTTGACGTGCGAATGCTGGACACCAAGCAGGACGCGCTGGACCGCGGCATGGCGACGATCAGTCGCAACATGGACCGGCAGGTGAACCGCACGCTGATCTCGGCGGAAGACAAGACCGACGCGCTGGCCCGTATCCACCCCGGCCAGGACTACGCGATGTTCGACGAAGCCGACCTGGTGATCGAGGCCGCGACCGAGAAAGAAGACGTCAAGCGGGCGATCTTCAAGCAGTTGATCCCGCATCTGAAGCCGGCGGCGCTGGTCGCATCCAATACGTCGTCGATCTCCATTACCAGGCTGGCGGCGACGACCGACCGGCCGGAAAAATTCATCGGCATGCACTTCATGAACCCGGTGCCGATGATGAAGCTGGTGGAGATCATCCGCGGCATTGCCACGGATGAGCCGACCTTCCAGGCGGTGCAGACGCTGGCGCACAAGCTGGGCAAGATCACCGCGGTGGCGGAAGATTTCCCGGCGTTCATCGTCAACCGCATCCTGGTGCCGATGATCAACGAGGCGGTTTATGCGTTGTACGAGGGCGTAGGATCCGTCAGCGCAATCGATACGTCGATGCGGTTGGGCGCGAACCATCCGATGGGGCCGCTGGAACTGGCGGATTTCATCGGGCTGGATACGTGTTTGTCTATCATGCAGGTGCTGTACGAGGGGCTGTCGGATTCCAAGTACCGGCCGTGCCCGCTGCTGGTGAAGTACGTCGAGGCGGGGTGGCTGGGACGCAAGACCAACCGGGGGTTCTACGATTACACGCAGAATCCGCCGCGGCCGACGCGGTAGCACTTTGGCATGAGGTAGCCAGCCGCGGCTAACGCGCCGCGCGGATGTCGGTTTTGCTGAAATCGGCGCCTTTGGACAGCAACGCTGCCCGGTTTGCCTTGGCACAGGCGTAGGCAAAACAGTCGCCATCGCGAGCGGAGAGGCTGGGTTTGTCGGCGCTCATGGAATCCCTTGCTACCCTGCCGGTTCTTCTTCCACAACAACTTGCTTGACGATGACGAACAATCAACCATAGGATGTCGCGTCCGGTGCGGGAACCAACCATGCCACGCATCACAAATGACGCCGGCCTTGAGTTGATCAAGCGCTTCGAAGGATGCCGTCTGCAAGCCTACCAGGATGTCGCTGGCATCTGGACGATCGGTTACGGCCATACCGGCGGCGTGACCGAGGGCATGACAATCACGCAACATCAGGCTGATCTGTTCCTGCGGAACGACCTGCTTGCGACGGAGAACGCCGTCGTTGCAGCAATAATGCAGGCAGCGACCGCCGAGAACCAGTTCGGAGCCATGGTCGCGTTAGCGTACAATATCGGCGCCGGAGCGTTCAAATCATCGACCGTGCTGCGCCAGCATCTGGCGGGCAACACCGCGGCCGCTGCCGATGCCTTCCTGCTGTGGGACAAGGCCACGATTGATGGGAAGCTTCAGGTGGTGCAAGGCTTGAGCAACCGGCGACACGCCGAACGGAGCCTTTATCTGACCTGAACCATATGGATACTCGCATGGCGAGTGTGGCTTTGATGCTGCTGGCGCTGCATGGCGCTGTGCCTGCGGCGGACGCTTCGTCCTGCATTGCCGCTGTTGGGAAAGCTCAGGCACAGGTCCTGGTGAATCGCTGCCTGGAAATATCCCCCGCGACGCATCCACCCTGCAATGCGCTGAACCCATGCGCCCTGATCATCAATGAAATCCGCCGCGGTTGCGCATTGCTGCCAGAGACGCAGCAACCGCAGTTCTGCGCGATGTACCCGACACGGTCGCGGTCCCCCGGATAACTTCCGCCATCCAGTCTGCCGGTGCTGATCGATTGACCCGCCCCCTACCAGGCAGTACCGTCCCCCACCCAAAGGTAACAGTAGAGGGATCGTCGCCATGAAAGTCGGGATGGCGCTGAACATGCTGTGCCAGGCTGGGCGTTCGGACGCGGCCGTGGTGCACGAACACATGGCCATGGGTGATCTTGTCGAGCCGCTTGGCTTCGATTCCCTGTTCGCGCTGGAACACCATTTCACCGGCTACGCCATGTCGCCCGCACCGTTGCAATTGCTTGCGTACTATGCCGGCCGCACGCAGCGCATCCAACTCGGCACCGCGGTGATCGTATTGCCCTGGCACGATCCCGTCCGCGTCGCCGAGCAAATCGCCTTGCTCGACATCATGTGCGGCGGCCGTTGCTTGTTCGGCTTCGGCCGCGGCGCCGCCAGCGTGGAATATGAAGGCTTCCGCATCCCGATGGGCGAAGCGCGCCCCCGCTTCATCGAGGCCGCGCGCATCATCCAACAAGCACTGGCGAGCGAATACTTCGAATTCCAGGGCGAATACTATCAAATTCCCCGCACCGCGATCCGCCCACGCCCGATCTCCCACCCCGAGCGCCGTTTTTACGGCACCGCTGTCAGCCCGGATTCCGTGGAGGTGATGGCGAAGCTCGGTTTCTCCATGCTGGTAATCATGCAAAACGAGTGGCCCAAGGCCGCCGCCGACATCGTCCGCTACAACGAAATCGCTGCGCGCCAGGGTTTTGCCCCGCGCCCGCCGATGATCCTCACCAACGTCTCCTGCGCCGAGTCCCGCGCCGAAGCGCAGGACCGTGCCATGCAATTCCTGGCCAGGAAATGGGAGTCGATCGACAACCACTATCATTTCTCCGATGGCCACCTGGCTGACGTCAAAGGCTACGAGTCTTATGAAAAGATCGGCCAGACCTACGCCAAGATGAAGGAACCGGCGCGCCAGGCGAAAGCGACCGAGTTCTATGTCAGCATCCAGGTCGTCGGCACCCCCGACGATTGCATTCAGAAGATCGCGGAACTGCACCGCCTGACCGGGATGGACCACCTGATCACCGAATTCTCCTTCGGCGGCATGCCGCACGAAGATGCCGAACTCGCCATGCGCTTGTTCGCCGACAAGGCGCTGCCGGTGCTGCAACACGATACCCTGTTCTCCTCGCCGCGCGCCGCACCCCCGATAGCGCCGCAAGTATTGACGGAAGGCATTTTCGCCCCGGCCTAATACCGACGTAGCGCCGCAAGCACTCGCATGTTGCGGCGCACAAATGAAGAAGCTCTTATCCGGCCTGTCTTCAATAAACGGGCAACACCACCCCTTCTCATGCGACGTGGCGTGTGGCATACAGAATACAATAACCGTCCGGGAGGACCACGCCCATGGTATCCGACTCCAAGATGCTGAAGGCCGATCGCTGGTCGCAGCTATGGCTCGGCCTGGTCTGCATGATCCTGATCGCCAATCTGCAATACGCCTGGACGTTGTTCGTCAATCCGATGCACCAGGCGCATGGCTGGGGAATCGCGGCAATCCAGGTTGCGTTCTCTATTTTCATCGCCACGGAAACCTGGCTGACGCCGATCGAAGGATGGTTGGTCGACGCGTTAGGTCCGCGGCGAGGACCGCCGGCAATGGTAGGGTTCGGCGCATTGATGGTCGCGGTTGCGTGGGTGATCGACTCCTACGCCACGTCGCTCGAAGCTCTTTATGTCGGGGCAGCGTTGTCCGGCATCGGTGCCGGCGCGATCTATGCAACCTGCGTCGGCAATGCGGTGAAGTGGTTCCCGGACCGGCGCGGACTGGCCGTGGGCATTACCGCAGGCGGGTTCGGCGCGGGAGCAGCGCTGACGGTGATCCCGATCAGGCTGCTGATTGAAAGCGCGGGCTACAGCAGCGCGTTCTTCTGGTTCGGCCTGGGCCAGGGCGCAATCCTGCTGCTGATCGCGCCCATCATGCGCGCGCCAATGCCAGGCGAGATGCCGCAAATGGCGCCTGCCAAAGTGCCGCAAGCGGGAACCAGTTCCAGCCCGGCACAAATGCTGAGCACGCCCGCCTTCTGGGTCTTGTACGTCATGTTCGTGCTGGTCGCCGCCAGCGGCCTGATGGCGACCGCGCAGATCGCACCGATTGCCAAGGATTTCGGCCTGACCTCGCAAGCGTTGTTGTTCGGGGGCAGTGCCCTGGCCGTGGCTCTGGTGTTCGACAACGTGATGAACGGCGCCGCGCGCCCGTTCTTCGGCTGGGTATCGGACCATATCGGCCGCGAGGCCACGATGGCGATCGCCTTCGCCCTCGGTGGCTGCGCCTATTTGCTGTTGGGCTGGTTCGGCCGCAGTCCCTGGGCGTTCGTGATCTGCGCTGGCCTGATCTTCTTCACCTGGGGTGAGATCTTCAGTCTCTTCCCTGCCACCTGCACCGACTTGTTCGGCCCCGGCTTCGCCACGACGAACGCCATGTTGCTCTACACCGCGAAGGGCGCGTCGGCTTGGCTGGTGCCGCTGGCGAACGTATTGAAAGCTGACACGGGCGGTTGGCAGACGGTGTTCCTGGTGGCAGCGGCAATGAACTTCGTCGTGGTCTTGTTGGCACTCTTCGTGCTGGGCCCCGCGCGCCGCCGCGCCGCGCAACGGCGGGCCGCGGTGGCCTAACGCCGTACACCTCTCCCGCGCTACGCTATCCGCGCAGCGCGGGAGAGGTCGAGATGCAAAGCATCGAGGGTGAAGGTAATCGGGGTCGGCATACACGTCTTTCCCTCGCCTCGGTGTCAGGCACCCACGCTGGTCTGCTTTCGTCTCCTTTCCCCGGCCTGGGCAAGGTTCGACCGCTTGTCAAACCCGATCGGACAGACCTGCCGCCTTGCGCACCACGCGCAATGTTTGCTCCCAATTGAAATTGCGATACACCGCCGCGAGGTTCGCGTACGGCGGCGACTGAGCAAACAACTGGAACGTCAAGCGGTGCCCGGCATAATCCGAATTCAGCAGATCGCGCGCGAAGGCGAGCAACCTGCGGCGGTCCTCGGCCTGCCACGCCGCGTTCACGGTGTAGTACTTTTCCAGGAACGGCGCCGTCTCCGGGTCGCGGAACGCGGCGGCATCCGGCGTCACACAGATTTGCCCCCCGCATAGTTCGCGGGCGATATGCATCATATGGTGCAGTTGCGACGATGCCAACACGCGCCCGGTCATCAACAGCGATTGCTCTGGCATCAGCAGTCCGGCCGGGCTTCGTCTGGCACAGGCGATGGCGGCAGTGAGATGCGCGTTGATGCCCTCGCGATAACACGCAAGCTGGGCCAGCTTCTCTTGCACCGCCTGCTGCTGCTCCAGCCCGGTCTGTCGCGCATTGAACAATGCAGCGCCGATCATGAAATCCGCAAGGCGGACGTTGCGCTGAACGAAGGCAAACGCGCTATAGCGGTGCAGCGTCGCCCGGATGAACGTGGCCGCCTTGGTATGGCGGTAGAACAACACGTCTTCCCAGGGGATCAGCACGTCGTCGAATACGACCAGCGTGTCCACTTCGTCGAAGCGGTTGGAGAGCGGGTAGTCCTCCGCGGGTGTCCGCCCTGCGAACCCGGTGCGGCAGATGAATCTCAGGTTAGGCGCGCCAAGATTGGCGATGAACCCGACGGCGTAATCGGAAAGCTGCGAATCACCCCAGTTGGCGATGGTGGGCTTGGTGAACGCCTGGTTCGCGTACGCCGCGGCGGTTTCGTATTTCGCGCCGCGCACAATGATGCCGGCATCGGTCTCCTTCACCGCGTGCAGCAGCATATCCGGATCCTGATCCTGCGGCCGCTTGGAACGGTCACCCTTCGGATCGGTGTTTGCCGAGACATGGAATGGGTCCTGCTGCGCCACCGACGCGACATGCCGGCGGATGTTGGCGGAGAACTGCGGGTCGATCTCGTTCAGCACGTCCTGGCCGTCGTAGAGCGACCACATCTCACCCACTGTCTCGTCACCGACACGTGTGACGATGCCGCCGATCTCATCCAGCACCGCATCCACCGCTGCACGTTTCGCGTGCCAATCGTCCGGCGTCAGCGGCAACTTTGTGCCCACCGAGCAAATGTCGCCATCTTCCGCGCGGTAGGCCATGACCGGGGCGTGGGCGGCTTCGTGCGCCATGTCGTAGATGCGCGCGCGCACATCGACCAACGGCCTGAACATCGGATGCATGGTGACGTCGTGCACGCGCTCGCCATTGATCCAGACCTGGCGGCCGTCTCGGATGGAATCGCGGTATTGTTGACCGTTGCGGATCATGCGCTGAGCTCCCGTGGTGTCCGGCGCTTCGCGTCATCGCTATTGGACCACCGCCTGGCCAACACATGCCCGGATGAAACGAACCGCCGCCATTCCATCATTGCCGGGCGCGGCGACGAAGCAACCTGGTTCGGGAAAGCGCACGGACAGTTCGTGCGCCCATCTGACCGAGGTTGTTTCGCCGCTGCGCTCCTGGCGAGAAAGAAGGAGATAACTTCCCCCAAAGTAGCTTATCGGGAGGAATCGTTCATCCAATCTCGGGGCGGCCCGTCTGGCGAGTGCAACTCGCACTGCCATCGGAAGCGCGGCTCACCGGCCGCCAGGAACCTTCAGCCGCAAGAATCCAACGATCCGCTCCGCTTCCTGCACGATCGGCTCGGCGATGGCCGACGCGCGGGCGGAACCGTCGCGCAGGATTGCATCGATCTGCGCCGGGTCGGCCAGCAGACGGGTGGTTTCCGCGGCGATCGGCCGCAGCTTGTCCACGAGCAATTCGGACAGCGCTTCCTTGAAGGCGCCGAACCCTTTGCCGCCATGGTCGCGCAGCACGGCGGTGATATCGACCTCCGCCATCGCGGCAAAGATGCCGACCAGGTTGCGCGCTTCGGGCCGGTCCTTCAGGCCCTCGGGTTCGGAGGGCAGCGGTTCGGGATCGGTCTTCGCGCGGCGGATTTTCAGCGCGATCGTGTCCGAATCGTCGTTCAGGTTGATCCGGCTTTGATCCGAGGGGTCGGATTTCGACATCTTCTTGGTGCCGTCGCGCAGGCTCATCACGCGCGCGGCGGGACCCATGATCAGCGGCTCGATGCGGGGGAAGAAGTCCACCCCGTAGTCGTGGTTGAATTTTCCCCCGATGTCGTTGGCGAGTTCCAGATGCTGGCGCTGGTCCTCGCCCACCGGTACGGCAGTCGCCTTGTAAGCCAGGATGTCGGCGGCCATCAGGTTCGGATAGACGTACAGCCCGGCGGAGGCATTCTCGCGATCCTTGCCGGCCTTGTCCTTGAACTGCGTCATGCGGTTCAGCCAGCCGATGCGCGCGACGCAGTTCATGATCCAGCTCAACCGCACATGCGCGGGCACGGCTGATTGCAGCAGCAGGATGTGCTGCTTTGGATCAATGCCGATGGCCAGCAGGACCGCTGCCATCTCGCGGCTCTGGCGCGTCAGAGCCGTGGGATCCTGCCACTCGGTGATCGCGTGCAGGTCGACCACACAGTAGAGGCATTCATTATCCTGTTGCAACGATACCCAGTTGCGCAGGGCGCCCAGGTAGTTGCCGAGCGTGGCGACGTTGGACGGTTGAATGCCGGAAAAGATACGGTACATGGCAGTGTTCGTCGTGTCAGTGGCGCATCGCCAGATGGCCCATTCGCCGCCGGGGTGCAAGGCGCCCGCAGATCGTCTGGCGGGACGGCCGGATCGGGCCGTGGATTGCCGTCGCTGGCGAACACAACCGACCGGGTGCGAGATCGACGGGCCGTCACGGACCGGGCAGTGCGCCCGACGCGCCACGAGAACAGCCGCAAAGTCCTGAAGCGATCGGGTGTCCAACCAAGATAATGTTCAACGCAGATGCCACGCGGATGTCGCGTGCCGACATGCTTCGGATCAGGGATCCCTCTCAAATCAATAACGCGCGGGCCAGAGCAAATCCGCCCGCCAGCGATTTTCTGTTAGCATATCCGACCGTCTTTCGTCAATGGGAAACCGACCATGCTGTGACCATCAATGCCCTGGCGAAGTAGCCGATGGCGCGCTTCCGATGGCCTGCGTTGCCATGATCGTGCAGATCGGCGCTGTGTACGTGGCCCGGCCTCCGGTCAGCGCGTCCCGCCAGTTGCCGAGCCCGCCCGAACCCCCTACTCAGCCGCCCTCACGACCGCATGACCAGGAGGCCGCCATGGCGACCGAACGCACGCTCTCCATCATCAAGCCCGATGCCACGCGCCGGAACCTCACTGGCAAGATCAATGCCTGCCTGGAGGACGCCGGACTGCGCATCATAGCGCAGAAGCGCCTGCGCCTGACGACCGGACAGGCCGAGGCGTTCTATGCGGTGCACAAGGAACGGCCGTTCTATCGCGGACTGGTGGAGTTCATGACCTCCGGCCCCGTGGTGGCGCAGGTGCTTGAGGGCGAGAATGCGGTGGCGAAACATCGCGATGTGATGGGCGCCACCGATCCGAAAAAGGCCGCCGCCGGCACGATCCGCGCGCAGTTCGCCGAGAACATCGAGGCCAATTCGGTACATGGTTCGGACAGCGCCGAGAACGCCGCGGGCGAGATCGCTTTCTTCTTCGCCGGCATCGACATTACCGGCTGAGCCCCGGAGGTTCCCCATGCAAGCGGTCATCCTGCTCGGACGTGTGCTGATGAGCGCGATCTTCCTGCGCAGCGGCTATGGCAAGCTGATGGCGCCGACTGCGACGATGGGGATGTTCATGCACTACCGCTTGCCGGTGGTGGGGGCGGCTTACGCGATTGCCGTGGTGGTGGAATTGCTTGGCGGTGCGCTGATCCTGGTGGGCTGGAGGACGCGTTATGTCGCGCCTGTCATGGCGGTGTGGTGCGTTGCGACGGCGATAGTCGCGCATTTCCACCCGGGCGATACCATGCAGATGATCAATTTCTATAAGAACCTGTGCATGGCTGGCGGATTCCTGCAGCTCGCCGCGTACGGGGCGGGGCGGATCAGTTTGGACCGGGGGTAGGCCCTCACACGCGGCGTAACCTCCGCCACGCAATGGGTTTGAGCCGCGAAGGGGATCAACGCGCGGCACCCAGGGTTGGGGGTGCACGGGTTGGCACGAAACACGCTTCGTGCCCTCCCGATTACCCTCACGCTCGGCGCTTTCGCGCCTCGACCTTTCCCGCTACGCGGGAGACGTTTCGTTACAGCAGGAACACTGCCATTCCGACCAGGAGCAATATCACAAAGATGATTCCCGCCAGCGTGGCGCCGGTGAACGTGGACCACATGCGCTGACGGTCCGCCAGGAAGGCCTCGGGCGTGGTGGGGATGTCGGCTTGACGACTCGCGGTATGTCCAGACATGCGGTCTCCGGCTCGGCAGGCGCAGCCGGGCAGCGCCCGGCGTGGGGTGGATCAACTGGGTCGGCGCCGTTCTATGCGACCGAAGCGGCCAGCGGCAAGGGGTTCGCGAGCGCGGCCGATGCCGGCGGCAGGGCAGCCGAACGTCCCGATGCGAACGCGGCCAACGCGGCGGGGTAGATGCGATGCTCCTGCAGCAGGACCCGCGATGCCAGCGAGTCCTCAGTGTCGCTGGGCAAAACCGGCACTGCGGCCTGCGCCAGGATCGGTCCTTCGTCCATCGAATCGGTGACCAGATGCACGGTGCAGCCGTGCAGCTTCACCCCGGCGTCCAGCGCGCGGCGGTGGGTATGCAGGCCGGGGAAGGCCGGCAGAAGACTGGGGTGGATGTTCAGCATCTGGCCTTGCCACGCCGAGACCAGGAACGGTGTCAGCAGGCGCATATAGCCGGCGAGGCAGACGATCTCCACGCCAGCCTGGCGCAGCGAGGCGTTGACCGCGGCCTCATGGGCGGCCCGGTCCTTGCCGAACATGCGATGGTCGAACACGGCAACCGGGGTGCCCGCTTCGGATGCCACCGCCAGGCCCGGTGCGCGGGGACGGTTGCTGATCACCTGCACGACCTCGGCCGGATAGTCGGGATCGCGGGCGGCATCCAGAAGCGCCGCCATGTTGGAACCGCGGCCGCTGATCAGGATGGCAATACGACGCTTCATGTGCCTGACCCTCGCCAAATCTCTTCTGCGGAGCAAGGTTGGGCGGAGGAGCAGAGCAATGGGGCGCGACTTACCGGTTGCGGGTGCGCCGGTTCGCCGCCGTTGTTCATCCTGACGGCAGCATAAAGATTGGGTACCGATCCGATCACCCTCACCCTCGGCGGTATCGCGCCGTGACCTCTCCCGCTCCCGCGGGAGAGGTTTTCTAATAGAGCAACCATCCGGGCGGCGGCTCGATCCGTACTGCCGCCTCTCCACTGCCTGTCTCTATGGTGCCGATGCGCATCACGCGCTCGCCTTCGGTATCCAGCAGCCGCGTTGCCGCTTCGGCGTCGGACACCACCAGAGCCATGCCGATGCCGCAATTGAACACGCGCAGCATTTCCTCGGGCGCGACGCCGCCGGTCTGTGCGAGCCAGGCGAACACCGGCGGGACCGGCCAAAGCGCGTCCAAAGCCGCAATGCAGCCCTCCGGCAGCACACGCGGCAGATTGCCCGGCAAGCCGCCGCCCGTGATGTGCGCGGCGGCCTTGAGCAATCCCGCGCGGTGCAGCGCCAACACTGGCCGCACATAGATGCGGGTGGGCGCCATCAGCGCCTGGCCGAGGCTTGGCCGCGGGTGCTCTTCTGGCGAGAAAGGAGCGGGCACGTCCCAGCCCAGGCCGCTCGCCGCCACGATGCGCCTCACCAGCGAAAAGCCGTTGGAATGGACCCCCTCGCTCGCCAATCCGAGCACTGCATCGCCGGGCGCCACGCCACGCGGCAGCAATGCGCCGCGCTCTGCCGCACCGACCGCGAACCCGGCCAGGTCGTAGTCCTTCCCGGCGTACATGCCAGGCATTTCCGCGGTCTCTCCGCCGACCAGCGCACAGCCTGCCTCGGCACAGCCTGAGGCGATCCCCGCGATCACGCCGCGCGCCGCGGCCACGTCCAGCGCGCCGGTCGCGTAGTAGTCCAAAAAGAACAGGGGTTCGGCGCCTTGCACGATCAGGTCGTTGACGCACATCGCCACAAGATCGACGCCCACCGTGTCGTGGATGCCGGTTTCGATCGCGACGCGCAGCTTGGTGCCGACGCCGTCGGTGGCCGCGACCAGCACCGGGTCGTCGAAGCCCGCCGCCTTGGGATCGAACAAGGCGCCGAAACCGCCGAGACCGCCAATAACGCCGGAGCGCGCGGTGGCACGTGCCAGAGGCTTGATTTGCTCGACCAGCGCATCGCCCGCCGCAATATCGACACCGGCGGCGCGGTAACTCAGGCCATTGCCGCCAGGTCCGGACGAGCGCTGCATATCCTCACTGGTCATGCCGTCCCTCGATACGGTAAGGCGGAAAGCTGTGGCGGACAGAACCATGGCCGGCCCTTCCAGCGCAACCCGAGGTGGCGCAGGTAGGGGCACGAGACGGAGATATCCTCGCGCATGCCGGATGGAAGCCAGGTCAGAACCGCTGCGTCGGGCGCCTTGCTCACGGTGCCGAACGTCATCACGTTCGGGCGGCTGTGCGCCGTGCCGCTGGCGTTTGGCCTGATCATCGACCGCCACCTCGCCGGTGCGTTCTTCCTGTTCCTCGCGGCTGGTATTTCCGACGCCATCGACGGCTGGCTGGCCCGCCGCTGGGGGAACGGCAACATGGTAGGAGCAATACTCGATCCGGTTGCCGACAAGGCACTGCTGGTGACCATGTACGTCACGCTCTCCGCCGTGAGGGAACTGCCGGACTGGTTGGCAATCCTGGTGGTGTTCCGCGATCTCGTGATCGTTGGTGGGGTGATCGTGCTGGCGGTGCTCGGCCAGCAGGTGACGATCCGGCCGCTTTATATCTCCAAGGTCAACACGACATTGCAAATCGTGTTGGTGGCGTTGACGCTGCTGCTGGCGGGCTTCAGCTTGCGGGCGCCGATTGCGCTGCAGGCGCTGATATGGGCGGTTGCTGCCTCTACGCTGGCTTCCGGGGCCGCTTATGTCTGGGTTACGGTCCGCAACCCATGACGCCAGGACCTCGAAGCGGATGAGCACCGCCGTCGAACTGCCGCCTCCGCCGCCGGCTCCGGCCATGCCCGGGCCGCCGCCTGGGCCGCCGCCTGGGCCACCGCCCGCTCCGCATGCGGCGCGCTGGCAGCGGATCGCGCTTGTTGTCGGCCTGCTGGTGGCGTTCTGGCTGGTGCTGCACTTGTTCGCCTCGGTGCTGGCACCTTTCGTGGCGGCAGCGGTGATCGCTTACGCGCTTGATCCGCCGACCACCTATCTCACCCGCGTTGGCCTGCCCCGTGGCCTGGCGGCGCTGCTGATGATCGTGGCGCTGTTGCTGGCCTTGCTGCTGTTTATTCTGCTGCTGTATCCATTGATCCTGGTGCAGATCGGCACGTTCATCGGCCGCATGCCGCAATATGTGCAGTTGCTGCAGGGTTGGGCGCGGCAGGTCATCACCGACCTGCAACACAATTTCGGCTCCGACGTGGTCAACGACAAGCTGCGCGACCTGGTCAGCAGCCAGGCGGGTACCATGCTGAGCGTGGTGGCGTCGACACTGACCGGCCTGGTCACGGGCGGGTGGGCCATCTTCAACGTGCTGACGCTCGCGGTGGTGACGCCGGTGGTGGGTTTCTACATGCTGCGCGACTGGCAGAAGGTGATCCGCCGGATCGATTCCTGGTTGCCGCGTCGCTACGCCAGCGTGATCCGCGCGCAGGCGCGCGAGGTGGACAGGATCCTCTCAGCCTGGGTGCGTGGGCAGGCGATGTGCTGCCTGCTGTTGGCGCTGTACTACGCGCTGGCGCTGACCATCGCCGGGCTGGATCTGGGCTTGATCGTGGGTCTGGCGGCGGGATTGCTGTCGTTCATTCCCTATGTCGGCTCGATCACCGGCGGCGTGACGGCGATCTGCCTGGCATTGGCGCAGTTCGCGCATTGGCACCGGGTCTTCGTGGTGGTGGGCGTGCTGGTGATGGGGCAGATCCTGGAAGGATACGTGATCTATCCGCGATTCCTCGGGGATCGGGTGGAACTGCCGGCGGCATGGGTGATCTTTGCGTTGTTCGCGGGCGGCGCGGCGTTCGGGTTCCTGGGCGTCATGCTGGCCGTGCCGGTGGCGGCGACGATCGGCGTGCTGTGCCGCTTCTGGTTGCGGCGGTATATGAACAGCCAGCTCTATCTGGATCCGCCGTTGTGATGCCGCACTATCCGGTGCGGCGGCGGGCGTTCAGGAAAAAGGGGGGTGACCGATGGACGTGTGGGCTCCGCGCATGCTGAGCGTCCTGCGCATCATGGCCGGGCTTTTGTTTATGGAGCACGGCATGGCGAAATTGTTCGGGTTTCCGTCGTCGGCAATGCATCCGGCGTTTCCGAGCCTGATATGGTTTGCCGGCGTTTTGGAATGCTTCGGCGGCGCGCTGGTGGCGTTGGGATTGTTCACTCGGCCGGCGGCGTTCCTGCTGTCGGGCGAGATGGCGATCGGGTATTTCATGGTCCACGCGCCGAAGAGCTTCTTCCCATTGCTCAACGGCGGCGATGCGGCGGTGCTGTACTGCTTTGTGTTCCTGTATCTCGTGTTCGCCGGCGGCGGGGAGTGGAGTGTGGAACGGTTTTTCTACCTCTCCCGGTGAGGCGGGACAGATCGGCGCGTATAGCAAGGCGGCTGAGGGTGGCCGGGCGGGTCGGTCGAGCGCTTCCTGCCCACCCTCACCCTCGGCGCCTACGTCGCATTGACGTCTCCCGCCTCCGCGGGAGGGGTTTTCTGCGCCTCCAGCGCTGCGACCCTGGTTTCCAGCGCCGCCAGCCGGGCCTCCGCAGCTTCCTGGCCGGCACGGGCGTTGGCGGCCATTTCAGCCATCGCGTCCAACTCCTCCTTCCGCACCAATTCCAGCTTGCGGATCGCCTCGTCGATGCGAGCGCGGATCAGGGCCTCTGCCTCCTCGCGCAGACCGGCTAGCGCTGACAGCGCACCGCCGGCGACCCCGGCCAGGTCATCGAAAAATCGCGGTCGATCGCTCATCGCCCTCGCCTCCTGAACCCGGCGGTCGCTTCCCCCGCCGGCTGTCCCTCCCTATAACCCGCGCCCATGATCCTGGTCACTGGCGGCGCCGGATTCATCGGCTCCAACCTGCAAGCGGCGCTGGCGGCGCGCGGGCATGAAACCATCGTCGTCGATTGGCTGGGCCAGGGTGAAAAATGGCGCAACCTCGCCAAGCACCCGCCGTCCCGCCTGATTCCGCCGCAGGAACTCGATGCGTTTCTCGACACCCGCCCGCCGGTGGAGATGGTGTTCCATCTGGGCGCCATCAGCGAGACCACCGCGCGCGATGGCGACCTGACCTGGGCTACCAACGTCGAGTTGAGCCGCAACCTGTGGCACTGGTGCGTCGCGCGGGAGGTGCGGTTTATCTATGCGTCCTCGGCGGCGACTTATGGCAATGGCGCGGCTGGGTTCGATGACGATTGGTCGCTGCCGGCTTTGCAGAAACTGCAGCCATTGAACCTGTATGGCTGGACCAAGCATGCGTTCGACTTGCGGGTGGCGCGTGCGGCGATGATGGGCGGCGACACGCCGCCGCAGTGGGCGGGATTGAAGTTCTTCAACGTCTATGGGCCGAACGAATATCACAAGGGATCGATGATCTCCGTTGTGAAGGTGAAGCACGACGAGGTCGTCGCGGGCGGTCCGGTGGAATTGTTCCGCTCCGATGTACCCGGTCTGCCGGATGGAGAGCAGAAGCGGGATTTTATTTGGATCGGTGATGTGGTGGACGTGATGCTGTGGCTGCTGGATACGCCTGCTGCCAGCGGCTTGTTCAATGTTGGCACCGGTCGGGCGCGCAGTTACCGGGACCTGGCGCACGCCGTCTGCGACGCCGCCGGGCGGGCCCGCAACGTGGCATTCATCGACATGCCGGAGAAACTGCGCGGGCAATACCAATCCTTCACGCAAGCGCCAATGGACCGGCTGCGGGCTGCCGGTTATGCGGGCCAGTTCACGCCGCTGGAGGAAGGCATCCGGCGCTATGTGCAGGATTATCTGACGCGAGACGATCGATATGTTTGATGCCACAGAAACCTCTCCCACGCCGTGCCCGGGAGGGGTCGAGAGGCGAAGCGTCGAGGACGCGGGTAATCAGGGCGGTACGCTTTTGCTCAGTGCCGGTTTGCTCAGTGCCGGTTTGCTCAGGGCAGGCCCGATCACCCTCACCCTCGGTGCCGCGCACCTCGACCTCTCCCTCTCCGTGGGAGAGGTTTAGTGGTTTTCCGTTACCCGACGTTCAACCCGATCATCGTTCATCTTGGGCCGTTCGGCATTCGCTGGTACGCGCTCGCCTATATAGTCGGTCTGGTGCTTGGCTGGCGGCTGATGCGTCGCCTGGTGCTGGAGCCGCCGCAGGTCTCCTCGCAGCTTCAGGTAGACGACTTCCTCACCTGGGCGACGCTGGGCGTGGTTCTTGGCGGCCGGCTTGGCTACGTTTTGTTCTACCAGCCGGCTTTGTACTTCGCGCATCCGGTCCAGATCTTCGAAGTCTGGGATGGCGGTATGAGCTTCCATGGCGGCATGATCGGCGTCGCCGTGGCGATCGCGCTTTATTGCCGGCACAACCGCATCCCCATGCTTGGTTTCGCCGACCGGCTCGCGGTGTGCGTGCCGATTGGGCTCTGCCTCGGGCGTATTGCCAACTTCATCAACGGCGAGCTTTGGGGACGGCCGTTGCCGCTGTCCTGGGTATCCTGGTGGCCCGGCTCGATGGTCTATCCCGAAGCCATTCCTACGACCAATCCTTCCGCCGCACTCTACGCAACATTGCACAATACAGTCTGTGCTGGCCTCGATCCGTCGCAGTGCGTCCCGCGATTCCCGAGCGAACTCTACGAGGCCTTCATGGAAGGCGTGGTCTTGTTTATCGTCATGTTTTTGCTGTCCCGCCGAGACTCTCTGCGCGAGCACTTCGGATGGCTGACCGGTGCCTTCCTGGTCGGTTATGCCGTCGCCCGAACCACCTGCGAGTTCTTCCGTGCCCCCGACTTCTTCCTGCGCTTCCTGGTGGTGGATTTCGGCATCAGCATGGGACAGATCCTGTGCATTCCCATGCTTTTTGCCGGCATCGCCCTGATGTGGTACGCGAGCCGGCGGGAACCGGTGGCCGCGCTGCATTGATGGAACGACTCGACGCCTTCATGGCGCGCGCCAACGCCGCGTATTACGCAACTCACGATCCGTTCGCCGATTTCACCACGTCCCCGGAAATCACCCAGGTGTTCGGTGAATTGCTCGGCCTGTGGGCTGCGGTGACATGGGATTTGCTGGGCCGGCCGGCGCCCGTGCTGCTGGTCGAAGCCGGTCCTGGCCGCGGCACGCTGATGGCAGATGCATTGCGCGCGGTAGGGCAGGTCGCGCCCGCGTTTCGGGCGGCGCTGTCGCTGCACCTGATCGAGACGTCGCCGCGGCTGCGCGCGTTGCAAGCAGCGAGCCTGCCCGGCGCGACGTGGCATGAGTCGCTGGCCACTGTGCCGCATGGGCCGTTGATGCTGCTGGCCAATGAATTTCTCGATGCATTGCCGGTCCGGCAGTTGGTGCGGCGGGGAGACGCGTGGAGCGAGCGGTTTGTCGAGGACGGGAAGTTCGTGGAACAGGAGGCGCAGGCGCCGCAGCAGCTTTCGACCTCGCCGGGCCTGACCTGGCCATCTCCACGCGGGAGGGCTGGGGATTGTGCGCGCGGAACGGCCCGATCTGAGCGAGGAGATGGCCCGGTCACGCCCGGCCATGACGACGTTCGCAAGCCCGGCCACGACGACGTTTACAAGCCCGTCGAAGGCGAGGTTTACGAGCCCGGCCATGACGGGGTTTACGAGCCCGGCGAGGAGGAGATTTACGAACGCTGTGAGCCCGCACGAGCCTTCGTTGCGGAGGCGGCGGCCCGCCTTATCGTCCATCGCGGCGCGGCGTTGTTCCTTGATTATGGACCGGAGCTCACCGCCTCGGGCGACTCGCTCCAGGCCATCGCCAACGGCCGTCCCGCCGACCCGCTGTCCCCGGCCGGCACCGCAGACCTGACTGCCCATGTCGATTTCCAAGCGCTCGCCGCCATCGCGGGTGCGGCCGGCGCCGTTGTGCATGGCCCCATCCCACAGGGTCCGTTCCTCGCGCGCCTCGGGCTGTTCCAGCGCACCGATCGGCTCGCCCGTGGCCAGCCGCCGCGCCGCGCCGGGGCCTTGGTCGAGGCTGCCCAGCGGCTCGCCGAACCGGATCGCATGGGACGCTTGTTCAAGGCCATGGCTCTCTGCCACTCTGACAGCCCCACCCCGCCCGGATTTGCCGCCTGACCCGCATGCTCCCCGACCCGATCTGCTCGCCCGCGCTGCCCGTGCCGCATGGGTTCTTCACCCGGCTGGGCGGTGTCTCCACCGGGCCCTTCGCCAGCCTGAACTGCAGCCTATCCAGTGCCGACGACCGTGGCGCAGTGCTGGAGAATCGCGCCCGCGCCGCCCGTGCCATCGGCGCCGAGCCCGCCGCATTGCTCGGCCTGACACAGGTGCATGGGGTCGGTGTTGTGCATGCCACCGCGTCTTGGGCCGCTGGCCAGGGCCCACGCGCCGACGCCATGGTCACCAACCGTCCCGGCATTGCGCTGGGCATCATCACCGCCGATTGCGCCCCCGTACTGTTCTGCGATCCCGAGGCCGGGGTGGTCGGCGCCGCCCATGCCGGGTGGCGCGGCGCCGTAGCGGGCGTGCTGGAGGCAACCGTCGTCGCCATGCGGGGACTCGGTGCGCGGCGCGTCGCGGCGGCGATCGGGCCGTGCATCCGGCAGGAGTCCTATGAAGTCGGGGCCGAGCTGCGCGACGCCGTGCTGGCGCGCGATCCTGCCGACGATCGCTTCTTCGCGCCGGGACGCCGAGAAGCCCACTGGCAGTTCGATCTGCCGGGGTACTGCGCGGCGCGCCTGGAAACGGCCGATGTGGCGGTCGCCATGCTGGACGTCGACACGATGGCGGATGCAGCTCGCTTCTTCAGTCATCGCCGGCGGACCCTGTCCGGCGGGGGGCCGATTGGGCATCAGGTGTCGGCAATCCGGCTGGGCGGCTAGTGTCGTGATCCTGACGAATGGTGGCCGTTCCACATGTCATTGGGAAGCGAAGCAACCCCCAATGGGTGATGACGCGTTCTCCCGGCGGGGGCTGCTTCGCCGTGCTCGAAATGACAGCAGGCGCGATCCGCCACCGTCATAGCACCGGAACTGGTTCCCTGGCGCTTCGACGCAGTCGCACGTCAGGCTGCAAGAGCGTTCGAAGGCGCGCGCCGACCCAATCTGTGGGGGCCCGTCATGCGCTCGAGTACTGCGCCGGTTTTGCCACCGTGTCCGCGATTTGGTTGCGGCTATCGACGCGTTGCGATCTTTCGGCGTCCATAGCTTTGCCGCTGTTCCGTTACGGCGCCGGTGCTTCCACGCCCTCTGGCGGAGGCGCCACCGCCCCCGGCGCCACAGACCCGACCAGCCAGTCGCGGAACAATGCAATCTTGGGCACATCCGCGGTCTCTTCCGGCGCGACCACATAGAATCCGGCATCCGCCGGCAGCACCACGTCGAACGGCACCACCAGCCGGCCCCCGGCGATATCCGCTTCGACATATGCCGTGCGCCCGAGCGCGACGCCCAGCCCGTCCATCGCCGCCTGGATCGCCATGAAACTCTGGTCGAAGCTCAGGCCGCGACGCGTGGCGAGCGACTTGGGCAGCCCGGCCGCGGTCAGCCACAACTGCCAGTCCTCGCGCGAAGCCGTTGCGTGCAGCAGCGTGTGGTGCGCCAGATCCTCCGGCCGGCGCAGCGGTTTTTCGCCGGCCAGCAGAGCCGGGCTGCAGACCGGGAAAATGTCCTCCGCCATCAACCACTGTGCGCGGACCCCGGGCCACGTTCCGCGCCCGTAGCGCACGCCCATGTCGATTTGCTCGCGGCGGAAATCGACCAGATGGGACGACGTGGTGATGCGTACCTCGATGCCCGGGTACGCGTCCTGGAATGCCGCAACGCGCGGCACCAGCCATTTCGCAGCCAGCGACGCGGTGGTGCTGACGGTCAGCACGTCCTCCCGCTCCGGCCGTTGCAGGCGGGCTGTGGCCTGGCGCAGGTCCTCGAACGCCGCGCGCACGGCGGGCAGGTAGCCCTGCGCCTCCCGCGTCAGCACCAGCGCGCGGTTGTGCCGCTCGAACAACTGGATGCCGAGCTGGTCCTCCAGGCGGCGGATCTGATGGCTGATGGCGGTCTGCGTCACGTTCAGCTCGGCCGCCGCGCGGGTGAAGCTGAGGTGGCGCGCCGCCGCCTCGAACGCGCGCAGGCCGTTCAGCGAGGGGAGGATCGCCATGGCGGTACTCTATGCATGAGATTGAGTCATGTGAAGCAGGACAAATCATCCTTTGCCGGAAGCCGCAACGGCGCCCAACTGCTGGTGCAACGAACCCATGCATAGGAGGAGGCCCATGGCCGTCCTGGTTCATCGGTCACTGACAAATTCTCAGGCGATTGCGCTGACACGTTCTCCGCCGATTGGGCTGGCGCGTGGCTTTGCCATGCCCTCAGGTGTTGCATTGTTTTCTCGCATCGGCCGGACGCTACGCGTGTGGCGGCGCCGGATGCGCGAGCGGGAGGAAATGGCTCGGCTGTCCGACCGCGAACTGCGCGACATGCGCGCCTCGCATGCCGATGTCTGGCGCGAGACCAACCAGTGGTTCTGGCGCGTCAGCCGCCCGTTCTGATCGCCGATTGCCTACCATCAGCAAAGGATCCCATCAGATGAGTCTGTCGATCGAATCGCTGCCGCAGGTTGAGGCTGCTCTGAATTACCTGGCGCCGATGGCCGAACGGCCGCGCAACTACACGTATGAGCCGCCGGACGGCGCGCCGCGGTCGAACATCCTGTCCGAGACGCATATCGTGCCGATCCATAGCGCCCGCCCGCTGGACCGGGACGTGTCGCTGGACCGCGAGGGCTTCGCGCTGCTGCACCAGAAAAGCGCGGTGCGGGACTTCTATGACGATGAGGAAGTGCGTCGCGTCTATTATCCCGAGGCCGCGGCGGCGCTGGCCGAAGTAACGGGGGCAAAGCGCGTGTTCGTGTTCGACCACACCGTGCGCAAGCGGGTGCCGGGGGTGGAGGACCGCGCCTCCGGTGCACTGCGCCGCCAGCCGGTGCCGCGCGTGCACGTGGACCACACCGAGAAGTCCGGTCCGCAGCGCGTGCGCGACTTGCTCGGCGATGAAGCGGAGGAGTTGCTGCGCGGTCGCGTGCAGGTGGTGAATCTGTGGCGGCCGATCCGTGGCCCGCTGCGCGATGCGCCGCTGGCGGTGTGCGATGCGCGGACGGTGGCGCATGGCGATCTGGTCGGTTCCGATCTGGTGTATCGCGACCGCGTCGGCGAGACCTATGCGGTGAAGTACAATCCGCTGCACCGCTGGTTCTATGTGCCAGAAATGCAGCCGGACGAAGCGTTGCTGCTGAAGTGCTATGACTCGCTGACCGACGGTACTGCTCGTTTCGCACCTCATACGGCGTTCGAGGACCCGACAGCGGGCGCGGACGTGCTGCCACGCGAGAGCATTGAGCTGCGCACGTTCCTGTTCAACTGACGCCCAATCGTCCCCTCTCCCGCGCTGCGCGCGGGAGAGGGTGAGCGTGCCGCAGAGCAATACGCTGCTTGTTAGTATCGCTGCGCCGGGTTACTGCGGCAACAATACCGCGTTCACCACCTGGATCACACCGTTGGATTGCGTCACGTCCGGCACGGTGATTTCCGCCTTCCCAGCCTTGGCGCCTTCAACCCATAGACGGCCACCGCTCATGGCGATCGTTAGCGGCTCGCCCTGCACGGTCTTCAGCATTGCCTTGCCGTGGCCCGCCTGCACCATGTTCATCAGGTCGGCCTCTGTGTAGCGTCCGGCGACGACGTGATAGGTCAGGATCGCCGTCAGCATCGGCTTGTTCTCGGGCTTCAGCAGTGTGGCCACGGTGCCCGGCGGCAGCTTGTCGAACGCGGCGTTGGTTGGCGCGAACACGGTGAAGGGGCCGAGACCTTCCAGCGTGTCAACCAGGCCGGCCGCCTTCACCGCCGCCACAAGGGTGGTGTGATCCTTCGAATTCACCGCGTTCTGGATGATGTTCTTCGACGGATACATCGGTGCGCCGCCGACGATGACCGTGCGTTCGGCGACCTGCGTTGCCGTGCCGGTCATTTGCGCCTGCGCTGGGACCAGCGCCGTGGAGGCCAGCATTGCCAGGCCCGCTGTCAGTACAAAACCTGAAACTCGCATGGGATGAACCCCTCCGATTTGCCTGCGCCGTTCAGTGGCGCCGTTCGTCCTACGGAGGGGGGTGCCTGCCGGATGCAGGGGCGCAAAAAAATCTTCGGTCCCGCCGTCTGCATCCAGCGGCCCGCTTCGTTCGTAGGTGGTGCATGACAGACGCACGGGGCCGCCTCGCCGGGCGGAACACGGACGATGCTTGTCTCGCTGCGCGCGCACTGCTGGAATTCGCCGGACTGGATGCGCGTCCCCGGTGCCGGCAAAGGTTTGTTCGACTTGGTCGATACGAAGCGACATCCCGGTGTGCCAGATCGTGCCGCCGAAGACGCGGCGCTGTCGGCGTTGTTGGTGCAGTGCGGCCAGGGTGATCGCGCCGCGTTTCGGCGGCTGTACGATCTTGAATCGAAGCGCCTCTATGGCCTTGCCCTGCGCATCACGCGCCAACCGGCGCTGGCCGCCGATGCCGTGCATGACGCGCTGTTGCAGGCCTGGCAGGGGGCAGCGCGATTCGATCCGGCGCGCGGCTCGGTGGCCGCGTGGCTGACCGGACTGGTGCGGTATCGCGCGATCGACGTCATGCGCAAACGGGCCCGCGAAGTCACCGGCGTCGATCTGCCCGATGAAGCGGATGAAACACCGGGTGCACTGGATCGGCTGCTGGCCGGTGCGGCAGGCCGGGCGTTGCATCGCTGCCTGGACGGGTTGGAGCAACGCCAGCGACAGGTCATCGTGATGGCGTTCGTCGAGGGGCTGTCGCATGCCGACCTTGCTGTGCGGCTGGAAAGCCCGCTGGGAACTGTCAAGTCCTGGATCCGCCGCGGACTGCAGGCCTTGAAAGTGTGCCTGGATTCATGAGCGACCTGCCGGACGATCCTGACTTGCTTGCCGCGGAATATGTGCTGGGCACATTCGACCCGGCGACAGCGCGCCAGGTAGCGGCACGCGCGGAGGCTGACCCGGCGTTGCGCCAGGCGATCATGGCGTGGGAGGAACGGCTGCACCCGTTGTCCGCGATAGCGGACGAAGCGGTGCCGCCTGATGCGCTGTGGCGGCGGTTGGGTGCGTCTATTGGCGCTGGTCCGCCGATCGATTCCGGTGCCTGGTTCGCCCCTGCTAGCGTGGCAGTGCGGGCGTGGCGCAGCCTGGCGGTATGGCGCGGCGCCACAGCCGCAGGATTGGCCCTGGCGGCCGGCCTGGCGGCGTTCATCCTGCTGCGGCCTCCGCCGCCTCTGCCGGTCGCGGCGCTGCTGCCATCCGGCAGCGGAGCGCCGGCCTATATGGCGCAAATGCAGCCGGACGGTACGCTGCGCGTGATCGCTCTACGCGCGGTTGCCGTGGCGGACGACAAGGATCTCGAGCTTTGGGCACTGCCGAAAGGCGCGAGCGCACCGATCCCGCTGGGGGTGCTGCCGGCACGGGGACGCGGCGTGGTGTCGCAGAACGTGCCGGCCAATGGCACTCGGCTGCTGATCAGCCTGGAGCAGAAGGGCGGATCGCCGACCGGCCGGCCGCAAGGTCCGGTGCTGTTTGCGGGGACGCTACACGATGTCGATTGAGGCGCGGGTCACTGATGCATCGGCCATGCTCGGCAATGAGGCGAACGAATTGCTGCGCGTCGTGGCTATGTGAGCCCGAAAGCGACGATTGACGGCATCGTGCCGGGCGTCAACTATTTCGCCGCGTGGTTCCTGCTGGCCGTCGTCACGTGCCTGCTGATCGGCATCGAAACGCGAGTGCGTACGACCGAAGAACTGGACGCGAGCTTCGCGCGCCCCCGCGCGGCGGCGGAACAAGATCGTTGGGTCGCTGCCCGGCGATGGAGGGATAGAAGGAGGAGCAAGAGATGATCGTTGTCAGTGTGATGTACCCGGCAAGCGCCGATGCCAAATTCGATATGAAATATTATCTGGAAAGGCATGTTCCCCTGGTCGGCGAACGGTGGGGTTCAATGGGGCTGCGCGAGGCAAAGGTATTGCAGGGCGTTGGTGCGCCTGGCGGCGGTGTAGCACCCTACCAGGTGATGGCGTTGCTGACCTTCGATTCCGCCGTGGCGTTCGAGCAAGCCGTGGCGCAACATGGCAAGGAAATCCTGGGGGATATTGCCAACTTTACCAACGTGCAGCCGATCATTCAGGTGAATGACGTGTTGGTGTGACTGCCCTTCAATAGCCACGATCTGAGACGCGGGAGACAGTTCGCCCGACGTCCTTGCGAGGAGCAAGTCGACGCAGCAATCTCTGTCATGGAGGCGCACGAACCGCCCGTGCACTTTCCCGCAGGAGATTGCTTCGTCGCGTCGTGCCGAGATGCCACATACTGGCGCGATGCACGCCAGGGGCGTAGCATGGCCATCAGATATGGCGATTCGCTGCACGCAACAAACCGGTCATGCGACGATAACAGTGCCGCCCGGCTGGCCCGCTGGACGGCCTCTTGCGGTGTCGGTGAACGTGATGCTGGAAGGCTGGGCCGAGGGCAGCGCGCCCGGCATTGGCCCGATGGGAAATCCGCTGAAGCCAGGCGTGCCCGATCTGCAAGCACTGTCCTGGGCGGAATACGGCCCGAAGGTGGGAACACATCGGCTGCTTGATTTGCTCCGCCGCAACGGCGTGAAAGCGGTGTTCTACACCAGCGGCGTGGTGGCGGACCGTTACCCCACGTCGCCCGCGGCGATCGAGGCGGATGGGCACAGCGTGGCCGCGCATGGCTGGAGCCAAGGCACAATCCCGCCCTATCTGACGCCGGATGCCGAACGCGAGGACATCGCCCGCTGCGTGGACGTGTTGGCGCGCACCACCGGCCGGACGCCGCTCGGGTGGCTGAGCCCGCGCTGCACCGCCAGCCCGGTGACGTCGCAGCTTCTGGCGCGCGCCGGGTTCCGTTGGCACGCCGATATGTTCGATGCCGACCTGCCGTACCGGATGCAGACCGAGGCCGGGCCATTGCTGGGCATGCCGTTCACCATGGAGGTGAACGACATGCCGCTCTATGTCCGCTATGGCAACGAGCCGGATGCGTTCACCCGCACGCTGGCGCGCATCGTCGAAGGATGGCCGGCACTGGGCAGCCCCTATGCGTGCCTGGACATCACGGTGCATGCGCACGTGTTTGGGCGGCCCTATGGCGCAGTCGCGTTCCTGGATGCGCTGGCGTTGGTGCAGCGGAATCCGCTGTGCTGGCTGACGAATCACGCCGAGCTGGCAGCGCTGTATGCTGGAACACAGCAATGAAGGTCGCGGTTCTGGACGATTGGTTCGATACGGTGCGTTCCTTGCCCTGCTTTGCCAGGATGAGGGCGCACGACGTGACCGTCTGGAATGACCATGTGCAGGACACGAACGCGCTGGCGGACCGGCTGCGCGACACCGAGGTGCTGGTGCTGATCCGCGAGCGTACCCAAATCCGCACGCCCTTGCTGGAACGTTTGCCGAAGCTGCGGCTGATCAGCCAGCGCAGTGTCTACCCACATATCGATATCGATACCTGCACGCGCCTGGGCATCGTGGTGTCGTCAAACCAGCACGCGGATACGCCGTCCTATGCCACGGCCGAATTGACGTGGGGCTTGATCCTGGCGGCAATGCGGCAGATCCCGCAGCAGATGGCATCGCTGCGGGCAGGCACGTGGCAGTGCGGCGTCGGCTCCACGCTGCGCGGCAAGACACTGGGCATCTATGGTTATGGCCGCATCGGGAAGGTGGTGGCCGAATATGGCCGCGCGTTCGGCATGAATGTTCTCGTGTGGGCGCGCGAGGCATCGCTGGCTCGTGCTCGCGACGAAGGCTGGACCACGGCGGCCAGCCGCGCGTCGTTCTTTTCCGGGTGCGACGTGATCTCGTTGCACATGCGACTGGTGCCGGCGACGCGCGGTATCGTTGCGGCGACGGACCTGGCGTTGATGACGCCGACCGCATTGGTGGTGAATACCAGCCGCGCAGGGCTGATCGAGCCCGGTGCTTTGGTTGCCGCGTTGCGTGCGGGCCGACCAGGCATGGCGGCAGTTGACGTGTTCGAAGAGGAGCCGATGCGGGATCCTGCACACCCGCTGCTGACCATGCCGAATGTGGTGTGCACGCCGCATGTCGGCTACGTGTCGCGCGACGAATACGACATACAGTTCACTGACATTTTCGAGCAGATCAACGCGTTCGCAGCTGGGGCGCCGGTCAATGTGGTGAACCCGGAGGTGCTGGCATCGCGGCGCGGTTGACCAAGCAACTGTCATTGCGAAGATCGTAGCGACGAGGCAGCCCCGGTCAGCAAGATGCGCAGGTCACCCGGCACTTCCCGGAATGAGATTGCTCCTTGGAATGAGATTGCTTCGTCGCTTGGCTCCTCGCAATGACATGAAGCACGCTGTCGTCCAGCTTACCTTAATGTACCACGTCAGTCGGTAAACCGTGTCGGAATCCCGGTCTTTGCCGTCAGCCCGCCATCCGCGACATAGGCCGAGCCTGTGACGTAGGATGCAAGGTCAGAGGCGAGGAACATCACGACGTTCGCCATCTCCTCCGGCCGGCCGAGGCGTCCCATCGGGATCGCCGCCACTGTCGCCTGCGCGAATCCCTGGATCGTGTCGAGCGAGCGCCGCAACAGCGGCGTATCGATCGCGCCGGGGCAGATACAGTTGCAACGGATGTTGTGCGGCGCGTATTCCATCGCCACGACGCGGGTGAAGTTCACAACGCCCGCTTTCATCGCGTTGTACGCCGCAATGCCGAAATCGCCGAACAAGCCGGAGATCGACGCGGTGTTGACGATCGAACCGCCGCCCTGGCGCAGCATGGTCGGCAGCACGCTGCGTGTCGCCTGCATCACCGCTGTGAGGCCGACCTGCAACGTGTAGTCCCAGACGGTCTGGTCCATCTCGGCGACGCGCGCCATGCGCCGGCCCTGCAAAGTGGATGGCACGCCGAACGCGTTGTTGTGCAGGATGTCGAGCCGGCCGTACGCGTCCACTGCCCGGTCCAGCATGGCGTCGATCTGGCGCGGTTGCGTCATATCGGCGGTAATGGCGATGGCGGTGCCTCCGGTGGCGGCAATCTCCGCTGCGACCGAGGCCGCAGCATCGCCGTTCACGTCGGCAACCACCACCTTGCCGCCACGTTGTGCGAAGCCGAGCGCCGTGGCGCGGCCGATGCCGGATCCGGCACCGGTTACCACGCAGGCTTTGCCGGAAAAATCCATCACCCTGCTCCCCGGCCTGCACGGATTTCCTGCACGACGTCGAAGCCCTCGAAGTCGGGATGGTCGAGATAGAGCGGCTTGTTCTGTCCGGCATCACGATGCGCCAGGCGGAACGCTTCCGAACGGGTCCAGTCCTCGAAATCGCCGCGGCTGCGCCAGATGGTGTGGGAAGAATATAGCGTGTGGTCGTCACGCTCTGGGCCGCGGAGCAAGTGGAAGGTGACGAAACCGGGGACGCCTTCCAGATAGGTATCGCGGCTGGTCCAGACTTTCTCGAAATCGGCTTCGGCGCCGCGCACTACCTTGAAGCGGTTCATGGCGATGAACATGGACGGTCTCCCTGATCGGTCCGGTGACAGGGTGGTCCTGACCATGGCGATCCGCAATATTCGGGTGGAGGGCGGACACTTGTGGCCCCCGTCCGAGTGACATTGTTTCGGCCCCTGTGGGCCTCCCCTGTGGGCCTCCCCTGTGGGCCTGGGAGGAAACCACGTCGCCCCCTCCCCAGGCCCGCTCCCATAAGGGGAAGGGGAATCCTTCGGTCCGCCCAGTCGCGGGTCGGCCGCCCCGGTCGGTGGTCAATTCGCTATGACAGGGGGGCGGGGCTCGCTTCTCTGCCACGGCGTACTATGCCGCAATTTCTCCCAGATACCGCGCGGCGGGGGTCAAAGGCGCCGGCGCGGGCAGCACGACCGTCACCTCGGTTCCTTTCCCCAGCGCGCTGCGGATCGAGAACTGCCCGCCATGCAGGTCCACGAACAATTTGGCCAGCGGCAGGCCGAGCCCGGTGCCGCCGTGGCGGCGGGCCAGGCTGGTGTCTACCTGCACGAAGGGTTGCAACGCACGCGGAATGTCATCGGGTGCCATGCCGATGCCGGTATCGCACACGGTCATCGCCAGCCCCTCCTGGCGATGCTCCGCTGCCACCGACACCGTGCCGCCCGCCGGGGTGAACTTGATCGCGTTGGACAGCAGGTTCAGCAGCACCTGGCGCATCCGCAGATGGTCCGCCTCGATGATCGGCAGGTCGGGCGGAACCAATACCTCCAGCGTCACGCCGGCTTCCTCGGCACGCTTGCGCACGATGCGCACCGCGGAATCGACGATGCTGCGCGAGGGCACCTTCTGCAGCCGTAGTTCCGTCGTGCCGGATTGCAGCTTGGCGATGTCCAGCATGTCGTTGATCACTTCCAGCAGGTGCCGGCCGCTGTGCAGGATGTCATCGGAGAACTCGCGATATTTGGGCTGGCCGAGCGGACCGAACGCCTCGGTGGCGAGGATTTCGGAGAAGCCGATGATCGCGGTGAGCGGCGTCCGCAGTTCGTGGCTCATGTTGGTGAGGAAGTCGGTCTTCGCACGGTTGGCGCCCTCCGCTTGCTCCTTCGCATGTTTCAAGGCGGCTTCGCGTTGCTTCAGAACGGTGATGTCGCTGGCCACCAGAACGAACCCGCCATTCGTCCGCTCGCTCTTGCTCAGGCGCAGCCAACGGCCGTCGCTGATGCGCATCTCGCCGGCGGGATCGGCCAATGCGGTTTCGACGTGGGCCGGGAGCGGCGCTCCCTCGACCTGCGGCGTGGCGCAGGCGGGGAACATGGCGGTGAATTCGCCGTTACAGAGGATCAGGCGGCGGTCGGCGCCGACCAGGGCGATGCCTTCGTTCAGGCCCTCCAGGGCGGTTGTCAGCCGGCCCTGGGCCGAACGGTGGGCATCGCGTTCGCGCTGCACCATGGCGCGGATGTTGTCGCGCATCGTCGCCATGGCTGCGAGCAATCGCCCGATTTCGTCGCGCCCTTGGGGCTGGATTTCAACGTCGAGATCGCCGGCCGCGATGCGGTCGGCGACGTGGGACACCGATTCGATCTGTCTCAGGATCTGACTGGCCAGCAGTCCGGCAACGGTCGTGCCCAACGCCAGCGCCGCCCCGGTGGCAAGCAATGCCCACAGTGCAAAGCGGTCCATCAGGTGCAGGGCATGCGCGCGGTCGGCGTCGCAGTTTTGCTGGGCTGCCCGGCGCAGAGCGTGGAGGCTGGCCAGCAGCACCTTGGCCTGATTGTGCATGGCGGCGTCGGGCACCGCCCCGACGCCGGCCGCATGCTGAAGGCGCATCGTGTTCCAGGCGCGGAAGTGATCCGACACGGAACGCGCCATGGTGGCGGTCTGGCCCGCGCCATCGGATTGCTCGGTGGCGGCAAGGTCCGTTTCGACCTGCCGCGCCAGTTCGTTCAAGCGCAGGTCGGCATGCTGGCGGGCCGCCTCGTCCTGGGTCGCGTCGTGGCCTGCCAGGACGAAGCGCATGGTGGCAAAATCGGCCTCCGCCTTGCCGGCGTTGGTAAGTGCCATCAACGGCGCGTCATAGATATGTGCGACGAGGCTTGCCAATTCGCGCGCGCCATGACTCGCGCCCAGGCCGACGCAGGCCGTCATGGCGGTGATGCCCAGGAATGCGAGCAAGACTTTGGCGCGCAGCGTGACAAGCATGGCTCGGCCCGAGCTGCGGAATCGCAAATCCGACCTCCCAGATCCAGGAAATGAGCGACCGGGATACTGGGTGGCGACAGGTTTCGGGATCGTTTCAGAAAGCGGCCGGTGGCGCGATTTTGCCACGCTGGGTTCATAGGGCGATCACGACAGGCCGCCGGGCGTGTGCGGCGCGCCCGGCGTCCTGCTATAGGGTGGATGCTGCCGGCCGGACTCGGACGCATCCAGCCGGCATGCGGCGGAGAGCATGCGGCAGGACCATGAAGCATTGGCGGATCGATGAGGTTGCCTGGGACCGGTTCGACGCGGGCAAGGTAGATCCCGAGTTGGTGCCTTTGGTGAAGGCCGCGGCCATGGTGGAGCGCAACGGCACGGATTACGCCGTGTACCTGAACCGCGTGTTCGCCGACGATCCGGATTTCCGCCAGGCCGCCGATAACTGGGCAGAGGAGGAGGTGCAGCACGGCGACGCTCTGGGCCGCTGGGCTGCGCTGGCCGATCCGGGCTGGGACTATGCGGCGGCGTTCGCTCGGTATCGGGCGGGGTACCAGCTGCCCTTGGAGGCAACGGCGTCGGTGCGCGGGTCTCGTACCGGGGAGCTGATCGCACGCTGCATGGTGGAGACGGGTACCTCCAGCTACTACAGCGCGCTGGCGGAGGCGACGCAGGAGCCGGTGCTGCGGCAGATCTGCAAGAACATCGCCGCCGATGAGTTCCGGCATTACAAGTTGTTCTACGACCATTTGCGCCGGTATTTGAAGCGGGAGAATATCGGGCTGGCGCGCCGGCTGCGGATCGCTCTGGGCCGGATCGGCGAAAGCGAGGACGACGAACTGGCGTTTGCCTGGCATTGCGGGAACCAGGCCGAGGGGCAGCGGTTCGTGCGGGCGGACTGCACCGCGGCTTATATGGGGCGGGCAATGCAGTTCTATCGATTCCGCCATGTCGAGCGCGGCGTTGGGATGGTGCTTAAGGCGGTGGGGGTGAAGCCGCGCGGCCGGATTGGCGATATGGCGGCGAAGTTCACCTGGCGGCTGCTGCAATGGCGGCAGCGGCGGTATAAGCGACAGTTGGGCGGGGCGGGTGGTGCCGCGGCGCCGGTGGTGGTGCAGGCAGCGGAGTGACTCGGTTTCTGTCGCGGCGCGCGTAAGCACACAAGCGAGAAAACTGGCATGAGGATCAGACCGATGGTGATGATCCCGGGTTTCTGCGCTCCACTTCTCGTTGCGTGTTTGGTTTGTATTGCCCCCGCCGCCGTAACAACGCGTTCTGTGCCAGCGGCAGATGTTCCCGCCGCCGATCGGTTGATGGCCCGCCTCATGTCCAGCGACAACGTCCCGGGAGCAGCTCTGGCGTTGATCAAAGACGGCAAAATCGTGTTGGAGAAGGGATACGGCCTTCGGGACGTAGAGACTCATGCTTTGGTCACCACGGCAACGCTGTTCAACATTGGCTCTATCTCAAAATCATTCACCGCGCTCGGCATCGCCCAACTGGTC
Organism: Acetobacteraceae bacterium; assembly: GCA_035523995.1. Lineage (GTDB taxonomy): Bacteria > Pseudomonadota > Alphaproteobacteria > Acetobacterales > Acetobacteraceae > JASHVB01. The sequence goes on along the minus strand of DATKPQ010000109.1, from coordinate 3,695 downwards.
GATCAGGGACGAGTGGCGCTGGACGCGCCGATCATCGGGTACATCTCCGATTTCAAGCTGAGCGATCCGCACGCAGCGCAGGCGATGACGTTGCGGCAACTGCTATCCCATACCAGCGGCCTTCCCGCGGACGAGCAATGGCCTCCCATGGTGCCGCCGACCCGGGACGGAATCGTTGGCGAGTTCGCCAGCATACCGGTCGCCGCGCCACCGGGGACACGATTTCAGTACTGCAGCCGATGCATTGTCCTCGCGGCCTACGTCCTGGAGCGGGTGACCGGCCAAACATGGGAAGCGTACACGCGGGCACAAATTTTCGCGCCGTTGGGGATGACCACGGCCTCGTTTGGGCCGCATGAGCTGGCGAAGGCGCCCGATCGGGCGCGCGGGTATCGGCATGACGCGGTCCTGGGCGACGTCCCTGTTCCCTGGGACCGTCTCGCTTACCTGGAGCCCTTGGCACCCGGTGGCGGCATCAATGCCAATATCGATGACATGGCGCATTACGCGCTGCTGCAAGTCGGTGACGGAACGATCGCCGGGCATCGGCTGGTCTCCGCGCAGATGCTGGCCGAATTGCATCGTCCGGAGATCGCGGTAGGAGACGACTGGACACCAACTGCTGTCGCCGAGAACCTGCATTATGCACTCGGCTGGTTCACCGCCGACATGCACGGCGCGCACGTCGTCTTGCATTTCGGCGGGAACCCCGGGTTCCGCGCTGTGATCGCCGTGGTGCCTTCCGCCAAAGCAGGTGTGGTCATTCTGACCAACGGGGAGTCGAACCACTTTACCAGTGCGGCCATGCGGAGCCTTATCGTGCAATACCTTCGGTAGTGCAGGCCTCGCACTGCCCCACGGTGGCATGCGGCACAGGAGAACACCATGCGCGACTTCACCGGCAGGACGGCCTTCATTACCGGCGGTGCCAGCGGTATCGGCTTCGCGCTGGCTCGTGCCTTTGCGGATGCCGGCGCCAATGTGATGCTCGCGGACATCGAGGCAGATGCGCTGACCGCTGCGGTCGAAGCCCTGAGAAACGCGGGTGCCAATGTGCGCGGCATCATCTGCGACGTGACCAACCCTGCCGACGTCGACAAAGCCGCCGCGGCGACCATCGAAGCCTTCGACAAAGTCCATGTTGCCTGCAACAACGCCGGTGTTGGCGGCGGCAGTGGCGTTGACCCCGTTTCGCTTGAGACCTGGCGCTGGGTGCTGGACGTCAACCTGATGGGCGTGGTGCACGGCATCCGTGCCTTCCTGCCGCTCATCCGCTCCCATGGCGAGGGAGGCCATATCGTCAACACCGCGTCGATGGCCGGGATGATCAGCGGCCTTGGTTTCGGCCCGTATACCGCAAGCAAGTTTGCCGTGGTTGGAATGTCCGAGGGTCTGGCAATGGAACTTGCGCCCCTGGGGATCGGTGTGACCGTGCTGTGTCCCGGCTTCGTGCGAACCCGCATCGGCGAGAGCCAACGCAACCGGCCGCAGCGTTATGGGCCCGCGCCGACCTGGCCGGCCGGTAGCCGAGCAAGCACATTGGCAGCGCAGGTTGCCGCACTGGTGCAAGCCGGCATGGATCCCGCGGATGTGGCGACGCGGGTCATGAACGCCGTCCGCGAAGATAGGCTTTACGTCTTCACGCATCCGGAAATGCGGGGGGAGACAGAGCAACGCTTCTCCGCAATTTTGCAAGCGATGGACGCAAGCGCGGCGCCAGCGAACAAGCCCTGACACCGCCGCCGACCCGCGGCCCCTTGCCGACCTGCCTTCCCCCGCTATCCTCGCCCATCCATAGCGGAGGAGGAAACGCCCATGGCGCCCAGGATCATCGTCGCCGACAACCCGTTGAATGACAACGACATCGCACGCGATCTTGCGCCGCCCGGCTTCGAGCTGGTCATTACGCGCCAGGACACACCGGAGTTCAACGCCGCCTTGCCGGGGGCCGAATACCTGGTGGGTTTCGGTGCGCCGTCGATGAACGATGGGTTCTACAAGACCGCGTCGAAGCTGAAGCTGGTGCAGCTTCTGTCTGCCGGATATGACCGTTGCGACATCGAGGCGGCGCGGCGCGCCGGCGTGCCGATCTGCAACAACGGCGGCGCCAACGCCATCGCGGTGGCAGAGCATGCGATGCTGCTGATGCTGGCGGTGTCGCGCCGGCTGATCTGGCAGCACGACAACGTCGCGGCCGGCCGCTGGCGCGGCAACAACTGGGCGGAAGTGAAGCTGTATGAACTGGATGGCCGCAAGCTGGGCATTATCGGCCTGGGCCGGATCGGCAAGAAGGTCGCGCGCATGGCGCAGGCGTTCAACATGTCGGTGGAGTATTACGACATCGCCCGGTTGACCGAAGATCAGGCGGATGCGCTGGGCGTGCGCTTCCGGTTGCTGGACGAGATTCTGCGCATGTCGGACATCGTGTCGCTGCACGTGCCGCTGTCGCCGACGACGCGGCACATGATCGGCGCAGCGCAGTTGAAGCTGATGAAGCCGACGGCGTATCTGATCAATACCTGCCGCGGCCCGGTGGTGGATGAACCGGCGCTGTATGAGGCTTTGGCGAACAATAGGATCGCCGGCGCGGGGCTGGATGTGTTCGACCAGGAACCGCCGCCGCCGGACAACAAGTTGTTTGGCCTGCCGAACGTGGTGCTCACGGCGCATTTCGCTGGCCCGACCTGGGACAATCAATACGCGCGTTTTCGTAATGCGTTCGACAACGTGCAGCGCGTCGCCCGTGGCGAGAAGGCGCTGTGGGTGATTCCGGAATTGCAGGGATAGGACGGGCGCGTCCCTGAGCCGGCGCAAGCGGGTGTGCGCAACATAGGAGCGATGGGGGCCGCAGGGCGGGTTGGGTGCAACTGCGGGATTCCCTGCCCGGTGTTGGCGGCGTGAAGCGGCGGGACGAATCGGTATGGCGGGGCCGGCCGGTGGCTGGCCCCGTTGGTCAGGCTTTGCGGGTGTGCGCGATGCCGTCAGGGCGGGCCTGTGGCGGCGGCCTGGACGGCGGCGCCGGGCGCTGGCGATGCGACGAAGGGATCGGCCGGCTGTTGCTCGCCGATGAAGCTGCCGGATATCGGGCCCAGGATCTCCTTGACGTCGTCGCGCGTCTGCGCCGGGCGGCCGAGCGCCGGATTGTGGTCGAGTTCCACTCTGTCGAAGCGCTTCTCGCGCCAGCGGATTTCCCTGAAGTATTTGTCGAAACTGCCGCCATACCAGCGGAACAATGAGAACAGATGGGTGCCGAATGGGGCGGCGCAGAGGAGAGGCGCGATGCCGAAATCGAGGCAGATCGCGACCAGGGTGCGGCCGGGCGGGCGGCGGCGGACCTCGGCCTCGATCCGGCGCATCGAGGGGAGGTTGTCGAGGGTTAGTTCTTCTTGCGGGCCGCGATGGCGGACCGGGCGCCGCGCGGCGGCCTGCGCCGTGGCTGGCGGCGGCGCCGCGGGGCTGGCTGTGGCGCGTGGGTCTTGCGGGGGTGGCGTGGGATCGCGCCGTTCACGAATGATGAGGTCGCGGCCGGTTCCGGCGCGCTGCCGCAGCAGGCGTTCCAATGCGACCGCGCGCATGATGCCGCGGGAAATATGGGCGAGAATCACCGATGTCCTGGCTGTGCCGAAGAATTGCGCGATGGTGGAGAAGCCGCGCGTGAGCGCCCGCCGGTCGATGATGTCGAGCAAGCGGCGGCC
>DATKPQ010000108.1:0-169230 GCA_035523995.1 Acetobacteraceae bacterium | reverse complement strand
CGGCGCGCGCTGCGCCAATCCGGCCGGCGCCGCGGCTTGGTTCACGCCGCGATCAGCGTCCCACCATGATGCTCCACGCCACACGGGCTGGCTTCGTCCTGCCTTGCCCATTCACGTAGCAATGCTCTGCCAACCGGGGACGCCTTCTGGAGCTACAGAATGCGACGCCGAAGGGAGGCGAGCCTGTATGGTTCGGCCTGGCAAGATCGACACGTGGCAGGCCAGGCGCTTACCTCAGGTTTCCGGGCCGGATAGCGGCAGGACGTTCACCTTCCCCGTAGTCAGTCTCACTGCCTTTTCGGTGCACAAGTTAAGCGCGACGTTTTCATCACTCGTCATGAGACCCAAATAACCGGCGGTCGCCCTCGTTCGGAACTCGGTGGAACCGCATTCGCATAGCCCAGGCACATCGCAACATTTGGCGTCAGCGCCGGCGGAACTTGCAACTCGGCCTTCACCGCCTCGGTTCTCAGCCAAAGCAGCGGCGAACCAACCCAGCAGGTTCCCAAGCCGCGGGCATGAGCCGACAGCATCAGGTTCTGAGCCGCCCGACAACAATCCTCAAGCTCGCCGGAAATCAGAATCAACACCGGCGCATTCCAGAAGATCTGGAAACCGGGCCGGTCAAGCCACGACCGACTAGCTGCATTCGGCCGCGTCGCGCGTGCGTGGTCCATCGCTCGTGCGCCAAGGCCTGCGATGCGCTCAACGCCTTCAATCACATTGAAAGTCCAGGGAACCTGACCGCCGAATGGAGGCGGCGCTTGAGCAGCGTCCCAAATCACGCTTTCGATCAGGTTGCGATCGACCGGCTTCGACTGATAGGAACGTATCGACCGGCGGGAGTGGATCGCGTCGATAACGTCCATCGACCATTCCTCTTCAACCTTGTTCGGGTTCCCCAATTTAACAGCGGATGCCCGGGCGACCAAGTCCGATCGGAGGGGCGCGGAATGCACGACCTCACCCTCTTCCCTGTCCACCTCCCACAAGGTGCGGGTTCCTGCGGGCGCGCGCGGTTTTATCCGGTCGCGGATCGGCCCCGTCAACCGGCGGCAAGCTCGCAAAGGCCAGTGAGCGGAACGCACGTCCCTGACAACAGTCACCGAGGCCCCGTGCAGAAAGTGCTTGATATCCTGTTAGCAGTACGTTATGTATGCAAACTGCGCTTTTCTCCTTAACCCAATAGATTCAACAAACGCTCCATGCCCGATGACCGCACCGCCGCCGCTTGCAGTTCCGGCCAGCCCGATCCCCAGCAGGACCGGAGCAGCGAGTCTTTGCCTCCGTTCATCGCGCAAGTCCTCTACGTGATCGCGGTCGTCGCTCAATACGGCCACCACATTCTCGATATGCTCGAAGACCGCACCGTGTTGCGCGGCTTCGTATTGTTCGCGCGATTTTTCGGCACCATGGCAGTTCCGGTTATTTCAGCTCACGTCCGCCGCGGCATCATGCGGGCCGTCGCGCTGGACCGCATGCTGCGGGCACGTGCCGCAAGGGGGCTCGATCTTCAGATCCCGGTGCCGCGCACCCGCGGCCGGCGTCAGTCGAACCCGGTCGCCGCGGCAGCAGGATCGCGGTCAGACGCCGCATCCTCCGTGCCAACCGCAGCGACACGGCCCACCCGCCACACCGGCCCAAACGAACCGCTGACCATCGACACCCTACCCACTATGAAGCAACTCGAAGCCGAGGTGCGCCGTCGTACAATCGGCAGCACCGTCGCCGATATCTGCCGCGACCTCGGGATTTCCTCCATGCTCTGCGAAAGCGTGTTCCACCAGCGGATATCCTGGGTGATCGGCGCCTTCGGCGGCAACTTTGATCGATTCGTTAAGGAAATTAACCGGCGAGAGAAGCGGTTTCGCAGACAGTTGCGAGAGGAGTGTCCAAATCTGGACCGTCTGGAGGTCTCCAAGGAAGCGTTCCGCCGGACGGTGGGCTTTGTCATCGGCGAATCGCTGGCAAACCTGTTTAACAGGGCAACGGACGCAACGCCGGCAGCCGCGGCGGCGGGACCGGCAATGTGGGGTGCGGCCACCGCAGTCGCTGCGACCGGACCGCCTTGAAACTCTGACCGCGACTCTCAAAGCCTGACGCACGGGACCGGACGATGGCCGGCCCCGCCATTCCGATTCGTGCTGCCGCCGTGCCACGCTTTGAGAACCTCCATGCCGGCCGCCTGCAAGCGATCACCCGCTTGGCACGGCAGGCGATCCGGCGTGGACCCAGGTTCACCCGCGCCATCGAACGATCGAAGAGAAACCCGTCTCAAAGAAAGCGACATGAGATTTCCGCGAGACTATCCGTGCGACGAGTGCAGCGGCCCCACCAACGCCCCGGCAGTCGCACTCTTGCCAACGCCCCCTACCGGTCGGAAGCTTCCGCCCAATCAGCAGACCACCGAGAACCAACACAGAGGGGACTGATCCATGCGTTACAATCGTATCTCCGCCGATTGCCACCTCGACATGCCCTGGATGCCGCCGACCCTGTTCACCGAGAACGCCTCGCGCGAACTCAAGGACCGCATGCCCTACGTCGCCGACGGCCCGGACGGCCCCGAATGGCGCACCAAGGCCGGCGCCACGTTCGGCCTGAAGAACGGCGTCGGCCCCAGCGGCGCCAAGCTGGTCCCCGGCCAGAACCGCCGCGTCGACATCATGGCCGAGACGGGCCTTTTCGCGGACGGCAAGAAGGACATCCGCCGCGTCAGCGACCCGCATCTGCGCCGCAAGGACATGGAACGCGACGGCGTCGATGCCGAGGTGATCTTCGGCATCCTCGGTTCCGCCTCCAAGCTGCAGGACAATGAAGCCGCGGCGGAGATGTTCAGAATCTACAACGACTGGCTGGTGGATTTCTGCAGCCACTATCCCGACCAGCATATCGGCCTCGGCTGCCTGCCCTATGGCGACATCGAATGGGCGGTGCAGGAGATCTATCGCTGCGCCAAGATGGGCCTGAAGGGCATCGAGCTGTCCTGCTCGTGGGACATGGAACCCATGTGGCATCCCTGCTGGGAGCCGCTATGGAAAGCAGTGGACGACGTGCAGTTGCCGTTGCACTTCCACACCTTCCCCACCACGCCCCCGCGCGCCCGCTCGCAGGTGGACGCTCATGTGCGTCGCGCGGCGATGTTCACCGGCGTATCGGCGTTCCAGATGGGGCTGATCCATATCCTCGCCGCAATGATGGGCGCCGGCGTATTCGAGCGCTACCCCCGCCTGCGCGTCTCCTTCGGCGAAAGCGGCATCGGCTGGATTCCCTATGCATTGGACCGGATGGATTTCGAATTCGAGGACCGCTTCCGCGACCTGATGAAGCTGAAGCCGAGCGAGTACTGGCAGCGCCAGTGCAAAGCCACGTTCCAGTTCGATCCGATCGGCCCGAAGCTGCTGAACGTGAACAACCTGATGACGGTAGACACGCTGATGTGGGGTTCCGACTACCCGCACACAGACGGCATCTGGCCCGAATCAACCAAGTACATCGAGGAGCAATTCAAAGGCCTGACCGAGGAGGACGTACGCAAGATCACCTGCGAGAACGCTGCCAAGTTCTATAACCTGACCAACTGACCGTGCAGCCTCTCCCGCGCGCGCTGTTTCGCGCGCCCGGGAGAGGTCGAGACCCCGCAGGCGTCGAGGGCGAGGGTGATCGGGTCGATACGCAACCGGCCGCCACTCGCGGACTTACCCGCCCCCGCCCTGCCATTCTGTCACAAACCGTCCATCCGCGGAGAACCCAAGCAAATGCCCGCATCTGTGGCCAAGAGCCCCCCACCGTCGTCCCGGTCAACTTGCCGCCGATCGTGAAATATGCTTCCTCACGGACTATCATGTGGCCGGTGTGACCGCTGGCACAACCAAGGGCCAGGGCCCAAAACGCTAGACAGGGAAGCAAACGACAATGGCTGAAGTCTCCTGCCGCCAAGTGGTCAAGGTCTACGACGGTGGCGTGCAAGCGGTAAAAGGCATCAACCTGGAAATCGCCGACCGCGAGTTCGTCGTGCTGGTGGGCCCCTCCGGCTGCGGCAAGTCCACCACGCTGCGCATGATCGCGGGCCTGGAAGAAATTTCCGCCGGCGAGATCTGGATCGGCGGCGACATCGTGAACGATGTGCCGCCGCGGGACCGCGACATCGCCATGGTGTTCCAGAACTACGCCCTCTACCCGCATATGAGCGTGTTCGACAACATGGCGTTCGGGCTGAAGCTGCGCAAATTTCCCAGGGACGAGATCAAGCGCCGCGTCGATGAGGCAGCCCGCATCCTGGACATCGCGCCCCTGCTGGACCGCAAGCCTCGCGCCTTGTCGGGCGGCCAGCGCCAGCGCGTCGCCATGGGCCGCGCCATCGTCCGCAACCCGAAAGTCTTCCTGTTCGATGAACCGCTGTCCAACCTGGACGCCAAGCTGCGCGTGCAGATGCGCACCGAGATCAAGAAGGTGCACCAGACAGTGCGCACCACCACGGTCTACGTGACACACGATCAGGTGGAGGCGATGACCCTGGCCGATCGCGTCGTGGTGATGAATGGCGGCATCATCGAGCAAGTTGGTTCGCCGCAGGAATTGTATCACAGCCCCGCCACCCGATTCGTGGCCGGCTTCATCGGCTCCCCGGCGATGAACTTCCTGCCGGCGCGCGTGGTGGACGGCACAAATGGCGGGCTGGCGGTCCAGGTGACAGATCAGATTGTGCTACCGGTCCCGCCGTCGCGCACGGATCGTTATGGGAAGCACAAGGGCCAATCGATGGTCCTCGGCCTGCGGCCAGAACACTTGTTCGAATACCACGAGAACGGCCGCCCCGGCTGGGAACGCGTTGAGCTCCCGGTCGACGTGGTCGAACCGATGGGCATGGAGACGATGGTCCATTTCTTCGTCGGCCACGAGCCGGTCTGCGCCCGCGTCGACCCCGCCACGCACGCCGAGCCCGGCGAAACACTGCCGCTGACCGCTGACATGAACCAGATGCACCTGATGGAGCCCGACACCGGCCGCGTCGTCTAAAAAACCTCTCCCGCTATGCGGGAGAGATCGAGACGCGAAGCGTCGAGGGGTGAGAGTGATCCGGCCGGCACGATCCTCTCCCCCTCTCTACGGAAAAGCCCCCGATGATCTGCGCCCGCACCGTCTCACTCTTGTCATAGACTCACCTCCGCGACCTCTGTTCCGCCCCACAATCTTCGCAAAACCGCAGCGGAGAACACGCCCTCTTGAGTTTGCCCGACTCCCTGCTAAATATTATAGGAGCCAAAGCAATTCGCCGCTGAGGCAAAGTTCCCGGCCCGAATTGCGAGACGGGCCGGCCTGTGACATCCGTTCGTGCCGCCCGTCCGTACCAACTACCGGAGACATGCCAATGCCAGAGCAAGCGCACCGGGCGAGCCGCCCGCATCCGTCGCTGGCGGCACGCCGGCCTGTCAGTCCCAGGCACACTGTCTGACACAGTAGCGGCCCATCAAAATGCGAAACATGGAACCGCGTACCGCGGCGGTACGGCGCGCGCTGCAAAGCGCGCACTGCGACGCCACCATCGCCGATCTCCTGTTCCTCGAGGCCTGGGAGGCATCTCCCACCCCCGAGGTCGGCGCAGTACTTCGCATCGCACAAATCCGACGCGCCAACCCGGAGCTCGCCAGGGCCGTGCGGGGCGAACTGGCGGAACGCGCGCGATCGCACTGACGGGTAGCAGCGTAATGCGGACCGCCGTGCGGTGGCGGCCGTAGGGAAATCCTGCTTCACTCCAGCCGAATCAGCCGGAAGCCACACCCATGAACGACCTGCCCTCGCACGGCGCCAACGCAACCAACGCGGCGCGTGACATCGCCTGGCACCTGCATCCGTTTACCAACATGCGGCGGCTGGAGAGCGAAGGTCCATTGGTCATCACAGGCGGCCATGGCATTCATGTGACCGACGAATCCGGCCGCGACTACATCGACGCGATGGCGGCGCTGTGGTGCGTCAGCCTCGGCTTCAGCGAAAAGCGCCTGGCCGATGCTGCCTATCGCCAGATGCTGCAACTACCCTACGCATCCACTTTCGGCCAACGTTCGCATCCCGCGGCGATTGCGCTCGCCGAGAAACTGATCGCCCTGATGCCGGTGCCGATGTCGAAGGTGTTCTTCAACAACTCCGGCTCGGAAGCCAACGACACCGCGGTCAAGCTTGTCTGGTACTACAACAACGCCATCGGCCGCCCGCGCAAGAAGAAGATCATCGCGCGGATGAAGGGTTATCACGGATCTACGATAGGCTCCGCCAGCCTGGCAGGATTGCCGTTCATGCATGTGGATTTCGACCTGCCGATCGCCGGCATCCGCCACACCGACTGCCCGGCCTTCTATCGCGGTGCCAAGCCAGGCGAGACCGAGGAGGATTTTGCCTCCCGCATGGCCGAGAACCTCGATGCGCTGATCGAGCGCGAGGGACCGGACACGGTGGCGGCGTTCATCGCGGAGCCAGTGCAAGGCTCCGGCGGCGTGGTGGTCCCGCCGCGCACCTATTTTGCCAAGGTGCAGGAGGTGCTGCGCAAGCACGATGTCCTGATGATCGCCGACGAGGTGATCTGCGGCTTCGGCCGCACCGGCAACATGTTCGGCTGCGAGACCTTCGGCATCGCCCCGGATATCATGACGGTTGCAAAGTCGCTGTCCTCTGCCTATCTGCCAATCTCGGCCACGATCATCAATGAGAAGCTGTATCAGGGCCTGGCATCGAACAGTGAAAAGCTTGCCAGCTTTACTCATGGCTTCACCTATTCCGGGCATCCGGTGTGCTGTGCCGTCGCATTGGAGACGCTGAAGATTTATGAGGAACGCGGCCTGATCGGCCATGTGCAAAGCGTGGCACCGAAATTCCAGGCGGGACTGCGGCAACTCATGGACCACCCGCTGGTGGGCGACGTCCGCGGTGTGGGCCTGATGGGCGGACTGGAGCTGGTGCGCGACAAGTCGACGAAACAGCCGTTCGATGCCAAGGCCGGCGTCGGCTCTTTCTTCGAGCAATGCGCACACGACCAGGGGCTGCTGATGCGCGGACGCGGAGAGCAATTGGTACTAAGCCCGCCGCTGATCATTACCGCCGCGGAGATCGATGATCTGGTGGGCCGGCTGGGCCGCGCGCTGGACGCAACAGCGGCGTATGTGCGACGGATGGAGGCGTAGCGGCCGCATTTCGTGGAGCGTGGACCGGGCGCGCCGTCCATGTCATTGCGAGAAGCGTAGCGATGAAGCAACCTCGGTCGTGCGGTGCACGAACGGTCCGGCGGTTCACCGAATGAGGTTGCTTTTCGATTCGTTGTCGTAGTGAAATATGCAGCTGGCCAGCCCCTGGATGGTGTAACGCGACGCCTGCCGGGATACGCTGTGCGACCACCTCAAGGACACGACCGTGCCGCGACTCGTCGTCGTCTCCAACCGCGTCGCGCCTATTCAGGAAGGCGAGCCCACCGCCGGTGGCCTCGCCGCCGGCGTGCTCGACGCACTAAAGCAGCAAGGCGGAATCTGGTTCGGTTGGAGCGGCGACATCAGCGACCATCCGGGACAGCCGACACAACAAGCTGTGGGGCCGATCACGCTGGTGACAATCAACCTCACCCGTGCCGATTACGATGAATTCTATCGCGGCTTCGCCAACGGCACACTTTGGCCGGTGCTGCATTACCAGATCGGCCTGCACCGCTTCGAATGGTCCGATTTCGAGGGCTACCGACGCGTGAATGCCCTGTTCGCCGAAGCCCTGTCCCGTATCGTCGAGCCCAACGACCTGATCTGGGCGCACGACTACCATCTGCTGTTGCTGGCCGAATGCCTGCGTGCGGCTGGCAGCACGCACCGCATGGGCTTGTTCCTCCACACGCCCTTCCCTGCCCCACCGGTCTTCATGACCATTCCGGCGCATGCCGAGCTGGTTCGTGCCATGTGCGCCTTCGATTTGCTGGGCTTCCAGACGGAGACCGATCGCACCGCCTTCTCCGACTACGTACTGCGCCACGCCGGGGGCACCGCGCTGGACAACCACGTGCTGCATGCGTTCGGTCGGGTGGTGAAGACCGGCGTATATCCGATTGGCGTGCATGTGGACGAAGTGCGTGCCCAGGCGGAGGCCCCAGCCAATCGCCGCTTCGCAACCAGGCTGCGCGCGAACCTGCTTGAGAAGCTGATTCTTAGCGTCGATCGCCTGGATTACTCGAAGGGCCTGCGCCAGCGCTTCGCCGCGTACGAGCGCTTTCTGGAACACTATGCCGCCTGGCGCGGCAATGTGACGTTCATGCAGATCGCACCGCCGTCGCGCGCCGACATCCAGACCTATCGCGAGATCCGCCGCGAACTGGAAGCAGAGGCCGGCCGCATCAACGGCCGCTTTGCTGAAGTAGATTGGGTACCGCTGCGCTATTTGAACAAGGGATTCCCTCGGAATGTCCTGATGCCGCTTTATGCGGAGGCGCAGATCGGGCTGGTGACACCTTTGCGCGATGGCATGAATTTGGTGGCGAAGGAATACGTGGCGGCGCAGGACCCCGACGATCCTGGTGTGCTCGTGCTGTCGCAATTCGCCGGCGCGGCGGTCGAGTTGCAGGCCGCGCTGGTGGTCAATCCTTATGACGAAGCCGGCATCGCCGCCGCCCTCGACCGAGCCCTGGCGATGCCGTCGGAAGAACGCCGCGATCGCCACGCCGCGATGCTGGCGGTGATGCGAGCGCACAGCCTGGAACTCTGGCGCGACCGGTTCGTGGCGGAGCTTCGCTAACACCGGGTGTCAGAGAAGCGCGAAACGGCCAGCGCCATATCACCGCGAGGAGCTGAGCAACGTGGCAATCCCGCTCGTTGGGCGCACGGACAGTGCAGAGGCTTGTCCAAGCGAAACAGCTTGATTGCTTCTCTCCTCGCAATGAACAGAATGAGTCCGATCGTCATGCCCCTACCTTCAAATCCGATGCGATTCATGTGTTGATGGATGGAACAACTCCGCCGGTGCCAGTAATCGTGACGATAGTCCCTCGGCGTGATGCCGGCGCAGAAACGCCTCCAGCACGTGGCGGTTCGGCTCCAGGCCATAGGCCCAGAAATCCTCGCCCATCAACTGCCGCGCCGCCAGCAATGGCTCCTCTACGAATGGCAGCGTCACCTTGCTGGCCGACACATCCTGCAGCTTCGCCAGCGCTCGCGTCTTCGCTTGCTCAAACGCCTTCATGACGGCAGCAGGAAGCCAGGGATGCCGTTCCGCCAGCGAACGTCGCACACCGAGTAGATGCATGATCGGGAAAATCCGGGTCTTGCGGAACCACGCCGAGGCCGAGGCCGCCGGATCGACAAACAGCCACGCCACGTGCGGATGGCCGGCCGTGAAGCATGACGGTGCGCGCGGCCCGATCACCGCATCGATCGCACCGTCCGCGAGCAGGCGCGAGATTGTCATGCCCTCCGGCGCCGCCTCGATATGAACGTCCGCCGGCAGGTTCAACGCAATTTTTTCGACGCGCCCCGGTTGGTCGTATCCACCGCGCACCCAAACGACATCCGCTGGCCGGACGCCATATTCCTCCTCCAACATCAACCGCGTCCAGACATTGGCGGTGACCTGGTATTCCGGCACGCCAATGCGCCGCCCCTTCAAATCTTCGGGCCGAGCGATGCCACGGTCGGTGCGGATATAGATCGAATTGTGCCGGAAGGCGCGCGAGGGAAACACCGGTACCCCCACATACGGGCAATCCCCCGCCGCCGCCTTCACAGTAAAACTGCTCATTGACAATTCACAAAGATCGAAATCCGCATGCCGGAAGGCTCGGAAGAAGATCTCCTCCGGTTCCAGCAGCATGAATACCGGATCGACTCCGTCGATCTGCACCGTGCCGTCCACCAACGGCCGCACCCGGTCGTAATCGCCTACCGCGATCGATAGCTGCAGCCGTGCCATGCCTGGCCTCCCACATGGTCAATCCGCCGGCACACTGCCCTGGCCACAGCAATCGCGCCAGTTTGCCCTGCTATGTCACAGCGATCGCCGAACTCACCAGCGCCCCGATCGTTGCACCTCCACTGCCTTGCGCCAGCAGCCACAAATAGTAGGTGCCCGCTGTCGCCGGAGTATTGAAATACTGTCCCCAGCCATCGGTCTGACCGTTCGAGACAGCCGCGACCAGGCCGCTGGTCGGAACGACCGTGGCGCTCGTGGACCACGCAAACGCTGTTTCACTCACCGCTGTTGGCGCCGGTGAGGCGGTCATGTTGGCACCGCCACTTGGTGCCACGCTTGTGTTATGAACCTGCGATGTGGCGACCACCATGCTGCCCTGAACGACCGTCGCGCCCCATGTCGCACCCGTGACGGTGGTGGACCACGCTCCCGGATTTGCCGCGGCGTTGCTACCCTGGACTTCGACGTCGATCGCACTTGCACCGGCAAGACCGCCCAACACGTAAGGGCTGGAGACGAGGGACACGGTCGTCCAAGTCCCGGCGCCGGACGGGCTGTAACGAAGGTTGTAGCCGGTGGCGGCGCCATGGGTGCTGTCGGTCGCGGGCGCAGTCCAGACGACTGTGAGTTCGCTGGCAGTGCCGTTCGAGGGCGGTGCAACGCTGGTAATCGCCGGCGCGTTCGGGGCGAATGGTCCCGCCGCAGCCGTGGTCAGCGTGCTGGTCGCAGACCACGCACTGGCGCCGCCCGCATTCGCCGCCTGCACTTCCACGTCGATGGCGGCATCGGAAGCAAGGCCCGACAGGTCGTACGGACTGCTGACTCCCGTCACCACCGTCCAGGCGCCAACGCCCGAGGGGCTCCATTGCAAATTGTACGCGGTGGCTGCGCTGTGCGCGGTGTCGGCCAGCGGTGCGCTCCAGGTGACGATCAGGGCACCGCCGCTGCCTTGTGCCAGCGATGGCGCGCTGGGAGCATTGGGCGCGTCCGGCGCGGTAGCGAGCGTGGCCGTGGAAGACCAAGCGCTGGTGCCAGCGGCATTGACGCTCTGCACCTGAACGTCGAAGGCGGTACCAACCGCAAGCCCAAGCAGCGCGTAAGGACTGCTGACACCCGACACCGTGACCCAGACGCCAGAGCCGGAAAGTGCATAGCGCAGGTTGATTCCGGTTGCAGCGCCGTGCGTGCTGTCCACCGAGGGCCAGGTCCAGGTGACGATCAGACCGCCGACTGTGCCCGGTGCCAGGGAAACGCCAGTTGGCACGTTCGCCGTTTGTTGTGCCGCGGCCGACTGCGTCAAAGGACGCATCGTGGCCATGGATGTATGCGCCACCTGTGGCGTCCGAGGGTAAATTGCCATGTTGAATGCACTTTTCTGTTAGAATTCTGTTAGCGGCTTGCATATAGCACGGCGGAAGCGACTTTCCAGATGCTAGAAGATTATTCTTCGGGTATCGGAGCCGTTCGCCCGAGCCGCTGGTGCGAAAGGTGATACCTCTCTTCTCTAACGCCAGGCGCGAGCTTGCAGCGCCTCATGGCTAACGGGTGGCGATCTCTCCGGGCCGCAGCAGCCGCGCCAGACGGTCCAGCACCGCATTCGCCATCCCCGGCTCCGCGCCTTGGAAAAATCCGCGGGCCACGTCCAGATATTCGTTGATGACCACCTTCGCGGGCGGGCCGTCCGTGATTGCCAGTTCCGCCGCGCCAGCGCGCATCAGCGCACGGAGAACCGGGTCGATGCGCGACAATGGCCAGTCTTCCGGCAGCGCCTCGGCCAGCATGCGGTCGATCGTATCCTGTTGCCGCACCGCCGAACGCACGATCCGCGCGAACAGCGGCACTTCGGCATCGGGTACGCGACCTTCCTCAAAGCCCCCTGTGCCCGCCAATTCACCCAGTCGATGCCGCACGAACTGGTCAATCACCGTTTCGGGATTTTCCGGCCCTTGCTCTGCCTGGAACAGCGCCTGGACGGCGGCGACGCGCGAGGCGGTACGCGGTCGGCGTCGCGGACGCGGGGGGCTTTGCGCCATGGCTCAGGCCGCGCCGAGGCGGCGTGCGGCGTTGATCTGCAACAGCGCGGCCGAGGCCGCCTCGGCGCCCTTGTTGAAACCGTTCGGGCCAGACCGTGCCTGCGCTTGCTGTTGCGTATCGCAGGTCAGCAGGCCGGTGCCCATGGCGATGCCGAACTGCAACGCGACGTTCATCAGCCCTTCCATAGTGGCACGGCAAATGAATTCGTAGTGGTCGGTCTCGCCGCGAATGATGCAGCCCAGCGCCACGTATCCGTCGAAGTTTCGGTCGCCGCGCACCGCAAGGCGGATCGCCTGTGGCAGCTCGTACGCACCGGCGATGTCGAGGGCTTCGAAGGTCGCACCAGCTTCGTGCAGGATCCGCGTGGCACCATCAGTCAGGCCGTCCACGACCGCTCGGTAGTATGGCGCGCGCACGATCAGCAGGTGCGGGGGCAGGCCGTCCACCTGTGGTGCGGAGGGCAGCGGGGCGTCTTCGGTACTCATTGGAGCGCAGCGAAAGTTGAAGGCCTGTACTTTCTGTCATTGCAATGACAGGCACGCGATGTCCCGCTCATCCCTCGTAATCCACGCCAACTATGTTCGGGATCGGCCGCTGCTCCGCAATGTTCAGGCCGTAGCCTTCCAGCCCCACGATGGTACGCCGGCTGTTGGTCAGCAGGATCATGTTCTTCACACCAAGGTCAAGCAGGATCTGCGCGCCGATACCATAGTCACGCAGCACGCGGGGTGCGCGAGGATTGTCGGCGGAAAGCAGGCGCACGCGTTCGGCCAGCGCGGTCCTGCGATGTTCGCGGATCAGTACCACCACGCCGCGGCCGACCTTGGAGATCATGTGCATGGCATTATGCACAGCAATCCAGTGCGGCGAACCAGTCATGTCATCCAGCAGATCGACCGCGTGCATGCGCACCATCACCGGTTCCGGGCCGGACAGATCCCCCTTCACCAGCGCCAGATGCTCCTGGTATTCGACCGTGTTGGCATAAACCACTGCGCGCCAGTCGCCGCCGGCAGTATGGTGGTAGTTGCCTTCCTCTACCTTGCGCACCAGCCGCTCCGTCATGCGGCGATGCGCGATCAGGTCGGCAATCGAGCCGAGCTTCAAATTGTGCCGTTGCGCGAAGGCGACGAGTTCCGGCAGCCGCGCCATGGTGCCGTCGTCGTTCATGATCTCGCAGATCGCGGCAGCGGGGTACAGCCCCGCCTTGCGGGCGATATCGACCGAAGCCTCGGTATGGCCTGCCCGCACCAACGCCCCTCCCTCACGTGCCATCAGCGGGAACACATGGCCGGGCGTGGTGATGTCGTCGCGCGTGGTTTCCGGATTGATCGCGACAGCAATGGTGTGGGCGCGGTCGTATGCGGAAATACCGGTCGTGACTCCTTCTCTCGCCTCGATCGAGACGGTGAACGCCGTCTGGTGCCGCGTGCCGTTATGCGCACTCATCAGCGGCAGCCCGAGTTGCTCGCAGCGCTGGCGGGTCAGCGCCAGGCAGATCAGGCCACGGGCGTGGCGGGCCATGAAGTTGATGGCGTCGGGTGTGGCGAACTGCGCCGGAATCACGAGGTCGCCCTCGTTTTCCCGGTCCTCGTCGTCAACCAGGATGAACATGCGGCCGTTGCGGGCCTCCTCGATCAGCTCGGCGGCGTCGGTGAGGTATTGCGACAGGTCGGCGGTACGCAGGCTTTGCAGGCTCTGGGTCGGCATCAGGCTGTCTCCGCCAGCCGCGCGACGTAGCGGGCCAGCATGTCGATTTCGATGTTCACCGCATCGCCCGGGGCCAGCGACCCGATGGTCGTGACCTCGGCGGTGTGCGGGATGACGTTCACCCCGAAAGTATCGCCATCGACGGCATTCACCGTCAACGACACCCCATCCACGGCCACGCTGCCCTTGACAGCGATGAAGCGGGCAAGCTGGCGCGGCACGCGGAAGGTCCAGCGGGTGGAGGCGTTTTCCGGAATGGCCGAAAGGGCCTCGCCGATGCCGTCAACATGGCCGGAGACGATGTGCCCGCCAAGCTCATCGCCCATGCGCAGCGAGCGCTCCAGGTTGACACGTGTGCCCACGTGCCAGCGGCCAAGTGTGGTGCAGGCGAGCGTTTCGGCGGAGGCATCGGCGGCGAACCAGTCCGGGCCAAGTTCGGTCGCGGTGAGGCAGCAGCCAGAGCAAGCGATGGAGGCGCCGATCGGAATGCTGGCCATGTCCTGCCAAGGGGAGACGATGCTCACGCGCATGTCCTGGCCATTGCCGAGCGGGCGGATGGCGCGGACCGTGCCAAGGGCGGTGACGATGCCGGTGAACATTAGGGTCTCGTCGTGATTGCTACCGTCCGGTAGGGGTAGGCGAGCCGGTTGAAATTGGCAAACCCCGCCTGGGGTGCACGTCGCGCTGCGCGGACCGGGCCGGTCATTCGGCGCGGGAAAATTCGGTCAGTACATCGCTGCCGACCGGTGTCGCGCTTCGTCGCACAAAGCGAGGCATGGCATTGAGCGTCTCGATGCCGAATGCCTGCACTGCGGGCCAGCCGTCGCCGCCCATCACCGACGGCGCGTGGAACCAGGCGATGCGGTCTACCAGCCCGGCGCGCAACAGTGCGGCGGCAATCTGCGCGCCGCCCTCGACGAGCAAGCGCGTGATACCGGCGGTGCCCAAGGCGGTGAGTCCCGCTTGCAGGTCAACACCGGCGTCGGCGCCGGGCACCTCGATCAGCCGGATGCCGAGATCGGCAAAAGCAGCGCGGCGCACGGCGTCAGTGCCATGGCGGATCAACATCCAGGTTGGCGTATCGTGCGCTGTGGCGACGAGGCGCGCCATTAGCGGTGTGCGCAGATGACTGTCCGCGACCACGCGCACGACCGGGGTGGAACGGAAGCCGGGCAGACGGCAGGTCAGGTCTGGGTTGTCCGCCAGCACTGTGCCGACACCGACAAGTACCGCGTCGTGGCGCCCGCGCAGCGCATGCGCGATGCGGCGGGCTGCTTCCCCGGTGATCCAGCGACTCTCGCCGCTCTTGGTCGCTATGCGGCCATCCAGGGTGGATGCGAGTTTGAGCGTGACAAGCGGGCGACCGGTGGTGATGCGCTGGCGGAATCCGGCCAGCACTTCGTTGGCCTCGTCTTCCAGCATGCCTTGCTCCACCGCGATGCCAGCAGCGCGCAGCCTGGCTGCTCCCTGCCCGTTCACGCGTGGGTCGGGGTCGTGCGCTGCGATCACGACGCGCGCGATCCCGGCGGCGATCAGGGCGTCGGTGCAGGGCGGTGTGCGGCCATGATGGCAGCAGGGCTCGAGAGTGACATAAGCGATGGCACCGCGGGCTGCGGCGCCGGCCATGGCGAGGGCCTGCGGCTCGGCATGCGGCCGGCCGCCAGGAGCGGTGACCGCGCGACCGACCACGCGGCCGTTATTGGCAATGACGCAGCCCACCGACGGGTTGGGCCAGGTGTTGCCGAGGCCTCGGCGTGCCAGAGCCAGGGCAGAGCGCATGTGCGCTAACACGAAACCTCTCCTGCCCTACGCGCGGAAGAGGTCAAGGCGCGTGAGCGCCGAGCGTGGGGGTGAGGGTGATCGGGTCGCCACGGACGATGAGGTGCCGACCCGACCACCCTCACCCTCGGCGCTGAGCGCCGCGACCTCTCCCACTGCGTGGGCGAGGTTATCAGGTGCCCAATGAACCAACGAAATCCTCGAAATCCTTTGCCTCGCGGAAATTGCGGTAGACGCTGGCAAACCGCACATAGGCCACCGGATCGATTTCCTTCAGCGTATCCATCACAAGTTCACCGATCTGCTTGCTGGGAATGTCGCTCTCGCCCGACGCTTCCAACTGCCGCACGATGCCGTTGACGATGCGCTCGATGCGTTCCTCCTGCACCGGTCGTTTGTTCAGCGCGGTGCGGATCGATTTCGCAAGCTTGTCGCGATCGAACGGGACTCGGCGGCCATCGGACTTCACCACTGTCAGTTCGCGCAACTGGGTGCGCTCGATCGTGGTGAAGCGTTGGCCGCAATGCGGGCAGTAGCGACGGCGACGGATGGCGCTGCCGTCCTCGCTGGGGCGGCTGTCCTTCACCTGCGTATCGTCGTTGCCGCAGAACGGGCAGCGCATGGCTCAGGCTCCGCGATAGCCAGGGGGATAGATCGGAAAACGCGCACACAGTGCCTGCACACGCACCCCCACGGCTCGTTCCGCCGCGTCGTTGCTGCCATTGTTGGAACGCGACAGGCCTTCCAGCACCTCGTCGATCATCGCGCCAATATCGCGAAATTCGGCCGCGCCGAAGCCCCGCGTGGTGGCGGCCGGCGTGCCAAGACGAATGCCGGAGGTCACCGCGGGCTTCTCCGGATCGAACGGAATAGCGTTCTTGTTGGCGGTGATGTGGGCATGTTCAAGGCTGGCTTCCGCAGCCTTCCCGGTGACGTGCTTGGGACGCAGATCGGCCAGCATCAGATGGCAGTCGGTGCCGCCCGAGACGATCGCGACGCCGCGCTGCATCAGCGTCTCAGCCAGGACTTTGGCATTATCGGCGACTGCCTTCTGGTAGGCACGGAATTCCGGCCGCAGCGCTTCGCCGAAGGCAGCGGCCTTGCCGGCAATCACGTGCATCAGCGGGCCGCCTTGCAGACCCGGGAACACGGCGCTGTTGATCTTCTTGCCGATTTCCAGGTCGTTCGACAGCACCATGCCGCCACGCGGCCCGCGCAATGTCTTGTGCGTGGTGGTGGTCACCACATGGGCGTGCGGCAGCGGCGACGGGAAAAGATCGGCGGCGACCAGGCCGGCGAAATGGGCCATGTCCACCATGAAGAACGCGCCCACATCATCCGCAACGCGGCGGATACGAGCAAAATCGATAAAGCGCGGATAGGCGGAGCCACCGGCAATGATCAGCCTCGGCTTTTCCGCATGCGCGAGCCGTTCCAACTCGTCGTAATCCAGCAAACCGTTGTCGCGCCGCACGCCGTATTGCACCGCGCGGAACCATTTGCCGGACAGGTTCGGCGCTGCCCCGTGAGTCAGATGGCCGCCGGCGGCCAGGCTCATGCCCAGGATCGTGTCGCCGGGCTGCAGCAAGGCCAGGAACACAGCCTGGTTCGCCTGCGCGCCGGAATGCGGCTGCACATTGGCAAAAGCGCACTGAAACAGTTGCTTCGCGCGGTCGATGGCGAGTTGCTCTGCCACGTCCACATAGACGCAGCCGCCGTAATAGCGCCGGCCCGGATAGCCCTCGGCGTATTTGTTTGTCAGCACCGAACCTTGTGCTTCCAACACGGCGGCGGAGACCAGGTTCTCGCTGGCGATCAGCTCGATGCCGTCCTGCTGGCGATGCAGCTCGGCGCCGATCGCGGCGGCGAGGTC
Source organism: Acetobacteraceae bacterium (assembly GCA_035523995.1). Lineage (GTDB taxonomy): Bacteria > Pseudomonadota > Alphaproteobacteria > Acetobacterales > Acetobacteraceae > JASHVB01. The sequence continues at coordinate 151,901 of DATKPQ010000108.1, read as the reverse complement.
CGGATCGGTCTCGGCGAGGGGCGCGCTGAAAAAGCGGTCCAGGCTGGCGGCGGGGCGTTGCTCGGTCATGGGTGGGGACAGATTTGCGGCATGCGGCGGTCTGTAGCATGGGGTGGGAACAGCCGGGAGGGGCCGTGCTCCGTCCGATCTGCTCCGATACCCGCCCACGTGGCAGACTGAAGCGGCGACGGACGGTGTCCCGCCCTACAATGCAGGCGATAGGCCATGAACACACAAGAGGATCTGACGGAAGCGATCGTTGGGCTGGTTGCCCGCACGATGGATGCGCTCGACATACTGGCGTTCATCGCCCGGCACATGCATCCGCCTGATGTGGCCGCGCTCGCAGCGGTGCTGGGCGACGCGGATGCAAGCCTGCGCCATGCCCACGCGCAGTTCATCGCCGCCGATTGGCCGGCGCAGCTGGTATCGTTTCGCGATCAGGCGGAGCAGGCGGCGTCTTTCGCGCTGCGCGCATGCGAGGGGATCCGTGCAGCGGCCGCGCCAGGCGCAGATGTACGGCGGCTCGCCTTGCGCGCGTTCCGCCAGGCAAGCCGGGCAGAGGAGGCATTGTATCCGCTCACCACGTCCCTGCCCTCCGTCAGCCGGTTCTTTGTGGAGCAAGACCGGCGGGATGACGAGGCACTGCTGGCAAGGTTGGCGGCAGGTTCAGCACGAACCGATGGGCAGGTGGGCGTGCTGCACGCCGCCAACGAGGTGGAGGAACGCGGCGGATTCTCGGTCTTCGTGCCCGAGGATTACGACCCAGCCTGCGCCTACCCGCTGGTGACGGCACTTCATGGCGGTGCCGGACACGGGCGGCTGTTTTTGTGGTCATGGGTGCGCGCGGCCCGCACCCATGGCGCGATCGTCGTGGCGCCGACGTCCACAGGGGACACGTGGTCGCTGATGCAGCCGGAAGTGGACGCCGCACATCTGGCAAATGCGCTGCAGCACGTGGCCCAGCGCTGGAACGTGGACCGCTCGCGGCTGTTGCTGACGGGGATGAGCGATGGGGGCACCTTCACCTTGCTCTCGGGTGTCGATTCGGATTCGCCATTCACGCATCTCGCGCCAGTGGCGGCGAGTTTCCACCCGATGATCGTGGCAATGGCGGATCGGCGGCGGATCTCGGGATTGCCCGTCTATCTGGTACATGGCGCGCTGGACTGGATGTTCCCCGTTTCGGTTGCACGTTCCGCCTATGCCGCTTTGGATGCAGCAGGTGCGAAGGTGGCGTACCGTGAGATCACCGACTTGTCGCACACCTACCCGCGCGAAGAGACTGGGCGAATGCTGCAATGGCTTTCTGAACCGAAGAGTGGTTGACTGACAGCGAGCCAACTGATCGATGGAAAGGTTCGTCCGGAGCAAGGACGCCGCCATGCTGCACAATGAATACCGCGTCCTGGCCACGCTCCTCGGCCGCCTGCCATATCCCCCCGCGCTCACGGACTCTTACCTGCGTCGTGCCGCCACCGAAACCCCGGAAGTCGTGGCGCACGGTTTGGAGCCGCTTGCACAGACGATCGGCACTACGAGTCCTGGCCGGCGCGGATTGCGAATTCGCGATGTCGGCGTAGCGCGGCGGCCGGCCAACAGGGGTGGTCTCGGTAAAGTTCGCGGCGATGACCGAAGAGCGCGGAGTGCGCAGCGACGCTTCAACCTTTGCCGCGCGTGCGGGAAAGGTCGGCTGCATTGCGAAGCGAACAACCAGTGAGCGCCAAGGGTGCGGGTCATTTGAAGCGTACACAGTCTTCTGCACCCCCTCCAGATCACTCTCACCCTCGGTGCTTCACACCGCGACCTCTTCCGTGCTCGCGGGAGAAGTTAGTTGTTATCGGCGCTTCCGGCCGTTCCGGCGCAGCGCTGTGCCGCACTCTGCTGGCCGACGACATTCCCGCCATCCCAGTAGTCCGCAACACCGCACGCTGGACCGCGACGAACATACCGCTGGCCCCGCGCGTGGCCGATCTGACCGACGCGGCGGCCCTGCGCGCGGCCCTGTGCGACGCCGACTCGATCGTTTCAACCGCCCACGCACGCTACGCCGCAGCCATCATTGCCGCCGCGCAACCGGATGCGCGACTGATTTTCCTCGGCAGCACCCGCAAGTTCACACGCTGGCCCGACTCGCATGCCAACGGCGTGCTCGCGGGAGAAGCCGCCTTTCTCGCCTCTGGCCGCAGTGGCGTGATGTTGCATCCGACGATGATCTACGGTGCCACCGGAGAAGACAACGTGCGGCGACTCGCCGCCTTGCTTCGCCGCCTCCCATACCTGCCGCTGCCGCACGGCGGCACCGCGCTGGTTCAGCCGATCCATCAGGACGACGTCACGCGCGCAATCCACGCTGCCCTGGCACGCGCCTGGAACGGTCCGCATAGTTTCGTGATTGCCGGCCCTTCCCCAGTAGCCTACGCTGATTTTGTGCGTGCGGTCGCCGTGGCAGCCGGATTGCCACCACCGCGCATCCTGCCCATGCCGCTCGCGCCTTTGCTGGCGGCCGCAGCCCTGTCGCGACTGGCTCCCTTTCTCCCTGCCGTCCGTTCCGCGGAAGTGCGCCGTCTTATCGAGGACAAAGCCTTCGACATCACCTCGATGCGGGCCGAGCTTGGCATCGAACCGATGCCGCTGGAGGCAGGATTGGCGCAGACTTTTCTCGCCACAGCGCTACATATGAACTGAGATGGTTACCAAATGCGTTAACCAGGCGCCGAGCGCTGACGCCACTCCGTACGTAATAATCCCGGCAAAATTCCACGGCGAAATTGATCCAGATCAGAGCCGGGATGTCCTCGGGTCGGCACGTTACCGCCAGTTCACGCGTTGAGGAGGAACCCGATCATGACCTACATGCCCCGTATCGCCCTGGAATCCAAGCCGGCGTTCAGCCCTTTGCTGCTCTCCGACCGGCTGCTGACGCTCGCGGAAGATGCTGACAAGGCCGGCTACCGCGTCGCTGCGGAGCATCTGTTGTCCTTGGCCTCTGAAGTGCTGGACGAGCCGGACACGCTGCGCCACTGACGGACGCGGCGATGAGCGGGTGGTTCTGTGCGGCGGCGGACCGTTCAGCCGCGCCGTGCGAGCGGCCTGATGAACAGCAATGCAGAGCGCAGCGTCGGAAAATAGCCGACGCTCTCACGTTCGACCGCGGAGGTGACCACCCACCAGTTCGAATTCTGCGGACAGTGGATCAGGTACAGGCGCTGCCTGGTGGCTCGGCGAAGCACGACAATACGGCGATAGATTCCCGGATCGTCACTACGGCGCTCGCTGACGAAGGCAGAGAGTTCGTCAGAGGCCTCGACCCAGTCAAGCAGGATCTGCCGCTCGCCGTCCGTGACCGGCCGTGGCGGGAAACTGCAGATGGAGTTATCAACGACATCGACCATGGCTGTGGACCGGCGAGAAATGACGGCATCGTTCCACGCTGTTTGCTTCAAGGCAGTTTCATGGCCGCAGGATCGCGATTTTTTGTCGAACCCGGCCGTGACGAGTCGGGGCATCCACCGGGCTGGTGGTCAACCGGTAATGGCAGGGTGCATTCAGCGTGCCCTCGCCAGCCGCCGCTCATAACCCTGCGCCAGCAGCGTGCTCGGGAACAGCATGGCGAAATAGATCAGTGCAACTACAGTATAGACTTCCAGCGGCCGGTATGTATCCGCGGTGACCAATGTGCCGTTGTAAAGCAGATCGGGTACCGCAATGGTGGATACCAGCGATGTATTCTTCAATTGCGTGATCGATTGATTGACAAAGGGCGGGATCATTCGCCGCACCGCCTGCGGCAGGATCACCCGCCTCATCATGTGCCATGGCCGCAATCCAAGGGCGCGCGCGGCATCCCATTGGCCTTGCTCGATCGAGATGATGCCGCCGCGAAAAATCTCGGCATAGAAAGCGCCGGTATACGCGGACAAAGTCATGATCGCAGCGGCGCTGGCAGGAATCTGAATGCCGAGCAATACTGGCAGCGCGTAATAGAACCAGACGATCTGCACCAGCAGCGGCGTGCAGCGGAACGCTTCAATATAAGCAATTAGCGGCAGGTTCAACAGACGAGAGCGCGATAGCCGGCCCATCCCCACCAACAACCCGATCAGCAGACCCAGAAAGATGCTGGAGAAGGTATAGGCCAGCGTCACCAACACGCCGCTCCAGAACAGCGGCACGTAGCGCAGCAGGAAGCTAAAGTCCCAATGGTAGTGCATTTGGCTGATCAGTGGCCGGTGGTCGGCGATTGGTCATTGGTGAAGGCGTGAATGGCCGCCCGGAACATCCGGTTACCATCACCGACAGCTCGTGTTGTAACCCTGACGCATCGCGGCTGCTGACATTTGGAGCGACCACCATCCGTCAGGATTCCAACGCTAGAAGCTCAGCTGCTCCGGCACCTGATCGCGCTTGACGCCGAACCTGGCCAGCCCATCCAGCAGCCATTCGCGAATTTGCCCCGTGCCGCGATTGTAATCGATCCAGGCGTTCAGCACGACTTCGAACCGCGAATCCGGTTCCCATTGGATACCGAGGCAACTCGGCAATGCCACGGTGGGATCCGACAGCAGGTGGTAGGGGCCGAGCGAGGCGTTCTTGCCGACCGCTGCCAGCCCCAGGATCGCCGCCAGGATCTGTGCGTCGGCACGGCCGGACTGCAAGGCCAGGATGCATTGGTCGGTCGTGGCATAGCCGGTGAGTTGCGCCTTGGGGCAATAACGTCGCGCGCAGGTTTCGTGCAGCGAACCGATGTCGAACACGACGCGGATGTCCGGCTTGTTCAGGTCGTCCCAGGTCGTCGGGTTCAGATGCGGCGCCAGGCAGCCGAACGGATGGATAATCGCCGCATGCGTGAAGCCGATGGAAAGCGCGCGCTGTGGCGTCGGGTTCAAGGCGAAGGCGAGATCGATCTTGTTCGATTGAAGGTCGAGCACAGAATTGCCATATGTCGAATCGAGATAGGTAACCTGCGCGCCGAACACCTTGGCGATGTCGTTCGCCATGTCGACGCAGGCGCCGGTGTATTTGCCGCTGACCAGGTCCTTGTCGAAATACGGCAACGCGCCGGGCAGGCCGGCGACGCGCAGCACCTTGGTACGGCGGATGCGATCGAAGGTCGATTCACTGCCGGACTGTGCCTGCGCACTGCTGACGATCGCGGCAGCAGGCAACAGAGCAGCCGCGCCGGCCAGGGCGCGGCGGCCCACGTGGTTGGTCATGAGATGCATCTCCCCGTTGGTTGGGCCATCCCCCGGTGCACAGACTAGCAGCATGTCGGGGGTGGATACACAGGGGTTGTGCGCGGAATTTCGACACTCGAACGGTATTCCGCCGCATTCCGCGACCGTCCGCCCCAGCCTGGGCTATTCTGCCGCCCGTGCCATCGCCCGGCGCCGCGCGCGCACCGGCGAAGCAGCGGTCAGCCGGCGCTCGTGCCGGTGCATGACCACGCTGCCCACCAGGAACACCACCACAGCAGCGACGCCGACGGCGACGCCGATCGGTCCCGAGGCGTGCTTCATCTGTTTGCCCAGCATGGTCGCGCCGACACTGTAGAACGCGGCCCAGATCCCACTGCCCACCACGTTGGCAATCATGAAGTTCCGCACCGGCATGCGGTTCGCGCCCGCCAGCACTGCCGCGATCATACGCAGCAGGATTACGAAACGGGCGACGATGATCAGTTTCACGCCATGTCGCCGGAACAGCAGGCGGCCCAGCGCCAGCCGCCGCCACGTAAGGCCGATGCGCTCGCCGTAGCGACGCAGCAGGCGATAGCCCACGGTCAAGCCGATGCCATAACCCGCCAATTGGCCCAAAATCGCACCAACCGCCGCTGCCACGCCCACGAGGTAAGGATTCAGGTTGTGGGTGCTGCCGGCATAGACCGCCGCCATGATCAGCAGACCCTCTCCCGGCACGGGCAAGCCAAGACATTCAAGCCCCACGCCCAGCGCCAACCCCGCATAGCCGTACGCATGCAGCAGGCCGACCAGATGGTGCGTGTGGATCAGATTCATGCCAAGTCCGAAAGTTGGACGGTGCCCCGTCCAAGTCACAATGAGTTACAATAAAGCAATCCGGCGCGTCGCGCGAGTGTCGTAACGGCGAAAAATATGCTGCGATGCAACAACCTTCGCGGTCATGGCACGAGCAGGATCTTGCCGATGTGCTGACTCGATTCCATCAATCGATGTGCATCCGCTGCTTGTGCCAGCGGAAATTGTTTGTAGGTAAAAGTGCGGAGCTTGCCCTGTTGCCAGAGCGGCCAGACCTTCCGGCGCAGTTCCTGGATGATTGCCGCCTTGTCTTCAATGCTACGTGAGCGCAACGTGGAACCAGTGATCGTCAGGTGCTTGCGCTGCACGGCGCCGAAATCTGCCTCTACTTTGGTTCCGTGCATCAGCGCGACGAAGCACAGGCGGCCTTCGCGCGCCAGCACATCGATCTCGCGTGGGATGTAATCGCCGCCGACCATATCGAAGATCGCATCAACGCCGCGGCCGTTGGTGAAGGCCTTTGCGGCAGCGACGAAATCCTCGGTCCGGTAATTGATTGCGAGGTCGGCGCCGTATTCGCGGCAGGCGGCGCATTTTTCGTCCGACCCGGCGGTGGCGATCACCTTGGCGCCGAACGCTTTGGCAAGCTGGATGGCTGTCATGCCGATGCCGCTGGAGCCACCCTGCTGGAGGAAGGTCTCGCCGGCCTTCAGATGGATGCGGTCGAACACATTGGTCCAGACGGTGCAGAACGTTTCCGGCAATCCGCCGGCATCGACCAGGCTAACACCAAGAGGAATCGGCAGGCACTGCACCGCGGGCACCGCGGCATACTCGCTGTAGCCGTCGCCGATCATCAAGGCGCAGACCTGATCGCCATCCTGCCACTGGGTCACACCATCGCCACGCTTCACGATGGTGCCGGAGCATTCCAGGCCAGGAATGTCAGGCGCGCCGGGCGGCATCGGATAGCGGCCCATGCGTTGCAGGCAGTCGGCGCGGTTCACGCCGGCCGCGGCGATACGGATCAACACCTCGCCCTGTTTTGGCTCCGGCACGGGGCGAATGGCCGGCACCAGCACGTCCGGTCCGCCAGGGGTCCTGATCTCGATGACGGTCTGTGTGGCGGGGATGTTGGCAAGCACCGGCGTTTCCTTCTCCTGGCGACGGGGTGAGGTATGCGCCATCGCGCGGCGAGGCAAGCGAGGCACTGGCGCCCCGGCGACGGCTTGCGCCGGCTGGGAAGCGGCGGCACGGTGCGCCGCCACAGAAGGGGAGAACCATGCCAATGTCCGACGCATCCACGTACGAGCCGCCGAAGGTCTGGACCTGGAACAAGCCGAGCGGTGGGCGGTTTGCCAACATCAACCGCCCGGTCTCCGGCGCCACGCAGGAGAAGGAATTGCCGGTCGGCAAGCATCCGCTGCAGCTCTATTCGCAGGGCACGCCGAACGGCGTGAAGGTCACCGTCATGCTGGAGGAGTTGCTCGCCGCCGGTCACAAGGGCGCAGAATATGACGCCTGGCTGATCCGGATCAACGAGGGCGACCAGTTCGGCAGCGGCTTCGTTGCGATCAATCCGAATTCGAAAATCCCGGCACTGGTGGACCGCAGCGGACCAAGGCCGATCCGCGTGTTCGAAACTGCCGCCATCCTGGTGCACCTGGCCGAGAAGTTCGGCGCCTTCCTGCCGACAGAGCAAGCACAACGTGCCGAGTGCCTGTCCTGGTTGTTCTGGCAGATGGGCAGCACGCCCTATATCGGCGGCGGGTTCGGGCATTTCTATGCCTATGCGCCGGTGAAGATCGAATACGCGATCGATCGCTTCGCCATGGAGACGAAGCGCTTGCTCGACGTGCTCGACAAGCGGCTGGCGGACAATGAGTACGTGGCCGGCAGTGCCTATACCATCGCCGACATCGCTTGTTGGCCCTGGTATGGCGGACTGGTGAAATTCAACCAGTACGGCGCCAGCGAGTTCCTGGCGGTGCACGAATACAAGAATGTCGTGCGCTGGGCTGATGCGATCTGGGCGCGCCCGGCAGTGAAGCGCGGGCGCATGGTGAACCGGACGCAGGGCGCTGCGTCGGAGCAATTGTGGGAACGCCACGACGCCAGCGACTTCGATACCAGGACACAGGACAAGGTGGGGGGTGCAAGCTGAGCAATCCCGCCGCCAGATAATACGTGGAGGAGGAGAATCAACAATGCCGTTCTACCAAAAGGGCGATGTGCGCATCCGTTATGAAGAGACCGGCAGCGGCTTCCCGCTGCTGGTCACGCCTGGCGGCGGTTTGAATTCCCGGGTCAGCAACTGGCCGACCGCGGTGTTCAACGCGCCGGAGATGTTCAAGAACGACTTTCGCTGCATCACGATGGACCAGCGCAACGCGAATGGCGGAGAATCGACCGGGCCGGTGCCGGTCGATCATCCATGGGACGCGTTTGCCGACGACCAGCTCGGGCTGATGGATCACCTGGGCATCGATAAATTCTTGTTCATGGGCTACTGCATCGGCGGCTGTTTCGCGATGAAGCTGGCGGAGCGTGCGCCGAACCGCGTGGTGGCCGCGGTGCTGTGCCAGACGGTCGGGCATTACGACAAAGATCCGGACTACATGTACCGGTCGGGCCATGACGTCTGGGCACCCGAATTGCTCGCCCGCAGGCCAGACCTGAGCATGGCGACGATCGAGGCGTATCTGCGCAACCTCTACCGCGTGCGGCCGGATTTCGTTTACAGCGTGTCGCGGGAGTTCGCACGAAGCTGCCAGACACCGCTGCTGGTGATGCCGGACGATATTCCCGCGCATCCCTTGCAGGCGTCGCTGGATGTGGCGGCGCTGGCGCCGAAAGCCGAGAAGACGGTGTTTCCGTGGAAGGAACCGTCTGACCTGAAGGCAAAGACGATCGAGCAAGTGCGGCGGTTCCTGCGTTCGCACGTGCCGATGGCTGCGGCGGCACAATAACCTGGGCGTCGGCAGCGGCCGGCGTTGGCCGCTGCCGACTTTCTTCCGCTGCACGCTGATAATTTCGCCCTGCCCCATGCTATCGTGCGGGCAATCCGCGGCAGCCTGGAGGGAGGCACCATGCGCACCGTTGCCCTGGAGGAACACTTCACGGTCCCCGATCTGGTGCGGAAAATCGATCCCGCTGCGATCGTCCATCGCGGATTTCCGCCGCCGAGTAAGCCGTGGGGACCGCTGCGCCAAATAGAGAAGCTCGCCGATCTCGGTCCGACACGCCTGCGAGACATGGATGCGGCCGGAATTACCGTGCAGGTGCTGTCGGTCTCCGGTCCCGGTGCTGACGTGGCGCCGGCGAACGACGCACCGGCACTGGCCCGCGCGTTCAATGACGCGCTGGCCCGCATCATTGCGGAGCATCCGGACCGCTATGCCGGGTTTGCCCATCTGCCGATGGCGGCGCCCGAGGCAGCCGCGGACGAACTGGAACGCGCGATCAAGGAACTGGGCTTCTGCGGCGTGCTGGTGAACGGGCTGACCGAGGACCGCTTCCTCGACGATCCCCGTTTTGCGCCGATCCTGGCGCGCACCGAAGCACTGGGCGTGCCGCTGTATCTGCATCCCGGCATTCCACCGGCCTCGGTGCGCCAGGCGTATTACGATGGCCTGCCGGATCCGCTGAGTTTCATGCTGGCGATTGCCGGTTGGGGCTGGCACGCCGAGGTCGCGGTGCACGTGCTGCGCCTGGTGCTGTCGGGCACGTTGGATCGCTATCCGCGCCTGCAACTGATCATCGGGCATATGGGCGAGGGCCTGCCCGCGATGCTCGATCGATGCGATCAGGTGTTCGGGCGCGCGCCGGCAGGTATGCTGAAACGCACGCCGAGCCAGGCGATCCGGGACCAGGTGCATGTCACCACCAGCGGCTTCTTCTCGCTGCCGCCGTTCGAAGCCTTGCTGCATACATTCGGTGCCGACCGGATCATGTTCTCGGTCGATTATCCGTTCAGCGAGAACGGGACGGGTCGCGCGTTCCTCGACCGACTGCCGGTTTCGCCGGCAGACCTCGAGAAGATCGCGCACGGCAACGCGGACCGGCTGTTGAAATTGAGGGCGTGATGCCCGGTCCGGCGATAACGAAAGCGTTAGCGCGTGCCGATGCGTTGTTACTGGTCGCACAGACCCAAGGAACCGCGCCGCGGCCGGACGCGTCGCCGCACTGGCTCTCCTATCACGGCCCCGACACGATCCTTCTGTCGGTCGTATTGCTCGCGGTGGCTGGGGGATTTGCCTGCACAGCTAGACGGCTGCGCGCCCCGCTCGCGGTCACGCGGCCAGGAGGCACCGCCGCCGGGTTCATGATCGCGGTCTGGCTGCTGTCGCTCTACACCGTCATTGTCGCCACGGCCGTCTACGGACTGCAAGTGAAGCAGGCCTATCCAACGTTCGTCGCGCGCCGCGTGCGCGTCGGTACGTTCATCGATGCGCCGATCGCCTTCCTGGCCATTCTCTATCTTACGCGGCGTTGGGGCTGGAAGCTGGCGTTGGCCAGCGCCGTTATCGGGACTGCCGCCGCGCCGATGATCTTCGAGTTTCCCTTCGACCTGATCGTCATGACGCGGACCAATCCGGAGCTTCCAACCCATCCGATGCTGTATCGGCAGTCGTTCTTCCTGCCGTTGTTCCTGGCCGAGTTCTCAACGGTATCACTGCTGACGTTGCTGCCGTCGATGCGGTTGACCGCGCACTCCTGTTACGCGGTGGCCGGTATGTTCTTGGTATTCGCCGTCTGGGCGGCATTCGGGTTCGCCTTTCCCGCCGAACCCCTGCCGCTGACACTGAACATCATATCGAAGATCCTGTGCTTCGTTGCGGCGATCATGCTGTTTGCGTGGCAGGCGGAAGGCGAAGTCCCTGCGTCTGGCACATGATTTCCGTCGCATTGTTGCGGCTGGACGGGCCAGTGTAGGATTGGCCGGCACCAGCTCCACAAGCTGCGGTGCAATGGGGCGGAGGGGTGCAGAGCGATGAACATCAGCGAGCTCGTGGCGATCGACGTCCACACACATGCGGAAGTATCCTGCCGCCAGCCGGCCGACGCGTTGTGGCAGCCCTTTGAGGACGCTGCCAGCAAGTATTTCAAGGTGGGCAAACGCCCCACCATCGCCGAAACGCTTGCCTATTACCGGGAGCGGAAGATCGGCCTGGTGATGTTCACCGTCGATTCCGAATTCGAGATCGGCAATCGCCGCATCCCCAACCAGGAAGTGGCCGACGCCGCGGCCGAGAATGCGGACATCATGATGGCTTTCGCCAGCATCGATCCGCACAAGGGCCGGATGGGCGTGCGCGAAGCAACCGCGCTGATCGAGGCCGGCGTGGTTCGCGGCTTCAAGTTCCATCCCACGATGCAGGGGTTCTTTCCCAACGACCGCATGGCGTATCGGCTGTACGAAGTGATTGCGAAGCACAAGCTGCCGGCGATCTTTCACAGCGGCCATTCCGGCATCGGCACAGGCATGCCGGGGGGCGGCGGACTGCGGTTGAAATACTCCAACCCGATTCATCTGGATGACGTGGCGGCGGATTTCCCCGACATGACCATCATCATCGCGCATCCGTCCTGGCCATGGCAGGACGAGGCACTGTCCGTCTGCCTGCACAAGCCGAACGTTTATATCGACCTGTCCGGGTGGTCGCCGAAATATTTCCCCCCCCAACTCGTACAATACGCCAACGGCCCCTTGCGCGCGAAAATCCTGTTCGGATCCGACTGGCCGTTGATCGCGCCAGACCGCTGGATCAGCGAGTTCAAGACTGCGGGATTCAAACCCGAGGTGCACGAGCTGATTTTGAAACAGAACGCGATCCGGGCGTTGGGATTGGCGCGCTAGAAACCTCTCCCGCTTGCGGGAGAGGTCGGTTGGACCGTGAAGCGGAACAACCCGGAGGCGTCGAGGGCGAGGGTGATCGGGAGGGCACGTAAAGAGACGCTGCGTACCGACCCGATCATCCTCACCCTCGGCGCCTGACGGCGCTCCGCGTTGACCTGCTTCGCGACTCAACCCCGCGCTGCGCGGATAGCGCAGCCGCGGGAGAGGTATGCTCAGTGCGCGATGGCCTCGACTTCTCGCAGGTTCGTCTTCGGACCCAGCGTCGCGACCGACAGAATCACAATCGCCATGCACACGGCAACGAAACCGAACACCCCTGTGGCACCGAAATCCCGCAGGAAGAACGCGATGAAGAACGGTGTCAGGATGCCGCTCAGCCGGCTCCACGAATACACGAACCCGACGCCACGGGCGCGGATGCGTGTCGGGTACAGCTCCGCCTGGTAGTTGTGCAGCCCGTAGGAGAGCCATTGCGCCGCCATCGCCAGACAGGCCCCGAGCGCGATCAACGCCCACGAACTGTCCACGCTGGCGAACCAGATACCGAACACCGCGATGCAAAGGCACGACAGGCAGGCGTGCCATTTGCGTTCGATCTTGTCCGCAAACAAAACGATCAGGAACGGGAAGATGACCGCGGCAATGTTGATGATCGTACTGTATTCCAGGCTTTGGGTGATATGGATGCCCTTGGCGATCAGCAGCGTGGGCGTCCAGGCGACGAAGCCGTAGAACCCGACCGTCTGGAAGAAGTTGAACAGAATTAACATGATCGTTCGCTTGAGGTAGCGCGGGCCGAAGATCTCCCAGACGCTGCCTTTGCGCGGATCCTGGTAGTGCGGCGCCTCCGGGGCAGGCAGCGGCCGGCCGTAGTCGGCTTCGACGCGTCGCTCGATGTCGGCCATCACCCGCTCGGCCTCTTCCTGACGGCCCTGCTGCGCCAGCCAGCGCGGGCTTTCGGGGAGCCCGAGGCGGATCCACCAGATCACGACCGCGGCGATCGAACCGATCCAGGCGACCCAGCGCCAGCCGTCATAGCCGAACAACGTCGTGGGCGTTAGTTGCCACGACAGGAAATAGGTGACCAGGAAGGCAATGGCGCTCATCGCCTGCAGGACGGCGAAGGCCGCGCCGCGGGACTTTTTGGGAATCAGTTCGGACAGATAGGCGTCCACCGTGACCAGCTCGAGGCCAATGCCGAGCGCGGCCATGAATCGCCAGAAGTTCACGCCATTGGCAGTGCCGCACGCGGCCATGATGAAGTTGGCGATACCGAACCACAGCAGCGAGTAGGCGAAGATCGCGCGGCGGCCAAAATGGTCGGCAATGTAGGAGACCAACAACGTGGAGACGAAGAACCCGGCGAACAACGCGGCAACGAAGCTGGCAAAGCCGTTGATGCCGAAGAAGCCGACGGTGGTGGGGGTGAAGATCTTGGCCTTGAACAAGCCCGGGCCGAGCGCGCCGATCAGGCCGATGGCATAGCCGTCGAAAAAGCCGCCGAAGGTCAGCAGGACCGCCATGACCCACAGGGTGCGGGTCATCGGCAGGCGATCGAGCCGGGCAGTCAGTCGTTCGGCCGCCGTCGCGGTGCGCGCCGAGAGGCCGTCCTCGGCGACGCTCATAGGCGCCGCTCCAGGCGGAGATGTGGCGCTGGGAGAGCTGGGCATTTTGGTACGTTTCCTTCCTGAGTCACTGGTCTTGTCGTGGCCTTCCCTGCGCCGCGCGGCGGCGCCAACCCATGCGCCGCGCGCAACGACCTGAAGGCCGCCCCTGTTCGACGGGGCCGGAGGCAACACTGCGGGATTCCGCAATGACGTGTAAAGTGCCGCCGGCGCGCGGCGATCAGCCGGGGTAAAGGCCCCTCGCTTGCGCCTTCATCTTGATCAGCGCCACCAGCAGATCGAGCATCGGTGTGGTCACGCCCGCCATGCGCGCCATGTCCAGCAGCACGCTGTACAGCGCGTCGATTTCCATTGGCCGTCCGGCCTGCAAGTCCTGCAGGATGCTCGGCCGGTGCTGCAGATGTTTATTGATGGCGATGATCTGCGCCATGTCGAGATCGAGCTTGATGCCCATGGCACGCGCCACCGCTTGTGCTTCGGCCACCATGCGGGTGGAGCAAGCAATCAGCGCTTCCTCGGTCTGCGTGGCGAAGACCGGCGTTTCGGTCAGCACGCACATCGGGCCAGCGCTCAGGTTGAACAAAAGCTTCTGCCAGATCAGCGTGCGGATGTCGGATGCGATCGTCACCGGCAGATGTGCGGCGCGGAATGCATCGGCCAGCGCGGCGATGCGCGGGGTGGGGGTGCCATCGGGCTCGCCGAAGACGGTGCCGCGGCCGGCGCCGGTCAGCAGCCGCACGACGCCGGGGGCGGGCGTGCAACAAGCCGGCCAGAAGATGCCGCCGATCGCACGATGCGGGCCGACGGTGCGCCATAGCGCACCGCCCGGATCGAGGCGTGGCAATTGCTGCCCGTCCCGTGCTCCGCCATGACGATGGAAATACCACCACGGGATGCCGTTCATCACGAACGCCACGGCCGTGTCATGGCGCAGCAACGGCGCGATGCGGGCAGCGACATCCGGCAACGCGGGGGCCTTCACCGTGACGATGACCGCGTCCTGCTTGCCGAGGTCCGTGGGGTTGTCGCTGGCGGGAAGACGGCTGGCGATGGCGCCGTCGGGCGTTTCGACGCGAAGACCGTGCGCGCGGATCGCGTCCAGATGCGGGCCGCGCGCCACCACCGAGACGTCGATGCCGCCTTGGGCAAGGAAACCGGCCAAATAGCCGCCGACCGAACCGGCACCCAGAACGCAAATGCGCATGGATGCTCAGCGCCTCAAATGATGTGGGGAAACACGCTGACGCCGTCCGCAATCACGCCAGCAGTTCCAGCGCCGCGCGGGACAGGGCCTGGACGCCGTAGCTGATGCAGCGTTCGTCGGGCTGGTAGGCGGAGTTGTGCAGCTTGTCGTCGCGCCCGGGCTGGCTGGAGCCGACGCGCAACTGGAAGCTCGGCACCAGGTCCGCCATCAACGCGAAATCCTCGGCACCCATGCTGGACCGGCCCTCGCGGACCACTTCGCCGAACTGCTTGCGGATCGCGGTCACCGTCGGGTCCAGCACGCGATCGTCGTTGCGAAGCGGCGGGACACCGCGGGCGTAATCGACCTCGCAGCGGACGCGCATGCCCTCCAGCATGCCGGCAGCGAGACGCCTGATCGCCGTTTCCGCCATGTCGCGCGCCTGCGGATGCAGGGTGCGAACGGTGCCGCTGAGAGTGCAGGCGTCCGGGATGATGTTGCGGGCGGTGCCACCGTGGATCGCGCCGACGGTTACCACCGCGGGCATGGTCGGCGGGATTTCGCGGGACACCACGGTCTGCAGCTGCGTCACCAGATGCGCGGCGGCGATGATCGGATCGATGGCGAAATTCGGAAAGGCGGCATGGCCGGACCTGCCGTGCACTGCGATGTCAAAGCGGTCGGCCGCGGCAAGCGCGGGGCCGCGTACAAAGCCGAACTGGCCGACGGGCATGTCGGGGTGGTTGTGGAAACCGAGCGCCATGTCGATCCGGGGGGCGTCCATCACCCCCTCGGCGATCATTTCGCGCATGCCGCCGATGGCTTCCTCGGCGGGCTGGAACACCAGCTTCACCGTGCCGGCGAGTTGCGGTGCGAGGTCTTTCAGTACCGCAGCGACGCCGAGCAAGGTGGTGGTGTGGATGTCGTGACCGCAGGCATGCATCAGGCCAGGCTTGGTACTGGCGAAGGGCAAGCCGGATGTCTCCTGGATCGGCAACGCATCCATGTCGGCGCGGATTGCTAGCACCGGGCCGGGGCGTCCGCCCTGGATCAGGCCCACCACGCCGGTCCTGCCAATGCCCGTCCGGTGCGGAACGCCGAGTTTTTCCAGTTCGGCGGCGACAACACCGGCGGTGCGGACTTCCTCGAAGGCGAGTTCGGGATGGGCGTGGATGTCGCGGCGGATCGTTATGAGTTGTTGCTCGATCTGCTGGGTGAGGTCGCGAATGGCGGTGGTTGGGTCGTTGGGCAGGGACATGATCGGCGGGTCTCTCTTGGCTCCGCACCCATCATGTTGGCGCGGGGAACTTGACGCAAGGCGGAGCCTGGAATGCCAGGGGCCGGGGTGCCAAATTTAGCCCATGTCCCCGTTGTTGCCGGCCCGCCGAACAACGCAGCACTTCCCCCGCCTCCGCCCCTCCCGCTACAACCCCCATATGCCAGGAACATTGCCGGAACGCTTCGCCGCCTGGTTCGCGCAGCGAGGCTGGACGCCGCGTCCGCACCAGCTCTCCATGCTCCACGCCGTGCGGGCCGGCGAGAGCGTGCTGCTGATCGCCCCTACCGGCGGCGGCAAGACTCTGGCGGGTTTCCTGCCCACCCTTGCGGACCTTGCTGAAAACCCGCGCCCTGGCCTCCACACGCTCTACATCAGCCCGCTGAAGGCGCTCGCCACCGACGTCGCCCGCAACTTGCTGCGTCCGGTGGAGCAAATGGGCCTGCCCATCAGCATCGAGACCCGCACCGGCGATACACCCCCCAACCGCCGAGCCCGTCAGCGCACCGAGCCACCCCACATCCTGCTCACCACGCCCGAAAGCCTCGCGGTATTGCTTTCTCTGCCCGATGCGCGGCAGATGTTTGCTCGACTGACCACCGTGGTGATCGACGAAATCCACGCCCTTGCCGGCACCAAGCGCGGCGATCAGTTGGCACTCGGCATCGCGCGGCTGTGCATGCTGGCCCCTGCCCTGCGCCGTGTCGCTCTCTCCGCAACCGTGGCGCATCCCGCCGCCATCCAGGGCTTCGCCGGCGCAACGCGCATCATCAGCGTCACCGACGGCACACCGCCCGAACTGTCCATGATGCTGCCCGAAGGGCGGCTGTCCTGGTCCGGCCATATGGGCCTGGAAGCCGCGCCGCAGGTCATGGAACGCATCCGCGCCGCCGGCACCACCATCGTCTTCGTCAACACCCGCGCCCAGGCCGAACTGATGTTCCAGGCACTGTGGAAGCTCAACGAAGCCACGCTGCCGATCGCGCTGCATCACGGCTCGCTGGAGGTGGAGCAACGCCGCAAAGTGGAAGCCGCCATGGCGGCGGGAACGCTGCGCGCAGTGGTGGCGACGTCGTCGCTCGACCTGGGTATCGACTGGGGCAGCGTGGACCAGGTGATCCAGGTCGGCGCGCCAAAGGGCGTATCCCGCCTGCTGCAACGGGTCGGCCGCGCCAACCACCGCATGGATGAAGCGAGCCGCGCGATCCTTGTGCCGGCCAACCGCTTCGAAGTCCTGGAATGCGCAGCCGCCATGCTGGGCGTGGACGCGCGCGAACTGGACGGCGATCCGCCCCGCCCCGGCGGTCTCGACGTTCTGGCGCAGCACTTGCTCGGCCTGGCATGCTCTGCGCCGTTCAAGCCGGATGATGTATTCGCCGAAATCCGCACCGCCGCGCCCTATGCCGCACTCAGCCGCAAGGATTTCGATGACGTACTCGCCTTCGTCGAAAACGGCGGCTACGCGCTCGCCGCTTACGACCGCTACCGCAAATTGTTCCGCGATTCCGAGGGCCGCGTGCATGTGCGCAACGCGCACATCGCCACGCAGCACCGTATGAACATCGGCACCATCGTCGAAGCGCCGTTGCTGAAGGTGCGCCTGGTGGGAAAGAAACGCATCGGCCCGGTGCTGGGCGAAATCGAAGAGACGTTCGTCAATACGCTCCGCCCCGGCGACACCTTCATGTTTGCCGGCCGCCTGCTGAAATTCCTGCGCCTGCACGAGATGGCGGTGGAATGCGCCGAGGGCGGCACCGGCGAACCCATGGTCCCCGCCTATCAAGGCGGGCGGCTGCCACTGACCACCAACCTCGCCGACCAAGTTCGCCTGCTGCTACAGGATCCGTCGTGCTGGGCACTGTTTCCCGACCAGGTGCAGGAATGGCTGCGGCTGCAACGCGCGCGGTCCCGCATGCCCGGGCGCAGCGACCTGCTGGTGGAAACGTTCCCGCGCGGCGACCGCTGGTATCTGGTCGCGTACTGCTTCGAGGGCCGCAATGCGCATCAGACCCTCGGCATGCTGGTGACCAGGCGGATGGAGCGCGCCGGCATGGCACCGCTGGGCTTCGTCGCCACCGATTATGTGCTGGGCATCTGGTCCGCCAACCGCCCGGAGAACATTTCCCAACTTTTCGGCCAGGACATGCTGGGCGACGACCTGGAAGACTGGATGGCGGAAAGCTCGATGCTGAAGCGCACCTTCCGCAACGTCGCGGTGATCGCCGGCCTGATCGAGCGCCACCATCCCGGCGCGGACAAGACGCGGCGGCAGGTGACGGTGAATTCCGACCTGATCTACGACGTGCTACGCAAGCACCAGCCGGACCATATCCTGCTGCGCGCGACGCGGGCCGATGCGGCAGGCGGGCTGATCGACCTCGCGCGCGTGGCCGGAATGCTGGCACGCGTGAAGGGACGGATCGTGCATATGGTGCTGTCACGCGTTTCACCGCTGGCAGTACCGGTGTTGCTGGAAATCGGTAGAGAAAGCGTTCGCGCAACCGACGACGAGGAGAAGCTGCTTGCGGAGGCTGAGGCAATCATCGCCGAAGCAACCGGCGACGGCGAACCATCGCATCGTGGCATGCCGGACCGGTCGGGGGTGAAGGTCATTCACCGGAGCACCGGCGGATCAAGCCCTGCTGGCGCCAGTGTGTCATCATTCCATCAGCCATCTCTGTTCCCATGAACAAAGCTGCCTGCTGAATGAGCAGAGTTGTTTGCTGGTCGCCCGCTGTCGGCAAGTTCTCGATCGCGCGCAGTGCCGCACGCGCGATCAGCGGCAGCGCACCCGGGTAGGACGAAATAACAGACACTTCGCTGGACGCTTGGCTGGCGCGCCGCATAGAATACGACGTGCTAGGCGTGTCACCCGAGACTGTCGGGGCACATCCCGGGACGGAACAGTACGGAATAGTACAGCGACAGCGAAGTTGTGCTTGTTTGCCGTAGGGCAAAAGGGTTGACCTGTGACCAACCAGCAGCAGCACCTACCCGAGCCTGACCCCGACGACACCGTCCGTCTGGTCCCACCTCCCCCGGTCCCGCAACCTGCAAAGCCACAGCCGTGGCTGAGTTCGCGGCGCGCCTGGCTGGCGGGGGCAGGCATCCTCGGCACAGCCTGCCTGTTGCGCGGCGTCGGCTTATTGCTCGAATCGCCCAAGCCGCGCCAGGTCGCCGGCGCCCCCGCCGCACCGCAGACAACGCACCCGGCAGCACGGATTGCTCAACCGATGCCGGCGACCGGTGCTGACTTCGACATCCGCACCGCAACCGAACAACAGATTCTGCACAACGTGCCAGCCAGCCTCACCGTCTTCCGTTTCGCCGACGACAGCCGCATCCTGGTGCTGGACTTCGCCTCGCTGTACGAGCAGGGCATGACACTGAACCGCGTCGCGGCCCTGATCGAAAAAGCCGGCGCGCCCCGCAACCGCGTGCTGACCAACGACGAATTGCTGGCCGCGATCCGCGCCGACGGCAGTACGGTGGCAAATTACTACTACGGCCACGACTACAGCGCAGCGTCCCTGCGTCGGTTCTTCGCTTTGGCCAATGCCGAGAAAATCCCGCTCGGCCCAGATGAACACCGGCTGCGCCGATTGCTCGATCAGGTCGGATGGTTCACGCCGAACACACGGGGCGGGCTGATTTCGATTCCCGCCGTCGGTTCCGATCCCAACGTCACGCTTTCGGCCCGCTATGCCATCCTGCACCACGAGCTGTCCCATGGGTTCTTTTTCAGCGATCCCGATTACGCCGTCTTCGTCCACGACTTCTGGAACATCGCCCTGACTCACGACGAACGGGCAGGCGTGCGAAAGTTCCTGGGCTCCGAAGGCTATGACACGACGTACGAAGAACTGATGTACAACGAGATGCAAGCCTATTTGATGTTCACCCGCGACCCGGTGTTCTTTACCCCGGCGATGGTCGGCATAGCCGCGCAGCGGCTCGCGGATCTGCAAACGCAGTTCCTGCGCGGCATGCCCACCGGATGGCTGCATAACGCGCTCGCCGCCACGCCGGTGGCCGTCTCCGGCGCCCCGCCCGAAGACCACGCGCCGCCGCGCGGGGAACGCCTGCACGCCGGCTGAGGCGCCGCGCAAATCAGGCTGACGACCGACGCAAATCTGCCATATCATCGCCCCGCACGCCGTGCCCCAAGAACCGCGGCGATTCCGGAGGCGAACGCCATGCTCGGTCTGATGCAGAATTATCCGCTGATGATCTCATCGTTGCTCCGCCATGCCGCACGGCATCACGCCGGCAGTGACGTGGTGTCCCGCACGTATGACGGCAGCATCCACCGCACTACCTGGGCCGAGACGGAACGCCGCGCACGCCGCCTTGTACGTGTGCTGCAAAGCCTGGATGTCGGCGAGAGCGACCGCGTCGGCACATTGGCCTGGAACGACTATCGCCATTTGGAAGTGTATTACGCCGCGCCCGGCATGCAGGCGATCTGCCACACCATCAACCCTCGGCTGCATCCGGACGACATCGCCTACATCATCAATCACGCTGCGGATCGCGTGTTGTTCGTCGATATCGGTTTTGCCGGGCTGATCTGCCAGGTCGCGCCGCGCATCGCCGAAAGCGTGCGCGACGTGGTGATGCTGGCTGGCGAAGCCGAAATGCCGGACGTGTCTCTGCCGCCCGGCATGCGGCTGCACTGCTACGACACGATAATGGCGGAGGCAGACGAAGATTACGACTGGCCCTGCTTCGATGAAAACACCGCCAGCGCGCTCTGCTACACGTCAGGCACCACCGGCCGGCCTAAGGGCGTGCTGTACAGTCACCGCTCCACCGTATTGCATGCCTATGCCGTCGCACTGCCGGATGTGCTGGGCATGCACGCCACCGACCGGATCCTACCTGTCGTGCCGATGTTCCACGTCAATGCCTGGGGGATTCCCTATTCTACCGCCATCGCCGGCGCCGCTTTGATATTGCCCGGGCGCCATCTGGACGGCGCCAGCATGGCGGCGCTGCTGAACGAAGAGCATGTCACGACCACCTGCGGCGTGCCGACCGTATGGCTGGGCCTGCTGCAATACTTACGCTCCAGCGGCCAAAAGCTGCACACGGTGACGCGGATCATGACCGGCGGGTCGGCCGCACCGGCGGCCTTGATCGAGGCATTCCGTGACGAGTACGCGGTGCGGATGGAACATGGCTGGGGCATGACGGAACTCAGTCCCGTCGGGACCTATAACGCGCCGAAGACGGCGCAGATCGGGATGGAGAAAGACGCCGCGGTGCAGCACATGTTGAAGCAGGGCCGCATCCTGCCGGGCGTCGACATGAAGATCGTCGATGCCGAAGGCCGCGACCTGCCATGGGACGGCGTGGCGTTCGGTGACCTGATGGTGCGCGGGCCGTGGGTGTGCTCCGCGTATTACGGCGATCCGGCCGGCAGCGCGGTGGACAAGGATGGCTGGTTCGCGACCGGCGATGTGGCGACGATCGATTCCGATGGGTTCATGGAGATCACCGACCGCTCGAAAGATGTCATAAAATCGGGGGGCGAGTGGATCAGTTCCATCACGCTGGAAAACATCGCTTTGTCCCATCCGGACGTGTTGGAGGCAGCGGTCGTGGCAGCGCGGCACCCGAAATGGGACGAGCGCCCGCTGCTGCTGGTGATGCCCCGCCCGGGACACACGGTGGAACCCGCGTCGGTGCTGCAGGTGTATGAGGGCAAAGTCGCAAAATGGTGGCTGCCGGATGCGGTGGTAGTGGTGGACCAGCTGCCACACACCGCGACGGGCAAGTTGCTGAAGACGGCTTTGCGGGCGCGGTACCGGGATTACCTGGAGCAGCAGGCGGCAGCGACGGGTTAACGGGGCATATCGGGCGCACAGCGCCGAAGGCGCGGGTGAGTGGCGCTTTGCACCCCGCCGTAGAGTTCCGACCCGATCACCTTCCCCTTCGCCGGCTTCGGCGTCTTGACCGCCGCTTCGGGCTTTCGCACCGTGCCGCCG
The DNA here is from genome assembly GCA_035523995.1 of Acetobacteraceae bacterium. Taxonomy (GTDB): domain Bacteria; phylum Pseudomonadota; class Alphaproteobacteria; order Acetobacterales; family Acetobacteraceae; genus JASHVB01. The sequence continues at coordinate 129,971 of DATKPQ010000108.1, read as the reverse complement.
TCCAGGACAACGCAGCGAAGGGTGCGCCATGATCAAGCGGTTTCACGTGCTCTATGTCGGCCAGATCGACCTTGATAACGTGGGGCTGAACGGCACCCCGGCCAACGAACGGCGCTATCCGAACGAACGGCTCGCCGAAGTATTCTGGACCTCGCGCGACGTTTCCCGCCTTATGGACGAACTCGGCTACTACGCGTTCTGGACCGCAGAGCATCATTTCCAGCGTGAAGGCTATGAATGCCTGCCCAATCTGGTGCAGCTCGGCCTGTGGCTGGCGACGCAGACCAAGCGGCTGAAATTCGGGTGCGCCTTCAACGTGCTGCCGATGTGGCACCCGATCCGGCTGGCGGAAGACTATGCCATGGCCGACATCGTCACGGACGGTCGCGTGATCATGGGCGTCGGCCGCGGCTATCATACGCGCGAGGTGGAAACATTCGGCGCGCCGCTGATCGACGCCGACAAGAACCGCGACTATTTCGAGGAGCAATTGCAGCTTTTGCTGAAATGCTTCAACGAGGAGCAATTCCATCACAAAGGCCGCTTCTTCGAATGTCCCCCACACGTGGAATATCGCGGCTACAATCTGACCGATATCACGATGGTGCCGCGGCCCAAGCGTCTGCCCGTGGAAGTGTGGATGCCGGTGGCCAGCGGCAAAACCATCGACATGATGGCGAAATACGGGCTGAAGGCGATGGTGACGCTGAACGGCGAGAAGATCCTCGATGATGTGGTGCGCGCCTACCAGGCAGCCTGTGCGCGGCACGGCCAGCAGAAGCAGTTGGGCCAGGACATGATCTGGGGCGCCGGCCTTTATTTGGCGAAAGATCAGGAGGAGGCGATCCGCCGCGTCGAGCCCGCGCATGACGAACGCTACAAGTGGTTCGCGCCGTTCGGCTTCGTTCGTTACGCCGATCAGCAAGGGAGGACGTGGGGCACGCCGGGGGCGCCGGCGCGGATTCCGTCGCTGCGCGATGGCGTCCAGCAGAAGGCGTGGTTCTGCGGCTCGCCAGGGCAGGTGATCGACGGGATCAAGTCGATCGAGGCGAAATATCCGGGGCTGGAGGATTTCATGATCCACTGGGCCGAGGGCCTGTCGCCCGCCGAATTCTCCGACCAATTACGCTGGTTCGCCCGCGACGTGATGCCAGCATTCGGGAGCTAGCAAGAAATCCCTCTCCCGCGCGACGCGCGATGCGTATGCGCGGCTGCCTTCGCTGCACCAGCCGCCAGTAATGCGCCGGGCCACATCAGGCGGCGCTGGTAATTGTTCCGCCGCAGCCCAAGCGTGGCCTGCATCTCTTCCCGATCCGGTTCAGTATCCGCGCGGTGAATGCGATCCGGCCCGCCGTTTTCCGGCCGCGACAGCGTCAGCGCCGACAACACGTCAGGTGCCCGTGCGACGCGCGGGCTCAGCGGCGTACCCAGATCGAACAACCGGTCCAATGTGGCAATGATCGACGTATGATCGAACGGCGGCCCATCCGATGGCGGCCGTACGACACTCCCGCCCGGCACGTAGGGCGACACCACCACGGCTGGCACACGCGGCCCGTAGCGGTCGAAGCGAAAGCCATTGCGGGCGGGCAATCCCGCAGGAACGGCCGCGGGCGGCGGCACATGGTCAAAGCAGCCGCCATGCTCGTCGAACACGATCAGCAGCAGCGTCCGCTCCCACGCGGGACTGTTGCGAACCGCGTTATACACCTGCGCCAGCAATTGCTCTGCATACGCGACATTATGCGGCGGGTGCGCATCATTCGGAATACGATCCAGCATCAGATTCGGGTAATAGCGGGGTTCAATGAAGCTGTAGTGCGGCAGCATGCCATTGGCCGCGTCGATGCCGAACTCCGGATCGAAAAAGCGGAAATGTGTTGGGATCCATGGCCACAAGCTGGCCAGCGCCGCCGTCTGCGGCACATCGTGGAAATACACGCGCCACCGCCGTCCGCGTCTGGCGAGCCGCCGGAACACAGTCGGCAGGATAAACGGCCGCTGGATCGCCGCATTGTTCACCTGGCCACCACCGGTCCCGGTATGGACAAACAACCGGTTGGGCCAGGTCTCGCACGGAGCAGATGCAAACCAGCGGTCGCTCACGCCAAAAGACCGCGCCAACAGACTCAGCACCGGCAATTGCTCCGGCACGAAGCAATGCATCACGGCACGCGGATCGGGGCGGGTCTTCTGGTCAGGCTGCCGTAGATAATTATCGACGAATCCGTCCATGCGCGCTGCGCCATCGGGATGCAGGCCAAAGATCTGCATCGTCATGTCATCAAACAACTCGCCAGGGTCCGGATTTGGGATGCAGGCGGCATCGGCCGACATGGAATCATCATTCCACACCGGCACTTGCTCTACCGTTCCATCCTCGCGATGCCAGGGATTGCTCTCGCCACCGTGCAAACCGTCGAAATCGGCACGATCCGGATACAGCCATCCGAGCATGCAGTCGAACGACCGGTTTTCCAGCATCAGCACCACGACATGCTCGATCCGCGCCATGCGCACGCTCCGCTTGCCCGCGACCCCTGGCTATCGGCGTCGCCGCGGAACAACGGCGGGTGAAGGCTATCGGTTGCAGAGCACCCGATCAGGACGCGCGCGTTCGCGCGCCGCACCCAAATGGGGTTACAGCGCACCCTCCCCGCGCAGCCCATCCACGTCCGCCGCGCTCATCCCCAACCACCGTGTCAACACTTCTGTCGTGTGCTCGCCCAGGATCGGCGAAGGCGCGACACGCGGCGGCTTGCCATCCACGCGAACCGGCCAGGCTGGCATCTTGAACGGCCCGTGTTTCGCATGCTGCATCACCTGCATGATGCCGCGTTGTTCAAACGTCGGATCGTTCTGCAGCTCCATCGTGTCGAGCACTGCTCCCGCCGGAATGCCCGCACCACCCACCTGCGCCATCGCCTCATGCTTCGTGCGAGTGCCCGTCCACTCCCTGATCATCGCATCCAGCACCTCACTGTTCTTGACCCGCTCCCGGGGCGTGGCGAACCGAGGATCGTCGATCAGCTCTTCCCGTCCCATCACCTTGCACAGCCGCGCCCAATGCTCAGGATTGGCGCGGCTGGTCATGATCCACACGTAATCGTTCGGTCCACCCGGCGCGCAGGGATACAGCCCCGACGGCGCGTTGGACCCGCCGCCCGAATGCGTGCCGTCGCGTTCCACCGCCTTGCCGCTCCGCGCCTGGGTGGAGAAGTTGGTGCGCATGTAGTGCAGCATCGCATCCTGCATGGCGACCTGCAGCCGATGCCCCTCGCCGGTCTTCGCCCGCTTGTGCAAAGCGCCCAAAATGGTGATCGCCATTGTCATGCCGGTGCCGGTATCGCCGAGCGAGAGGCCGGGCTTCACCGGTCCGCGTCCCTTCTCGCCGGTCACGCTGATGGTGCCACCGGTCGCCTGCGCGATCATGTCGAACGCCAGGTTGCTTTCATAAGGGCTGCCGGTGCCGAAGCCTTTCACCTGGCAATAGATGATGCCCGGATTGATCTTGCGCACGTCGTCATAGCCCAGGCCGAGGCGCTCGATCGTGCCGGGCGCCATGTTCTCCACGCACACATCGGCCTTACGCAGCAGGTCCTGCACCAGCGCCAGCCCGCGCGGCGATTTCAAATTCACCGTGATCGATTTCTTATTCGCATTGAACATGTGGAAATAGTACGGATCGTCATCCGGCTGGCCGGGGCGCAGCCGGCGTCCTGGATCGCCCGTCTTCGGGTTTTCGATCTTCACCACCTCGGCGCCGAGCCACGCCAGCGCCTCGGTACAGGAAGGTCCAGCCTCGAACTGAGTGAAATCCACGACCTTGATGCCGTTCAGGAAATCCAGGTCTGCGGCGTTGTCCGACATGGCTTGCTCCTCCTGCTTTGGTTCGTTGATTGGGACACAGGATGACACAGCCTGCGGCAGGTGTCATTCCCGCGCACCACCGCGCTTTGTTTGCTTATCGAACGTCGCGCCGGATCGAGCCAGTGGCGGGCATCGGCGTTCCTGACCTCGCCGTCATACCGGTCTGTGCTTCGACCGCGTTTCGCCCCATCGTAGGCGCCTCTCGGACCAACCGCCCCAGGGCCACCGTGAACAAGGAACGACTTACCGCCTTCAGCGACGGCGTGATCGCGATCATCATCACCATCATGGTGCTGGAGCTGAACCCGCCCACAGGCACCAACTGGGCAGCCTTGCTCGCGATGCTGCCGACTTTCCTCAGCTACGTGCTCAGCTTCACCTTCGCGGCGATCTATTGGAACAATCATCACCACATGCTGCACACCGTCAGGCGCGTGAACGGCGCGATCCTGTGGGCCAATATGCATCTCCTGTTCTGGCTGTCGCTGACGCCGTTTGTCACCGCCTGGATCGGACGGAACTACCAGGCGCCGGTGCCGACGGCGGTCTACGGCATCGTGCTATTGCTGGCCGCAATCGCCTATTACATCCTGCAATCGGTCATTATCCGCGCCGAGGGACCGGACTCGGCCCTCGCCACCGCCGTCGGCCGCGATATCAAAGGCAAAATCTCGCCGGTGCTATACGCGGCGGCCATTTGCCTGGCCTTCGTCAATCCCGCCGTGTCGGACGCGCTCTACGCCGGCGTGGCGCTGATCTGGTTCATCCCCGATCGCCGCATCGAGCGCCGCACGACGTTCACCGCGCCGCAAGACTGAGCCACATCAACCCGCTGCGCTCCATCGCGCCGCCGCCGCATCGTCGCTTTCCCGCGCGGAGACCCATTCGCCGGTACCATCCAGGAACTCCTCGCGTTTCCAGAACGGCGCCTTCGTTTTCAGCCAGTCGATCAGGAAGGTGGTTGCCTCCAACGCCTCGCCGCGATGCGATGCGGCCGCCAGCACCAGCACGATCTGCGCGCCCGGCACCAGTCGGCCGACCCGATGCACCACGGTGCAGCCGAGCAAGGACCAGCGTTGTTCTGCCTCGGCAGTGATGCCGCGGATCGCGCGTTCGGTCATCGCCGGGTAGTGCTCCAGTGTCATCGCCGCGATCGGCTGCCCAATAGCGGCGTCGCGCACAGTGCCGATAAAGCAACCGATGCCGCCGATATCGGTGCGGCCGGCAGTCAGCGCCGAGAGTTCAGCCGAGACGTCGAAATCGGCCTCTTGGACACGGATCGTGGCCATCATCATCCCCCCGTCACGGGCGGAAAGAATGCCACCTCATCGCCCGGATGCAGCAGCGTTGTCGCTGGCGCGAACTCCTGGTTCACCGCGCACCGCACCGCGCGGCGGTTGGCGAACGCCGCCGCGTGCGCCGGGCCGCGTGCGGCCAGGTGCTCCACCAGATCGGCGACCGTGCGCACGCCCGGCGGCAGCGCCAGTTCTTCGGCGGCGGCGCCCACACGCTCCCGCAGCCAGGCGAAGTACAGGACAGTCAGAGACGCGCCAGTGTCAGCCATCGCGCTTATTTGGGTGTGGGGATGGTCTCAATCGAGCCGTCCGACTTGATCACGGTGCTGGTGCCGTTGCCATTCGGCACCACGATCGCGGTGCTCCCGTTCGGCAGTGTCATCGTCTGGTATCCCTGGGTCCCGCCCGTGATCGTGCCCTGGCCGCGCTCCAGCGGCACGATTTGTCCTGGGGCCGGCGGCGAAGGCATGGCAACCGACGGCGGCTGCGGCGCAATCGGCTTCTGCGGCGGCAGGGGCTCCAGCCTGGGCTGGTTGGGGGTGGGCGGCGTCGAACTCCCCGGTGTCACCTGCGGCGGAAGCGTCGGCAGAGCTGTACCCTGAGACGGCGTCGTTCCCATGTTCAACGGCGATCCCGGCACCGGTTGTTCGATGCCGGGCACGATGTTGCCCTGACTCTCCAGGTCCTGCAGCGTGGGGGTCGGCGGCAGCGGACCTGGCCACACATCCCCCGGCTCCGGCGTCAGCGGCGCCACCGCAGGAGCAGTACCTTCCGCGCGCATCAGGTTCTCGGAATCCCCCTTCGGCGCGTAAGGCAAATTGCCGGTGGTGAACGGCGGGTTCCACCAGGTGTGATAGCCGCAACCTCCAAGCACCAACGCGAGGCCAAGCGTGGCGAAACGCCGCATGAAACGATATCCCCCAAGACATGCCGTGGCCGCGGCCGATTCGATGACACCGCTTGCGCAATGGCAGCCTCGGCGCGGCCGACGGCGCGGAATGTGCCCTTACATCGCGTCCGGCTCAAGCGCGAGAAATTGTAACAGCCACGCCACGATCGCCGCGGGATCGTTCAGCGGCAGCAATGTGCGGTCACAGGTCTGCAAGGCGGCGTCGGCAGCCACCGCCACCACGTCCGGCTGGGTCAGCCAGATCGGTGGCTTGCGCAAGGCCGGGCGATGGACCTCCAGCTTGGGAAACGGATGGCTCTTGAAACCCTCGACCAGCACCAGAGCGACCGGCTGCATCCGCGCCAGCAGCTCGGGCAAAGGAGGCTCCGGCCCAATAACCTCATGCAGCAGCGCCCAGCGCTGGCTGGAGGCCACCAGCACCTCGAGCGCGCCCGCTTCCCGATGCCGGTAGGTATCCTTGCCGGGGCGGTCCATGTCGAAGCCGTGATGCGTGTGCTTCACCGTGGAGACGGTCAGGCCCCGAGCACGGATCAATGGCAAAAGCGCCTCGATCAGGGTGGTTTTGCCGCTGCCCGACCAGCCGACGACGCCCAGGACCTTCAATCGACCGCCTTCACGTCGGAACCTGAGGCTTCCGCAGCGGGTCGTGGGACACAGTGGCGTGCCGCCAGCCGGCGGTGAGGTAGTCCCAGCCGGTCCACAGCGTCAGACCGGCGGCAACCCACAGCATCACTTCGCCGATCGAGGAGACCGGCAGGAAGCCAATATGCAGCAGGCGGGCGGACGTATCTCCGGCGAGCAAAGTGCCCAGTGCCCCCATCTGGAACCCGGTCTTCCATTTCGCGAGCGGCGTCACCGGCAGCCCGATGCGGATTTCGGCGAGATATTCGCGCAAGCCACTGACCAGGATTTCCCGCAGCATGATGACGATGGCCGGGTACAAGGCCAATGCCGATAGGCGGCCCTCCCCCACCAGCATCATCAGCGCGGCACCGACCAGCAGCTTGTCGGCGATCGGATCCAGCATGCGGCCGAGATTGGACTGCTGGCGGCGGCTGCGGGCAAGCTTGCCGTCGTAATAATCGGTAATGGCAGCCGCGGTAAACACCACACAAGCGCCGAGATCGGCGGCAGGCATGCGCAGCGACACGAGCAAGACCAGCAGCGGGATCGCCGCAATGCGTGAAAACGTCAGCAGGTTCGGCAAATCGGTCGGCATGCGGCCTGCAAGTTAGCCGGTTCAGCGCCCCCAAGCGAGGGGGCGCGTTATTGCATTTGCGTGGCAGAGCGCAGCTTGGCGGGGCGGGGCGGGACAGTTGCCGGGCCGGATGAAATCGCAGGGAACCGATGGGTTCCCCTCCCCTTGTGGGCTTGTTGTGGGCTTGGGGCGCAAAGCAGACCAGGGCCAGGCGAGCGGGCCGTCTGGTTTATTGTTGCATAGTCGAATCATACGCCAACGGACCATTGGACGTTCTCTCGGTGGAGATCGCTTCGCTTCGCTCGCAATGACCGCAGGCGCGATCCGTCAGCGCCACAACACTACAATCGGGCCATCAGCTTTTTCAGATCCGCCTCCGGCCGCGCGCCGTAATGGCTGATGATCTCCGCTGCCGCGACACTGCCCATGCGCCCGCAGACAGGCAGTGACTTGCCGGCCGTGTATCCCGCCAGGAACCCCGCAGCATATGCATCCCCGGCGCCGGTTGTATCCACCACACGAGTCGGCTCCGCAGCGACCTCGGCCTGTTCTTCGCCGCGCAGGATGATGCTGCCGGCTTCCGAGCGAGTCAGCACCGCCAATGCCACTTCCCGGCGTGCCGCTTCGGCGGCTGCTTCGAACGTGTTCTCCTCATAAAGCGACGTGACTTCCGTCTCGTTGGCAAACAGGATGTCGACGTCGCGCGCGACGAGTTCCCGGAAGGCGGCGCGGTGACGATCGACGCAGAATGCGTCGGACAGCGACAGCGCCACCTGCCGACCCGCCGCATGCGCCGCTGCCGCCGCCTTGCGAAACGCCGTTTGTGCCGCAGGCGGATCGAACAAATAGCCTTCCAGATAGGTGACCGCGGCGGCGGCGACGACGGATTCGTCCACGTCCGCTTGGTCCAGCTTCACACAGGCGCCGAGATACGTGTTCATCGTGCGCTGTCCGTCAGGCGTGACCAGGATCAGGCAGCGTGCGGTCGGGGCACCGGCGATCAGTGGCTGCGACGGAAAGTGCACGCCGCTCGCCTGCATGTCGTGTCGGAACACCGCACCCAACTGGTCGTCGGCGACCTTGCCGAAATAGGCGACGCGCGCGCCCAGCGCGGCGGCGACGGCGCAGGTATTGGCGGCGGAGCCACCGCTGCTTTCCTCGCCGGGCGGCATGGCGGCGTAGATCGCCTCGGCTTGTTCGGCGTCCACCAGGATCATCGCGCCCTTATGCATGTCATGGCGCGAGAGGAACGTGTCCTCCGCACGCGCCACCACGTCGACGATGGCGTTGCCGATGCCCAGGATGTCGAAGGTCGTCTCGGTCACGGGGTGCCTTTCCAGGTTATTCGCAACGGCCGGGCCGGGCCCGGACAGTGTTGCTTGCTGATCCGGCGCATACGAAGCGCGGAGGGGCAGATTGACGGCGCGCGGATGACCGGGTCAAGCAGATGAATGGCCGCTCGCAGGGCGGCACGGAGGTTGCGAACGGGGGCGGCAGCGGTGCATGGCTCTGGCCGGGCCGGCCGCGGAACGGGTTTCCAGGATCTGCCGCTTGGGGTGGCATTGCGACGGTCCACTCACGGGTGCCCCCGGCCTGGAAGCGGGCGTTCGCTTCATGGCCGGGGTACCCGAGAGCGGCTGATCTGCGATGGAGCGTCCCCCGACGCGTTCGCGGCACAAGCGCGCAGTCTCCGTCTCATGCCTAGTCCGTCCCGGACTTACGCCTTGGAGGCGTTCCGTGCAGCCGCGAAGACTTCGCGTGCGGACGTTGTACCCGCTACGTGCTCCGTACCCTCGACGCCGAGGTCCATCCATCCCGCGTTCACGGCCTCAAACATTTCTTCGGCAGGTCCGGTGCGGCCCTTCGGGATGCCGAATTGCTCGAACGCTTCCGCCCATCCCGCGCGCGGGACTGCAAAGGCTTTCACATCGCGATTCAGGACTTCACCCAATTGCTCGGCGACTTCGTCAGGGCTGACCATCGAACCAACCTCGCTGACGCGCTGCCCTGACCATGGCAGCCCGGTCAAAAGGGTTGCGACCGCCGCGCCGACGTCGTTCGTCGCCACCATGGTCGATTTCCGGTCTGTCGGATTGTAGGTGACCGGCAGCGTTCCGCCCTGGGCGACCTGCAAGCCGTAGAGGAAGTTTTCGAAGAATCCGCCTGCGCGCACAAATGCAATCGGCGATACCAAGTCGCGAAAACCTTGCTCCAGGAGCGACAAGGCCGTGATCATCCCGACCCCGCTGGTTCTGTTCGCACCCATCGACGAAAGCGCAACCACGCGCGGCGGCGCTGCCCAGGTGAGCGCCGCGACATAGTTCGCAATCACGCCCTTGGCTTCTCGGTAATCGGGCGAGGGTACCCAGACGGCGGGCAACATGACGAACGCGCCTTCGACGCCGGTGAGCGCCCGCTCGATGGCCGCAGAATCGTTCCAATCGCCGTCTACCAGTTCCACACCCTGGTTCGCCCAGTTCGACGCTTTCTCGCGATTGCGGACCAGCGCGCGCACTTTCTTGCCGTGCGCCAGCAGACGTTCTGCCGTTGCGCCGCCCACTTTTCCCGTGATTCCCATTACTAGAAACATGTGTGTTCTCCTGATCGTGAGAGACAGGGCATTGCCGCTGTTGGTTCAACGGATGAGCGGCAGAACGGCCCGGATTCGGGGATCACGCGCGTAGAGGCCGCCCCAGGTCAGCGCGCCCAGAAGCAGGGAAATGATTTCCGGCGGCGATCCCAACTCACCGATGCGGACATGGGCGCAGATGGCGCCTCCCAGAAAGCCCGTGACCAGGATCGCACCGAGGACGGAGGTGGCCGGGATGGCGTAGAGGATGGCGCAGGCGAGTATGATCGGACCCACGACACGGGTCAGGTCCATCGCGAACCCGGTTTCCCGCAGCATGCCCGCGATCTGCGCCGGCGCGAAAAGCTGAATCGCGCCGTCCGCCACCAGAGCGATGACGACAAACGCGCTCATCATCCGGCCGGCCCACAGCGCGCGATGCAAGGTCATGGTTTCAGGCACCTGATGCAGGCTCATGGTTGCGGACATTTTTGGTCTCCGATGGGTTGCGATCTCGGTGGACTACTGTGTCCGCCAGATGTGATAAACACCGATAACGTGAACTCACTGTTCTCTATCTGGTGACCAATGCCGAGGCACGAAGATGCAGAACCTCGAACCGATCCTGATATTCATAACGGTCGCGGAAATGGGGAGCTTCACCCGCGCGGCCGACAGCCTGGGCATCCAAAAGGGGAGGGCTTCAACGGCGGTCCGAAAACTGGAAGACGATGTCGGTGTCAGGCTTCTGCACCGGACGACGCGCAGCGTGCAGTTGACGGAGGACGGCCGCGCATTTCATGCCCGCGCCCGCGATCTGCTTGCTGAAGTCGATGATCTGCACGCGATGTTCGCAGGCGATCGCGTGGCACTTCGCGGGCGCTTACGGGTCGACCTTCCGACCGAGGTGGCGCGCACGACGATCGTGCCGGCCCTGCCGGATTTTCTGGCGACCCACCCCGAACTGGAACTGGAGCTGTCGACTTCGGACCGGCATGTCGATCTGGTGCAAGAGGGGTTCGACTGCGTATTGCGGCTTGGTCCCATCCGAGACGAGACGCTGATTGCCCGCCCGCTCGGCCTGTTGCGCATGGTCAATGCGGCCAGCCCTGCCTATCTGGCGCGCCATGGCGTCCCTCGATCGCTGGACGATCTCCGGGGTCAGGACCATCGGACAATTCATTTTTCAACGATGCCGGGGGCAAGACCCTGGGGATGGGAATATCCGGATGGCGACAGCTACGCGACGCTTCAGTTGCCAGGGGTGCTGCACGTCTACAGCGCGCAGACCTACGAAGCCGCTGCCCTGGCCGGGCTTGGCCTGATCCAGGCGCCACTCCTGGGGATTGGCGGATACTTGGAGAGTGGAACGCTTTTGGAGATCCTACCCGACTTTCGTCGCCGGGCGCTCGCCGTGTCCCTCGTCGTCGCGCATCGGAGCAATCTGTCGCGCCGGGTCCGCGCATTCATGAAATGGATCGAAAATGTGCTGACGCCGCATCTGGAATAGATGGCGGCTTTCGGGACGACTCGCTTTGCCAGGGAACGGCGAGGATGGTGAAGGTTTTCGGACGCCGGCCGCTCAAGCAGCGCTTTTCCTTGAAGCCCCACCACAACGGCCAGGATCGAGCGCCCGCGCCGCCCGCCGGCACCAGCGTCAGCCACCAGCGTCGGCGACATTGACGCACACGACCTCCCGTTGTAGCAACATATCTACATTCTAACCCGCGCCACCCACAGATGCCGACATGCCCATCACCACCCTCTCCAGCCGGGAGTTCAACCAGGACACCAGCCGAGCCAAGAAAGCCGCCGCAAAAGGTCCAGTGTTCATCACCGACCGCGGCAAGCCCGCCCATGTCTTGCTCAGCATCGACGATTATCGAAAACTCACCGGCCAGCACAGGAACATCGCCGATCTGCTCGCCATGCCCGGTCTCGCGGATGTGGAACTGGACATCCCGCCCCGCACCGAACGGGCCAGACCGGTAGACCTGTCCTGATGCTGTTGCTCGATACCAAAGTCGTTTCCGAGCTTCGCAAGGTCCAGCTCGGCAACGCCGATCCGCATGTGGCTCGCTGGTCCGATACCCTCGACACGGCGGACCTGTTCATCTCCGCCATCACCATTCACGAGCTTGAAATCGGCGTCCTGCTGGCCGAACGGCGCGACCCGCCTCGGGGGACGCTCTTCCGGCAATGGCTGGAACGCCAGGTTGTATCCGCGTTCGAGGGCCGTATCTTGCCCGTGGACGCTGCCGTCGCCAGGCGCGCGGCACAACTGCACGTTCCTGACCCGCGGCCGATCAATGACGCGTTCATCGCGGCGACCGCGCTGGTGCATGGCATGACCGTTGCCACCCGCAACGCGGCCGACTTCGCTGCAACCGGCGTGACGTTGCTCAACCCGTGGCTCTGAACAGGCACCGCGCGTCCGCCCTGGGTCGAATCCGGCCATGCGACAGCGAGCGCGATTCCGGCGCGCCGTCGGGGGTGGTCCTGCGCCCCAGCCTGCCAGACCGTTTGCACAAATAGGTGAACTACTTCGGCGGGTGCGCTCGGATCCCCGCTTCGTTCACCTCCACCCCCCAGCCCGGGCCCTCCGGCAGGATCAGCTCGCCATTCTCGATCACCGGCGGATTGACGAACAATTCGTCGCGCCAGGAGACGCTGTCGATATCGATCTCCATCACGCGGAAATTCGGCACCACGGCGCAGAACGCCGCACTGATGCCGCTGCACAGATGCGCGTAGTAATTGTGCGGCGCGCAGTTCACTTCGTACGCCTCGGCCATCGCGGCAATCTTGATCGATTCGAGAAAGCCGTTCCAGATCACGTCGATGATCGCCACGTCCGACGCGTAGGCATCGAAGAACGGCCGGAACGCGCGGCGGCCGCACACCGATTCCAGCGATGCGATCGGGCACGGTGCGACACGGCGGATCAGCGCCAGGGATTGCGGGTCCCAGGTGTCGATCTCCAGCCAGGTCATGTCGAACGGCGCCACCGCCTTGGCGATCTGCAGGTTGCCCTCGGTCTTGAAATGATAGTTCACGTCGAGATGCAGGCCCATCTCCGGACCCGCACCCTGGCGGAACGCCGACAACTGGTCCCGCACCGTCTGCAATATCTTTCGGTCCGCATTAAGCTCCGGCCAGCCCGGCGTGCGGCCGAACCCGGGACCGAAATTCACCAGCCGACCGTTTTCCATCGGCAGGATGTTGGTCTTCAGCGCCTTGAACCCGCGCCGCTTCACCTCCGCCCCGAGGGCCGCGATGTCGTCGTAGGTCCGCAGTGGCGGTACGCCAACCAGCTCGTGGTTCCGCACGCGATAGGATCCGCAATGCGACCAGTACACCGGAATGCGCCGGCGAATCGGGCCCCCGAACAATTCGTAGACCGGCACGCCCAGCGCCTTGCCCTTCACGTCGAGCAATGCGTTCTCGATCGCCGCGATGGCACGCGCGTTGACCCCGCCGGGCGCCTGCACCTGGCGCATCCACAGCGCCGAGGAAATCTGCTGCACCGGCCGAGGATCCTGGCCGACCAAGGCTTCGGCCAGGCCGTGGATCACGCCAGTCAGGCCGCGGCTGCCGTCGGCTTCCGTGTATTCGGACCATCCGGTGATGCCGTCGTCGGTGGTGATCTTGAGAAAGGAAAACGTGCGCCAGCCGGCGTCGCAATGCAGGTCCTCGATGCGGGCGATTTTCATGCCGCGTTCTCCCTCAGGGGCGATGCGCGCAGGGTGGGGGCGATCGGGGCATGAGGCAACACGTGCGTGCCGGACCCACCACACTCACTCTCGGAACAAGCCGGGGGGCAGGTCTCAACCCCTGCGCCGCAGCCCTTCCCATCTTGACCTCTCCGGCCGAAGGCGGGAGAGGTTTTGTCCATATGTTCCCTGCCCTTCTCCCTTTCGTTCGAGCGATCGGCCAGATGGGCGACCGTACGTTCATTGGCGTGCTGCTGCGCTGCCTCGCCTGGTCCGCGGCGTGCTTCATCGCCCTGCATTTCGTTGCGGTTTGGGCCGTCGAGCGACTCGTGCATTGGCACGGTCTATGGGCCTTGGGCCTCGGATTTCTGGCCTCGATTGGCGCGACAGTGCTGGCGGCCTGGATGTTTCTGCCGCTCGCCGCCGTTATCGCCACGCTCTACTTCGACCGTATCGCCGCCGCGGTGGAACGCCGCTACTACCCGTCCCTGCCGCCGCCGCAGGGCGCCTCCGTCACTGCCCAACTCTGGGACGGCGTCTGCCTCGGCACCCGCATCCTCATGCTCAACTTGCTCGCGCTAGTTCTGGCCCTGATCCTGCCCGGCATCGGCCTGCTGCTCGCCTGGGCGGTCGCCGCCTACGCCCTGGGTCGTGGCTTGTTCGTGATGGTCGCGATGCGCCGATTGCCGCGCCACGCCGCAAACACCGCATATCGGGCCGCCCGCGGAATGATCTTCGCCTACGGCGGCCTCATGGCCGCCGCCGCGTACGTGCCCGTGCTCAATCTGTTCATTCCTATTTTGGGCACCGCGGCGATGGTCCATATGCTCGATCTGGCGTTAACACAGATTCGCGAGACTCCATGGTACTGATTGTGGATAACCCCACCAAGATCATTGTTGTCCCTGGGACGGAGCCGTGTTAGGGCGACACTCGTCAAGCACTCGCCGAGTCCGTCAGTCATCCATGGGGTTGCCTTGTTCAAACGCCGCAAACCAGACGAGGTACCGGGTGAGTCCGGTGCCACGTTGCCCGCCGGGATCGCTGCCAATTCCGGCGCCGAGGATGCCGCCGAGACGCAGACCGTCGTGCATCCTGCCACGCCATTCGGATCGCCACCGCCCGGCGATACCGGCCTGGGCGTGCCCCCATTCCGTCCCGCCCCACCGAAGGAGGCGCAAATAATGTCCCGCCCACCGCTTTCTCCTGCCGCAACCGGCATTGCCACGCCGCCCGCCAGCGGCCCCCGGCCGGCATTGGCGCCCACCCCCGCGCGCGCCCGCGAACCTGGCGAGCGGCGCACGCTGGTCGTCGGCCGCGGCATCAGCGTGCAAGGCACGGTGCAGGATGCCGAGCGGCTGGTTGTCGAAGGCACCGTCGAAGCCACGATGATCCACGCGACGGAGCTTTCCATTGCGCCCGGCGGCGTGTTCAAGGGCGAAGTCGAGGTGGAGGAGGCGGAAATCGCTGGCACCATCGACGGCACGTTAACGGCGCGTGGCGCTTTGGTGATTCGTAGCACCGGCCGCATGCTGGGGACCGGACGCTGCCGCCGGCTGCAAGTGGAGGACGGCGGCCAGATCACTGGCCGCATGGAAATGCTGACCGACGGCGCGAAAAGCGACCTGCCGCGGCCCGTGGCCACCGAATCGGCTGCATAACGCCGCTACCCTTTCTCTCCCCTCGCCATGGCCGGGCTCGACCCGGCCACCTACCCCGTAGATCGGGCGCGCTCGCTCTGTCCAACGGGCATGCTACGTGCCTCGGGCGTCTCATCACTGACGAAAGCGCACGCAGCCCGCCTGGTTCGGGGACAACATGACAAAATATGTCGGCGCCATCGATCAGGGCACCACCAGCAGCCGATTCATCGTGTTCGATCGCGCCGGCAACACCGTCGCACAGGCCCAGAGCGAACACCGGCAGGTTTTTCCGCAGCCCGGCTGGGTGGAGCATGATCCGATCGAGCTGCGCGACAACACCTTGACCGTTGTCGAGCAAACCCTGCGCGAGGCAGGGCTGACGCCGCGGGATCTGGCTGCGGTGGGGATTACCAATCAGCGCGAGACCACCCTGTTATGGGACCGTGCAACGGGCGCGCCGGTGCACAACGCGCTGGTCTGGCAGGATACGCGCACCGAGTCGTTGGTGGCGGAATACGCCAGCGACGGCGGGCAGGACCGGTTCCGCGCACAGACCGGGCTGCCGTTGGCCAGCTACTTCTCCGCGCTGAAGCTGCGCTGGTTGCTCGATAATGTGCCGAAGGCGCGGGGTCGCGCCGAGGCCGGCGACCTGGCGTTCGGCACCGTCGATAGCTGGTTGCTCTGGCATCTGACCGGACAGCATGTCACCGATGTCACGAATGCCAGCCGCACGCAGTTGATGAACCTCGCCACATTGCAATGGGACGATGCGCTGCTGGCGGTGTTCGGTATTCCGCGCGCGGTGCTGCCGCGTATCGTGCCGTCGTCGGCGGTGTATGCGACCGCGCGGGCGCCGCTGGACGGCGTGCCGGTGGCGGGAATCCTCGGCGACCAGCAGGCGGCCTTGCTCGGCCAGGCGTGCTGCGAGCCGGGAGAGGCGAAGAATACCTACGGCACGGGGTGTTTCCTGCTGATGCACACGGGCACCACGCCGCGGCCGTCGCGGCATGGGCTGGTGACGACGGTTGCCGCACAGTTCGGCGATGCACCTGCCTGCTATGCATTGGAGGGATCGATCGCGGTCACCGGCGCCCTGGTGCAATGGCTGCGCGACAATCTCGGCTTGATCCGCACGTCGGCTGAAGTGGAGACGCTGGCTGGGTCGGTGCCGGACAATGGCGATGTGTATTTCGTTCCGGCTTTTTCCGGGCTGTACGCCCCGTACTGGCGCAGCGATGCGCGCGGCGTGATTGCCGGCCTGACACGCTTCGCCAGCGCGGGCCATATCGCACGCGCGGCATTGGAAGCGAGCGCCTACCAGACGCTCGATGTCGTGCGCGCGATGGAGCAGGATTCCGGGATCGCGATCAAGACGCTTCGCGTGGATGGCGGCATGGTGGTGAACGAACTGCTGATGCAGTTCCAGGCCGACATGCTCAACGTGCCCGTGGCGCGGCCGCGGACGCTGGAGACGACCGCGCTGGGCGCCGCATATGCGGCGGGGTTGGCGGTAGGATTTTGGCAGGGACTCGACGATGTGCGCGCCAACTGGGCGGTAACGAAGACTTGGACCCCGTCGATGCCACAGCAACGGCGTGAAGGATTGGCCGCGGGCTGGCGAAAGGCAGTCGAGCGGTCATTAGGGTGGCAAGATGACCTCTCCCGCTAAGGGGAGAGGTCGAGACGCCGTAGCGTCGAGAGCGAGGGTGATCGGGGCGGTCCGTCGGCGCGCAAAGCGAAAGAGGTTTTATCGGTTCCGTTACATCCCCACCGAATATCCCCCATCCACCGGAATCGCCGCGCCCGTCACGAAATCGGACGCCGCACTGGCGAGGAACGCGGCCACCCCCGCCATGTCCGCCGGCGTGCCCCAGCGTGCGGCCGGCGTGCGCGCCTCTACCCGCTCATGCAGCCCCGCCACCTGCTGGCGCGCACGGCGTGTCAGGTCGGTATCGATCCAGCCAGGCAGCACCGCATTCACCTGGATGTTGTCGTTCGCCCAGGCCGTCGCAAGCGCCCGCGTCAACTGTACGATGCCGCCTTTGCTGGAGCCGTACGGCGCGGCATAGGGTGCGCCGAACATGGACATCATCGAACCAATATTGATGACCTTGCCGCCACCCGCGCGTTTCATCGCATGATACGCAACCTGTGAGAGCAGAAAGGCGCCGGTGAGATTGGTGTCCAGCACCTCGTGCCACTCGGCTTCGGTATAATCCTGCGGCATCTTGCGAATCGCGGTGCCGGCGTTGTTGACCAGGATGTCGAGCCGGCCGAACTGCGCCTCGGTCGTCAGCACCAGCTTCTCGCATTCCGCCTTTTTCGTCACATCCGCCGGCAGGAATGCCGCCTTCGCGCCATGCGCCCGCAAGGCATCCAGGGCAGCGCGCGCCTTGTCGGCGTTGCGGCCCGAGATGACGATCGCGGCGCCGCAGGATGCCATGCCTTCCGCCATGCCCAGGCCGATGCCGCCGTTGCCGCCGGTCACCAGGGCGACCTTGCCGGTGAGATCGAACAAATTCATGATTGGCGTGTCTCCCCTAGAGATGGTTCCGCTGCGTTCCCTCGCCGATGGGGTCGTACTAACCCGCTGCCGTTTGCATCGCAGCCCTGGCGCGGCGGCGCAACTCATCAGGCGGCACGTCTTCGATTCGCGTTGCGACCCACCACTCATTGCCGCAGCGATCGATGACGCTGCCGCTGCGGTCGCCATAGAACTGATCCTGCGGCGTCTGACCGGCAGTCGCACCTGCCGCCACGGCACGCTTCCACGTGGCGTCGGCATCGGGCACATAAACATACAGCATGCACGTCCGCGCCTTATGGCCGTCGCGCGCCTCGCCGAGCATCACCACCGAATCGCCGATCCGCACTTCCGCGTGCGCGATGCGATTGTTCGGCGCCTCGAGGCGCTCCGTCTCACGCGCATCGAATGCGGCGACCAGGAATTCGATCAGCCGCGCCGCGTCCGGAACGACAAGATAGGGTGTGACGTTGTGATAACCATCCGGCTGGGGCTTCACTGCCATGACCCGATCTCCGTTACGGTAAGGTCGCGAACGTCGCGGCTGCAGCACCTTGCTCGTACAGAGCGCGGCGTCCCGTGGCAATGGGCCGGGAATTAACCTTGGTGGCGCGCGAACGCGGTAACAGCACGTTCCTCTTATCATGCCGGTGAGATCCGTTAGCAGAGATGCCCCAAGCGTAACAGCGGTGCTGATGCTTCCTACGCGCGGGACCTAACCGCATTTTGCGGCACCCGACCAACACTTTGGCAAGCT
Source organism: Acetobacteraceae bacterium (assembly GCA_035523995.1). Taxonomy (GTDB): domain Bacteria; phylum Pseudomonadota; class Alphaproteobacteria; order Acetobacterales; family Acetobacteraceae; genus JASHVB01. Next base: position 111,492 of record DATKPQ010000108.1, on the reverse strand, counting down.
TTTCCTGATATCTGATATTATGCAGTGTATAGCATTGTGGACAGTCCGGAGATCCGGCAACCACGCCGCCCGATTGCCATCGAATACGAAACCCCGATCTCGGCCCGCGCGGATGGCGGCAATCACGCCGGCTCTGTCGCGATGGATTTCTGCGTCACTTTGGCAATCCCAACGCCACAATTCGCGGCAGGCCGGCAAATCGTAGCCGCAGATCGAATTGTCAATCAGGTGATCGACGATGCTGCGTGCCTCGTCGCTGGTGAAGCCGGTTCCCAGCAGCACCGCTGGCCCAGGTCATGCGCTTCGCCGAGCGGCAGTTGGACTGCGTTCATCGCCGGCTGGCCTTGGCCGCGGGCCGTTTCATTCGCGGCCGCGCCCAGAGCACGCCGGGAAAGCCTTTCAACGGGCCGAGTGCCTCGCCCCGGTATGCCCATTCCGGCGATTCTGCCAGAGCGATGTGATAGCGAGGCTCCCGCCCGGTGCGGGTCTCGAACAACGCACGCGGCAGATTTACCATTTTCGCCGAACGTGGCCGTTCATAGAGCAAGGGCGTGCCGCAGGTCGCGCAAAAGCTGCGCGTGGTCTGGCGAGCTTTGTCCTTGAAGCGGACAATGCGGTTATTGCCGAGGGTAACGCGCACGCGGCTCTTCCATACCCCGATATAGGTCGCATAGGCGGCACCATGCGCCAACTGGGTCGCGCGGGAGTGGTCGTGCCAGGCCCAGAACGCGGGGAAATCGATCTCCAGACGCACCGCGCCGCAGACGCATTGGCCGGCCGCGGTGGCCGCTGGTCTATGCAGCTTTTCACTCGGTGTCTTGGTCACTTGGTTTTCCCCATTGGTCCGCATTCACCGGCGCCTTACGGTGATGATGCCGCAAAGAGCATCATCGCGCACGCTTGCCCGGCGAGGCCGACGTCCTGACGTAACTCTTCACCCATAACGGCCTGTCGGGCGATAGCCCCGCTACCATCGGCAAGATATAAGAAAACGCAAGCCGGAACCGGGAGTGTCGAACGCCATGCATCTCGGGCTTGATCTGGGAACTTCGGGCGTCAAGGTCGTGCTGCTGAACGATGCCGGCGCCGTCGTCGGGCAGGCAACCGCGGCGAACCCGATCTCCCATCCGCGGCCGCTGTGGAGCGAGCAGGATCCGGCCGATTGGTGGCATGCCGCGGAGGTGGCGGTCGTTGCTCTGCGGCGCGAGCATGACCTGGCGCAGGTGCGCGGCATCGGACTGTCGGGTCAAATGCACGGAGCAGTACTGCTGGACGCCGCCGATCAGCCTCTGCGCCCCGCCATCCTGTGGAATGACGGCCGCGCGCATGCCGAGTGCGCCGAACTGGAAGCGGCGGAGCAACGCTCGCGTAGCATCACCGGAAACCTGGCGATGCCCGGCTTCACGGCCCCAAAGCTGCTATGGGTACGACGGCACGAGCCGGACGTGTTCGCTCGCATGCGCCGCGTGCTGCTGCCGAAGGATTGGCTGCGCCTGCGCATGACCGGCGAGGCGATCTCCGACATGTCCGACGCTGCCGGTACTTTATGGCTGGATGTCGGCGCACGGCGTTGGTCAGGAGCCATGCTCGCGGCGACCGGCTTGAAAGAACAAATGGTGCCGCGGCTGGTCGAAGGCTCGGCGGTTGCGGGGCATCTGCGGGCGGATGTCGCGGCGGCGTGGGGATTGCCGGCAGGAATTCCGGTCGCAGGCGGTGCCGGCGACAATGCGGCGGGGGCGGTCGGCGTAGGCTGTGTCGCACCGGGACAGGCTTTCGTATCGCTCGGCACATCCGGTGTGGTGTTCGTTGCGGATGCCGCGTTCCTTCCCGATCCCGATCGCGCGGTGCATGCGTTTTGTCACTGTCTGCCGGAGACCTGGCACCGCATGTCGGTGATCCTCTCGGCCGCAGCCTCGTTGACATGGCTCGCGCACGTTACCGGTGCCGAGGACGAGGCCGCCCTGCTACAGGAACTTGCTGCCGCGGGCATTGGCAGTGACGAGGGCTTGGTGTTCCTGCCGTATCTCTCCGGTGAACGTACGCCGCACAACGATGCTGCGGCGAAGGGCGTATTGTTCGGGTTGACCGGTTCACACGCGCGAGCCGATCTGACGCGTGCCGTCCTGGAAGGCGTTGCATTTGCGCTGGCCGATGGATTGGACGCGCTGGAGGCCCGTGGCGGCCGGATCGAATCGCTGATCGCGATCGGCGGCGGCGCACGCAGCGCACTATGGCTGCGTATACTGGCGTCGGCATTGGATCGTCCGGTGCGCACGGTGCGGGGCGGTGAAGTTGGTCCGGCGCTTGGTGCGGCGCGGCTGGCACGCATCGCCTGCGGCGACGGCGGCGTGGCGGATACGTGCAGAGAGCCGCCGACCGACTCGGCATTCGATCCGGATATTGCTCTGTCGGCGCAGTTGGCGCCGCGGCGAGAGATGTACCGGCGGCTTTACCCGGCACTGCACGAGCTTCAACTGTCGTCATCGCGTCGCAGGACGGTAGCTTGACGCGCAGCGCACGAGTACGTCTGCGAACCGACCGGCAATCCGACGGGCTCAGCCGCAGCTCGGCACTGACCGGTGTTTTTCGGCGCGCTCCGCTCAGACACGCTCGCTGCGAAAACGGCTACCGCCATGCTCAGAAATGGCCCACCCAGCCAGGCGGGAGATAGTGCAAACGGATCGTGCATGGCCCGGCGCCACTGCCGGTGGCGGAACCGCCTGTCCCGGCCGCTGTCAGTTCTGCCTCAATTCCGTCGCTTCGGTTGAATTCAAAGAGCACCTTGTAGCTGACACCGTTCCCGCCGGTTTGTTCTTGCAGTGGTGCGGAGCCAGCCTCGCCGTATGTCGACTGAAGCAGGGCGAGAACATAGTTGAACTGGGCGATGCAGTCTTGGCCTGACTCAGTCGTCGTAGATACCACGATGGCGTCGACTGCCTTATGATTCTTATCATAGTTTTGCGTGACGTTGAACGTCATACCTTGAATACTGGTCCTGTACGTGAGGATTGGCGGGCCATTGTTTTGTACTATCTCGCCGTTGCCGTGGTTGAGCCTGATAGCATCCTCGCTGGAGCTTCCGTACGGGATGTTGCCGAAGCCATCGGGGCCACGCTTGCCTGCTCCTCCCGGGGATGCAGCAAGCGTCGGAACCCATATCAAAAATCCGATCAATCCAATCGCGACAACTCGTACCTGCATCTCTTGCTCTCGCGTGTTGATGGCCGTGTTCGGCTTATGATACCGGATCGCGTGTAAAGAGAGGTTAACGAACCAAGGTTACGCCGGCCGCGGGCGGCGCTCGCGCGGCGTCTCGCGAACCCGCACCGGGTCGACGCCGCCGCCGGATTTTGTTGCCGCGCTGGCACCCAGGCGCCTGCTGCTATAGGAGACGCTTCTCCCCTATGGACGGGTGGGTAGAATGAAGTGGCGCGTGATCGACGAGGGAGCACAGCACAACAGGGGGGCTCTGCGACGGGTCGGCTCCGTAACCCGTGGCACATCTGTTCCGGTGGCGGCATGAGCATTCCGTTCCTGGCCTGCATGGTCGCCACCGCCGCGTTCTATCATCTGCCACCGCGCGTGCTGCCGTCCATCCAGGCTGTCGAGGGCGGTCAGGTCGGTTCGGTGCATGTCAACGCCAACGGAACCGCCGATCTCGGCGTGATGCAGGTCAACACAATGTGGATCAGGCCCCTGGCCCAGTCTGCAAGACTGGAACCCCAGGTTGTAATCGGGCGCTTGATCTATGACCCATGCTTCAATATCGCGGCCTCGGGTGCCATCATGAAGACATATATTGCCCAGGCGCATGGAAACCTGGCGCTCGCGATCGGCTATTATCACTCCCATACGCCCGCATTGCGTCTACATTACGAATTTCAGGTATTGGCCGCGGCAGGCGCATTGTTCCTACATCGGAAATGACTCGCTAAGCCGGCCGGTGGTCGCTTCTCACCATTGCCACGCCTGGCTCTGATCCGACAGGCCAGACCATCAAGCCTGCCGACGTCCCGGAAATGTCACCCCTTGGCACCGCCAGGAAATGCAAAGTGGGCCAGTTACTGTGGAGAAGAGCATGGCCCGCCATTACCATGACATGCACTTGCGCAACTCCGACGGCTCCGGCCGCGGCGAAGTTCGTCGCATCAGCGCGACCGTCTCCCGCGTGTTTCCCGATCGCTACAGCCATGATGGCGCCGAGCATCAGCATATCTGGATCGACCAGGTGCAGGCACTGGACGGTGGCAGCGACTACGCTGGCAACGTGTTCGTGGCAATCCGCGTCACCGAGGGCGGGGTCGGCCAGGATATCCCGTTCCAGGACGGCACGCCCGTGGAAATGCAAGGAAACTGGATCCCTGCGGACGAAGCAACGCCGGGACAGGACGATCCAGGGCTTCCCGTGCTGCATTTCACGCATCGGCCGGTCGGATTCGTACGCTATGAGGGTGAGGAGTACGAGTGACCCCAAGGCCGCATTCACCCGACGCGTGGCCGGGGAGTTCGTCCTTGCGATCAAGCGGGCCGTTGCGAATCTCGCGTCTGAATGGCCCGCCGTCTTGCAGCCCAAGCCATCGGATCACGCGGTGGGAGCGAACCGCCGCTCTCGCATTGTGCCCCTGAATCCATCGCGGTAGCCTTCTGCCCCAACGAGTGACCGCAGCGAGCGGATGCGGGCAGGGAGGGGCAGCGGATGCAAACAAGGATTAGGCGCCGTCACATCATGGCGGCCGGCGCGGCGGCGGGCGGCGCGCTCATGCTGCCGGGCAAGGCGCCGGCAGCCGGCGGCACCAAGCCGCTGCAAGGTGTAACGCTGAACGTGTCGTGCTGGAGCGCGCCGTATCCGCTGATGCTCACCAAATACATCCCCGAATTCGAAGAGCAAACGGGCGCGCGTGTCGTCTACACCACGCCGTCGTTCCCGATTTATAATCAGCGCATGGACATCGCGCTTGCCACGCGGTCGGATGCCTATGACGTGATCAACGTCACGTTCATCTATATCGGCCGCTGGGTCGGCGCCGGCTGGGTGGTGCCGCTGGATCCGTACTTCAGCAATCCGAAGCTCACGCCCGCCGGCTGGGACGCGAGCGACTTCCTGCCCGGCACCACCACCGTCTTCAAGAATGCCAAGGGCGAGCTGTGTGCCATCCCTTGGATCGCCGACATCATGATGTCCGCTGCCTCCCGCTACGACATCATGCAGAAGGCCGGCTTCGGCCTGCCCGATACATTTGCCCAGATGCAAAAAATGCTGGGCGCGGTGAACGGCAAGGACGGACTGCCCGGGTTCATCACCGAAAACCATTACGGCTGGACCTTCATCGGCTTCCTGCAAGGTTTCGGCGGCAACATCTTCCGCAATCCACCGCACGACCTGATGCCGGTGCTGGACACGCCACAGGCTGTCGAGGCGGCCGATTTCTTCTGCAACATGCTCCGGTCCTACGGGCCGAAAGGCGTGCTGTCCTATACCTATGACGAGGTGGTGGCCCAACTGAAACAGGGCAGCATGATCTACACCACCGAGAACGAGGACTTCGTCGCCCAGATGGCCCAGCCGTCGAGCAAGGTGCAAAAGACCTGTGCGTTCGCCATGTTCCCGGCCGGGCCCGCCGGCCGCTTCCCGCAGATCGCGACGCATGGCTGGGGCATCCCGATCGGTTCCCGCAAGAAGGACGCCGCGTGGCAGTTCATCGCCTGGTCGATGTCGAAGGATCTGCTGCTGCGCATGTTCCGCGACGACGGCTGGAGTTCGATCACCCGCCGCTCGATCATCGAAATGCCGGAGTTCCGCCAGAAGCTCACGCTGAACGGCTACGACGTCGCCAAGATGTATCTCGACACCATCGACCTCGGCGCAAAGGGCTACATGAACTATCGCATCGTGCCGCCCTATCCGCAGGTCGATCGCCAGATCGACATCGCGATCGGCAACATCACCTCGGGCCAGAAAACGGCGAAGGCGGCGATGGCCGAGGCGCAGCAGAACTCTATCTCGCAGCTTCGCCGTGCCGGCGTGAAAATTTGATCCGCCGCGCATGACGGCCGCTACCTGGTCCGCCGAGCAGCGGCGCGCCTTCACAATCGGGCTGGCCCCGGCGCTGATCGTGCTGGCCGCGGTGACGCTGGGCCCGGCCATCTACCTGGTCGCCACCAGCCTGACGCCATTGACGCCGCTGACGCCTGGCAGCGGCCTGGATTTCTCCACACCGCTCGCCAACTACAGCCAGGCCCTGTTCGACAGCAGCTTCGTGCATTCGGTGGGGCTGCAACTGGAGCTGTCCGCGATCACGGTGGGGCTGCAAACCCTGGTCGGGCTGGGCCTGGCACTGCTGCTGAACATCGAATCCCGATTCATGGAAGCCGTCCGTACCGGCTTCCTGGTGCCGATGGTGCTGCCGCCGATCGTCGTCGCCATCATCTGGAAGGTGCTGTACACACCCAACATAAGCCCGCTCTATGCAGCGCTCGGCGCACTTGGCATTTCCGCGGGATCACTGGTCACCGATCCAACCTGGGCACTGCCGGCACTCGCCGTGGCCGACACGTGGGAGTGGTTTCCCTTTACCCTGCTGATGGTGCTGGCGGCCCTGCAGATGATGCCGAAGGAACCGCTGGAAGCCGCACGCATCGACGGCGCCAATGCGTGGCAGATGTTCTGGTACGTCCGCCTGCCCTTCATCCGCCCCGCGCTGACAGTTGCCGTACTGTTCCGGCTGATCGACAGCATCAAGGCCTTCCCCCTGATTTACATCATCACCAACGGCGGCCCGGGCCAGGCAACCGAAGTCACCAACTACTACGCGTTCATCCAGACCTTCAATTTCGCCTACTGGGGTTACGGCAGCGCCATCGCCACGATGATGGTCGGCGGCGTCTTCATACTGAGCCTGATCGTCGCCCGCCTGGGCGGCACGCAGGCGGTGGGCGAGTAACGGCCGATGAGCACCGCCAGCACAGCCGCCGCCGCACATAGCCAGGCCACGCCCCAGGTTCGCCCCCGTCACCGCAAGATTTATTGGCGCCGTCATGCCATCCACGCCGCCGGCGCCGCATTGTTGTTCCTGGCACTGTTACCCGTGCTGTGGCTGGTGCTGATGTCGTTCCGCCCAAACGCGGACGTCCTCGGCGCAGGTTTGCTTTTTGTCCCTACCTTGGACAACTACCGCGCGCTAGGCGGTGGCGGCTTTCCCGACTCTTTCATCCACAGCCTGCTTGCCAGCACCGGTTCCACCGTGCTGTCGCTGGTAATCGGCGTGCCCGCCGCTTACGCGTTGGCCCGCTACCGGTTCCGCGCCAACAAGCAGATCGCGATGTGGATCCTGGTCACCCGCATGGCCCCCCCGATCGCCTTCACAATTCCGTTCTTCCTGGCGTTCACCTGGCTTGGCCTGATGGACACGGTCAGCGGGCTGATCCTGATTTATCTGACGTTCAATCTCGCCATGGTCGTCTGGACCATGAAGAGTTTCTTCGACGCGGTGCCTCGTTCGCTGGAGGAAGCAGCCTGGATCGATGGCGCCGGCGTGTGGCAGGCCTTCGTGCGCGTGACATTGCCTTTGGCCGCGCCGGGCCTCGCCGCCACCGGCATATTGTGCTTCATCCTGTCGTGGAACGATTTCTTCTTTGCCCTGATCCTGACACGGACGGATGCGATGACGGCGCCGGTCGCCATCGTCAATTTCATGCAATATGCCGGCTGGGAGTGGGGCAAGATCGCCGCCGCCGGCGTGGTGGTTCTGCTGCCCGTGCTGGTGTTCACATTCTTCGTTCGCTCCTATCTGGTGCGCGGGCTGATGGCCGGCGGCGTGAAGGAGTAGCCTCAACCCGGCCGGCCAAACGCAATGCATTGGGAGATGGAACCGCATGCAAGCCGCACCGACAGATCAGGCTCGCGAACGGTGGGCGGCGAAACTGGCACGCGCCGTGGCTGCCATTCAGGCGAGGCAGTCGGTTGCTTCCGACCTGATCGAAATCGCAGCCCAGCACCCGCTGATCGATGGCACCTATCCTGACCACGAGTTCACGGCCCGGCTGCAGCGCGGGGCGGAACTTTATCGCCAGTCGGTGGCGGCAGGCCGAGCCGTCGAAATTTACGTGCCCGGCAGCCGATTTATGGACAGCGGCATCGAGGACAAGATCACGCTCAGTGCCGCCGGCACGCGTTATCTGGCCGAACGTGGGATTCCCGCGGCGGCGCTGCACGGCGACGATTTGAACGAACGCTACAAGGGTCCCGCCGCGCCCCAGCCCGGCGTGTATTGCTCGGCGGACGAATGCTTCGTGGCGGCATGCTATTGGATCGATGGCGGCTTCGGGCGCTTGCTGAGCGTCGTCTCGGCCGGACAGTTGCTGCGGAAAATGCTGCACTTCGTGGAGTTCGGGGTGTATCCGTTGCTGTACTCCGCCCCTACCATGGAAGCGGCGCATAACCCGATTGGTGAGGCATTGGATATGATCCCGGCGGTCCTGTTTGAGGATCCCGGGCTGCAGGCCCGGGACTCGCAGCGCGCCATCGCATTCCGCACGAACCGGATGCCGGGGTATGTTCCGCCCGCCTGATCCATGCAATCATCGCGACAGTCGCGCACAGGCTGCGCATGAGATCAGCCAGCGGTTGCGTCTCGATCGAGGTGGAAGCGCGGACGACGTGCGGGCCATGGTCTGCCCGTTCGGTGTGCCGTCTTGCGGCTCTTCGAATAGCTTCACTCTGCGGCGACAACTTTTACGCGAGACGGCGCGGGCGCCATGCTTCCGAACACGCCGTCCCACAAGATCAGCCCGTGGAACAATGCCGCCGCGATGTGCATGAGGATCAGTGCGTAGAAGGCAAACGCCAGGTAGAAATGCGCGTTCCAAAGCACCGTATGCAGTGCAGCGTTCAGTGGCAAGATCTGAGGCAGGCGAATGTTCCAATACAAGACGACCGGATAGCCGGCGGCCGACAACATACCCCATCCAAGCAGCGGCATGCCGATCATCAATGCGTAAAGCGCATAATGCGAGAGCTGCGCGGCGAGTTTCATCGGCGTCGGTAGGTTCACCGGCAGGCGCGGCGCGCCATAGCGGACACGCACGCCCAGACGGATCAATGCTAACACCAGGATGGCGATACCCAGCGTCTTGTGTGCCGCGACCAACGGAAGGTACTTTGGCGTGATTGTCGAAGCGAAGCCAACGCCAATGAACAACATCGACAGGATGCAGATGGCCATCACCCAATGCAGCAGGCGCTGGAGCGGAGTGAAACGTTCGCTGGTTGCGTTCACGGTTTAGCTCCCGTGGCAGTTTTCATGTGATAGGGGTAGTCGCGAACCTCCGCGGTGCGCAGGTCGTACGACTTGGCATAGGCGGCAGATCGCGCGGCCGGGAACGGATCGTCCGAGACCTGGATCCCGTTCGGCAAGACCGTCGGGTCGAAATTGATATCGCGGCATGGACCGTCGCGCTCGGCTTCGATCCGCTCAACAACAAGAGTTCCAACGGTAACGGTACGCCGATCCGCGGGCCAGGCCTTGCTCGGATCCGAGGTTTGATCGCCGGGGCTGGCGACAGTCAGCACCATCGTCCAACGCTGCGGCGCCTTGCCTACGCGCTCGGCAATCTCCTGCTCAAGATAGTCGGGACCAAGTTTGGCCAGGTCGCTGTCTGTGATGGGGGTCACCTTTGCCTGCGGCAGCAGCGACCATCGCACCGCATGCTCGATGCCGGAACCGTTGACGAATGTGAAGGCGTCGAGGCTGTTGAAGCGCTCTTCCGCATAGCTTGCGGTCCACGGCGCGCTGCTCGCCCACTTTCCGAATACCGCAAACTCCGGTTGTTTGGCCGCAAAATCCTTCACGGCGTCCGGGTCCTTGCTGCGCAACGCCTCGAGAAGCCGGTAGAATTCTTCCGGCGTCGATACAGGAAAGACCGGCGCGTCGATCATGGCGGTGCGCCACTCTTCGCCGTCCGGCGTCGCGATCTGCAATCCCATGCCTCGAATCCTCACCGTCGAATCCGGCGCGTTTGGATCGGCGGTGCCGAGATTGAAACGTCCCAACGCCGGATATTGGCCGCGGGTGAAGACCTGCGATCGCGAAAGTTCGGTGCCGTCGCCGTTGGAGTCGAAGGTGCCGATGAAGCAGATGCCCTTGGCATGATTCCGCCGGTGACCCAGCGCCGGGCCGCCAGGCGGCGCCAGCGCGGCAACCAATTTGCCCGCGGTCAGGCGGTTGGGAGAGAGCCACCCGGCGGTAAAGGCGAAGCCGGCAGCGGCCACAGCGATCACAGCAGCGATGAACGCAAGCGCGCCGAGCTTACTGTTTCCTGGGGATATCAATGGTTTGGTCATTCGATGCCCCTTGGTGAAGCCGGTCCGCGCCTGCCGCGCGCTGACCGGTGCGCCGTCGGCGCCTCAACCACATGTTGCCTTCACCTGCCTACTGGTCTTTCAAAAAAACCATATGCATTGCAGAAAAGTACGGCGGCGTTGAACGGTATATGTGCTCCGAACATCAATGGATGTTCGTTGGACGCCACGACAGCAGACTGCACGATCGTCCGACCGCGGCCAGGCACAGAACGCGGCGGACCGGCACCGCAAGTCCGGCGCTGCTACGTCGCACGGCCCTCGGCGCATTTGCGTCCTGCCCGCCAGGATCGCGGCCTGGCGCTGCGCACCGGCGCTCCATCCGAAGCCCTGGATGGACCGCCTGCACGCGGCGACTTGCTGAATTCCCGCCCGATATTGCTCTCGCCGTTGGCGGCTGGTCCGGTCAGAGACCCAGCTCCGAGAGGCCGGGATGGTCGGCCGGACGTGGACTGGAACGGTCCCAGTGGAATTTCCGCTCGCTTTCCCTGATCGGCAGGTCATTGATGCAGGCGTAGCGCAAGGTGTTCAGACCGTCTCCATTGAATTCCCAGTTCTCGTTCCCATAGGAGCGGAACCAGTTCAGCGAATCATCGTGCCATTCATAGGCGAAGCGCACTGCAATCCGATTGCCGGCAAAGGCCCACAGCTCCTTGATCAGGCGATAGTCGAGCTCGCGCGCCCATTTCCTGGTAAGAAACGCGATGATCTCCGTCCGGCCTCGGATGAATTCGGCGCGGTTCCGCCAATAGCAGTCCACGGCATAGCCCAGCGCTGTAAGCTCCGGGTTGCAGGTGTTCCATAGATCCTCGGCACCGCGCACCTTTTTGATCGCGGTCTCGTGTGTGAATGGAGGAAATGGCGGCCGTTGCTCCGGCATGATCTGTCTCCCAAGCATGTCCGAGCCGGGGCATGGCCCGGACTTCCGCCGTGGGGATATCCGGGGAAAACCTGTCCGGCTTGTCGCTTTCGTGGATTTTCTTCAGACCAGCGCGCTCAGCGGGAGGCATGCTCTCGATCAACTCGTGACCGTCGGTCCTCCGTTCCCAAAAATCGTCTCGGCCCAGTAATGCAACTGCCGGAGGCTCGTCGGCATCACATTCGAATCAACCAATGGCGGCTTGAGATTGGGGTCCACGTCCTGCGTATTCTGATACAGCACACCAGGGATATAGTACAGATTGCTGGTGTCGGACGGCGACGACGCCGGATAGCGTCCGTTCTTACCCGGCGTCATATATTCGGCGAGGTACACGAAACTGCCGCCATCGTTCGGATTCTGCTTGTTCAGGAACTCCATCAATGACTGTGGATTGATCCCGTATTGCTGCGCATACGCCTGCAGCACCGGCGCCGGGCCCTCGTGCTGATTGTCCAGAAACGTCAGCGAGCTGATAGGCTACACTTGGTCGAAGGTGCAGGCCGTCTTCCAGAAACCCCTGGCCTTGCGCTTGCAGCGTGTTCTGCGCGTCCTTCTGCTGCACGGCGGAATACGCGGCCAGGCCAAATTGCGCCAAAATCGACAGGCCTGCCCCGACCGGTCCCGCCCAATCCAGCGCACCATTGATCGCCGTGTCGCTGCCCGCGTCTACCCCGAGGTTCGTCAGCGTCGACGTGATCACGCCCCGCGACGCGTTGCCCGCCAGCAATATGTTGCCCAACCCGTTCGCCGAATCGAGCCCTGCCGTCACCGGATCGCCGGTCGATGCGGCATCGTATGCGCTCACGCCATTGGCAAACGCACCGGTCAAATAATAGAACGTGCCGAACAATTTGAACCCGGTGCTGAGCGGCGTGTCCTGATTGGTGAGCGGGTTCTTGGCGGTCAACCCGGCAAGCGCGCTGCCGCCCTTGCTCTCGGCGACCGCACCGAGAAAGCGAATGCCGGACGCCTTCGCCATGCGCGATGCATACGACCCGGTTTCCAGGAAGTATTTTGCGAACCCGAGCGTATTGTACGCCGTCACCAACTTGTCCGCGAAATCGAGCTGGTTGAAATGCTCCAGCTCCGACACCGCCGTTTGCGTCGTCAGCCCCAGCCCGACCGCGGATAGTGCCAGATTCGTCGGCACGTTCGGCTCGGTGGGCTTGCCGCTCGCGTTGGTCAGCGGCGTGGTCTTGCTGGATTTCAGATATTGATTGACGCCCGTCCGGATCGAACGCAACACGCCCGGCGCATCGAGACCGGTTGAATAACCAGCCTGCGCCGCCGGCGGGTTCCCGGCCAGGGTCTGCGCCACGTTTATCGTGACCTGGCCGCTCTGCTGCACGGCGAAGTAGCTATTGCTGTCGTTCCCGGTGAGATTGTTCGCGGCACTGACCAGATCCGTCCGATTGCTCAGCCCATCCAGGCTCGACCGATACCCGGAAAAAGCCTGCCGCACCTGAACGATCGCCGTGCCGTCCTGCTGCACCTGTGTCAGCGCCTGGCCGAACTGCTGCACGAAACCGGGATTGCGCCGCGCATATCCCTCGGTCGCCGCATTCAACTGCGCGTTGGTCATGAACGGCGCCCAGGACGACCGCAATTGCTCCAAATTTGCCGTCACCCCCACAAATTTCTGTACATCGCCATCTGTTCTTGTCTTCAGTTCGTCATATCCCTGCGCTGCCCCTTCCACCACTTCGTTGGCGGCGTCCGTTTGACCCCGCTGCCGCAGCGTCGTACCGAGCGCCAGTGACAGGCTGGCCCCTTGCCGATTCCCGATCGCAGTCTGCGCTGCGTTCGCCAGCGTCTGGGCGGGGTCATTATAGAGCCCATAGGCCGGCATGAACGTCTTGGTCATGCTCATATTTGACGCAAGCGCGTCGGCAACCACATTCGCCGCGTTTTTGGTTTCGCTGCTGAGCCCGCCTTCATTCGCGCCATGATCCGTTTGCTCGACGGCCTGCGAAAGGTCGCCATAAATCCTGTCGAACTGCCCGCTATTGGCCGGCATGTTGGTGTTCTGCGTCATCTTGTTGAGATCGGACGCAATCCGGTCCAGGGTCGGCCGGCTGGCCGCTATGATGCCGCCGGCATAGCCGGGCGTCGCGTTCTGCGTCGCCGTCAGCAGCGCCTGTGCCGCGGCCGTCGCCCCACCGCGCTTGTACGCCGCCGCCACCTGCTGTGCCGGCTGGTTCACCTGCACGTCATTGTTCGCCGCATCGACGGCGTTTTTGAAAGCCGGCGTCTGCGGCCCGACAATCCGCAAAATCCCCGCCCGTTGCAGCATCGCCTGTGAGCCCTGCTGCGCCGAGCCGGCTTGCTTCCCGGCATCGGTAAGTTGTCGCTCGATCGCACCTTGCAGCCGGCTCTGCGCCGCATCGACCTGTCGGTGGGCAGGTCCTTGCCGGCCCAGCGCGCGTAGGCCTCGGCGTCGCGATAAGCGATATGAACAACGGGGTGATCGTCGAGACCACTCAACGAGCTGCGTGGCCCGTAGGGTCTGCGCCAATCGGCGCCGAAGTGGAACCGCCACCATTGACCCCAGACAGGATCAGGGTGCTACTTTGGCCGTGTTTCAGCCAGAGTGTTGAGTACGATTGAGGTTGCCACTCCGAAAACCGTTAGTAGCGCTCGACGAGTCCGCCGAGTTCGATTAGATGCCGCGTGCGCTTGGGGCGCTCGACCTCCCAGGTGCGCATGTCATGCCGTGCCCGCACCGCCTGAGGTGAGGCCAACATCAAGGCCGACAAATCCACGGGATCGGCCGATATCGGGGGAAGCAGATTGGGACGGCAGAAGGCCCCAAATACCTTAAAATCTTAGCGTTTACGATATTTTGCGAGGTGGGATGTGACGTCCTGAGATGTCCGCAGAAACGGGTGATGGTGCCCAGGGGCGGAATCGAACCACCGACACTGCGATTTTCAGTCGCATGCTCTACCAACTGAGCTACCTGGGCACGAGCGGTCAGCCACGAAGCCCGGTGCCATACAGGATGCCTGCCCCCCGATCAAGCCGGGTCCGGCTCGGCAGGCGGGGCCTCGTCGGTACCCTCGTCGGTGACCGCGGTTGGAACGCGGTATTGCCCGGTCAACCAGCGCCCCAGGTCCACATCCGCGCAACGCACGCTGCAGAATGGCCGGGTCGCCAGGTCCGATGGCCGGCCGCAGACCGGACAGCGGCCCCTTCCCCCCGCGCCGGAGCCAGGGTCAGTTCGCGCATTCATGGCGCCTCCATGATCCACTGATTGCCCGCCAGAGACGGGTCGCTGCGCAGGATCAAGGTGCGCCCCGTTCGGCGTGCAAGGTCCCCGAGCGCCACGCCATCCTGCTCCAGCGCTCGCACGACCCCCGGCGCGGCACGCAAGGCGGGCATACGCCCGGGCTCCGCCGCCACCGCGGCAGCGACGGCCTGCAACGCGGCCAGGCCCGCCGCGTGCGGCCCGGCCAGCAGTTCGTGCAGAGGCGGATGCACACGAGGCCGCACGATCTCCGCCAGCCCCAGCGCAGTGAAGCCAAGCAAGCGCGGCCGCACCGGATCGTCGGCCAGCGCCTCAGCCATGGCCGGTCCCAGCGAGGCGCGACGCCGCACCGGCAGCCCCGCCAGGTCGACCAGGATCGCCCCGGAGAGATTTCGCAGCCGGATCTGCCGCGCCAGCGCTGGAAGCACCGCCCGGTTCACTGCCAGGGCCCCGCCCGCGGCACCACCCGTATCGACGTCGATCGCCACCAGCGCCGGCGAGGGATGAAACGACAGCCGGGCACCGTTCGGCAGCTCCAACTCCGGCTGCGTCAGCGCCTCGATCGCGCTCAGCAGGCTATCGTCGAGGACCGGCGATTGCAGCGTCACCCGGCTGCCGAGGATCGGGCGCAGTGCCACCAGCAACGTCGGATCGTCCACCCGAACCGGCGCGTCGGGATACAGGGCTGCCAGACGCTCCGCCGCCGCGGGCCCTCGCCGCACCAGCCCCCGCGCCCCCTGCCCCACCGCTTGCCCGGGCAACAGCCGAGCCGTCAGGCGTGGCCCCTTCCCTCCTTGTGCTGCCCGGGAGACACGCACGCCCAATACCGTGCCCTCGGTCAGCCCCTTGCCCCCTTCGGTGTCCGGCAGGAACCCGTCCACCGCACCGTTCAGCGCCACGAATACCCCACCCAGAGCCGGAGCGCATGCACTGACCCGGCCTCGGTAGATGTCGCCGACGCCATCCGGTTCGCCCGGGCGGTCGATTGCGTAGTCAATCAGCTCATCATCGCGCGCCGCCGCGACCCGCACTTCGCCCGGGCTGGCAGCGGCGAGGATCCGCACTGTCACGGCCGCAGCCAACCGGCACCGCGCAGAAGCTGCGCGGTTTCGAACAGCGGCAGGCCGACCACATTGGAATAGCTGCCCGAAAGGAACCGGACGAAGGCCCCTGCCCCACCCTGGATGGCATAGCCGCCCGCTTTCCCCCGCCACTCGCCGGACGCCACGTAGGCGTCGACCTGCGGCCCGGTCAGTCGAGCAAACGCGACGATGCTGGTGACAAGCCGCTCTGTCGTGCGGCACCCCGGCAGCGCCAGGATCACCGCAGTCATCACGCGATGCCGGCGCCCCGAGAGCAACTCCAGGCAGCGTCGCGCATCCGTTTCCGTCTCGGCCTTGGGAAGGATGCGACGCCCGGCCGCCACCACCGTATCGGCGGCCAACACCAGGCAGCCGGGCGCGTCCACTGCCGCCGCCTTGGCGTGCGCGAGCCGCTGGGCGTAAACGCGCGGCAACTCGTCCCGCGCCGGGGTCTCGTCGATATCGGGAGCCAGAACGTGGTCGGGCACAATTCCGATCTGCGCCAGCAAATCCAGCCGCCGCGGGCTGGCCGAGGCCAGGACCAGCGGTAACTTGCTCACGCCGGCTTCAGCTATTTGAAGCGGAAAGTGATGCGCCCCTTGCTGAGATCGTAGGGCGTCATTTCGACGTTCACCCGGTCGCCCGCCAGCACCCGGATGCGATTCTTGCGCATCTTGCCGCTGGTATGCGCCAGGATGCTGTGTTCGTTGTCGAGCTTCACGCGGAACATGGCGTTGGGCAGCAGCTCCGTCACCGTGCCGCTGAATTCGATCATGTCTTCTTTCGACATCAGACCTCGTTCAGGGGTGAATTCCCGGCGGCAAGATGAGGGCCGGGCCGGATCAGGTCAAGGCGCGCCGGCGCGCGTTGGTCATTGACATCAGGCTGTTCATTGCCCCAGCCGCATCGCCACGCTGCGCGCATGCGCTTGCAGGCCCTCGGCTTCCGCGAGTGTCACCGCCGCCGGCCCGACCCGCGCCAGCGCCGCTTCATCCGCGGCGACGAACGTCGTGCGCTTGAGGAAATCGTACACCGACAAGCCGGAGGCGAACCGCGCCGTACGCCCGGTCGGCAGCACGTGGTTCGGGCCGGCGACGTAATCGCCCAGCGCCTCCGGGCACCAGCCGCCCAGAAATACCGCGCCCGCATGGCGTATTTTCGCAAATATCGGCTCCGGATCCGGCAGCATCAGTTCCAGGTGCTCTGGCGCGAGGCGATTCACCAGGTCCGCCGCTTCCTCCCAGTTCCGCGCCACGATGATGGCGCCGTGCGAGTGCCAGCTTGCGCCGGCGATGGCGGCGCGCGGCAAGGTGGGGATGGCGGATTTGACCGCATCGGCGACCGCGTCGGCGAAAACCGCGTCGGTGGTGATCAGGATCGCCTGGGCGGCCTCGTCATGCTCTGCCTGGGCAAGCAGATCGATCGCGATGCGGACGGGGTCGTTGGCGGCGTCGGCGAGGATGACGACCTCCGACGGGCCGGCAATAGAATCGATGCCGACATGGCCGAACACCTGGCGCTTGGCCTCGGCGACGTAGGCGTTGCCCGGGCCTACGATGCGGTCCACCGGCGCGATGCTGGCAGTGCCATAAGCCAGCGCCGCCACCGCCTGGGCGCCGCCAACGCGGTAGATCTCCGCGACACCGGCGCGGCGCGCGGCGGCCAGGACCAGCGGGTTCAGCACGCCATCGGGCGTGGGAACGCACATGGCGATGCGGTCCACGCCGGCGACGCGCGCCGGAATGGCGTTCATCAGCACTGAGGACGGATACGCCGCCTTGCCGCCCGGCACATAGATGCCAACCGCGTCCAGCGGGGTCCAACGCATCCCCAGCGTCAGGCCGGCTGCGTCGGTAAAGCGCAGGTCCTTGGGGAGCTGGGCGCGGTGGAAGGCCTCGATGCGGGTAGCGGCCAGATCCAGGGCGTTGGCTTGCGCTGGCGCGACGGTGGCGATGGCGCTGTCGATCTCGGCTTGCCCGATACGCAGGCGGTCGGGGGTCAGGGTCAGGCGGTCGAAGCGGGCGGTATAGTCGAGCAAGGCGGCGTCGCCGCGGGACCGGATGGCGGCGATGATGGCGGCGACGGAATGGCCCACATCTTCGGTGGTCTCGCGTGCCTGGGAGAGAAGTGCGGTGAAGCCGGCGGCGAAGTCGGGCGTGGTGGTGAAGATGCGGAACATGCCCTTGTCATAGAGGACACGGGGCCAGGGTGGAACCGCTTGCCAGGCGGCGGCGATCCCGCTGGAACCCAAATCGCATGGTCCGGCGGCCCTCGCGCGACAACCAGTGACTGCCCGCGAAATCTTCCTCGGCGCGGCCGGTGCGGAACAAGAGGCCGACGCGGCAACCGAAACCCATAACGTTGAAGCGGCAACTTCTGCGCCACTTCTGCTTGTCGCCTCGCCTGCCCAGGTGGCATGGTTGCCCAGCTTGCAGCCAGCCCGCAGGTACAGGGAGATATTTCCCATGTGTCAAAAGCCATCGTCGAGGGTCTGGGTCCAAAGCAAGCGACCACCGGACGCCCCCGGCGTGAAACTGCCCAACGGGCGCCTGCGGGAATTCTGTTTGGTCGTTTGGAATGAATTCAAGGAAAGGTCGGAAATAAGTCTAAACGACGTCTACAAGATTTACGGTCGTGTCTCGAATAAGAACGTGCTGTCCGGCGTGAATATACGAATGATTTGGGAATTCTTTGAGAAGACTCTGGAGATAAAATATCGCTGCGACACAAAGAATACTTGTCATATATTCGCCCAGAATTTTCCTGACTTCAAATACAAAGAACTAATAGACTTCTTATTAAAATGTACTTACGCGCCAGACACCTATTGCCTGAGTCAACAAATGTATGAGTACGTACGCCCAGTCTACCTGCGTGACATCGGATACCAAGCAAGCGTATTCCACGAGACACATGAATTCCAAAGATCCATCAATAATCTAGCCATACAAGACACATTCATTGAACTCATGATGACTGGCTTTTACCATTTTATTCAAAATATTCGGATCGCGACGGATTGGCGGTTCTACCTGAATGTAAAGCCGCAACATATCCTTGACGTATTCGAGATGGCGGTCCGCGAGTTCTTGATCGCGATGCCGAACGATGTAGATTCGGTGAAGCTTGCAGCGCCGTTCTCACCCCTGCATGGGCACCGAGAGACGAAGGGTCGCAGTGATACTATCGTCATATATCTCAGACTGGGGAATGCGAGAAACCGAATCCTTTCTCAATTGCGACAATTCCAACGTGAACACAAAGATTACTTCAACGATGAAGTTCCCGAGATGACGAAGCCCTATCTGGGGTTGGTCGGGGTCAGCGAGGGCGGAGAGCCCCGGCAAAACGTGAACGTCGGCCTCGGTCTTGATGCGAGCGATGAGATCGTCGCCGGTCGGCGAACCGCAGCTGGCGAAAAGATCGTGATCGGCCGCAGCAGCTTCGGTTCATTGCGTTGCCAACTTATTGCCGAAGCATTCAACCGCTGCCATCACGACCAAGACCTGTTCCTGAAGCTGGTTGCAAGCCATTTTTCCAATGCCAGGATCGATGTGAACTTGCCTTATCTGTAGCGAGCGGCCTTCCTTGCGATGCTTTCCGACAATCTGCCTGAAGCGATGCCCTCGTAGTAGGCGCCCACAGCTTGAAGTCGACAGCTCGTTTGCTCGTTACTATGTCGCAGGTTACCTGCTGAACCGGCCAGGCTGCCGCTTCCCTGGACCCTGATCAAAGGGCCCCGGCGATAAAACGGCAGGTCTGAACCAGAATCAAACGGTTGCTGTCCGATGGGGCGCCTTGCAACCCCGGTGTCAGCCCAGCTCCATCACCATCGCGCCATACGAACGAACCGACGCCCAAAGCTCCGGCTTTATACGAGGCCGCACCCCCTACCGCGGATCCAGCCGCAACGTCGTCGCCAGCACCTCCCCCCGCACCATCGGCTCGGCATACGGACTGTCGCGATACTTCGCCAAATACTGCCGGCTGGCCCGCGCCACCGAGTCAGCGTCGGTCGCCGGCACCGCCTGCACCGCCACTCGCCGGCCCTCAAATTCCAGCGTCGCCGGACCACCCGCCGCAAGGTCCTTGTACCACCGCCCCTGCTCCCCCCTCACCGACCGCACGAACACCGTATCCCCATCTACCACCACCCAGATAACCACCGCGATCGCCGGATGTTTTTCCGTGCAAATCGCCACCTCCCGCTCCCCCCGCAGCACATCGAGCGTCGTTGTATCGAACGTCGTCATCGCCCGCTCTCCTTCTCCGCCCTGATGATGATACCCCGCCAGCGCCGGCGCGATTCGCTCGGACCCCTCCCGTGGCGCCGCCGCAACCGAGCCAGACATGGCTTGCACGCTACCACCATCATGCCGTCCGATCTCGAACCTTCGCAAACGATCCTGCCCCACACGACGCGCCATCAGAACGACCCAAGCCAACATTCAGATTGCGTGGCCCCCAACGGAGGCCAGATCCACCCAAAAATCTTTCCCCCATGATCAGTTAGTCATATTGACTAGACGTTAGCGGCCCCCATATTGGCCCTCATGATGAATGCACGCCTGACGCCTCACTGTCCTTCCCAATCCCATGCGGGGATTGGCGCGCGCCTCATCCGCCGCATCGGCGGTGCGGTGCGCAACGCCATCGCCGGCCGCCTGGTTCTGGCCGGCGTTCTGCGACGCCCGACAGCGTCGCCATCCTGCATCGCCCACACCGTGGCCGGAAATGCCGACGCGCGCCCCGCGTCCGGACCAACGCACGCCACGCGCCGCCCGCGCGCAACCAAAACCGCCCCGCCATCTTCGCCCGCCAGGTCCGCTTGCCTCGCGCGATTGCTCTTTCGCAGACGCCGCGCCGCGTGGCCCATCCCCCCACTGCTCCGCGACGATAACGATGCGCCCTTCACCCCAGAGGAATGCCCGGGCCTCAGCCCCGAGCTCTGCACAATTCTCAACACCCCGCTGGAGGAAATCGATCCCGACACCCTGCGCGTCCTGCTTGCCGCGTTCGCCAGGACCATCACCGACATCGTGCCGCCCGCAGCAGGCATGATGGATGCGCACAAGCTGTTTTCCGCCCTGTACGACCGCTTTGCCACCGCGCTCGATGCAGCGATGCCGGATGCCCCGCCACAAGAGGCACCGGCCACACGCGTTGAGCCATTGCCGAACATGCCGCTCGCACCGGTGCCCCCGCCCGAAGCACAAACAGCAACGCTGCGCGACGCCGCGCCGCACAACCCGCCGCTCGCCGCCACCGCCGCGCATCAGACCGCGCCAGACCGCCCTTCTCCGCCCCGCCCCCGCTTCCACGCCGGCGGTCCAGCCCTCGACCACGCAGATTCGTTCCGGATCCGAGGCAAACAGGCCTTGCGCCACAGCCGCAGCTTCGCCTCGTACCATCGCGCGCTTTTCTGCCGCCGCCCCCTCCCCCATGTCCGGCCGCCGCAATGGCACTATGCCGCCCGCGCCAGTCCATCGTGAATGCAGCCCTGCGCGCCTGACCTGACATGCTCGCGCTGCCATCAACGGGACCGCCACCCGGCGGCCCCGCCGTCCTGATTCGTGCCAGGCAACCGCTCCCGCCGCCGTCGGTCCGCAACGGCTCTCAACCTCACCAAACGGCCATCATGATCGGAACTGACTTGTGGCTGTCTCAAGGCAAACGAACAGAGATGACGATGAGACTCATTGGAACGCGAACAGAGCAACCACGACAGCCATACCGCCACGCAGTCTCATCACCGCAACAAACGTCTCGCAGGAAACGAATCGAGACACCCGCGAGATTCGCCCCACCCTCACCCATCCACAACCGACACCCGCCACTAACGGCCGAACGAGGATCAGCCCTCTCCCAGCGCTGCCCGGAACCGAGCGATCCAAGCCCCCACTGCCTCCGGCTGCGTCTTCAGCGCGGTTCGGTTCACGATCAGCCGGCTGGTGACGGGCGCGATCACCTCCGTCTCCACCAGCCCGTTCGCCTTCAGCGTCGAGCCCGTCTGCACCAAATCCACAATCAGCCGGGCCAGCCCCATTCCCGGCGCCAGTTCCATTGCTCCGTTCAGGTGCACCACCTCGGCATGCACCCCTCGGCTGGCGAAATGGCGCTGCGCGATGTTCGGGTATTTCGTCGCCACCCGCACCCGAGACCACCGCGAGGGATCGTCACTGCCGGCGGTTTCCGCCGCCTCCGCCACGGACACGCGGCAGCGCCCGATCCCCAGGTCCAGCGGCGCATAGATCTCCGGGTAATCGAACTCCATCAGTACGTCGGCGCCGCAGATCCCAAGCTGCGCCGCGCCGAACGCCACAAAGGTGGCGACGTCGAACGGACGCACGCGGATCACGTCCAGGTCCGGATCGTCGGTGGGAAAGCGCAGGCGCCGGCTGTCCTCGTCGGCATAGTCGGCCGCCGGGTGAACACCGGCCCGCGCCAGCACCTGGCCCGTCTCGGCGAGGATGCGCCCCTTCGGCAGCGCCAGCACCAAGGGGCCGGTCAGCGCCGGTTCCAGGGCCGAGGCGGGATAAGCGGCGGTCATGCATGCTCCGGCGGCAGGGTTACGGGGGCGTCTACACCAGGGGCGGCGCCGCCGGAAGCGGGGGACCGGGTCGATCCCGCGTCCGCTACGGTCCTGCCTGCCGCAAACGATCTCGCACGGGAAACCCGCCCCTTCAGATGCCGGAGATTCCCGAAGCCGACCGCGAGCCCAGGTTTCGCCGCGGCATGTTCAGGGTCGGACTTGAGTCGTCTCTCGCTTCGCCCGCTCCATGAGAGCTTGCTCGTTACGGCGAACCATCAGGAACACTGCCACGACAATGCAGAATCCCGCGCCTCCAAGCGCGATGCCCACCGGCGCCGCCAGTTGCATCACCGCGTGGCCGAGCCAGTAGCCGGCGAGGCCATAGGTGCAGACCCACAACGTGCCGCCGGCCGAATTGCACAGCAGGAACCAACGCCAGGACATGCGGTTGGCGCCGGCCAGCAATGCCGCCACGGTACGCAGCACGACCACGAACCGGCCGCAGAACACCACTGTGCCGCCGTGGCGGCGGAACAGCCAGGCGCCCAGGATCAGCCGGTCCTCCGACAATCCCACATGCCGGCCCCAGCGGCGCAACGCGCGCCAGCCGAGCGTGTAGCCGACCAAATATCCGATATTATCGCCGATGATCGCACCGGCCACCGCGGACACGATCACCCAGGTGATACCTGGCCGATGCGTCGTGGCGAGCGACGCCGCGGCGGCAACGAGCAAGCTTTCAGCGGGAAGCGGCAGCCCCATCGCCTCCATCGCTATCAAAAGGCCGACCAGCCCGGGGCCATACGCGGTGACCAGGTGGATGAGGTGATGCTCGGAAACCAAGGACAAGGCGGGGACCGCTCGGGGACAGGAAGCATGTGGTACGCCACGCAGTTGGCTCCCCGTCACAAGGAGGAGCGGCGGGCGCCGTCGCGACAGTGGCCGCTATAACGGCGGAGGCAAAGGGCTTCGGTCATGGCGCAACGCGCGACAGTGCCGTGCGCCGATCATATCGACAACGCGGCAGTCGCATGCGACGGTTGCCTTCTTCCCCACCATGAGAAGCTCGCGATGGACGATCCGCTGCTGCGATTTCGTTTGGATGGCCGTACCGCTCTGGTGACCGGAGCCCGGCGGGAGATCGGTCGCGCCATAGCGTTGGCAATGGCGGGGGTAGGAGCGCGGCTGGCAATCCACCACGCCGGCACCGACGAGGAGGCCAGGGATGCGGCCGACGTGGTGGCGCAAATCCGCGCCGGCGGTGGTGAAGCCAAAGCCTTCGCGCAGGATTTTGCCAACGACGATGCCGGCAAGCACCTGGCGGCGGCGGTCACCACCTGGTCGGCGGTGGACATCCTGGTGCTGAACGCCTCGATCGAGATTCCCGAAGACTGGCAGGACATCAACCGGGAGCGTTTCGACCGGCACATCGCCGTGAACCTCCGCGCCACGCTGGAGATGCTCCAGGCGCTGGTGCCGCCCATGGCGGCGGGCGGTTGGGGCCGTGTGCTGACGATCGGCAGCGTGCAGCAGGTGCTGCCGCATCCGCGAATGCTGGTCTATGCCGGCACCAAGGCGGCGCAGTTCAGTTGGGTACTGAACCTGGCGCGCCAGTACGGTGGCCAAGGCGTGACAGTGAACAACCTGGCGCCCGGCGCGATCCTGACCGCGCGGAACCGCGTCCAGATGGCGAGCGAGGGCGAAGCGATCAGTGCCCGCATCCCGGTCGGGCGATTGGGCACGCCGGACGATCTGGTGGGGACGGCGTTGCTGCTATGCTCCGACGCAGGCCGCTACATCACCGGCGCAAACCTATTTGTGGATGGTGGGCGGCACATCGCGTGAAGATGGCGTATGGCCGGCAACTGCCAATGCAGGGCAGCACGACTTGCATTACGACGCATCATCCCCTTGTCATAACGCATTGAAGGAGCAGCTCGATGCACGGAAAAGCGAGTACCGGCAGTGGTCCAGGCGCAAAGCCGGTGCCGCCCTGGCTGGCCGGCGCGGCCATCGGACTGACAATCTTGGGCATGGCGAGCGGGGCCATCGCCCTCGGCGCGGGCATGGCGCTCGGTCAGTCGGTAACGCCCGGCACCAGAACCGGATAGCACCCGGTGTCAGTGGAGCGTAACTCACGCCTTCCATATGGCATTGCGAGGAGTGCAGAAACGAAGCGACCTCGTTCGGGCTAGCCCGCGAATCATGCCCGCGCATCCTGCTTCCGATCGTGTCGACGGTCGCTCACCGGGTTCCATCGCACAAGGTCACGACCAGACTTGACTTACCAAGCCTCCCGCCCTTTCGCCGGCCGCGCCGTCGCCTGCCGTGCCCGTTGCTCTGCCTCATGCTTGTCGAACATCGCACGTGCTGCCGCGGACCGCTTCTCCGTCAGTTCATCGCGATGCGCGGTGCACCAGTTGAACGACTCCACTCGCGCCACGTTGTCCCCGGAGAACCGCGGCATCACATAGCGGGCGTACAATTCATAAGACCGTTTCGTCGCTTCCCAATCCGCCCAGTTATGCGCCTGCTGCAGCATCACGCCGAACGAGCCTTGCTTCGCCAGCAACCGCTCGACCAGCGCCACCGCATCGTCGGGCGTACCGATCACACCGAACTTGTTCTCCACGAACCATTCCGCCGGGTCGGCGCCCGCCGGTGGCAGGAATCGCGGCTGATTATTGTTCAAATAACCAAGGTACCGTTCAAACCCGAACTTGCAATTTTCATAGGCCTTCGCCCGGGTCTCAGCGATATGCATCGGCCCCACCAGGCGCAGGCGCGCCGGATCCATCCGCCGCCCATGCTCTGCCGCAATATCGTTGGCGATCTTCCAGTTCGCATCCAGCGCGTCAAATCCGAATGGATTGGTCGCCGCGACGCAGATCATGCTGAGGTCGTATTTGCCCGCCAGCCGCCCACCCGACGGCGTGACCGCGCTCACCACCGCCACCTCCGGATAAGGCGTCGTGTACGGCAGCAGATGCGCCCGCGCATTGTGAAAAGTGTACCAGTCGGTCGTCTCGCTAACGATCTCGCCCTTGAAAAAGCGCAGGATCACGTCCAGCGCCTCCGCCATTCGGTCGCGCTGCACGTTGGGATCGATGCCCAGCATCAGCGCATCGGACGCCAGCAATCCCGGGCCGGCGCCGAACATAACCCGCCCGCGCGTCATGTGATCGAGCTGGATGATCCGGTTCGCCGTCATCAGCGGATTGTGGTAGGGCAGCGAGACCACGCCAGTACCGAAGCGGATGGACCGCGTGCGTTCCGCCGCTACGGCAATGAACAATTCCGGCGAGCTGATCGTCTCCCACCCCGCAGAATGGTGCTCGCCGATCCACGCTTCATGAAACCCAAGCTTGTCGAGCCAGGCCATCAGCTCCAGGTCACGCTCGAGGCACTGTGTCGGGTTCTCCTCCATCGGATGGAATGGCGGCAGGAATATGCCGTGGCGGAGCAGAAGCTGGGACATGTCGGACCTCGCCGGATGCAACCACGTACCATACGCCGATCCTCCAACGGCGCGAGGGCCACCGCCGGCTGCGTCGCCTAACCCGGCGGTCCAGGCGGGGCCGGCGGACGTCCCTGCCCTGCCATCGGAATCGTCTGCTGCACAATGCCCATCGCGGCTTGGATATTATTGGCGGCCAGCGCGTTCAGCGCCGATTCGATGTTACCGATGGCCGGATTCTGATCCGGCGCCCCGGTCGCCCCCAGCGGCACCGATCGAGTCAGCAGCAGAGTCTCGGCATTCTCCAGTGCCGATTGCGCGCGGCCAGTCTGGCCCGCGGCCAAGGCGCTCTGCGCCGCGCGCAGATAGTCCGCTGCCGTCGCGTTCGGCGGCAGATTCACCGGCGGCAGTGCTGGCGCAATCACCGAACGAGTGTCGGCGCCGCTGATATTGCTCGCGCTCGGCGACGCCGGCTCCACGCTTGGCAAACTCGGCGGTCCGGTCACCACCTTGCCGGGACCCGCTTGCACGACCGGCTGTGCGCCCGCCGGCGCCACGCCAAACGCAAGCAAAGCGATCAGCGACAGCAAGCTGGAACGCATGGTGGGAACTCCTTCCTTGACTGCGCGCTTAATTGGTCCGGCAAATCCTCTGGAAAGTGCTGCTCGACTGCCAATCCCGGAAACGTGAAGCAACGCCGGAGCATGCGTCACTGCGCCAGCCCATCCCGTCGCGAGCCCACGGCGCAGCGAGTCACGTTCATTCATCATGCCGGTACCGACAAGGGCTCAATGGAACCGGCGGACGCAACCAACTATATGCCCGCACATAATAAGCTGATAGTACGATCATGCCGTCTGCCGTAGCGCTCCCGCTTTTGTTGCCAAGCATCAAGCCGGGGGCAGCCTTCCAATGAATGACGTCGTAACCGAAGCCCGTCCCGCCGCCGAAAATCGTTCCACCACCGCGCGCCGCGAACCCGAGCGGCAGGTCAGCGCGCAGCCTCCCATCCCTGGCGGCCGCCGGCCGCGCCGCGTTCTCCGCTACAGCTTGTTCGCCCTCGGCACGGCGGTGCTGGTCATTGGCGGCCTGTGGTACTATCTGACCGGCGGTCGCTACGTGACGACCGATGACGCCTACGTGCAGTCCAACGTGCTGACCGTTTCCACCGACGTCTCCGGCATCGTGAACCAGATCCCCGTCTTCGAAGGCGAGCATGTTGCCAAAGGCCAGGTATTGTTCCGCCTCGATCCCGAGAAGTTCCAGATCGCGCTCGACAATGCCCGGGCCAATCTCAACCAGACCGTCCTGACATTACAATCTCTCAAGGCAGACTACCTGCGTGCCGAGCGCCAGGTCGCGGCACAACAAGCGATCGTGCAGAACGACCAGGACAATTACAACCGTTACGCCAATCTGGTGAAGCACGGGGCGGTCACGCAGCAGGAATTCGACAATGCGCGATCCAAGTTGCTGGCCGACCAGGCGACGCTGGGCGGCAACCAGGCAAATGTAAAATCCGTGCTGGCGCGGCTGGGCGGCGCCGTCGCCATGCCGGTCGAGCAAATGCCCGCTTACAAACAAGCCCAGGCACAACTGGATGAAGCCGAGCGCGAGTACCGCCATTCCATCGTGCATGCGCCGTTCGCCGGCGTCGTGATGCAGGTCAACAAGCTGCAACCCGGCCAGTATCTTCCCGCCGGAACAGCGGCGTTCGGCTTGGTGCAAACGAGCGATATGTGGGTCGCCGCTGAGCCGAAAGAGACCGCGTTGACCTATGCACGCCAGGGCCAACCGGCCACCGTGACGGTGGACACCTATCCGGGGATGGTCTGGCACGGAGTCGTGGAAAGCGTCTCCCGCGCCACCGACCAGGAATTTTCTGTTCTGCCGGCGCAGAACTCGTCCGGCAACTGGGTGAAGGTGGTGCAACGCGTGCCGGTGCGCGTCGATATCAAGCCGGACCCGCACCAGCCGCCGCTCTCCGCCGGCATGAGCGCCGAGATATCCATCGACACCCACCACCACCGCACGCTCGGCAATCTCTTCTAAAGGCAATACTATGTCCGGACATGCTTCCGGCTACGAAGAGGTAGTCCCGAATCGCACGATCATCACAGTGTGCGCGATGGTGGCGACATTGATGCAAGCGCTGGATTCCACCATCGCCAACGTGGCGCTGCCCTACATGCAAGGCAGCCTGTCCGCGAGCTATGACGAGATCACCTGGGTCCTGACATCCTACATCGTCGCCGCCGCGATCATGACCGCTCCGGTCGGCTGGCTTGCAGCCCGCTTCGGCTCGCGCGCGATCTACCTGGTGTCGGTGATCGGCTTCACCATCGCATCGATGGCGTGCGGCGTCGCCACCTCGCTCTACGAAATGGTGTTGTTCCGTCTGATCCAGGGTCTGTTCGGCGCCGCACTCGTGCCGCTGTCCCAAGGCACGATGCTCAACATCTACACGGCCGAGGAACGTGGCTGGGCCATGTCTGTCTGGGGCATGGGCGTGATGCTGGGGCCAATCCTTGGCCCGACGCTCGGCGGCTACCTGACCGAGCTCTACAACTGGCGCTACGTGTTCTTCGTCAACCTGCCGTTCGGCATCCTGTGCTCGCTGGGCCTGTGGTACGCGCTGCCGCGCCAGCGCCCGAAGCGCGGCGTGGCCTTCGATTGGTTCGGCTTCTGGTCGCTCGCCATCGGCATCGCCGGCCTGCAACTCATGCTGGACCGCGGCGAAACGAAGGACTGGTTCGGCTCCACCGAGATCATCATCGAGGCGATCATGGCGGTGGTCGGATTCTACGCCTTCATCGTCCACATGATCACCGGCGAGCGCACCTTCGTCAGCCCGAGCATCTTCAAGGACCGCAACCTGGTCATCGGCTTCCTGGTGATGTTCGTGGTGGGCATGATCTTGCTCGCCTCGACGGCGCTATTGGCGCCGTGGTTGCAGCTTCTGGGCAATTACCCGGTGGATGTCGCCGGGCTGCTGCTGGCACCGCGCGGCATCGGCACCATGATCGCGATGATGATATCCGGCCGGCTGGCCAACAAGGTCGATTCGCGCTGGATCATGGCATTCGGCGTGGTGCTGCTGAGCTGGAGCATGTTCCGGCTATCCGATTGGACGCCGGGGGTGAACGAATGGACGCTGATCTACAACACGATGATCCAGGGTGCCGGCGTCGGATTCATCTTCGTGCCGCTGAACGTGGTCGCCTTCGCCACGCTGGCACCTGATCTGCGCTATGAAGGCACATCATTCCTCACCTTGGTCCGTAGCATCGGGATGTCGATGGGGATTTCAATCTTCGAAGCGTTGATTACGCAGAACACCCAGGTAGAGCATTCGGTGCTGTCAGTGTTTGCGTCACCACTGAACAGAGCCCTGCAGGTGGCACCGGCGATCATGCATTCACTCTCCCCGATGACCAGGCATGGCGCGACGATGCTCAACCAGATGATCACGTATCAGGCGCAAGTGATCGCCTACAACAACGATTACTGGCTGATGGGAATCCTGGCCATTCCAATTATGGCCATTCTGCTCTTTATGCGGAAACCGTCGCAGGGTGGCGGCGGCGGGCATGCGGTGATGGATTAGTGTTGGCCGAGGTGCCCGTGACGACGCGCAGCCGCTGAAACCAGGCTGCAGCGGCCACCGGACAGACCGACACCTGGCGAAACGGATCCAGGTGTAGCAGGCGCGGTTCGAGCAATTGTTGGTTGCATGAACCGGTCAACGCCACTAGCGTGTTAATGCGTTCATGATGGGCCTGGTTCGATGCCCCACATTGCGGACAGCCCCGTCACGGTGGATGCCGCCGTTCTGACGATGGACCGTAACCCGCCTGGCAAGGCCGCCAGGTGGACGGACCGCCTGCGTCCCGATCGCTATTTCCATTGGTTGCGGCCCAAACCCGCAATTGCCGCCGTCGCCGTCCTGCTGGTCGTCATCAATACAACCCTCGGCGTCATTGTCTTGCGCGGCTTGCACAGGGAGTATGCGAAGGTTCGCAATGGCGACGCTGCGGCTGGCGTGTTATTGCAAATAAGAGATGATATCGGCAAAATGGGACGCGATGTCCGTGACGCCCTGGTGTCCGACCGGTCGCGTGCCGTGCAGCAATATCGCGCCGCAAGCAGACACCTGGCAGTCGACATCGACCAACTTCGTGCACTTACCGGCGATCCACCGGCGCTGCAGCAAAAGCTGGATGCCCTCACGCAGGCTGTGGCCCAGCAAACAGCGTCGTTGGACATGGCAGCCGGGCGGGGCTCCCTGCCAACCCCGGATCTGGCGCAGGAACTCTTGAGCAGGGAGCGACAGAACGAAGCTGTCCATGCTGTGGTTGACGCGATAGCGCAGGACGAGCAGCGGGCTCGGACCGCTCGGTTTGATGTTGCGGCAGACAGCGTCAACCACATTTTCGTCATTTCCGAAGTTCGGACCTTGGTGAGCGCCGGGCTCATCATGCTGCTGCTGCTTCTGATCTGGCACGATCGTCAGGCGCGCGCGGCGCTGGCGGTGGAGCGTGCCTCGGCATTGGCAAAGGCAAATCAAGCCCTGCTGCGCGAAGCGGCCGAACGCCGCCAGGCGGAACAAGCTTTGCGTGACCGCGAGCAGATGTTGCGGGGACTGACAGATGCGATCCCGCAGATGGTCTTCGTGTTGTTTCCCGATGCAACCGGTGAATTCCTCAACCGCGGCTGGAACGACTATACCGGCGCTGCCAACCAGTTCACCCGTGAGATCGGATGGGATCGCGTCCATCCGGAGGATGCTGCCGGCGTGACTGCCCACTGGCGGCAGGCGGTTTGCGAGCATGGACCATTTGCCGCGGAATTCCGCCTGCGTGGCAGGGATGGCCAATATCGCTGGTTCTTGGCGCAATCGGTGCCAATCGCCGATTCCGGTGATGGCAAAGGACCCCGTTGGGTCGGTGCATTGACGGATATCGATGACATCCGCCACACCGTTGCTGCACTGCGCGAAAGCGAGGACCGATTCCGCCGCATTTTCGAAGGCAGCCCGTTCGGCATCACGCTGTCGGAAGGCCACCATCGTCGAATTTTGCAGGCGAACCCAGCGTTCTGCCAAATGCTCGGCTATACTCCGGACGAACTGATCGGGCGTAGCATAGTCTCGATCACGCATCCGGACGAACCGGTGGAGCAGCGGATATTTCCGACGCTTGAAGGCGTGGGACCCGGATGGCGTACGCGGGAGAAGCGCTATCTCACCAAGGACGGCGTGGTTGTTTGGGCACGGATCCGCGTGTCGGTGTTCGATCCGCTCGGCGGCAGCGGCCCGCAGTTGCTCGCCGTCGTGGAGGACATCTCGCGCCTGCGCGAAGCAGAGGAGGCGCTGCGCCAGGCTCAGCGCATGGAAGCCATCGGCCAGCTTTCCGGCGGCCTGGCACATGATTTCAACAACCTGCTCGGCGTGATCATCGGCAACATCGAATGCCTGCTGGAAATGCTGACAGATGAGCCCGAACGTGCCGAACTGGCGCAGGAGGTTTTGCAGAGCGCGCTCAATGGCGCCGAACTGACGCGCCGCCTGCTGGCTTTCGGCCGCGGCCAGTCGCTGTCGCCGCTGCGGATCAACTTGAACGCCGAGGCCGAGCGGCACATAAAATTGCTGCGTCGGACCCTTGGCACAGGCGTCCGTGTGGAAACCGTGTTTGGCAACGATCTCTGGCCGGTGCGAGCAGATCCATCCCAGATTGGCGACGCGCTGCTCAACCTGGCGATCAACGCGCGCGATGCGATGCCGCATGGCGGTGTGCTCACTATCGACACCTATAACGATCGGGTACGGGCGATGGGTGCGGCGCACGGCGCGGGTGTTTCCCCAGGCGAATACGCTGTACTGGCGGTGAGCGACACCGGGGTCGGTATGTCGCCGGAGGTGCGTGCCCGGGCGATCGAGCCGTTCTTCACCACCAAACCGCCCGGCTCGGGCAGCGGACTGGGGCTCAGTATGATCTACGGCTTCGTTCACCAGTCAGGCGGGCATCTGACGATTGCCAGCACGGTCGGGATCGGCACGACTGTGTCGATCTTCTTGCCGCGGGTCGCCGGTGAGCCGGATGCCGCGGTAGCGTGCCGAGCGCCTTTCCCCGGCCTCCCAACCGGGCATGAGACGATACTGGTGGTGGACGACAGTGCTGAAATGCGCCAAGTGGCGGAACGACACTTGCGTTCCCTCGGCTACTCGGTGCTGTCCGCGGCAAACGGACCCGCGGCGCTGGCATTGTTACGAGCCGGCACGACGGTTGATCTGTTGTTCACCGATGTCACGATGCCTGGGGGCTTGACCGGCTTTCAGCTCGCCGAGGCCGCATCTGCCATGCGTCCCAGGCTGAAGGTATTGTTCACCACCGGCTACGCGGGAATGCACGACAGGGCCGGTGCGTCTGACTGGCAGGAGCGGCTGATCCGCAAGCCGTACCGCCGCCCGGAGTTGGCAGAAAAGATCCGGGCGGCACTGCATTCATAAGCGGGCACCGCGGTGGATCGAGTCACGCGTGATCAGGCGATTCGCATTATTGCTGCTGGCGTTATGGAGCTTCCTCGCCGGCGCCAGCGACGGCACCATCCCGCGCGAGGTACAGCTGGCACCCGGCAGCAGTACGGTTGCCATCCGCACCTATGGCCTCGGACTGTTCCCATTGGATGGCCGGTTTGGGCGCTTCGACGGCGTGCTGAGCTACGACCCCGATGACCGCACCCGTTGCCGCGTTGTGTTGCACGTCGATGTCGCCAGCCTCGTGATGTCGCCCGGCGCGATGACCGGGACAGTGCTGGGACCGGATTTCCTCGACGCGGCGCACTTTCCGACTCTCGCCTATGATGGCGCATGCGCGCCAGACGGCATGGCCGGCGCACTGACCATGCACGGCGTCACCCGATCGTTCGCGCTGACTCTCGACTGGCACCACAACGTCGTGGAGGCGGTGGGGCGTCTGCGGCGTGCAGACTGGGGCATGACCGCCCGGCCGCTTCTGGGCGGCAGGTTCGTCCGGATAATGGTCAAGCTGAATCTTGGCGAACGTTGATCGAGCCGCATGGAAGCTGACGTCGCGATCCCGGCCGATGGTAGCCGCGGCACATGTCATTCACCATCCGCCGGCGCGACCCGCCCGTGCCCGGATGAAAGGCTTCCCCCTCCCCTTGTGACTACATTTCCACAAGGGGAGGGGAAACTGTGCCGGTTTCTAACAGCCGAATATTTCTCCCAGCCGCCGGATCGATCCCAGAACGCGATCCTGCGGCAGGCCCGGCCATTGGCAGCGCATGATGAAATGATCCACGCCCAGGCGCTCGCGATACCGCGCGATGTCTTCCTTCACCGACACCTTGTCGCCGATGATGAACCGGTCGCGGGCGAATTCTTCAAACGGCTGGGACGTGGAGCTGCCCAGGCCCCAGGACGCATAAGCGTTGTATTTGTACTCCAACGCTGCGCGGCACTCTGCCAAAGCCGCGTGATGGCTGGCGCCGACATAGCATTCACGGGCGATCGGATATTCAAGCGGCGTGCGTCCGGCTTCTGCCAGCGCTTCACGATACAAGCGCATCTGCTTGTCCACCGTATCGAGATGCGATGCATTCACGATCAGCCACGCGTCGCCGATCCGCGCCGCACGCTTGATCGCCGCATCCACCTGGGCCGCAATATAAATCGGCGGCCCGCCGGCGCGGATGGGCTTCATGCCGATACCGGCGTCTTTCACAGAAAAGAACTTGCCCTCGAAGCTGACGCGATCCTCGGTCCACAGCCGCCGCATCAGCCGGATCGATTCCGTAAAGCGCGCAGCACGTTCGGATAGCGGGATGCCGAAGCTGTGGAACTCGGGTTCGCGATAGCCAAGGCCGACGCCGAGGATGTAATTGCCGCCGGTCAGCACATCGAGCGTTGCCGCTTCTTCCGCCACCTGCACTGGATTGAGCAAGGGCAGGATCAGGATATTGGGGCCGATGGCCATGCCGTGTGCCTCGGCGGCGAGATACGCCATCATCGGCGTGATCTGCAGCATTTGCAGCGGATCCGTAAGGAAATGATGCGGGAACCACAGCGATACGAAGCCGGCGTCACGTGCGGTGCGCACTTGCTCGACCAGTTCCGGGATGCGCGCCGGGATGGAAGTGCCTTCGGGGAATTGCGTGTTGATGAACAGACCGAGCTTCATGGAAATGACTCCGGTTGGATACGTGTCATTGCGCGGAGCGTAGGGACGAAGCAATCCCGGTCGAGCATGGAGGGCTAACCTGGGAGGGTCAACATGATCGAGGTTGGTTCCGCTCTGCGGGCGGCTCTACCCCAACGTACCCTCACCCAACCAGAGGCCGCTAAACCCGCCCTTGCGACCCTCCCTGCGGAAGATGCAAGGCATGTCGGACACAATAAAATTGCCGGCTGGCGTTACCCTGAAGCCAGCGCGCCACGTCCGGCCAGGACAAGAACGACGGTGCCGCCTGGGCCACGCCCCTATCGCTCGTTCAGCCACCCACGGCTCGACGCATAGCGCACGACATCGACCCGCGTCTTGAACCCGAGCTTTTCCATCGCCCGCGCCTTGTAGGTCTCCACCGTCTTCACGCTGATCGCCAGGCGCGACGAGATCTCCTTGCTCGTGTGCCCCTCTGCCACGAAATGCAGGACCTCGTTTTCCCGCTCGCTCAGCTCGGGCGGGGCGCCAGGCGGCGAGCTGGGAGTGGCGCGCGTCGCGGATCCGACCACCTTGCCGGCCACCGCCGGGTCCAGATACAGGCCGCCGGCGGCCACCGCATGGATCGCGCGCACCAGCTCCTCGGCGGCCGAGCGCTTCAGCAGGTAGGCCGATACGCCGGCTTCCAGAAGCTGCCGCAGATAGGCGCGGTCCTCGTGCACCGTCAGGATCACGACGCGTGTGTCGGGGGCTTCGGTGCGCATGGCCTGCGCTACCTCCAGCCCGTTCAGGCCCGGCATTCCGATGTCCAGCACCGCGGCATCCGGACGCAGATCCTTGGCAAGCTGCAAAGCCGTGCGGCCGTCGCGGGCCTCGCCGACAATGTCGAGGTCAGGATCGGACGCGACCAATGCCTTCATCCCGGCCAGCACGATCGGATGATCATCGGCCATCAGCACGCGCAACGGCATCATGGACCGTTGCGGTCCACGCGGTGCGCCGGGCTCGAATGCAGTACGTGCAGTATCGTCGCTCTCCTCGCGTCGAAGCGATCCAGGAAAATCGCTCAATCCGCTCACAGAAAGCGACAGATCCCCCGGCGGCAAAAGCCGGGAAATCTTGCTGCGGCCAGTCGGGTTTAGCCTGTCCCGTCCAGGAGAACTACGTCGCTTCTTCAAACCGGCACCCGCACGAATAAACTCGTCCCGCCATCCGGGGAGGACTCGATCTCCAATGTCCCGTCAACCAGCGCCAACCGTTCGCGAATGCCCAGCAGACCGAGATGCAGAGTGCCCTGCCCGCCCCCGCTGTCATCATTGAGCGGAAAGCCCTTGCCATCATCCTCGACAATCAGTTGCAACTGTCGCCCCACCATTTCCAGGATCACAGCGACGTGCTGTGCCTCGGCGTGACGCACGACGTTGGTCACGGCCTCCTGCAGCGCACGATACACAGTCGTTTCGATCGTTTGCGGCAGCCGCCGATGGCCCAGATTGACCTGCAGATCGAACTGCAATTGCGAGCGCTCACACCATTCCTCAAGATATTGTGCGATCGCCGTCTCCAATCCCAGATCGTCCAGCG
Source organism: Acetobacteraceae bacterium (assembly GCA_035523995.1). GTDB lineage: Bacteria > Pseudomonadota > Alphaproteobacteria > Acetobacterales > Acetobacteraceae > JASHVB01. Next base: position 76,131 of record DATKPQ010000108.1, on the reverse strand, counting down.
CCGTGGGCCGCAGCTCCCACGCAATCCTGTTGACCTCGTGACCGATTTCAGAGGTGAGGTCGCGGAGCCTGGCAAGCTCATCGCCCACGGCGGGATCGCTGTTCGATCGCCCGATCGCGTTCAGGCCAAGCTGCAGCGCGGTCAGGTATTGACCCAGGCTGTCATGCAGTTCCCGCGCGATGCGCGTGCGTTCATTTTCCTGCGCCAACACGGCCTGGTGCAGGACCTGCTTGCGCTCCTCGCTGGCGTGGAGGGCGGCGGCGGCTTGTTCACGTTCTTCCATGGTCTGGCGTAAATTCTCACTCTCACGATGCAACGAACATGCCACGGCGTCGGTTTCCCGCAATCCCGTCAGGCGTAGGGGAACCGGCCGGCCTTGGCCGACCACCGCGGCATAGCTCACCAGGCTGCGAATCGGCCCGGAGATACGGTGGCCAATCAGCATCGCCAGCGCCAGCGCCACGGTCAGCATACCAGCGCCGACCACCAGCAGTACGTGCGTGGAATGCTCCACTGGTGCGTAAAGCACGTCGAGCGGAATGCCGACTACCATGGTCCAGTCCACCGGCTTCACGCGGCTATATGCGACATAAAGCGGGATGCCCTCTCGCGAGGGGTAGGGAAACCAGCCCTCGTCGGCACCTCGGATGCGCCGCAGGAAATCCGCCCGTCCTAATTGTCCGATGAACTGCTTGGGATCCAGTGTGCGGGCAAGGGTATAGCCGTTTCGGTCGTTGATCGTGGCAATCCAGCCAGCCGGCAGTTGCTGCTGCATCAGGAGATCCTGCAGCAGCCGTCCGACATTGACACCGGCTACATAGGCGACGCGGTCGCCCTGCATGACCGGCACATCGACCATGACAACCGGCGTCTGGCCTGGGATGATCACGGAATCCCGGCTGACGTAAGACAATCGGCTGCGTGCGACGCGGCGGACAGCGGCAACGTCCGGGTTCGGGCCCAGCGACGTACCAAGCGGCCGGCGAGTGTCGAATACTTCCTTGCCCTCGGTCGTGCTGAGAGTCATCGCCAGGCCGTGCGGCCCAAGCACGGCGTCGGCCCGCGCATAAAGCTGCGAAAAATCATCGGACGATTGCTCCCCGACCGCGGCGATCGCAAACAATTGGGCGCGCAGTGCCGCAAGCTCTTGCTCGATGTCGCGCGCAGCGGCGCGCGTGCGGTCCTGTACCGTGGCGGCGAGCAAGGCTTGCTCATGCTCTGCCGCACGGATCGCGAGAAATGCGCTGAATGCCAGCATCGGCAGCAGCGGCGCCAGGATAAGCCCCAGCATATACGTGCGTACGGACAGCGGCGGACGCAGGCGGCGCATTCGGCCTTGGTTCATGTCATCGACCTGTAGCGGCAACGGACGCCGGAGGCCAGTGTCAGGTTTGCGCCGACGCATGGCATCGCCCATGGCTCGGCCAGGTCTGCACGACCGGGCCGGTTTGCCACCGATGTTCCGGCCGGATTATGGCTGCGGCTCAACCCGGTGGACGGAGAGCATGATCATGGCATCGCGGGAGGGCGCCGTTGCGCGCGCTTTGGCGTTGTTCGACAGCAACGGCTTCCGCGATCATTTGGCCGAGCTGGTCGCGGTGCCCAGCACCTCCCAGGATCCCGGCCATGAAGCCGATGTGCGGCGCTACCTGGAGCAATCCATCCGACCGTGGCTGGAACGGATGGGGTTCAGTGTTGCGGTGCAGGACAATCCGGCGGCCGGCTTCGGCCCTATCCTGACTGCGGAACGGATCGAGGATGCATCTCGGCCGACAGTGCTGACCTATGGCCATGGCGACACCGTCCGCGGGCTGGAGGATCAATGGCGCGCGGGACTCGATCCCTGGACGCTGACCGTGGAAGGCGACCGTTGGTACGGCCGCGGCACCGCTGACAACAAGGGCCAGCACGCGCTGAACCTGTCCGCGCTGGAGTCGGTGCTGGCGGAGCGTGGGGGGAAACTGGGGTTCAATGTAAAGCTGGTGCTGGAAACCAGCGAGGAGCGCGGCTCGGTCGGTTTGCGCGATTTCGTCGCGGCACGGAAGGACGCGCTGGCGGCGGATGTACTGATTGCCAGCGACGGGCCTCGGGTGACGCCTGACGTGCCGACCATCGCCACCGGCACGCGGGGGACGTTCCATTTCGACCTGGTGGTCGATTTGCGGCCTGGGGGCGTGCATTCCGGGCATTGGGGCGGGCTGACCACCGATCCGGCCGTCGTGCTGACGCATGCGGTCGGCGCAATCATGGACCGGCGGGGAAAAATCCTGGTGCGCGACTGGCTGCCACGGAACGGCGTGCCGGCGAGCGTCCGCGCCGTGCTGGCGGGTTGCCCTTTGGGCGGCGGCGGCGAGGCGGCGACGATCGACAACGACTGGGGCGAGCCTGGGCTGACGCCGGCAGAAAAGATCTACGGTTGGAACAGTTTCATCGTGCTGGCAATGGTGTCGGGACGGCCGGAAAATCCGGTGAATGCGGTGGCGCCGAATGCGCGGGCGCATTGCCAGATCCGCTACACCGTGGACACCGATCCGCTGACCTTTGAACCCGCGCTGCGGGGGCATCTGGACGCGTCGGGCTTTCCGGACGTGCGGATCGAGAATGCCGGCATCCGCATGCCCGCCAGCCGCACCGATCCCGCGGCGCCGTGGGTGCAATGGACGGTGGCCAGCATGGAGCGCACGCTGGGCCGGCACGTGCAGGTGATCCCGAACGCCTCAGGCGGACTGCCGGGCGACGTGTTCGTGGATCATTTGGGTGTGCCTCTGGTCTGGGTGCCGCACAGCTACAACGGCTGCAAGCAGCATGGTCCCGACGAGCATTTGCTGATTGCTCCGGCCCGCGAAGGTATCGCGGCGTTCGCGGGAATCTGGTGGGATTTGGGGGAGTGGCGGGCCCAGGCGAGGCAAGGCCCTTGATCGCGGGACAGTAGGAAAGCAGCAAGACGCTTGACGGTTCGCTGACCATCCTGCCGCCTGTGAGAGCCGCGCGAAACTCGAGAAATGCGCGTGAAGACGGCCGGGCATGTTCGTGGCGGAGCGCGTTGCGGCCAGACCGACTGTTGCGGAGGGAGACAGACGATGAGCAATGTTGTGATCCGCATTTCGGTGATGCGGTGCGACCCATCGGAGTTCGAGCGCTTCCGGGCAATGACGGTGGAAGTGGAGCAAGTGCTGCGGCCAGGGATCGAGGCGATGCCGGGGCTTCTCGCCTTCTACACCGGCGCAGACGCCTCCAACGCCGCGTTCAGCCAAACCAGCATCTGGACGACAATCGAAAACGCCAAGCAATTGGATCGATTCCAGCCGATGCTGGACAGCGGCAGGCAATTCACCGCCGCGGGCGCGCGCTTCGAGCGACCGATCATAAATTATGCGTGCCTTTGGGAGTTTGGCCCGAGGACAGAAGCGGGAACGGCCCACTAACGGCAGGCGGCGCAATGATGGACCGATGCCGTTGCGCGAGGGCGACAACGGACGCACACGTGGCTGTGTCCTGGTGCCGTTGTGGTGAGTCGGTTCTGTGCCCTTGCGCGGACAGTGCAACGAGTCCCCCGTGTTGGGGACTGGTTGGGCCTGCCCCGGCCAGCGCACGCTGGCTTAGGCGGGCATTCGCGGCAACATCTGAAGCAGCGGTACGTTCGGGGCACAAACGCATCTCGCGCCATGGCCGTTATTGCGCGTTGTCCGTCTGCTCCATCAGCGCCAGCCCTTCCATCGCCAGGCCGTAACCCAACAGATCCTGCATACGCTTGCGCAGATATTCGGTGAACATCAGCCGGGTGTAGCGCAGCAGCAGGGTCGGCCGCTGGGCCAGCTCCCGCGCGAGTTCCCAGGCGCGCGGCAGCACGTGCTCCGGCGAATGCACTTCGGACACCAGTCCGATTTCCTGTGCCTGCTTTGCCGAGAGGGTCTGTCCGGTCAGCAGAAAGTAGCGCCCGCGGTTCATGCCCATCAGCAAGGGCATGACGATGTGCATGCCGTCGCCCGGCACCAATCCGTTGACGAAATGTGCGGAGTCCTGGAACGCCGCAGTCTCGGACGCGAGCACAATGTCCGACAGCAACGGGATTTCGCCATGCCGCCAGGCCGGCCCGTTGATCGCGGCGATCACCGGGACCTCGATGTTGAGCAAGTTCATCAGCAGCGCGCGCCCCTCCCAGTGCACGCGGTCGAACTGACTGGCGGTGATGCCGCTGGAGATCGCACTGGCACCGGGTGTGGCACGGACACCGGAGTACTCGTCGCCGGTGCCGGTCAGGATCACGACGCGATTCTCGCGGTCCTGGCCCACGTCGGCGAAGGCGTCGGGCAACTCGCGATGCGGCACCAGTCCCCAACGCAACGAGCCGCCATCGGTATGAAAGCGCATCTCCAGGATGCCGTTCTCCCGCCGCATGGCGATGCAGGAGTAACGCGTTGCATAGTCGTCGAATGCGCGCATGGCCGCATCACCGCCGCTTCACCGGAACCGGAACACCGGGGATTTTCACGTTGACGCAGCCGAGATGGTTGCGGCTGGTGAAATACAACGTCTTCCAGTCGGCGCCGCCGAAGGCGAGGTTGGTGGTGGCGGGCGCGCCGTGGACGATGCGGCCGAGCTTCCTGCCCGCCGAATCCATGATCCAAAGCCCGCCGGACCCGCCGCAATAGACGTTGCCCTCCTGGTCTACCTTCATGCCATCGGGCACGCCCGGCTCGCTGCCGCGCAGGTCGGCGAACACGCGGTCACTCTGCTTCGCCAACGTACCGTTTGGCTGGACATCGAAGGCACGGATATGGCCGCGGCGGGAATCGTTTATGTACAGGATCGATTCGTCCGGCGAGAACGCCAGCCCGTTGGGCACGATGAAGTCGGCAATCAGCAAGGTCATCGAGGCAAGATCGGGCGTTACCCGATAGACCCCCGAGAATGTCAGGTCCCATTGCTCCGGTGCCGCCGGGCTGGTCCAGGGATCGGTGAAATAGATGCAGCCGTCGGACTTCACGACCACGTCGTTCGGACGGTTGAGCTGCCGCCCCTGGAAGCTGTTGACGATCACCGTGATGTCGCCATCGAGTTCCTGGCGGGTGACCCGCCGCGAATCATGTTCGCAGGCCAGCAATCTCCCTTTCAGGTCGCGCGTCAGGCCATTGGCGCGATTGGTTGGCTCTTGCAGCAGGGTGACGCCTGCTCCAGGGGTGTATTTCATGCGGCGATTGTTGTGAATGTCGCTGAACACCAGGTGACCGGATTCGTGCCACCATAGCGGCCCTTCCGCCGGACCATGCGGGCCGCCGAACCCTTCGGCGAGATGGTGGGTTTGCTCCGTGGTTGAGATGATTTTTTCCAGCTCGGGTGCGAATTGCTCGATCCGCGGTGCGTCGGGCATGTTCTTGGTCTCCTCCCGTTTTTCGCAGCCTAGGCATGCCAGCGCACCCGCGGCAAGCGGTGCGGGTTCCATGCCCCACGGTTCCATGCGCCCCGGTTCCATGCCCCCCGATTCTATGCCATTTCAAGCAGCGTCAGCGACGAAGCAATCTCGTTCCCGCAAGCGCACGGACCATTCACGCGCCTGCACGATTGGAATTGCTTCGTCGCTTCGCGCCTCGCAAAAACATGCGACGGAAGTGCTGCGCTCTCCTGCTTTCAATGACTAGGGAAACAACTGCTCCCCCGTCTCCGCATCCTCCACGAAGATCGCGCTGACCGGGCAGTTCTCCGCCGCTTCGAGAATCTTCTCCTCGGTGTCGCCAGCGGGATTCACCGCCTCCGACTGGCGGTTGTCGTCCAGTCGGAACACCTTGGGCGCGATCGCCTCGCACATCGCGTTGCCGACGCAGACCTGTCGATCCACCCAGACTTTCAGCTTGCGCGCCACTTCCGTTCTCCTAGTTCCAGGTAACGGGCAACGATTTCAGCGAGCGGAACGTGATACTGGGCTGGTATTCCAATCCCTCGGTCTCCGCGCGCAGATTGGGAAACCGCTCGGCCAGCGCCTTGAACACTTCCTGGCCTTCCACCCGCGCCAGAGTCGCACCCAGACAGTGATGCGTGCCGGAGCCGAACGCGACATGCTGGTTCGGCTGACGGAAGATGTCGAACGTGTCGGGCTCGGGGAACGCATCGGGATCGCGGTTGGCCGGTGAAATGAACCAGCGGATGCGGTCGCCCTGGCGCAGCACTTTGCCGCGCATCCCGACATCCTGCGTGGCGATGCGCTGGATGGAGATGACAGGCGAATCGAAGCGCAGGCATTCCTCGGTCGCCGCCTTGGCACGGCCGGCGGGATCCTGCTTCAGCAGTTCCCACTGGTCGGGATGCCGCGTGAACGCCAGCGTGCCATTGCACAGCAGGTTGATCGTGGTCTCGTGCCCCGCCAGCAGCAGCAGCGAGGCGTTCACCAGCACCTGATGGCGGGTGAAGATGCCGCGCTTCTCGCCGTCGGCCAGCACCGAGATGAAATCCTCGCCCGGATTGACGATGCGTTCGTCCACCATCGGCGAGACGTACTCGATCATGCCACGCATGCCTTCGGTGAGCGGCTTCATCCGGTCATACTCGCCGCGGCCGATATACAGCAGCTTCTCTGCGAGCTGGCGGACATAGCCGCGTTCCGACGGCGGCACCCCCATCATCTGCGCGATCACCAGCACCGGCAGCGGCGTGGCGAGGTCGCGCATCACGTCCATCTCGCCCTTCTCTTCCGCGGCGTCGAGCAATTGCTTCACTGCGTCGCGCACGAACGGTCGCCACGCTTCCATCGACTTCGGCGTGAAATAGCCATGCATGACCCGGCGCATTTCCAAGTGCTCTGGGCGGTCGTGCTGGATGAACTGGTTGCCCTGGTAGCTCCGCACGTAGTCGTAGAGCGGATTGTCCGCCTCATCGATCGCCGGATAGGCCGGCCGCTTGTCGTTCTTGAATACCGCAGATGAAAACAGTTCGTGGTTGCGGGTGAGCCAGACCAGGTCGTCGTAGCGGGTGATCAACCACAGCGCATAGGTCTCGTTCCAGTGCACCGGGTCGGTATCGCGCAGCCGGCCGTAATAAGCGTAGGGGTCGGCGATGACGTCGGGCGAAAACAGATTGTCTTCGACGGGTACGACGTTGAGCATGGTCCTCCCTCCTGTGTGCGGCGTTGATTCTTTTGGCCGGGGGAGCAAACCCGGCGACGGCACGTCAGGCCAGGCGAATGATGGCGGGCCTGGCAACAAACCGTGCATGCTGCCCGCCTCGCGGCGCGCAGGTTTGCTGCGTCCTTGCCTGGGTATCAGCCACGTGCGCCGACGGTACTGCCGTGCGGGCGAAACGGTCAAATGCAGGAAGCCGGCTCAGCGGGTTCACCCGCTGGAAGCTAGGAACGTATCGCTTGTTCGTTGGGTTCCGCGTCGGGATGGAGAGTCGACACACAAAGGCCGATGACGCAAACGCAAAACCTGACCCTGCCCCGCCGCCGTTGACCGTTCTCGCGCCGCGTGCAGTCCAACAGATACGCGCCTTGCGGCGGCATTATGAAAAGCGCGGGCGACCGGACGTCACGCGCAATCTCGTCACGGCGATCGGGCGTGGCGACGTGCGGCGCCAATCGGTCGCCACATCACATACACCCGCCATTGATCGCGTCATCGTTGCGGCTCGCCATCGCAAGCGCCTACCACTAGCGGCTACCCACGGAACGGGGGACCCGCAATGGAGTCGCTCAAACCACCCACCCGCTATGCCGACATGGCAGACCCGCAGGCGCGTCCCCGCTACACCGGGATCGCCAGCTTCTTCCGCACACCGATCAGCGCTGCACTATCCGAAACCGATATCGGCCTGATCGGCGTTCCGTTCGACGGCGGCGTCACCAACCGCTCCGGCGCCCGCCACGGCCCTCGCGCCGTGCGCGAACAATCCGCCCTGTTGCGGCGCATCAACGGCGTCACCGGCGTCGCCCCCTTCGCCATGGCGCGCGTCCGCGACCTCGGCGATTGCTGGCTGGAACAACCATATTCGCTGGAAACCGCGCTGGACGAGATCGCCGCATTCTACCGCAGCGTCGTCGGGGCCGGCGTGGTGCCGCTGTCCGTGGGCGGCGACCACTCCATCAGCTTCCCCATTCTACGCGCGGTCGGCGGTGCCCGCCCGGTCGGCATGGTGCATATCGACGCCCATTGCGACACCGGCGACGACTACATGGGCTCGCGCTTCCACCACGGCGCACCGTTCCGCCGTGCGGTGGAGGAAGGCGTGCTGGACCCGCGCCGCGTCATCCAGATCGGCATCCGCGGCACCGTGAACGACCCCCACATGTGGGGCTTCAGCCGCGACAGCGGCATGCGCGTGCTGCCGATGGATGAATTCGCCGACCGCGGCTGGCACTACGCGGCCGAAGAAGCCCGCCGCGTCGCCGCCGCCGGCCCCACCTATCTGAGCTTCGATATCGACAGCCTGGACCCGTCCCAGGCACCCGGCACCGGCACCCCGGAAGCCGGCGGCATCACCGCCCTGGAAGCCCTGCGCCTGCTGCGCGCGCTGCGCGGCATCGACTTCGTGGGCGGCGACCTGGTGGAGGTCTCGCCCCCCTTCGACATTGGCACCCTCACCGCCTTCAACGGCGCCTCCATCTTGTTCGAAATCCTTTGCTTGCTCGCGGAATCCTGGCAGGCCCGGCAGGCGGCGGTCTGAACACGGCGGTCTGAACACGGCGGTCTGAACACCTCTGGCGCCCGGCCTCGGCCAAGGCTATAGGCCCGCCCCTGCGCCGCCGGTCGGGATCGGCAGCGCCAGCAAGGGACCATGCCGATGAAGCCGGGCGTCCACCCCGACTACCATGAGATCACCGTCGTCATGACGGACGGATCGCAGTTCAAGACCCGCTCCTGCTACGGCAAGCCGGGCGACACGCTGCGGCTGGACATCGACCCCAAGTCGCATCCGGCCTGGACCGGCCAGCACCGCATCATCGATTCCGGCGGGCAGGTGGCGAAGTTCAACAAGAAATTCGCTGGCCTGGGGCTGAAGCGGTAACGCAGGCAAACTCGCCGCCGCCTTTCACGTGGTTGTGACACGGGATCGTATGAATCGACCCAGGTTCGTGCGATTGTGAAATCAAGACAGGCCACGAAGTATTACGTTATCCACTGTCGGAAACCTCCCCGGTTCCGGCAACCCAGACGATACTTCGGCCCCGGGCTATGTGGCTCCGGGGCCTTTTTTATCGCCGCATGCCGGCATTGCGTGGTTGCTGCAGCTGCATCCGTCCCTGATGCAGCTTCATGCTGTCGTGTTCGCACCTGCAACAAGAACCTGCCGCTTCGCGCTTCACGGCATTGCGAATGCCAAATGGCCTGCACCTCAGGCCTCTCCGCAGAAAGTGATTGTCGTACCTGGGGCTTTTGATGCGATTGCTGGCACCGCAACGGATGGGGGACGCGGAAGCCATGCCGGACTATGCGGCGACCGCGAGGCAGTACGCCGACCTCGCAGCGCGCACGACAGACCCTGAAGTGGCGGAAGCCTACCGCAACCTCGCGCAGGGCTACGAATTGCTCGCACGCGGCACCGAATTGCTGAAGCGGCACAACGTCGCGGAGAACGAGACCTGATCGCGCCTGCTGCAATGCCGTCCGACGGCACGCGGCGCGCGTAGAACAATCCCGCAGGCCAGGATAACGTTCGTCGCCACCGCCGAGACGACGCAGCTTATGCCCTTGCTGGAAATTCGCGGCCTGACCCGCAGCTATTATGGCGTGCACGCGCTGCGCGGCGTGAACCTGGACGTGCAGGCCGGACGCATCACCGGCCTGATCGGTCCGAACGGCGCCGGCAAGACCACGTTGTTCAACTGTCTTTCCGGAATGGTGCCGCCGGACGAGGGCAGTATCCGCTTCAACAACACGTTGGTGACCGGCTGGCGGCCGGACCGCATCACCGCCGCCGGCCTGGTGCGCAGTTTCCAGATCGCCCGCGGCTTCCCGCGCCTGACAGTGTTCGAGAACCTTCTGCTGTACGGCAAGGATCAGCCAGGCGAGCATGTGCTGCCTGCCCTGCTGCGCACGCCGGCGGCCCGTCGCCGCGAGCAAGCCCTGCGTGACCGCGCCGAGAACCTGGCGCGACGTTTGAATCTAACCCGCGTGGTGCATCAGCCTGCCGCGGAGCTGTCCGGCGGCCAGAAGAAGCTGCTGGAGATCGGCCGTGCGCTGATGGCCTCGCCCACGCTGCTGTTGCTGGACGAGCCGGTGGCCGGGGTGAATCCAACGCTCGCCCGCGAGATCGGCGCGCACCTGCGGTCCTTGTGCGACGAGGGCATCTCCGTCCTGCTGATAGAGCATCACCTGGATACGATTGCGGCGCTGTGCGACCCGGTGATCGTCATGGCCGAAGGCCGTCATTTGCGAGAAGGAACGTTCGCCCAGATCGCCGACGATCCGGACGTGCAACGCGCCTACATGGGCCGCCGGCGATGAGTCTGCTGGCTGCGCACGACATCGTCGCCGGCTATGGCCGTGGCGACGAAATCCTGAAGGGCGTGTCGCTGACGGTGGCAGAGGGCGAGATCGTCGCCATCATCGGCCCCAACGGCGCCGGCAAATCCACGCTGTTGAAGACGATCGCCGGACTGCTGCGGCCGGCGCGCGGCACGATCCGGTTGCGCGATGCCGCAATCCATGGCCTGTCGCCGCGCGACATCGCGCGCCGTGGCGTCGCCTTCGTGCCGCAGGAGGCAAACGTCTTTCCAACGCTCTCGGTGCGCGAGAACCTCGAAATGGGTGGTTTCATCGAACCAGCGGGCATCGGCGCAAGGCTCGATGCCGCCTTCACGCGCTTTCCCATGCTGGCAGAGAAGCGCCATCGCGCCGCGCGCACGCTCTCGGGCGGCCAACGCCAGGTGCTGGCCATGGCGATGGCATTGATGGTGCAGCCGACGCTGCTGTTGCTGGACGAACCCTCGGCGGGTTTGTCGCCGATCGCCGCGGAGGAGTTGTTCGCGACCATCCGCGCGATCAACCGCGAGGCCATCGCCATCGCGATAGTGGAGCAAAATGCCGCCGAGGCGCTGGAAATCGCTCATCGGGCTACGATCCTTGTCGACGGACGCAACAACCGCGATGGTGACGCTGCGGCGATGCGCGCCGATCCGGAGATCCGGCGGATCTTCCTGGGCGCCCATCCCGCAGAACACGCGTAGAGGGGGATTCGCATGATCCGTCTGACTCGCCGCTCGCTGCTGGGAGCAGCGGCGGCTGGCATTGCCACACCAGTTGCCGGCCTGTTGCCGGCGGGTGCCCAGGCGCAGGGCGCCACCACCGATCTCGGCGTGCTGACGCCGCTGACCGGCGCCGGCAGTTTCGATGGTCCGCGCATGCTGAAGGCGATGCAGGCGGTGGCGGACGAGATCAACCGCAACGGCGGATTGCTCGGCAAGCCGATCCGGCTCGTGGTGGAAGATTCCGAAACCAACCCCGAAGCCGCGGTCCGCGCCGCACACAAGCTGATCGACGTGGACAAGGTGCCGGTGATCATGGGTACCTGGGCGTCGGCGGTCACCATGGCTGTCGCGCCGGTGTGCTGGGAGAGCAAGACGTTCCTCACCACCGTCTCGGGCGCCGACGAGATCACCCATCTGCCGCACCACGGCTATCTGATCCGCACCCAGCCGAACAATCAGTTGCAGGCGACGAAGCATGCGGAATTCATCATCCGTCATGGCGCGAAGCGCGTGTTCATCATGGCAATCCAGGCCCCGTTCGCCGCGCCGACGCAGCATTGGCTGACTGCGACGCTGGAGCCGAAGGGCGTGAAGGTCGTCGGCTCGCTGGTGTATGACAAGGACAAGACCAGCTACCGGTCCGAGGTGGATGAGGCGCTGAATGCGAAGCCCGATTTCCTCTATTTGAACGGCTATGCGCCCGACGTCGCGGTGATCCTGCGCGACCTGTACCGTGCCGGCTATGACGGGACGAAATTCTGCCAGTCCTATGCGCTGACCGGCAAGTCCGTGCAGCAATTGCCGCATGAGGTGACGCAGGGAGTGATCACGGTGCAGCCCTCGGCCGATCTGAATTCGCCTGCCTATGCGGCGTGCGTGAAGCGGCTGGGAATCGCTGCGCCTGATTCGTATGAAGCGCAGGCGACCGATTGGATCAGCATCGTGTCGCTGACGATTGCCAAGGCGGGCAAGGCGACGGGCACGGCCATCCGCGACACGGTACGGCAGATTACCAATAGCGACGGACAGAAGGTTTATACCGCGGTGGAGGGCCTGGCGCTGATCAAGGCAGGAAAGAGCGTGAAATACAGCGGCGCATCCGGGCCTTGCACGTTCACCCCTATCGGCGACATCACCGACTGCGAGTTCCGCTATAATCGGGTCGATAACGGGGCTTTCAAGTTGATCGAAGTTGCATAACGCGCCCCCCGGATGTCATTGCGAGGAGCGAAGCAGCCAAACAATCCCGGTCGTGAGTACGCAAAGAATGGCGGTTGCGGGCAACGACAAGGGTCCGCGGGCGCGAGGTTGCTGCGTCGCTGCGCTCCTCGCAACGGCATAAGAAACAGACGGCTTTCTGCCCGGCGCATTGAATCGGGACATAAATGACTGCTGCCGCCATCCCGCAACTGATCCTCAACGGCCTGATGGCCGGTGCCATTCTGACCGCGCCGGCCATCGGCCTCACCGCCATCTACGCCGTGCTGCGGTTTCCCAATTTCGCAGTGGCGTCGCACGCCACCATCGGCGCCTTCGCCGGCTATGTCGCCAACACCACGCTGCACCTGCCGCTGCTGCCGTCCGCGATCACCGCTTTCCTGTTCGCCGGATTGTTCGGCCTCGCCAGCGACGCGCTGTTGCTCCGGCCGTTGCGGCGGGACAGCCTGATCACCGCGACCATCGCGTCCGTCGCGCTGATGATCGCGTTGGAGAACCTGGTGCGCGTCGGCTTCGGCAACAGCCTGCGCGACTACGACCTGCCGATCGCGCGCGACTGGCATGTCGCCGGCCTGGACATCGGCCCGCAAGAACTTGAGGACCTGCTGATCTCCGCCGCCGCCGTCGCCGCATTGTTCGGCTTCCTGCGCTTCACCCGCATCGGCAAGGCGATGCGCGCGGTGGCCGACAATCCGACACTCGCCGCCATCAAGGGGATCGACGCCAACCTCATCGGCCACATTGTGAATTTTACCGGCATGGGCCTGGCGGGGCTGGGCGGCATGTTGCTCGGGCTTGATACCTCGATCGACCCATTGACCGGCTTCCGTGCCATCCTGGCAATCTTCGCCGCTGCCGTGGTCGGCGGGCTGGGCAGCATCCCGGGCGCGGTGGTCGGCGCTCTTGCGGTCGGTGTGGCGGAGGAGCTGTCGCTGCTGGTGCTGTCGCCCGATTATCGCACCGTGGTGGGGTTCCTCGCGATCCTGCTGGTGCTCTCGCTGCGGCCGCGGGGGATCATGGGGGCGCGGGCGTGGTAGATACAGCTGGTCTGTGGTTGAACCCTACTCCGCTTCCACCCCCAGCCCGGCCAACTCGTCGAGAATTGCCCGTTGCCGTGTGGCCAGTTCCTCGAGTGCCAGCTCCTTGAGCCGGGCAAGAAACGCCGGCGTCGCCGAAAACCCACGGTAATGCGTGGATTCTGCGCCTTCCGCCGACATCTCGATCGACACTTCGTTCGGCCCGTGGATGTACAGTTTCAGGTCGGCGGGATCCGACCGCTGCGTGACACTGATAAGTTCCTTCACCGCGCCCAGCTCGGCGATCAGGTGGTTCACCCGATCGATGTCCTTCAGCTTCATGGCAGAACCATCCGCGGCGAGTGAACCGAGTGTTGCACACCGGCAGGCGGTTGTCGCGACAGGCACGGACAGAACGGAGGCATCGATCCGCTACACCGTCTCTATTTCCAGCGGAAACAGCGCATCCGGATCCGCGACGTGCAGCAGGTGATACACGCTGAACCGATAGGCCGCGCCGAGCGACACTTCCGGCGGGGTGAACGGGAAAGCCAGGTTGCCCGCGGTTGACAGCCGTCCCGGATAGCCATGATGCAGCAGATATTGCTTGCACGTGCGCACGACTTCGGCCGCGCGCGCGGCGGTGGGCGCGATGCATTCGCCCATCACGAACACTTCTCCCGGCGGCGGTTCATGCTCGGGCACCGCCATGCGCACGCCGTCGACGCCGTAGACCCGGAATCGCAGCGTATAGTCCTGCGGCTGATCCTCGCACACCAGGTCGCGCACAACCTCCGAAACCGCCGCCAGAATGTCTTTGTGTCCGGCGATAAACCGCGGATCGGCGGCGCCGGCGAGCAAGACCGCGCGCTCGCCGATACGGCTTGCGCCTTCGATCTTCACGCAGGGATCGGCGGATGTCTCCCAGCGTGCACCGCTGACCCGGGTGCGGCGATCGTCCGCTGCAACGTATTGCGCGGCGCTCAGATCCAGCCGGCCTTCCGGCTCATACACAGTGAACGGATCGGCTTGCTCGTACAGGCTGTGCGCCGCGACCGAGGTCGGCGTGGCACGGCGCTGCGGGTTCATGCTCTCCAGCACGAAACCTTCGTCATCCAGCTCGGCAAAAATGGCATCCCGCCCGCCCGGCACGCAGCACAACGAAGCGCATTCGATGATCTTCGCCATATGCACGGCGAGGCCGGTGGGAAAACCCAGCATGGTCGGCAGCGAGGCAAAGATCGCCGTATCACACGCCCGGCCGGCGATGATGACGTCCACGCCCACGGCCAGCGCACGGCGGAACGGACCCATGCCCATCTGGCCGACGATGTGCGCGGCGTCGCGCACGTCTTGTTCGGTCAGCGCGGGCATGTCGTCGATACCGCGCACGCGGCCATTGCTCACCGCCCGCGCCAGCAGCGATCGTGGCAGGTCCGATCGCAACACGCCGAGGCGGAAGCGCAGCCCGTCCGCCCGCGCAATCTCGCGCACGATGGCAAGCGTCGCCTCCAGATGCGGTGCCGCGCCGGCAGAACCGGCCGAACCGATCACCAGCGGAATATCCAGCCGCCGTGCCCCATGCAGCAGCTTGCGCAGGTCGCGCCGCGTGGCGGCGGGTGCGGTGGCCATCTCGCCCTTGCCGAGATAGGTCGGGCCAATATCGATCGATCCCATGTCGGCGCCGATCAGGTCCGGCTGCCGCGCCAACGCGGCGTCGAACGCCGGCGTTGGCACGCCATAGCCAAGCTGCCCCGAAGCGCCCACCAGCCGCATCGGCCGTCGCGCCAGGCGCAGCGCCTCAAGGATGCGCGCGGAGGCGGTCATGGCCGAAAAGCCCGGTTAATCGCGATCATATTTCAATCCCCAGCAGCGGCGCGTGCTGCTGCGCGCCATACACGTCAACATCACCGGGATCGCCCGCCATGATCCGGCGCGCCAGCACGATCTTGATGGCGCGGCCGACGGGATAGGGAATCACCGTCACGTCCTCCGGCGACGCACGGTACAACGCGGCAATTTGCGCTTGTCCCAGCGCGCGCGACTGCGTCACGCGCTGGTAATCGGCGTCGGTCGCAAACATCACATCGAGAGTCAGCCGGCGCGGACCGGCGTTCTTGCTGCGAATCACCTGCGCTATTTCGGACAGGCGCATATCTCACGACCCTCCCCGGTCATTGCTGACTCCCCCATGTCATTGCGAGGCCCCACATGTCATTGCAGGGTCCCACATGTCATTGCGAGGCTCCAAAGGGGCCGAAGCAACCTCGTTCGAGCACGCGTACGCACGTCCACGCACGTGCCCCGCCGAGATTGCTTCGTCCGCTGCGCTCCTGACCAGAAAGTTCCCGTCATGGCTGGGCTTCACCCCATTCTCTTCACCATGGCACATCGCCGCACGGTTGTCGTGCCACGCCCAAGCAGCGACAATCCTGCTCCACACGGGGCACGATTATCATGACCGATCCACAGTTGCTCAAATCCACCATCAAGGTCTGCATGTTCGACCAGTACGGCACCGTCGTGGACATGCAGTCCGGCCTGACCGACGCCGCAACCCCCTTCCTGAAAGCCAAGAACTGGCCGGGCAATCCGGGCAGTTTCGTCACCTGGTGGCGGCGCACGCATTTCGAAAACTCGATGATCGACGCCTTGCTCGGCCGCGACCACACGCCCTACCGCGAGATTGGCGAGCATGCCGTGGCCTTGGTAATGGATCGTGCCGGCATTGCCCATACGCAAGACGAGGTGCACGGCCTCGTCGCCGCCATCGAGCGCCTGAAGCCGTTTCCGGAAGTGCCCGCCGCACTCGACCGCCTGCGGACGCGCTACAAGCTGGCGGTGCTGTCGAACGGCGACCCCGACATGCTGGAGGCCGCGCGTGCCCACCACGGCATCGCGTTCGACCGCATCATCTCGGTCGCCGTGGCGAATGCCTTCAAGCCGCATCACCGTACCTATGAGACGGCGGCGTCTCTGATGGGCGTGGCACGGGACGAAATATTGTTCATCGCCAATCACGCCTTCGACTGCATCGGCGCCAAGGCGACCGGCATGCGCACCGCGTTCATCGACCGCCGCCGCCGTCCGTTCGGCGCCACGCCGCACCAGCCCGACCTGATCGCGCCCAGCATGACCGAACTCGCGGCGTTGCTGGCCTGACTGCCCCTCTGCTCGCGATATGACGTAGTGGCGGCGCCTTTGGGCTGATGGCGGACGGACGGGGGATGAGATGATTCCGTGATGGCCGGATGTGATGATGCTCACATGGTCGTCCCACCCCGGGCTACCCCCGCCTCTGCCCTCAGCACCGAGCTCCGCCTCATACCACGCGGGCTATCGTGCCCTGTAAGCGGCCGTTCCCGCCGCGCTTGCGGATACAACCATAACGTGTTAGAACATAAGAAGAACAATCATTTGATGCCAGGACCATTCCCTCATGACGACCGCTGCGCAATTTCCCTTCGCATCTGAAACGCCGCCTGCTCCGCCCGCGGCGCCCCCAGCACCTGCGTTTCTCGCCGCCGGGCAACGCCGTCTCAGCCAACGCGCCGGCGTCTCACGTACAACGAAACGAGACGCCAGAGAGACGCGCCCAGCGGTCAGAGGTCCCATCGGCAATACCCCATGCCCAGCGGAGACTTCCCTGCAAAGGCGCCCCACTGCCAGGCCAGACCCGTCTCACCCCGCCGGTCCCAGTCTCACGTGCAACGAAACGAGACACTGCCGAGACACGCCCCGCGGCAACACACGCAGCGGGAACACACGCAGCGGGAACACACGCAGCGAGAACACACGCAGCGGGAACACACGCAGCGCGACCAACCCCATGTCCAACGCAAAGCCCTGCAGGATGCACCAGGCGGCGGACAGCGGCTGTCTCAGGCACGACACCGGCGTCTCCCCTGCAACGAATCGAGACGCAAATGGGATTCCCCCCAGCGGGCGTTACACCGGCATGCATCACCCTATGCCCAGCGGTGTCCCAGCCCGTATCGACGCCGCCGCGTTGGACTGACCGTGGTTCCCCGCTTTGCCTCGGCGGACGCAGCACGCGTTTGACCAGCCGCAAATATCTGACTAAGGTCAGAGATATGGACCCAGCCTCCATCCCATTGATCCGCGCCTTCAACCGCACCGCCGCGGAGCGCATCGGTGTGCTGACAGACCAGTTCCTCGGCCGCGCGCGTCCGTTAGGCGAAACGCGTGCGCTGTGGGAGATCGGGCCGGGGGGCTTGGAGGTGCGCGTGCTGCGGGCGCGGCTGGCGCTGGATTCGGGCTACGCCAGCCGCGTGCTGCGCGCGCTGGAAAGGCAGGGTCTGGTCGCCGTCGCGGCAAGCCCCGACGATAAGCGGGTTCGTTGCGCACGGCTGACGGAAGCGGGGCTTGCCGAATATGCGGAGATCAACCGGCTCTCCGATGGAGTGGCGGAGAGCTTTCTGGCGCCGCTGAACGAGCGCCAGCGAGTCCGGCTGGTCGCGGCGATGACCGAGGTGGAACGCCTGCTACGGGCCTCCATGGTCGTGCTGGAGGTGGAGCATCCGGCCACGCCCGACGCGCAACGCGGACTGACCCGCTATTTCGCCGAGCTGAACGAGCGGTTCGAGACAGGCTTCGATGCGGCGGAGGCGCTGGAAGCGGCGCAGCACGATCTGGCCCCGCCGGCCGGCATGTTGCTGGTGGCTCGGCTGCGCGGAGAGCCGATCGGGTGCGGTGGGTTGATCCTGTATCCCGACGCGCCGCTGATAAAACGCATGTGGGTCGCGCCAGAGGCCCGTGGCCTCGGCCTGGGCCGGCGATTGCTCGGCGAGTTGGAACGCCTGGCGCGGGAGGCTGGCGCGCGTGTGATCCGGCTGGATACCAATCGTGTGCTGGCGGAGGCGATCACGCTGTATCGCAGTGCGGGGTATCAGGAGGTGCCGCGGTTCAGCGATGAACGCTATGCGCATCATTGGTTTGAGAAGGCGTTGTAGAGGGAAAAGTGCGCTGCTTCGGCAAGCGCGCCCCCCTGTCCAATGAAAGCGGTGAGAGCAGAGATGGCGATGTTGATCTTCGAATTACGACGGCGGCCTCATTGCCGACCCATGTCCCCTTTCATTTGTCAGCACCCGGCAAACGACTGATCCAACAAGGTACCCCCGCCAGCATTTTGGAAAGCCACGTGGCCGAGGGCGACTTGGTGCGGGCGGCAACAAGTGCCGGCGACGTCCGACCAGGCGGCCCGTCGGGTGGGTTCATATTTGGTTAAGTATTACGTGCAATACTGTGCCTGCCACGGAAAAAGTCGTGTGCCCAGTTACCCTACGGATACAGGCTATGTCCGGGCTTTCAGCCGATCATGATGATTCCGCCCGGCCGCCGATATGTGGGCCCATGGCAAACAGGAATCGCGTCCGGCGGCTCACGCTGATCCTGTTCGGCATGCTCGCCCCGGTGGTCGGCGCGAACGCGCATACCGCGGCGGAGGTGCAAGCGCTTACCGAACGTGCTGTCGCGCATATCCACGATGTCGGGCGCGAGCAGGCGTTTGCCGATTTCACCCGTCCCGATCGCGGGTTCGTTGACGGTGAGCTCTATATCTATTGCCAGGACGTGAGCGGTGTCGTGCTTGCGCATGGCGGCAACCCGATGCTTGTGGGCCGCAACATGGCGGATGTCCGAGGCCCGGACGAGCGGCTCGCGAATGTCGAGATCAACAGGCTCGGCCTCTCCAAGGGCAGTGGCTGGCTCGAGTTCCGTTGGCCCAACCCGGCAACCAGGCGCATCGAGCTGAAGGTCGCCTATGTCATGAAAGTGGATGACCGCACTGTGTGTGGGTCGGGCTATTACAAGGGCAACGCGCCGTGACGCGCGGGCCGCTTGCCACTCTGCTTGGCGTTGGCCTTCTCGCCGCCGCGCTGCAGCCGGCTTTGGCGCATTCACCAGAAGAGGTTCAGGCCCTCGTCGAGCGGGCCGCCGACTATATCAGGGAACATGGCCAGCAGCAGGCCTTTGCCGATTTCAACCGGCCGGATGGCGGCTTCGTGGACGGCGAGCTGTATATATTCTGCAACGACATCTCCGGCGTGCAACTGGCAAATGGCGGCAATCCAAAGATGGTCGGAAAGAACCTCTCCGGCCTCCGCGACTTTGAGGGACGTCTGACGACGGCCGATATAAACCGTATCGGGCAGACGGTTGGGCATGGATGGTACGAGTATCTTTGGCCCAATCCTGCCAAAGGACGCATCGAGCGTAAAACCACTTACGTGCTTCGAATCGACGACCGGACAGTCTGTGCGAGCGGCTACTTCAAACCGGACCAGCGATAATGGTTACGGCGGACAAGCGGGTGCAACCTGAGGCGACCGGCGACGCATGTCCGCACCACCCGGCGATGCGCCACGTCGTCCTTGGCAACCTGTCGCTCGCTCGCAAGGTCGCACTGATCCCCGCATTGACCCTGCTCCTGCTGGGCTTGATGCTGACGGTTGCGACGCGAATGGGAGAGCGAAACACCGGTGCGTTACGCGCCCTGGACCGCGATGTGTTCGAGCCGCTCAATCTGGCCCAGACGCTGAAGGACGAAATCACGCTTCTGCATACGCGTATCTTTGCGCTGCTGTCGATCGGAATCAATGAAACCAATCCGGCGGCCCAGAAGGCCAGCGCAGAAGCCGTTCTTCTGCGCCTGGAAGCGGAGAAGGCGAACTTCAACCGGCTCATAGCCGCGAACTCGGCGGTTCCCCCTGTGGTTGCTTCCCGTTTGCGGAAGGAATTCGACGAGTACGCCAACCGGGCGGGAGACACCGTCAGATTTGCCGCGTACGACGCAAGCTACGGTGCCCTGCTCGCCGGCGTCACAGGTGACAAGTTCGATCGTATGCGCGCCGATCTCGATGCCCTGGTTCATTCGCTGGCCCAGCGTCGTACTGCGCTGGTGTCCGACGCTGTGGCCAACAGCCTCACTGCACAAAAAACACTTCTCGGACTCGGACTCGGCGCCACCATGCTGGTCTTGCTCGGCTCGGCGGTCGTCGGCCGTAGCATCGCCCGTCCGGTGCAGCGTTTGACGGTGATGATGAAGCAGCTCGCCACGGGTGATACCGATACCCCGGTACCCGGCGCCGAACGCGGCGACGAACTCGGCGCCATGGCACACGCGGTCGAGGTTTTCCGCGCCAATCTCATTGCGCGCCGACAGGCCGAGGTCACCTTGCAGCACACCAATCTTCAATTCGATGCCGCACTAAGCAGCATGTTGCAAGGCATGATTGTGTGGAGCGTGGACCAGCGGGTACAACTGGTAAATCGACGCTTCTATGCGATGACCGGCATGCCGGAAGACTGCCTGACGCCGGGCATGCCGGTGCGCGAGGCGATTGGTGTCAGCTTCGCACACGGACTGCATCCCGGCGAAACCCTTGACGGTGTCTGCGAAAAGGTCAGTTTGCTGCTGGCCGCGCGACGCTCGGCGCAATTCCAGATGGAGATGCGGCCGGGCCAGCACATGCAGATCGCCATCGAGCCAATGACCGATGGCGGCGCCGTGGCGACATTCGAGGACATAACGGAGAAGCGACAGTCCGAGGCGCAGATCGCGTTCATGGCACGGCATGATGCGCTGACCGGATTGCCGAACCGTGTGATGTTCCAGGAACATCTGGCGGCGATGCTTGGCCATGGCGGGGACAGCCAACCGTTTGCCGTCATGTGTCTTGATCTCGATCACTTCAAGGAGGTCAACGACACGTTGGGCCACCCGGTTGGTGACGAGTTGCTGCGGCTCGTCGCCGCGCGTCTGCGCCAGTGCGTACGCGAAACCGACCTGATTGCGCGGCTGGGCGGCGATGAGTTCGCCGTCGTCGTGGCGAGCCGGACCGACGGTTTGGCACTTGCGACAGCGCTCGCGCACCGGCTCGTGGCGTCGATCGGCGCCCCGTACGACGTGAAAGGCCACAACATCGTCATTGGGACCAGCATCGGCATTGCCGTGTCCGAACCAGGGCTCTCGGGCGCTGATCTGTTGAAGCGGGCCGACGTCTCGCTCTACAAGGCGAAGGAGGAGCGGGGCACTTTCGTTTTCTTTGAAGCCGGAATGGACGAACAGCTTCGGGCGCGCCTCGGCCTGGAAGCAGACCTGCGGATCGCCCTGCTTCGCGGCGAGTTCGAGCTGAACTACCAGCCGCTCTATAACCTGATCGAGGATCGCGTTACGGCGTTCGAGGCGCTGATCCGTTGGAACAGTCCAACCCGCGGACGTGTGTCGCCTGAGCATTTCATTCCGCTAGCAGAGCAGACGGGACTGATCATACCGATTGGCGAGTGGGTGTTGCGCACCGCATGCACCGAGGCGGCGAACTGGCCGGATCACGTCCGTGTGGCGGTGAACCTCTCGCCCATCCAGACCAGGCACAAGAATCTCGTGACGCTTGTGCGCGCGACGCTTGAGCAAACCGGTCTGCCGGCACGGCGGCTGGAACTGGAGATCACCGAGACCGTACTGCTGCAGGACACCGAGGCGGTGATGACGATGCTGCAGAGCCTGCACAACATGTCGGTGAGGGTGTCGATGGACGATTTCGGCACGGGCTATTCGTCGTTGAGTTATCTGCGCCGGTTTCCGTTCGACAAGATCAAGATCGACCGTTCCTTCATCGGCGACCTTTGCGGCGCAGCGGACGGACCCGACAGCATTGACGGAACGCCGGACGCACTTACCGCCGCGGCGAGCAGTGCCTCAAAGATCGTACGTGCCATTGTCGGCCTCGGGGCTAATCTTGGGATCTCGACGACTGCCGAAGGGGTTGAGACGGCACAGCAGTTCGCCCAGGTGCGGCAGAAGGGCTGCACCGAGGTGCAGGGTTATTTCATCAGTCCACCGCGGCCCGCCAGCGAGGTACCGGATTTGTTGCTGCGGCTGGATAACACCTTGCCGGCGATCGCCCAACGCCGAGACAACCCACCACAGCTTGCAGCATGACCGGCGCGGGCCGAATTGCTTGCGCAGGCGCGCAACGGAGACATGTTGGAGCACCGGCCGCAGCACGGTTGCAGTGCCCCCCAACAAAACAGATTTACCCGGCGAGGCAGATTTTATGGGGAACGCCCCTGGCTCAGGCCGTAGCGGGAACCGCAACCGCATTACCCTCCTCGAATCTTGCCCGCCGCTTGTACCACCCGTTCTCCCGTCACCGGTGTCTCATTCACCTCTCCCTCCACCCGCGCCGAGGCAAACGCATCCCGCACCGCATTGGCAATCGCCGCAGGAGGCGCCACGGCGCCGCCCTCACCCATACCTTTCATGCCGTATTCCGTCGCCGTCGCCGCCGTGTGCAAATGCCCGATCTTGATCGCCGGCAACTCGCCCGCCCATGGCAGGTGATAATCCAGCAACGTCGCGGCCAACGGCTGTCCCTCCGCATCATACGGGATTGCCTCGCACAACGCTGTTCCGATCCCCTGCACCACGCCGCCGCGGATCTGCCCCTCCACCAGCATCGGATTGACCATCGTCCCGCAATCCTCGGCCACCGCGAAATCGAGCAAATCGACCGCACCAGTTTCCACATCCACCGCCACCACGGCGCCATGCGTCGCGTACGAATACACGCCCGTGCTCACCGAGGGCTCGTAGGTCGCCACCGCCTCAAGCAATGGTTCGATCCCCGGCGGCAACTCGTGCATCCGCAGATGCGCCACCGCGGCGATCTCGGCGATCGAAACCTCGCCGACCGGCCCTACCACCGACCCGCGCTCGCACCGAGCCTCCGCCGGATCGCATTGCAACAAATGGGCACCGATCCGCACCAGCTTCTCGCGCAGCACCCGCGAGGCCCGCGCCACCGCCCCGCCCGACATCACCATGCTGCGCGAGGCGAATGTGCCGAAGCCGAACGCCGTGCTCTCGGTATCGCCATGCCGCACCGCGACGCGCGACGGATCGATCCCCAGTTCCTCGCATGCGATCTGCGACAGCGCGGTCTCCAGCCCCTGCCCATGCGACTGGATACCGACCATCAGCACCACGCCACCATCGGGCAAGATGCGTGCGGTGCAGCTTTCAAATCCCGGAATGACGGAAGCGCCCCGCTGCGCGAACTCCGCCGCGCCATGCGCCGTTTGCTCGGTAAAGCTCGCAAACCCGATGCCGATCAGCCGCCCGTCTTGCTCGCCACGCCGCTGCCTTTCGCGCACATCAGGCAGATCCAGCAGCGAGGCGCACAACCGCACGCTGGCCGGATAGTCGCCGTTGTCGTAGCGCATGCCCGTCGCCGATACGTACGGCATTTGCTCTGGCCGGATCATGTTATCGATCCGCACTTCCACAGGATCTCGGCCAACCGCGCGGGCGACTTCGTCGATCGTGCGTTCGATGGCAAAGCATGCGCCCGGCCGGCCGACGCCACGATACGGGCCCATCGGCGCCTTGTTGGTCGCCACCGTCCAGGTGCGCGCACGATAATGCGGGATCGTGTAGGGGCCCGGCAGACAGCGCGCCGCCATGTTGGCTTCCTGATACGGACCTTGCGGCCACAGCCCATAGGCACCGGCGTCGACGGTGATGTCGCAATCGATGCCCAGGATGTGCCCGGCTGCATCGGCATAGGCCGTAACAACGTAATGGTGGTCGCGGCTATGCGCGGCCGTCAGCAGATGTTCGTTGCGGTCCTCGATCCAGCGCACGGGATGGTCCAGCTTCATCGCCAGCGCCGCCAGCACCAATTCCTCCGGATACAGCCGCGCCTTCGGTCCGAAGCCGCCGCCCACATCGGGCGCCACCACGCGGATGCGGCATTGCTCCATCCCCAGCAGTTGGCCCAACGCAACACGCATTGTATGCGGCGTCTGGGTAGAGGCGTACACCACCACCTCGTCGAGCCGGTGGTCGCGGCACGCGAGCACGCCGCGGCACTCCATCGGGGCACCGGACTGGCGGTGCATGCGATATTCGCGCCGCACGGTCACGGCGGCGGCGCGCATGGCAACGTCGATGTCGCCCGCCGCAACGGTCCGCTCCTGGAATAGATTGTCGCCGAAGGAGTCGTGAACCAGGGGGGAACTGGCAGCGCGCTGGCGAACCGCATCCACCACGGCAGGCAGCGGCTGGTAGTCCACCGCCACGGCTGCGGCGGCGTCCAAGGCTTCGGCGCGCGTCGGGCCCATGCAGGCCGCAACCGCTTCGCCGACGAAGCGCACCTTGTCCGTCGCCAGCACCGGCCAGGCGGGCGAGCGCGCCCCGGCTGCCTGCGTCACCACACGGATCGGCTTCACGTCGGGAAGATCGGCCGCGGTGAAGACGCGTGCCCGCAGGTTGGGCGGCACAGTGATCGACCGGACCATAGCGTGGGCATGCGGGCTGCGCAGGAACACCACCTCCTGCGTGCCGCGCAGCTCGATATCGGCGACGAACTGGCCGCGCCCACGCAGGTGTCGGTCATCCTCCTTCCGACGCAACGATGCGCCGATGCCGCGGTGTTCGCCCGTCGCTCCATCTGGCATGGCCCGCCTCCCCGGCTTCCTCGGCGGCGACTATCGCACAGCGTCCGGGTTTTTCGCGATCCTGCCGCTGCGGCCATAACGTCCGGACGACCCCGGGCCTTAACAGGCCCGACCAATGCGGCCGTCCCCGCGGATATCGCGTGGCTGTAGCCGACCGCGGCTCAATTCCAGGGCAGGCTGCCTATCGTTGTGCCGCCGTAGGCGGCTCGCCGGCGCCGAAGACGACAGGCAACCGTCCAATGTTCGCGTACCCCGCAACTGCGTTGGGAGTTCTTTGCATTTCTTTGGCACCTGGGGCAGGCTGCGCCGCCGGTCTGGGGACGGCGATCACACAGCAAAAACGGGGCAATTTAGACGATGCATCGTCGGAAATCTCGCGGCATGGCGCTTGCACTGCCGGCCTTCGCATCCATCCGGCAGGACCTGCCCTAGACCATGTTCGCGTACACCGTCCGCCGCATCCTCACCACCATCCCCGTGATGCTGGTGGTTGCCCTCTTCGTCTTCAGCTTGCTCTACATCGCGCCCGGCGATCCCGCCGCGATTATCGCCGGCGACCAAGCGACCCCCGCCGATGTGGAACGAATCCGTCAGTCGCTCGGCCTGAACCGACCCTTTCTGGAACGCTTCGGCGAGTGGCTGTGGCAGATCCTGCACGGCAACCTCGGCACCTCCATTTTCACCAACCTGCCGGTAGCCCACATGATCGCGCAGCGCATCGAGCCGACCCTGTCGCTGATGGTGCTGACGATCGTATTCTCCATCGTCGTTGCGATCCCGCTGGGCGTGGTGGCGGCGTGGAAACACGGTTCCTGGATCGACCGTGCCGTGATGCTGACGGCGGTGTTCGGCTTTTCCACGCCGGTGTTCGTCGTTGGTTACCTACTCGCCTATATCTTTGCGTTGCAGCTCGACTGGCTGCCCGTGCAGGGCTTTACCCCTATCAGCGACGGGCTATGGCCATTCCTGCGCACACTGATCCTGCCGACCATTGCGCTGGGATTGATCTATGTCGCGCTGCTGGCACGCATAACCCGCGCCACGATGCTCGACGTGCTGAACCAGGACTACGTGCGCACTGCCAAGGCCAAAGGGGTCGGCCAGACCGCTATTCTGTTCGTCCACGCATTGAAAAATGCGGCAGTGCCGATCACCACCATCGTCGGTAACGGCGTCGCACTCCTGATCGGTGGCGCCGTGGTGACGGAGAGCGTGTTCGCGATTCCCGGCCTGGGGCGGCTGACGGTCGATGCGATCCTGCGCCGCGACTACCCGGTGATCCAGGGCGTCGTGCTGTTGTTCAGCTTCACCTACGTGCTGGTAAATCTTGTCGTCGACCTGCTGTACACCGTGTTCGATCCGAGGATCCGCTATTGAATACAGTTCCGTCATGGCCGGGCTCGCCCCGGCCGTCTACCCGAACAGATCGGGCGAGCCTGCAGGCCGTTCGGTCGGCACGACAGTGCGTGGATGGCCGGGTCAAGCCCGGCCATGACGACAAGTTATGAGTACCATCACCACGCCGCACCGGGGCTATCCGGAGGCGCCCGCGCTGCCCGACGTGCTGCCGCCCGTGAAGCAGCGCGGCCGGGTCGGCACCTTCGCGCATCGCCATCCCACTATCGTGCTTGGCGGTACTCTGGTGGGGCTGATGATCGCCATCGCGATCTTTGCCCCATGGCTCGGCACGGTTGACCCCACCGCCATCGCGCCCGCCATGCGGCTGCGCGAGCCGTCGGCGCAATACTGGTTCGGCACCGACATGCTGGGCCGCGACATCTATTCGCGCGTCATCTACGGCTCACGCATCTCGCTGATCGTCGGTTTCTCCGTTGCGTTCTGCGCATCCGCGATGGGCACTCTGGTAGGCGTCGTCGCCGGCTTCATTCGCGCGCTGGACGCCGTCCTGATGCGAATCATGGACGGGCTGATGTCGATCCCGCCGCTATTGCTCGCGATTGCACTGATGGCACTGACGCGCGCCTCGGTGCACAACGTCGTCATCGCCATCAGCGTGTCCGAATTCCCACGCGTCTCCCGCCTGATCCGTGGCATCGTGCTGTCGCTGCGCGAGCAACCCTATGTCGAGGCGGCCATCGCCTCCGGCACACGCGTGCCGATGATCATCTGGCGCCACATCATTCCCAATACGCTGGCGCCGCTGATGGTGAACGCGACCTTCGTCTGCGCCTCGGCCATGATCACCGAGGCGATCCTGTCCTTCATCGGCGCCGGCACGCCGCCGACGATTCCAAGCTGGGGCAACATCATGGCGGAAGGCCGCGCCTTGTGGGAGATCAAGCCCTACGTGGTGTTCTTCCCCGCCGTGTTCCTCTGCATCACCGTGCTGGCGGTGAACCTGCTGGGCGACGGGTTGCGCGACGCGCTCGATCCGCGGCTGGCGAAGCGGCTCTGACACATGGCATTGCTCGAAGTCGAAAACCTGCAGACGCATTTCAATACGCCGGATGGCGTGGTGCGCGCGGTCGAGGGCGTGTCGCTGCATGTGAACGCGGGCGAGACTCTGGCGGTGGTGGGCGAGTCCGGCTGCGGCAAGTCGGTCACCGCGATGTCGATCCTGCGGCTGGTGCCGGAACCGCCGGGCAAAATCAAAGGCAGCATCCGATTCGAAGGCCGCGACCTGCTTGCGTTGTCAGAGCCGGAAATGCGGGACATCCGGGGCAATGCGATCTCGATGATTTTTCAGGAACCGATGACCAGCCTGAATCCCGTGTTGACGGTGGGGCGGCAGATCGGCGAGACGGTGCAGTTGCACCAGGGCCTGAACGCGCGGGATGCGGAAAAGAAGGCGATCGAGATGTTGACTCTGGTCGGCATCCCCGCGCCGACGCGGCGCGTGCGCGAATATCCGCACCAGTTGTCCGGCGGCATGCGGCAACGGGTGATGATCGCGATGGCTCTGGTGTGCAATCCCAAGCTGCTGATTGCGGACGAACCGACCACCGCGTTGGACGTTACGATTCAGGCGCAAATTCTCGATCTGATGCGCGATTTGAAGCAGCGGGTCGGCGCCGCGATCATGCTGATTACTCACGATCTCGGCGTGGTGGCGGAGATGGCCGAGCGCGTGGTGGTGATGTACGCCGGCCGCAAGGTGGAGGAAGCGCCCGTCGGCGAAATCTTCGCCCATCCGCTGCATCCCTACACCCGCGGGCTTCTTGGTGCGATACCGAAACTAGGATCGTCGCTCCATGATGGCGGGCGCGGCAAGCTGGCGGAGATCGCAGGCCTGGTGCCGAGCTTGCGGTCCCGGATCGTCGGCTGTCCGTTCGCGGGGCGGTGTCCGATGGCAACCGAACTGTGCCGCGAAGTGGCGCCGGCGTTCGAGCCCAAGGCGCCAGCACATCAGGCCGCATGCCATTATGCAGCGCAAGCGATGGTGCCGGCATGACACAGCTTCCCGTCATGGCCGGGCCTGACCAGGCCATTTACCCAAGCGTCATCGTGCACGGCATGTGGCGTCCCGATAAGCGGTGCGTAGATGGCCGGGTCAGGCCCGGCCATGACGAGGAACGCCAGGGATGACCCCGCGCCCCCTCCTCGAAGTCAACGGCCTGAAGAAACATTTTCCCATCCGCGGCGGTTTGCTCGGCCAGGAAACCGCCAAGGTCTATGCGGTCGACGGCGTCAGCTTCGACATCAACCGCGGCGAGACATTGTCCCTGGTCGGCGAATCGGGCTGCGGCAAATCCACCGTCGGCAAGGCGATCCTGCGTCTTTACCCGATCACTGAAGGCGAGGTGTACCTGGCCGGCGAGCGCATCGACAACATGCCCGCCGGCCGCCTTCGCCCGCTGCGCCGGCGCGTGCAGGTGGTGTTCCAGGACCCGTTCTCCAGCCTCAATCCGCGCATGAGGGTGCGTGACATCCTCGCCGAGCCGATCAGCAACTTCGGCCTCGTGCGCAACCGTGCCGAGATGGATCATCGCATCTCCGACCTAATCGACAAGGTGCACCTGCCACGCGATTCCGCCGGCCGCTATCCGCACGAATTCTCCGGCGGCCAGCGCCAGCGCATCGGCATCGCCCGCGCGCTGGCGCCCGGCGCGGATCTCATCATCTGCGACGAGGCGGTTTCCGCACTGGATGTTTCGGTGAAGGCGCAGATCGTCAACCTGCTGATCGATCTCCAGGACGAGCTCGGCCTCGCGCTACTTTTCATCAGCCACGACCTGGCAACGGTAGAACACCTGACGAACCGCGTGGCCGTCATGTATCTCGGCAAGATCGTCGAACTGGCCGATCGGCGTACGCTGTTTGCGAAATCGCACCACCCGTATACGCGCGCATTGCTGTCGGCGGTGCCGGTCCCGGATCCTACTGCCAAGCGACAGCGTATCATCCTGAGCGGCGACGTTCCGAGCCCGATCCATCCGCCCAGCGGCTGCCGCTTCCACACGCGCTGCCCGTTCGTCTTCGATCGCTGCCGTGTGGAGGAACCGTTGCTGCGGCCGGTGGGTGGTGACGGGCATGTTTCAGCGTGCCACCTGGAGCATGTGCCGGGCGGACAGGTGGTGCCGATGGCGGCGTGAGCCGCGGCTTCGCGCACATTGCCCGGTGCCACGCTTGGTACGCGGGTCATGCCGTGCGTTCGGCGCGGTTGGCGGCAATGGAAGAATTGGAACCGCAGATGCACGCGGACGGGCCAGTGGCCGGCATGCTGTGCCGCGGCATGTTCCGCCGATCCGTCATGAGCCGTGGCGCTGGGGCGGCATTCCGGTTCTATCCGCTTGCAGAGCATCTTCTGCCGTCGCTATGCGCAAGGTATTGGCACGCCGCCGAGGCTAAGAGCGGCGGTGCTGATCGGTTGGTCGCTGCGGCTTGACGGTGGCACGAATCGGAACGCCGGGGCTCGGCCGCTTTCCGGCCCCGTTGCGTCAGTTTGTGGTGGTTGTTGCTCTCAGGCGGCGCGCTTCATCGCTGCGCGCCGCGGCGGGCCAGTGGCTGCTGCCGGCCGGGCGACACGTCTGTCCGATACCGGAACGACATGGCGCGGCCGGGCCAGGGCGCGCTGATCGCGGCGCAGATGGACCGCGTGCTCGCGGCGTTTGAATCCAGGACCGCGGTGCCGGTTCAGGCCACCGCCGGGAATCAGAGAAGCGCAGCACAAAATGATGGCGAGGAATGCCTGCGCTGAACAATCCTGCCCTGCAGGAGACGCGCAGGGTTGAGGCTCTTCCGCAGGAGATTGCGTCGTCGCTTCGCTTCTTGCAATGACATGGCAGGGGTTACTCCCGCGCCTCCGATGCCGGGTGCCGGGGTCCCGATGCTCATGGTGTGGTGACGGATCGTCCTCCAGCGCCTGCGGGGAAAATGCGGGGCTGGGCTGACTGTCTTCGAGCCACATCGCGGCGCTGGCCGCGTAACAGGCGATCGCGCTTGTCGCCGCGCCCCAGAACTCGGTCGTGCACATGATGGCGACAAGGCCGAGATCGCGGCGGATATCGCTAATGGTGCGGCCGATCGGACGGGCGAAGACTTCGGCCTCGATTTGCTCCGCCGTGGCCAGGTTCGCCGGATCGATCGGTGCGTCATGCTGCGCGCGCTCGGCCGCCAGGCGCGCGACCTGGGCGTCGAACGGTTCATCGCATGGGTCGGCGTCCGCGCTGGTTGCGGCGGTGGTGCCGAGCGGCGCCGGCGCCACGTCGCGGCCGGCGGCCGCTCGCATGAGCAACAGCGTTTCGAGCGCTGTGGCGCGCAGGATGGCGCGGTGGAGGTAAGCCTGGATAACGGGCAGCCGGTCGGTGCCGAACACGGCACGGAAGAGCCAAAAGCCTTCGCCGGCGGCGCGATGCTCGATGGTGGCGGCGATGTGGCGGCCGAAGTCGAGCAAGACGCGAACGACATAGAGGATCCGTGCGATGTTTTCGGGCATCGTGGGGCCGGCTCGATCTGCATCGGAGCAGGCGCCGGCCGGAGCGGTGAGCGCGTTATGGGTCATGGCGGACGGTTGCAGCGGTTGCCTTTCTTCCCGGGTTGAACAAAGCGACCGCCAGGTTAGTAGGATTAGCACAATATGTCAATATAAAAAACATGACCATGTCAGAAAACACACGTCCGCCGCGCCGACGGGTGGACCCGCGCAAGGACCTGGTTGGCGCGGAAATTCCTGAGTCGAAATGGACATCCCAAAGGTCCGAGCACCCGGCCAATGGCGGCAGAACACAGTCAGCGTCACGTCATCGCGTTGTCGACTCAGACCAATGGCGGCAATAATGCGGTACAGTGCCACCGCGCGAGGTGATTCCGGGCGAGTCTCCTACGTGACCGGGCAATGTTCCCGAGGCGCGAAGTTGGCTGGCATGTCCCGAACGTGCCGTTCGCATATCTGCGGGCACGCATGAGGTGCGGCGACGATGCGTCCGGCACACCCAGGGGGTGCCGGGTGTGCTGTGAGGCCAGCCCCCGATCTGATTTGCCTGCCTCTGGCCGGTCTCGCCGGACGAACGGATCAACATTCGGGACGTTGTCCCGCGCCCCAACTACCAGACTGATGGCACCATCGGCGCTTCGGGGAGACCTGCAACCTCCCACGCCTCTCTGCCGCCGCGGTACCAATAGACCTGGGTGTAACCGAGTGCCACGAGCCGTAGCGCGAGATTGCGGCCGCCGAAGCGTTCCGAACTCCAGCCGACCGCGACGATGACGCGCGTGCGATCGCCGCCGGTCAGTTCCGCCATTTTTCGGCGCAGACGATCTTGCATCGGATCTGCGACGCTGGTGCCCCAACCGGACTCCGCGAGGCCAACCGCGCCCGGCAATGACCTCCCTGAAAACGATTCCACCGTATCGACGATGATCGGGGCGCGACCCACCGCGGCGTGGAGATCAACAGCGAGCATGCATCGCGCGCGATGGAAGTTTGACGTCTGTATGACAGTCGTCACGGCCGTCATACAGCTAAGAGCCACCGGGCGGATTGCCATCCATCGACGTCAAATTCGATGAAGTCAGACAGCATTGTGATCTGCGTCACACATTCCAAAAGTCGTACGTGCCAAGTGTGATCCGATCGACGTCATAGCTCCCGACGCACCCATCGCGGTACTGATGCCTGGCTCGGGCTATGGGCTTTTCGTTTTCCAACCATAAAACCACGCTCTGGAGCAGCGCTCATGCTTGGACCGATTCTGGCTGCTGTCATTCCGGTTTTAGCCACCGCTGGACTCGGCTTTGCCTGGGTCCGTTCGGGCCGCCCATTCGAGAACGCAATGTTCACGCCGCTGGTCGTGGATATCGGAACGCCATGCCTGATCTTCGCCACCTTCGCCAGGACCACTATCGCGCCGGCGCAATTCGCGACGATCGCGCTCGCTTCGACGACGGCGATAGCGTGTTTCGCTTTGGTGGCCGCAGTCGTTCTGCCGCTGACCGGACTTCGGCTACGGACCTTTCTCCCCTCGCTGAGCTTCCCGAACAATGGAAACCTGGGGTTGCCGTTGGCGGCGTATGCCTTCGGGCAAGCAGGGCTCGGTTACGCGATCGTCTTTTATGCCATCTGCATGATCGGCCAGTTTACCGTGGGCCAGGCGATCGCCGCTGGCTCGGCAAACTGGCGAGGCATATTCAGGTTGCCGCTGATATACGCCGTCCTGCTCGGCGTTGGCGTCTCGGTCTGGCACGTGGCGTTGCCGCACTGGTTTACCAACACCATTGCGCTGATCGGCGGCATGACGATCCCGCTTATGCTGTTGATGCTGGGGGCTTCGCTTGCCCGGCTCCGTGTCATGATGATTTCCCAGGCGATGGCCCTGTCCGTTTTACGCATTGGCGCTGGCGCCTGTATCGGCCTTGTCATCGCTTCAATGTTTGAACTCGAGGCGACAGCGCGATCCGTGCTGATCATGCAATGTGCCATGCCGGTTGCTGTCTACAACTATCTCTTCGCCCAGAAGTGGAACAACCAGCCGGAGGAAGTAGCGAGCCTGGTGATCGTCTCTACCCTCGTATCCACCGTCACCGTGCCGGTACTGCTTCGCATCCTGATGTTTTGAGGGAGGATCGACCGATGAAGATTCCCGCGATACTGGTTGAGGGAGTTACCAACGCCGCGGTGACGGAGGACGGCCGCTACATGGCTCTCACATTGCGAGAGCCGTCCGGCATGTCGTTTACGCTCGGCGTTCCGGGCGAGGAGATTCCGCACCTTATCGATCGAACGGCCCGGGCGCTGAGCGACCGGGAACGGATCCTTCGACCTGACGGGAACGCGAAGTTCGTGGCCACCTGGTGGAACCTCATCCGACAGGGCGACGAAGGCAGCTTTGTCCTCTCACTCACCTTTGGCACAGGTGGTGCGCTGTCCTTTGTCATGACGGATGATATGGTGGCACGGCTGCAGGATACGCTGAGCTGCCTTGCCGGTTCGGCTGCGGCCAATGGGCCGTTGGAGTCCGAACCGGAAAGGCGTGAGGTGATGCGGACGAGGTCGTGAGGAAGACAACAGGACCGCGCCTGGATGACCGGCGCGATCGTGGCCGGGGTAATCGCGCTGATCCTGAAAGCGTTCGTCTGAACATGGGTCTCACCCGGACACAACAAAGAACAGTACCGCGATCGCCGCCCAGGCCAGCACCAGCGTCGACAGCGTATAGGCCGCATTCCACGCCGTGCTGACCGTCCAGGGCGACACCCGTGCCCAGCGCGCGGTCGTGATGGCCGAGGCCGACATCGGCGTCATGCCCACGCCCAGGCCCCAACCGAGCATGCAAGCGAACGCCAGCACCGCCGGCGGCACGCCGAACGCCGCGGGGTCCGGCAGCGCTGCGCCGATCAGGGCGACCACGGCCACCGGGTTCAGACCAAGCTGGCCGGTAGCGATCAGCAACACGGGCACCAGCAGCGGCACGGCGATTGGCGGCAGGTGCGCAAGCACGGGAGAAATGCCGCTGCCCGACAATGCACTGCCAACCGCGACACCCATGAAGCCGGAGCCGGCCAGCACGGTCGCCTCGCCGCGAAAATTCGGCACCCGATGCAGGAACCGAACAGTGCGGCGCTGTAACGCGGCACCCAATCGGGCTGGCGAGCGCGCTACCACGGCACGCGATTGCACCGCCACCCACGCGACGCCGACCAGCGGCACTACCAGAGTCACGCAGGTCACCAGGGAAATCCGCAACACCATGCTGCCGGCTTCCGCCAGAACCATGACGCCGGCCACCAGTGCGATGATGCGCAGGTGGATGCTCCAACGTTCCGAGGTTTCCGGGCGTGCGGCACCGGGCGTTGTGGCGCGCGCGGCGGAGATCCGGTCCTCCAGCCAGCCCAACGCCGCCATGCCCATCGAAACCACGAACGCCACCGGCAGCAAGAGCCGCATCGGCGCCGCCGGCACCGCGGTGGAGACCACGGCGGTCATCAGGTTGATCGGGTTCCAGCAATTCATCACGCAGAAGCCGCGATAGATCGCCATCAGCATCCGGCGGGTGCGCAGCGCCTGCACCTGGAGCAAGCCGCTCGCTGCCTCCAGCGTGTTGGCACGCATCACCATCGCCGCCAGCAATTCGATCGCGCCGTAGGACAGGATGATGCCGAACACGTGGCCGCCGGCGGTCAGCGCGGCGTAGCGTCGGCCGGGCGGCTGTGCCACCAGGTGGCGGCCGCAGCGCCGCACCAGGGGCGACGTTTCCGCGGCGTCGCGCAACGTGGTGAGGGCGAAGAAGAACGCGCCATAGGCCGCGCCGCGCCGCCAGCCGGCCAGGAACAAGGTGGCGGGGTCGGCGGCGTGCACCACGCCCAGCATGCCGATGCCGACCAGGGCGCAGAACAATATCTGCGCGTAACGGCGCTGATTGCGAAGTTCGAGCAAGAGGAACAGGA
This sequence comes from Acetobacteraceae bacterium, assembly GCA_035523995.1. Lineage (GTDB taxonomy): Bacteria > Pseudomonadota > Alphaproteobacteria > Acetobacterales > Acetobacteraceae > JASHVB01. The sequence goes on along the minus strand of DATKPQ010000108.1, from coordinate 41,397 downwards.
GCATGGCAATGCCGGCGGCGTCGCCGAGCGAGGGCAGGTGCAACAGGGCGTCGGCCAGTGTGGCGGCCCAGACAAAAGCATAGCACCACGCGCTGGGCGAGGCGGGCGCGGAACGGGCGACGGCGAATGACACCGGCGAGGATCTGGATGCCGTGGATGGACCGGCAGTGTGCGCCGGCGGAGGCAGTCTGGACAGGGGCCAGGGCGTTGCGCCACGCTCGCTGCATCGCCAGCCGCATCGCAAGGAACCGTCATGCTGTTCGATGTCGTCGGAACAACAAACGAAAACGTCTATAAATTGCTGGTCGCGACCATCGGGCCGCGGCCGATCGCCTGGGTCACCACGCAGGACGTGGATGGTACGCTGAACGCCGCACCGTTCTCGTTCTTCAATGCAATGTCGGGGAACCCGCCTGTGGTGGGGATCGGCATCGGCGGGCGCGGGCCGGGCGATGTAAAGGACACCGGGGGAAACATCCGCCGCACCGGCCAGTTCGTGGTGAACCTGGTCAGCTACAAGCTGGCGCAGCAGATGAACGTCACGGCGATCGACTTTCCAAAATCGGTGGACGAACTGGCGGAGGCGGGGCTGGCCACGGCGCCATCCGTGCGCGTAAAGCCACCGCGCATCGCGGAGGCGCCGGTTTCGATGGAATGCGAGCGGCTGGTGATCGTGGAAGTCGGCGTGGACCGTGCGGTGATCCTGGGGAAGGTGGTAGCGTTCCACGTCCAGGACGATTGCGTGCTGGACAAGGGCCGCTGCTATATCGATACGCCAAAACTGGATCTGATCGGGCGCATGCACGGCGCGGGCTGGTACGCGCGCACGACGGACCGCTTCGAGATGCCGCGTATCAATGTGAACGACTGGCCCCTGCGCAAGGCGGCAGAGTAGCGTCAAGAGCAGACCAATTCCAAAGTCGCCACCGGACCCGATGTAATCACCCGCCAGCACGGCGGGTGCTCATCGGAGTTCGCGCTTTGAGTACCCACCGGGCGGGTCGGCACAGCCGACGTTGCCAAGGCGCACAAGACTGCCAATGCCTTTGCCTGCCGCCTCGTGGTTCGCAGCCGGCAAATCTACCAAGGAAGGCAGAGACGCCGAGGACACTCAGGAGATTTTTTTGATGTGTTCTCGCGAGTTGCACTTGTTCCGACGCAGATCGACATTCGATTGCCGTGAACGCTGAATCCGGTGGACGAGGCAGTCATTATGACCGTCGGTATAAAGGCGCTTGATCAGCGGTGCGTAGATGGCCGGGTTAGGCCCGGCCATGACGATGGGACGTTACGCCGCCGTCCCGCCCACCGTCAGCCCCGCCATCTTCAGCGTCGGCTGCCCAACGCCCACGGGTACGCCCTGGCCGTTCTTGCCGCAGGTACCGATGCCCGGGTCCAGAGCCATATCGTTGCCGACCATCGTCACCTTGGTCAGTGCGTCCGGTCCGTTGCCGATCAGCGTCGCACCCTTGACCGGGGCGGTGACCTTGCCGTCCTCGATCAGGTAGGCCTCGGACGCCGAGAACACGAATTTTCCCGAGGTGATGTCCACCTGCCCACCGCCGAAATTCACCGCGTACAGCCCGCGCTTCACCGACCGGATCATCTCCTCCGGTGTCGCGCCACCGCCCAGCATCACGGTATTCGTCATGCGCGGCATCGGCGCATGGGCGTAGGACTGACGCCGGCCATTGCCGGTGGGCGCCATGCCCATCAGCCGTCCGTTCAGGCGGTCCTGCATGAAACCCACCAGGATGCCATCCTCGATCAGCACTGTGCGGCTCGACGGCGTGCCCTCGTCATCCACCGTCAGGCTACCGCGGCGGTCGGGCAGCGTCCCGTCATCCACCACTGTCACGCCCGGTACCGCGATCCGTTGCCCCATCAACCCGGCAAACGCCGAGGTCTTCTTGCGGTTGAAGTCGCCTTCCAGCCCGTGGCCGATGGCCTCGTGCAGCAGGATGCCGGGCCAGCCGGCACCCAGCACCACCTCCATCTCGCCCGCCGGGGCAGGCACGCTCTCGAGGTTCACCAGCGCCTGGCGCAACGCCTCATCCACCGCCGCGCGCCAGACCGCGGGATCGGTCACTCGCGCATAGCTGAAGCGTCCGCCAGTGCCATAGCTACCGGTTTCCCGGCGGCCGTCCTTCTCCACCATCACGGACACATTCAGCCGTACCAGCGGGCGCAGGTCGCCGACGCGCGTGCCGTCGGCACGCATGATCTGCACCGCCTGCCATTCGCCACCCAGCGAGGCCATCACCTGCTTCACCCGCTGATCCTTGCCGCGGGCATAGATGTCGATCTCCGACAACAGCGCCGTACGCGCCGGGAAATCTGCCGCGCCCAGCGGGTTCGCGTCGGAATACAGCCGCGCGTTGGTGGCGCGCGGCGGCTCGGCCGTCACACCGGAGTGGCCGGCCGCCACCGCCGCCACGCTGGCCGCTGCGCGGCGCAACGCAGGCTCCGACAGCTCGCCGGCATGGGCATAGCCGGTCGCCTCGCCCGCCACCGCGCGTAGGCCGAAGCCCAGCGATGTGTCGAACCCGGCGGCACGGATGCGGCCGTCATCCAGGTTGATCGATTCCGATTCGCGATATTCCAGGTAAAGCTCGCCGTCATCGCTGGCGGCAAGCGCCTCGCCCAGCACTTGCTCAGCCGTTGCGCGGTCCAGCGCGGCGTCGGCATGCTCGAAGAAAAGCCGGTCGGTCTCGGCGAGCGGGGTCATGGCATGTTACCCGTCTTCAGTGGTCGTCTCTCAGATTGGGTGGCGGGGCGGCTTTCGCCAGCGCTCGCCGGTGCAGCGGCCAATTGGGAGGCAGGCAGGCGGATCTCGGCAATCGTCCCTTCGCCGGCGCGGCTGGTCAACGTCAGCCGGCCGCCATGCCCCGCGACCAGGGCACGCGAGACATACAGCCCCAGGCCGGACCCTTGATAGCGGCGCGCCAGCGTCGAATCGAGTTGCATAAACGGCTCAAACACCCGCTCCAGGTCGCCCTCCGGTATCCCGATTCCGGTATCCCGCACGAAAATCAGCAGCCCTCCGTCTTGCTCCAGCTTCGCGCCGGCGGTGACGGTGCCGCCGATCTCGGTGAATTTCACGGCGTTCGACAGCAATTGGCGCAGCACCTGCGCCAGCCGCCGCTCGTCGCCGCGCAGGCGAGGCAGGAAATCGGGCACCTCAAACGTCAGCGTCACCTCGGCGGCCTGGGCCGCGGCATCGGCCTGCCGCACAGCCGAGCGCACCAACCTGCCGACATCGACGGCATCCGCGGCGAGATCGAACCGCCCCGCCTCGATGCGCGCGACATCCAGGATGATATTGATCAGGTTCAGCAGGTTGCGGCCGGCTTCATTGATCTGGCGAGCGAACTCGGCAACCCGGGCCGGTGCGGGATTGGGCGCCTCGCGCAGCAGCGCATCGGAAAAGCCGATCACGGAATTCAGCGGCGTCCGCAATTCGTGGCTCATCGTCGCCAGGAAGCGCGATTTCGCCTGGTTGGCGGTCTCCGCCGCCTCCTTGGCCCGGCGCAGGTCTTCCTCACTCTGGCGGGATTCGGTGACATCGGTATAGGTGGCAACCCAGCCGCCGCCCGGTATCGGTTCGGACCTGATGTCGATGAGCTGGCCATCCCGCAGGCACAGCGTGCGATTGTAAGTCGTGGAGTGGTCGCGCTGGCGCAGGCCGTCGGCATAGGCTTGCGCGGCCGGCCCATCGCCGAACTCCCCGCGTTGCACCATGTTGTCGAGGATTTCGTCGTCGGTGCGGCCGGGCGTCAGCAATCCGGGCGGATGGTGCATCATCTGGGCGGCCGCAGCGTTGCTGGCGATCAGCCGGTGATCCGCCCCCCATAGCATCACGCCGTGGTGGATCGAGGCGAGCATCGCCGCCATCTCCTCCGCGCGGCGCGACAGCTCGGCTTCCGCTGCAGTCAGTGCGGTAATATCGCTGACGATGCTGATGAAGCCACCGGTTGGCAGGGGCGCGGTACGAACATCCACCACGGTCCCGTTCGGGCGGCGGCGGCGGCGCATCTGCGGGCGGTTGACGTCAAGGCCGGCCTGTTGCGCCACGATCTCGTCGATGTTGCCCAGGCCGTATTCGCCAGCCTCGGTACGCCGGCGGACAACGTCGAGCCAATGGTCCCCAATGGCGAGCGGCACTCCCGCCATCACCTGTGAATGGGCGCGGTTGAACATGGTTACCCGGTGGTCCGGACCATAGACGCAGACACCCTGCGGAATCGCCTCCAGAATGGCGTCCAGCGCGCGGGCTTGGTGAGAGGCTTCGTCCTCTGCCTGTACCAATGCCGTCATATCCATCGCGGTGATGGTCCAGCCGCTGTCAGGCAACGGACTGGAGGCGATGTCGATCATCTGGCCGTTGCGGCGGATCTGCCGCGTCGTCGTTGGCCGTGTGCGATCGATGCTGCGTTGCTTTGCGATAAAGGCCGCACCGTCAGCACCGGCAAATCCATCTCGGGCAGCCATCGCATCCAGCAGCATGGAGAATTTGACGCCTGGCCTGAGATGATCCGGCGTCAGGCCCAGCAATTCGCCAAAACACGCGTTAGAGAGCAGCAAATTCCCGGACGGACCGAACGCGGCGAGCCCAACCTGCAGAGTGCCTGGTGCTGAACTGATCCTAGCCGGCACGAACCCGGTGTCGTCGTGCGCGCCGACCTTGATCGCCGGCGCCGCTCTCACGTTGCTGACCCGGCGCATCACCATGTCGGGCTCAGGCCTCCGCTGCGGCCGATTGCGGACGCCGTAACGCGTGCAGCAGCAGGATAGCGGAGGTCAGCAGTAACACTGCGTTCGCCTGGTGTGCGGCGGCCATACCGACGGGCACCACCAGCAGCAGAGTCGCGACGCCCAAAACGTACTGCACCACCGCCGTCAGCCCGAGCGCGAACAGGGGAATACGCACGTCAAGCGGGGTTGGGGTGGCGAAGCCGACGACGACCGTGGCGGCGATGGTCATCGCAGTGAGCGTCGCCAGCAGGCGGTGATCGAACTGCACCGCCGCGATGTTCTCGGTGAGGTTGCGGATGAACGGTGCCAGCCGGGCATAGCCGTCTGGCACCAGCTGTCCATCCATCAGCGGAAAGGTGTTGTATTCCAATCCGGCATGCGTACCGGCGACGAAACTTCCGGCCACGATCGTAACGCTGAGCAAGCCGATGCTAGCGAAGGCGAACGGCCGCAGCCGGAACGTCTGCGGCCGGTGCATGGGCGTGGGACGAAGCACGCTCAGGCCCGTCCAGACGATGGCCGCGTACAGCACGAGTGCCAGCGCAAGATGGATCGCCAGCCGGTACGGCTCGACCGAGGTGGAATCGGGGAAGGAGCCGGAGGAGACCATGAACCAGCCGACCGCACCTTGCAGGCCGCCCAGCAAGAACAATACGACGAGCCGGGGACGCAGGCGACGCTCGAGCCGGCCAGTCCCCCAGAACCAGATCAGCGGGATCAGGAAGGCAAAACCGATCAGCCGGCCCCACAGACGATGAACCCATTCCAGCCAGAAAATTTGCTGGAAGCCTTTCAGGCCAAAGCCCTCATGCAGCAACGCGTATTGCGGGATCTGCTTATACAGCCGGAAAAGCTTCTCCCAATCTGCATGATTGAGCGGCGGCAGGATGCCGGTGATCGGCGCCCATTCCATGATGGAAAGGCCGGATCCCGTGAGCCGAGTCAGCCCGCCGAGCACGACCATGACGAATATCATGCCGGCAACGACGAAAAGCCAAGACGCCACCAACCGGCGATTGCGCCGGCCGGCTGCTCGGTCTTCCGGCGGTGCGCCGGGGAAATCCCGCACGTCAAATGGCATGTCGGGCACTATAGATGGAGGCGGATCAAGAAGATACTGCGTATGGATGCATCGCGTCTTCAACGCGCCGTTTCACCGCGTCGTTCCGGCAGCACGCCGGCGGGCAGCACACGCAGCATCGCCAGCAACAGGACACTGATCAGCAGTTCGCGGATGGCGGCCTCTTGTGCCGGCGTGAGAAAGGAAAGCAGCGGTGCAACGAAGCGTGTCCCTTCGAGCACGGCCACGATCAGGACCGCGCCGAGCAGGGCGCCGGCATTGTTGCCCAGGCCCCCGGCGACGAGCGCCAGGATGATATTCAGGGTAAGCAACGGCGCAAAGATGTCGGGCGCGACATAGGAGGTGTCGTGTGCATAGAGCGCGCCGGCCGCGCCCAGGACAGCGGCGCCCATGGCGAATGCCTTGACCTTGAACGCGAGCACGTGCTTGCCCGCCACGGCCGCAACATCCTCGTCGTCGCGAATCGCGCGCAGCACGCGGCCAAAGGGGGATCGGGAGAGGCGCTGTAGCAGGAAGTACGTGATGGCAAGCAGCACGAGCACGATCGCCAGGAAGCGTTGCTCGAACACCTGCGGCGAAACGAGGCCACGCCAAGGGCCGGGAATGCCCGCGATGCCGTCGGACCCGTTGGTGAGCCAGATCTCGTTCGCCGCGGCTATGCGGACGGATTCGGAGAAGCCGAGCGTCACGATGGCCAGGTAATCGCTGCGCAGACGCGCGGTGATGAGGGCAACGATGGCGCCGGTCGCTGCGGCGGTGAATGCCGCGGCGGCGATGCCGAGCGGGATCGGCCAGCCGGATTTCGTCAGCAGCGCGGTGGTATAGGCGCCGACCGCGAAGAACCCGGCGAGGCCCAGATTGATCATCCCGGCCAGGCCCCAGGTCAGGTTCACGCCCAGCGCCATGAGTGCATAGATGCCGGCGGTGACGGCGATAGAGGTAAGGTAAGCGATCACAGAAATCTCTCTCGCGCGCTACGCGCGCGGGAGAGGCCGGTTGGGCGGCAAAGCGGATCACCCCTAGCACGGAGGGTGAGGGTGATCGGGTCGGTACGCAGCGTTCTCAAAAGCAATATACCGACCTGATCACCCTCACCCTCGGCGCTAACGCGCCTTAACCTCTCCCGCGTCGCGGGAGAGGTTACGTGCGCGTGCAACCAATGACTTCAAAAACCCGCCTGCGCCTTGCGGCATCAGGAACATGACTCCGATCAGCAGCGCACCATAGATCGCGCCCGGTGCGGACTTGGACAAGTCCGTGGCGACGTTCGGCACGAACTCGATGAACAAGGCACCAAGGATCGTGCCGCCGATCGACGCGACGCCCCCTACCACCAGGCCGACGAACAAAAAGATTGAGATGAACACACCGTAAGCGTCTGGCGCAACGAACTGTACCACGATCGCTTGCAACGAGCCGGCGATGCCGGTGATCATTGCGCTCCACGCAAATGTACGGGTCTTCAGAATGGCGAGGTTAACGCCCATTGCCTCGGCCGCCAGCGAGTGGTCGCGCACCGCCATCATCGCCCTTCCAACGCGACCGCGCGTCAGGTTCCACGCAATCAAATAAAGCGCGATTCCGACCGCCAGCGAGAACAGATAGAGCCATTGATCGCCGGTCAATGGCAGGCCGAACGGCGCATCGGGTTTGTCGAGCACCAGCCCCTGCACGCCGCCGGTCCAATCCGAAACCGCATTGATCTTCAGGAGCTGCGGCACCGAGATCGCCAGGGCGAACGTGGTCAAAGCGAGGTAGTGCCCTTCCAGCCGCAAGGCCGGAAACCCGATCAGGAAACCCACGATCGCACAGACGATCGCAGTCACCGGCAGCGTCGCCCAGTAGGGCACGTCCCAGTTCGCCATCAGGATCGCGGCGGTATAGGCGCCGATCGCGAAGAACGCGCCGTGCCCCAGCGAGATCTGGCCATTGAAGCCGATCAGCAGCGACAGCCCCAGAATGCCGATCGCATAGACCACCACCATAGTAAGCTGGAAAAGGTGGTAGCCGTTGAAGAATGCGGTCGGCAGAGCGGCGGCCACGATCAGCGCGAGCACGACCAAGGATATATTGCGCCGCGTGTTGTCCGGATACGTTGTCTTCGCGACGGCGAACGGCGTGGCGCTGCCGGTGGAGGTTATATACGGGCCAGCGCCGGAGGCTGCGGGGACCTCATGCGCGGGTGCCGGCGCGAACGACACCGTGTCTCCCGGCTTCACACCGGTTGCGGCCATCGGGCTGCCCTGCATGGTTTGCTCGCTTGGCATCGACTACACCCTGCTCTGTACGGCCCGGCCCAGCAGACCGGTCGGTTTAATAACCAGCACGCAGACGATGATCACCAGCGCCAGCGTCAGCTTCAACTCGGTCCCGACGACGTAGGCGCCGCCGAGATTCTCGATGACGCCGACGGCAAAGCCGCCCAGCACGGCGCCCAACGGATTGTCGATACCGCCCAGCAATGCGCCGGCAAAGGCATAGAGCAAGATGCCGAACATCATGTTGGGGTCGAGGAATACGATGGGGGCCACCAACATGCCGGCCACGGAGCCGATCGCCGCGGCCATGCCCCAGCCCAACCCGAGCATCGCACCGACGCGCACGCCAACCAGGCGGGCGGAGACCGGATTGAACGCCGCGGCGCGCATTGCAAGTCCAAGCTTGGTGTAGCGAAAGAACAGATAGACCAGGAGCAATACGACCAGCGTGACAGCCGTGGAGCCGAGTTCGTGGGCTGACACATAGCCGCCAAGCATCGGCTGGCTGTGGAAGGGCGAGGGATAGCTCTTGATTGTATATCCGAAGAACCAGCCGCTACATGCGTTGATGATCAGCAGCAGGCCGATGAATACGCCGACCGAGGACAGCACCGGTGCGTTCATCATCGGCCGCAGCAGAACGCGCTCGATGATCATGCCGGCGACGAAGGCGATCGCCAGGGTAGTGACGAAGGCAACCCAAAACGGCAGTCCGGCGTTGATCAGGGTGAGCGAGACATAAGTGGAGAACGTCGCCATTTCGCCCTGGGCGAAATTGATATGGTTGGTGGCTTTGAAGATCATCACCAGCGCCAGCGCGACGGACGCATAGATGCTGCCGTTCGCGATGCCGGACATCACCTGATGGATCAAGCCTTCCAAGAAATCCTCCTTGTCGACCTCATTGCGAGGCGTGAAGCGACGCTGCAACCTCGGTCGATCTCATGTCATTGCGAAGAGCGAAGTGACGGAGCAACCTCGACCGGTTCGATGGACCGTGCATCCTCACGAACGGGATTGCTTCGTCGCTTCGCTCCTCGCAATGACAGTACGCCCCCGATGGTGTTGCCTTAGTACCCCAAATACGACCGCCGCACCGACTCATCCTGCTGGATCTCTGCCGCCGGCCCGGACACAACGATCCGCCCCGTTTCCAGCAGATACGCATGCTCTGCAAAATCCAGCGCCAAATTCGCATTCTGCTCCACCAGCAGGATGCTCACATGCTCTTCGGCGCGTATCCGCCGCATGATCGCGAAGATCTCCTGCACGATCAGGGGCGCCAGGCCGAAGGACGGCTCATCCAGCAGCAACAGCTTCGGCCGCAGCAGCAGCGCCCGCGCGATCGCCAGCATCTGTTGCTCGCCGCCCGACAGAGTGCCGGCCTGCTGGCGAAAGCGTTCGCGCAGACGTGGGAAATAGCCAAACATGCGTTCGAAATCGGACTCGGTCTCGCGTCGCTTCCTTAGATACGCGCCCAGCCGCATGTTCTCCTCGACCGTCAGCTCAAGGAACGTCCCGCGCCCATCGGGCACATGCGCGACGCCGCGACGCGCCACATCCTCGGTCGCTCTTCCATCGATGCGCTCGCCGGCAAGGTGGATCTCACCCTGCGTCTTCACCATGCCGCAAATCGCGCGCAGAGTGGTGGTTTTGCCCGCACCGTTGGCGCCGAGCAATGCGCTGACTCCGCCGTCCTGCACGGCGAAGTCGATGCCGTGCAGCACTTTCGTCTCGCCGTATCCTGCGTGCAGCCCGCGCGCCTCAAGCAACGCGGGCACGATGCACCTCCTCGTCGGTTTCGCCGAGATAGGCGCGGATCACTTCGGGCTCGTTGCGCACCTCATCGGGCGTGCCGTCGGCAATCTTGCGGCCAAATTCCAGCGCGACCACCTTGTCGGAGACGCGCATCACCAGACTCATGTGATGTTCCACCAACAGGATGCTGAGCGTAAAATGCTCGCGGATCCGATGGAGCAATCCGGCGAGGTCATCGACCTCGCTATGATTCAGTCCGCCCGCCGGTTCATCCAGCATCAGCAGCTTGGGGCCGCCGATCAGCGCACGCCCCAGTTCGACTCGCTTCTGCCAGCCGAACGGCAGGCTGCCGGCAGAAACGCGCGCGACCGATCGCAGGTCCAGCAGGTCCAGCAGCATCTCCAGCCGCGCGTTCGCCGCGCTTTCCTCGCGCCAGACGACCGGCAGACGCAGGGCGTTGGCGACGAAGCCCGACCGGCCCAGATGGTGCGCGCCGACCAAAATGTTGTCGCGGACACTCAGCCGACGGAACAGGGCGACGTTCTGGAAGGTGCGGCCGACGCCCAGGGCGGCCATGGCGTGCCGCGGCGTTGTTCGCAGCGATGCGCCTTCGAACAGAATTTCGCCTTCCTGGTAGCGATAGATACCACTGATACAATTAAAAAGTGTCGTCTTGCCGGACCCGTTCGGACCGATCAGGCCGCAGATCTGGCTATATCCGACATCGAAGGAGACTCCGCCCAGCGCAACCACGCCGCCAAAACGCACCTTCACGCCGCGGATTGCCAGCAGCGGCGTATTGCTCGGAGACAGAACAGCCGACATCACGTCGTGCGCACAGGCACGATCAATCTATACGTTACGCCGCGGTGGCGTATCATAATCGTCCTCCCGTTTTTGCGTCCGGGCCATTCGTGGGCCCCATCCCAGGAAACGCAGCCTGACGAAGCACGCGACACAAGTCAATCGAGATACGCAGCCGTCACGATGCGCTGGTCTGTCGGTTGCGCGTGGCGTGTTGGTTCAACCAACCCATGCGCGCATCCGGCTCGGCATCCGTGGTCGGAAGGTAGGGCTTGATGTCGAGCAGGGGCGTGCCGTCGGTACAATCCAGGTAGCGGACCCTCAGAACGTCCGGCCCATTCATACCATCGAATGCGACGACCGAGAGGCCGATCGGGTTCGGGCGGCGCGGGCCGCGCGTGGCGAAGATGCCGCGGGGGTTGGTATCGAATGGCGGCGTGAAGACGAGTTGCGGCGGGTTCGATCCGCCCAGCCAATACAGAAGAATGAGGTGCGAAAATCCCTCGATGGAGCGCAGCCCATCGCAGTACTCGGGGAAAATGCGCGCGGTGCAGACCGGCGCAGGATCAGGCTGGCGGCCATTGCGCGGACAATCGGCGATGCTGCGCCAGGGGGTGGCGATCACGCCGATCGGGCGCAGCAGAAGGTCTTGCGGCATGATGGCGGTCCTTCGTGGGTGCTTACGTCGTGCGGATGAAGCACGTTGCGTCCGAGGCGGGCGAACGACAAGACGATGAAAGCAATCTCCAACCGGCGATCGCATATTCTCTTGCCAGAGATTGCTTCGCTTTGCTCGCAATGACAGCAGGCACGATCCGTCGGCGTCGGAACACGAGCGCCGCGCGCTTCGCTCCGCGCCCCACGCGAGTCGAGATTCCGCGGTAGTCGCCAGTGGTCTCAAGCCCGAGGGTGGTGGCTCATTCCCCCCGTTCCACCCGGAACGTCGCGCCCACGAGCCCCACGATCAGCGCTCCTGCCATGCCCGGCAGCAGCGCTGCCTCGGTCAGGTGCGTCGCGTCCCAGACCGCGCCGCCCAGATACGGGACGATGAAGGTGATCGTATAACCCAGCGCCAGCATGCCGGCCGCCATCCGGTGCACGTCCTCCGGCCGAGCCAGCACCGGTGGCGACGCCAGCGCCAGGATCAGCATGAAGGCAGCGGCAAACCCTACCATCGCCGAAGCGACCACGATCACCGGAGCAGACGGCACCAGCAGCCCGAACAAGCTCAGCAACGAAACCAGCGCCATCACCACGAAGGGCGAACGCCGCCCCACCAAATGCTTCCCCCGCCACATGATGTAGAAAGACGCCGGAAGCTGCCCTGCGTTCAGTGCCGTCAACCCAGCATCTACCAGATGCGGCCGGCCGATCGCATGCAGGTAGTCCGGCAGGAATGCGTTGCAGCCGAAATACGTCGCCGCCACGCCGCCGAGCATAAACCCGAGCTGCCAGGTCCGGATATCGTGCCAATCCGGCCACCACCGCAGACGCACATGCCGCCGCCGCAACTCCTGGTGCGGCGTGAATCCGAGCACCAGGAAGGCGGTTACCAGCACCGGCACGCCCCACAGCACGAAGCTCGCCGCCCAGCTACCGCCCAGCAGCGGCAGCACCAGTGGGATGGTCAGGCTCGCCGGTATCACCTCGCCGATCAGCAGCCCGTTGGCATACATCGCGGTGGCAAGCGGCACGCGCGTCGGGAACCACAGCCCCACCAGCGTCGGCAGCGCGGGTTGCATCACGGCAACGCCGGCGGCCATCACGGCGGTCATCGCAAACAGCATCGGCACCGACGGGCCGACGCCACGCAACGCGGAGCCGATCGCGACAAGCAGCACACCGGCGACGACCGCGCGCCGCGCCCCGATCCGCGCGATCAGCAACGACCCCGGGATGGCGGCAATCCCGAACAACAGCACCGGCAGGCCGGTCAGCGCCGCGACCATTTTCTCGTCCAGGTGCAGGTCGCGGTGGATCAGCGGCAACACCGGTGGCACGGCCAGGATCGTCAGGCGCAGATCGATCCCGAGCAACCATAGCAGGCCCAGCCGAGGCCATCCCGGCCGGGTTTCGGTCAGTTCGCCGTCATACATTTGGACGCGCCCTCCCCAAGGCAACGTGTCGGGCGGCAGCGTAGGGACAGGAACCGTTCGACGGCAACCGGGCGGGTGCCGGCCGCGCGATTCCGGGCGGCCTCAGTTGGCCGTCGGCACCGTCGCCAGGGACGCGAGCACGGCGCCGGCCCGCGGAGTCTCGATCGATTCGAGTGCCTGAACCGCAGCCTCGCGCAGCGCCGGATGCGAACGGGCAATGCGCCCCAGCAACACCGCGCATTCATCGTCAGCGATCACTGCGATGGCTCCAAGTACGTCGGCATCGGGCTGCTGGGCCAGCAACCGGAGCAACCAGCCACGGCCATCGGGCCGGCCCATGCGTGCCAGGCCCTTCGCCGCCTCCGTGGCAACGCCGGGGTTGAGGTCCTCGAGCAAGCTGGCAAGCAACCCGGCGGATTGTTCCGAGCGCGGGGTGCAGCGGCACGCCAGTGCACGGATGGCGGGATCGGGGTGCCGCAGCAGCGTCGCCGCGGTCTCCTCGGGCAGGATGCAGCGCAGCGCGGCCGCCGCACGCACCGCCTCGGTCAGTCCTGGGCCGGCGACCACGTCCTGGACGATGATGCGGCGAATCGCGGCGACGGCCTCCGCACCTCCGATCGCGGCCATCGCCGGCAAAGCGGCGGCTTGCTCGGCGACGGTGTGGCGCAGGCCGAAGCCTTTGAACCGGCGGCACAGCGCTTCAAGTGCAGGAACGGCGGCAACCAGCCTGCGGCGGGCCGCCTCCAGGGCCAGGCTGCGGCAGGCCGATTGGCCGGCGTGCGGAATGGCCGCGATCAGGGCGGCGTCGCTCAGTGCCCGGGGATCGGCGACGGTCTCGGACGGCGTGGCGTCGGCAATCGCGGTATCGCCGCGGCCGGAGAAAAGGTCGCCTTGCTCCCTCTCCCGCGGCGCGCGAGAAGGTGGAGTGAAGGCGCCCGGGCCGGTCTGCGGCACGCTCAGCCTATCGCTCTCCCGCGCCGCGGCAGAGGCGGTCCGTCACAGCAACTGTCCGCCGTCGACGGCGATCGTCTGGCCGGTGACCCACGACGCCATCGGCGAGGCCAGGAACAATACCACATTCGCCACTTCCTCCGGATGGCCCAGGCGGCCGAACGGAATCGAGTGTAGCACGGCATTGTACAGCTTCGGCGCGTCGGTCTTGCGCCGGTCCCACACGCCGCCGGGAAACTCGATCGAGCCCGGCGCGATGCAGTTCACCCGGATGCCGTCTTTCGCATACAGGGCCGCCTGGGTGCCGGTGTAATGGATGCACGCCGCCTTGATCGCGCCATAGGGCGGCTGCCGCGCCGCGGTGTGCATCGCCGCGATCGACGACGTGTTCACCACGCTCCCCTTGCTCTCCTTCAGGAATGGCAGCGCGGCCTGGGTCGCGTGCACGATCGCCAGCAGGTCGATCGCCAGGCTCGACGTCCAGCCCGTCTCGTCGTCGGTCGAACCGAACGCGGAGGCATTGTTCACCAGCAGATCGATCCCGCCCAGCGCCGAAGCTGCATCTGCGATATAGCGGCGGATCGCCTCCGCATTGCCGAGATCGACCGAAGCCGCATGCGCCGTCTGTCCGAACGCCGCGATCTCCCGGCGGGTCTTTTCCAGCGTCTCGGCGCCGCGCGCGCAGATCGAGACCGCGCCGCCCGCCTGCGCGAAGCCCAGCGCGATGGCGCGGCCGATGCCGCGGCTGCCGCCACAGACGATGGCGCGTTTGCCGGTGAAGTCGAAGCTCATCCTGGTTCTCCCATGGGCGTTTCGCAGGAGTGTCGCGCATCGGCGGCGCGGGCGCTACCGGGCGTGCGGCACCCGGGCGTGCGGCACCGCATGCTACCGGGCGTGCGGCACCGCATGCCCGACCGGCCGCGCCATCAACGCCATGAGCAGGAACCCGCAGAACAGGGCGGCAAAGAACCAGAACAATCCGCGCGGACCGGCAAGGTCCATGACGGCCCCGCCCACACCCGGCCCGATCAGCGCGCCTAGCCCGTAGGCGACGATGATCGCGGCGTTGGCGGCGACCAGTTCGCTGCCGTGGAAACGGTCGCCGGCCATGCTCAACGACACCGGATAGATCGCCGTCACGATTCCGCCCCAGACGGCGATCGCCGGCAGCATCGCCGGCGACGGCGCCGCCAATGCCCCAAACGCGACCGCGCCCAGCAATCCCACGCCGCCGCACACGCGCAGCGTGGTCAGCCGCGCGGTCTTGTCGGAGAGCCAGCCGACCGGAAGCTGCAATGCCACCGAGCCGAGAAACAGCGCCGACAAGGTCGTTGCCGCCAGCGTCGGAGAAAATCCCAGGCGTACGCCCCAGATCGGCAGCAACGCCATGGCGGTCGCCTCGTACAGCCCGAACAATGCGACCGACAGCACGATCAGCGGGGCGCGCGCGAACATCGCCAGCGGATGGGACGCTTGCTCGCGACCAAGCTCGCGCGTGGCGTTGCCGACGCGGAGCAATGGCAGCGCGGCAACGATCAGGATCGCGATATTGGCCAGGAACGGCGGCCAGCCCGCGATGCCGGTCACCGACAGCAACAGCGGCCCGATGCCGAAACCGGCCGACAGCGACGCAACGTAAAGCCCGATGATGCGCCCGCGCCCGCGCCCTTCCGCGAGCATGTTGATCCACGCCTCGCTCGTCGTGAAAATACTGGAGCCGAGCAAGCCGGACAGCGCGCGCAGCACGAACCACGCGCCCAGGGTCTCGAATTCCTTCAGCAGCAGCGTGGTGACGATTTCCCCTGCGAAACACAGCAGCAGGAAGCTGCGGATGCCCAGCATGCGGACGGCGCGCGGTGTCAGCAGCGGGCCGACCAGCACGCCAACGAACGCCGATGCGGCGTTCAGCCCGTTCAGCGTCGGGCTGGTGCCATGGGCGTTCAGCAGCAGCGACATCAACGGCGCGAACTGTCCAATGCCGAGGCCGAAACCGGTGACGGACAAGATGGCGGCCAGCATGGAACAGAACCTCTCTCGCCTGCGGCGGAAAAGCCCGAGACGCGCGGCGTCGGGGATAACGGCGATCGGGCCGGTGCACGGCGTTCTCTCGCCGCATGCCACGATACCCGGCGGCGCGCCGGCCCGGCCACCCTTCCCCGCGACACCGGCGGCGTCCCGCCCCCTCCCGCATCGTGGGAGAGGTTTCTAAACCGCGCGACCCTGGGTTTTAAGCTCGGCCTCGATCGGCCGACGCGCCGCACCCTGTGCCCGCTATGCCAACACCACGACGGAACTCGGCTCCTCATGGAACTCCCTGCCCTTGCGCAGCCGCCCGGTCATCGCTTCGACATACGGCGCCGTGGCACAGAGTTGCTCGAAATGCCGCTCGTTCAGCGTGAGCCCCGCGCGCCGGCAGAGCGCGGCGATCTCGTCCCGCCGCACCTGCCGCAACGCCGCTGGCTCCGGTTCCGGCACCGATGGCAGCGGCAGCGGTGCCGGCACACCAAAATCCAACCCGGGCCGCCGCCGCCGCCACGGCGTCGCCGCCTCATATGCATGCGCCACCCGCAGCACCGTCGCGTCATCGAACGGCCGGCCGATCACCTGCATCGACAGCGGCAACCCATCGCCGGTGAACCCGATGCACTGCGCCAGGGCCGGCCCGCCCAGCACATTGAAGGGCGTCGTCAGCGAGCCCTTCTGCCAGAAATTGATCGTGCGCCATGCGTCCAGCCGCGGCGCCGGCCCCGGCCCCGCCGTCACCAGCACATCGTAGCGCGCATAAACGTCCTGGGCCTCCGCCATCATCACCCGCCGCTCCCGACTCGCGGCGACATAATCCGGCCCGGTAATCAGCAGGGCGCCCAACGAACGCCCCAGGAAATCCTCGCCGAAATCATCTAGCCGGCGCCGCAGCACCGGCTCGTGCACGGAATAAAGCTCGCTCTCCGCACCGGTGATCTTCACGTCGCAATAGTCCTGCGCTGGCCGGATCCGCGCGTCCTCCAGCGCGGCGCCCAGACCCTTCAGCACCGCGAACGCCTCCTCCAGCGCCGCTTTCGCCGCGGCGCCCACCGGCACGTCGTCCTCGTACAAATGGCGCAGCACGCCGATGCGCAGCCCCTTGATGCTGCCGGCCAGCGCGGCGCGATAGTTCGGCACCGGCCTCGCGGCGCTCGCCGGATCCCGCGGATCGTGCCCGGCAATCGCCTGCAGCATGATCGCGCAGTCCTCGACGCTCCAGGTCATCGGCCCGGCATGGTCGTAGCTGAACGAGTTGGTGAACACGCCAAACCTGCTCACCAGCCCGTAGGTCGGCTTCAGCCCCACCAACCCGCACAACGCCGCCGGGTTGCGGATCGAGCCGCCGGTGTCCGACCCGAGCGCACCCAGCGTCAGCCCGGCGGCGACGCCGGCGCCGGACCCGCTCGACGAGCCGCCGGTGAAATGCGCGACGTTCCACGGATTGCGCGCCGGCGGCCAGGGCAGGTCGAAAGACGGACCGCCATGGGCGAATTCATGCGTCGCCAGCTTGCCCAGCAGCACCGCCCCTGCGTCGTGCAGCTTGCCGACGGTGGTGGCATCGAAATCCGGCACGTAGTCGGCGCGCGTGCGCGAATGGCAGGTGGTTCGGATTCCTTTGGTGCAGTAAATGTCCTTCAGCGCGACCGGAATGCCGTGCATCGGCCCGCGATAGCCGCCGGCCATGATCTCGGCCTCGGCCGCACGTGCCTGCGCGAGCGCTTGCTCCGCGGTCACCAGCAGATAGGCGTTCAGCCACGGGTCGATCGCGGCGATGCGGTCGAGCAAAGCCCGCGTCAGCTCGACCGGCGAGAGCAATCGCGCGGCGATCAGGCGGGATGCTTCGGCGATGGTGAGGTCATGCAGCGCAGTGACGCTGGGGGCATGGTCGTCCGGCATGGTCTCCGCTCCTTCGTGGCGCGCGGCAGGGCGCGTTGGTGGCACGCGGCCCGGCGCGTTCGTGGCGCGTGGGCGTGGCGCGTTCGTGGTGCGCGGCCCGGCGCGCGGGCGTGGCGCGCGAGCAGTGTGGCACGAGACCGGACCGGCCGAAACAATAGGCACGCACAGCGACGCAGCGCAATTCGCTGTCTGATGCTCTGCTGCTAATACAGTCATTTGAATATATAATAAGCTATATATGGTTGTTTTCCGAGCGATATTGGTCGGCAAGGTGCAACCCGTACGCACATCATCGTCTTCGCCGGGCGGCGCTCACATTAGCGCGCCAGCGAGTCCGCGCGCCTAAGTGCCCCGACCAACACACAATTCTCGGCGGCCCCCGTGCTGTCGGCCGGCGCGTTCATCTCGCATGCGATCTGGCATCTCCTTTGCTCCCTTGCTGCGGTGCACAAAGGCGAGGCGCGCATGGACCCGGACGTCTGTCCATTTACCCGCGACCATGATCGACCGGTCTCGATCGCCGCGCCGCACCAGATGCCCACCATCTCGCACCCCATCCCGGCCACCCCGCGAATTCCGCAAGGCGCCGCGCGCCTGCCCTCCCCGTGATCCACCGGCGCCGCACCATCGCCGCCCCCCTCGCCCCGTCGCCACAGCCGCGGACGGCAGGCGCCCCTTGCTGGCCGCGAAGTCCCCTAACCACGGAGCATCCCGTCATGCCGTCCGCTGCCCACGCCCTGTCCCGCCGCGCACTGATGAGGACCGCCGCCGCCGCGGCCGGCACCGCCGCCGGCACCGGCGCCATCACCGGTTTCCCGACCATCTGGGCGCAGAACATCAAGGACGTGGTGCTGAACCACGCCGGACCGCCGGTCACCGCCATCCCGCTGATCGCCACCCAGGCCACCAAGGACCTCGGCTTCACCGTCCACATGCAGGCGACCGAGAACGCCTCGATGCTCAACCGGTTCATCTCCGAACCGCAATCGATGGACGTGGCCGACGCCGCGCTGACCAACCTGCCCTACCTGATCGGGCGCAACATCCTGCAATCCATCCCGCTCGCCAAATTCAAGCACTGGGATGCGACCATGCCCATCTTCACCAAGGGCGAGTATCCCGACGGGCGCAAGGTTTCCGCCGAAGGCACCGCGCCGATCAACGTATTGTTCTCCACCGGCCCGAACGCAGAAGAGTCGGCCGGCAAGCCAACCGCCTGGCTGCACGGCGTCCCCACCGTGACCAACGGCGACACGCTCGGCATCCGCCCCGACCTGATCAAGCGCCCGGTGACGAGCTGGGCCGACCTGATCAGCCCCGATTTCAAGGGGAAGGCCGCGCTGCAGGACCAGCCCACCGTCGGCATCATCGACGTGGCCATGGCGGTGTCCGCCGCCGGCAAGGTCAAATACGGCAACAAGGGCAACATGACCCGCGCCGAAATCGACAAGACCATCGGTTACATGATGGATTTGAAGCGCGGCGGCCAGTTCCGCGCCTTCTGGACCACCTTCGACCAGTCGGTGAACCTGATGGCCTCGGGCGAGGTGGTGATCCAGTCGATGTGGTCGCCTGCGGTCACCGCGGTGCGCACCCGCGGCATCCCCTGCACCTTCCAGCCGCTGAAGGAAGGCTATCGCGGCTGGGGCTACGTGCTGTCGATCATGAAGCACGTCTCCGGCCTCAAGCTCGATTGCGCCTATGAATACATGAACTGGTACACCGCCGGCTTCGACGGCGCCGTGATCGCACGCGAAGGCTACTACTCCGCGCAGCCCGAGAATGCGCGCAAGTTCCTGACGCCCGCCGAATACGACTACTGGTACGGCGGCAAGCCGGCAGCGACCGACATCTACGACCCGTTCGGCAAGCTGGTCGAGCATGCGGGGCGGGTGCGCGACGGCGGCTCCATCTGGCAGCGGCTCGGCAATATCGCCGTGTGGAACTCAGTGATGGACGAGGACCGCTACCTCACCCGGCGCTGGAACCAGTTCATCGGCGCCTAGTACCCCAGGTGTCATTGCGACGAACGAAACGACGAAGCAATCCCGGTGGTATGGGCG
The DNA here is from genome assembly GCA_035523995.1 of Acetobacteraceae bacterium. Classification (GTDB taxonomy): domain Bacteria; phylum Pseudomonadota; class Alphaproteobacteria; order Acetobacterales; family Acetobacteraceae; genus JASHVB01. Next base: position 21,710 of record DATKPQ010000108.1, on the reverse strand, counting down.
CGCAGGCCGAGCGGAGGCTTCCCCGAACGAGATTGCGTCGTCGCCCCGCGCCTCGCAATGACATGTGGCGCGCCTGGCTCGCGCTTCACTGACAGCACGCACCGGCGCCCGCCATGCGCAGCAGCACTCCAACCCCGCGCCGCCATTTCGGAGACACACATCATGCAACTCGGCGTCTTCATCCCCATCGGCAACAACGGCTGGCTGATCTCCACCACCTCACCGCAATACCGGCCCAGCTTCGACCTCAACCGCACCATCGTTGAAAAAGCCGAAAAGTTCGGCTTCGACTTCGCCCTCTCGATGATCAAGCTGCACGGCTTCGGGGGCCCGTCGCAGTTCTGGGACTACAACCTCGAATCCTTCACCCTGATGGCCGGCCTCGCCGCGGTGACGACGCGCATCCAACTCTTCGCCACCTGCGCGGTCCTGACCCTCCCGCCGCCGATCACCGCCCGCATGGCGGTGACGATCGATTCGATCTCGCACGGCCGCTTCGGCGTCAACATCATCTCCGGCTGGCAGCGCCGTGAATACACGCAAATGGGCATCTGGCCGGGCGCAGAGCATTACCGGCGCCGCTACGATTACTGCGCCGAATACGTCAGCATCATGCGCGAGCTGTGGCACACCGGGCGTTCCGATTTCAAGGGCAGCTTCTTCAAGATGGATGATTGCCGCTGCCTGCCGCAGCCAACGGCCGACATCCCGATCATCTGCGCCGCGCAAAGCGACGCCGGCACACGCTTTGCCGCCAACTACGCCGACTATAATTTCTGCGCCAGCTTCGGCTTCAACGCCCCGACCGCGGTCGCGCCCAGCGTCGCGCGCCTGGTCACGGCGACCCGGGAAAGCGGCCGAAGCTGCGGGGCCCTGATCCTGACCATGATCATCGCCGACGAAACCGATGCCGCCGCCAACGCCAAATGGGAACACTACAAGGCCGGCACCGATCTAGAAGCGCTCGCCTACCGCGATGAGCAAGCGGAGGACGATCCAAGCACCGACGTCTACGCCCAGCCCAACCGCCGCCGCATCCTTGGCACCAACAAGCTGCCGACCAACCAGGGCGTGCTGGTCGGCTCTTATGCGAGCATCGCCCGCATGCTGGACGAACTGGCCGAGGTCCCCGGCGTGCAGGGCGTCATGCTCACGTTCGACGACTTCGTCATCGGCATGGAGCAATTCGGCACCCGCATCCTGCCGCTGTTACGTTGCCGCGACCGCCTCCGGGCGGCGGCATGAGCAGTACACGGCTGACCGGCTTCCAGTCCCTGGCCGGGTCGATCCGGTATGCCGGCACCCGCCGGCGCACCGCGCCGCGGCGCATGCCCGGCTGGCTGGTCTCCTGGCTGCAAGCCGGGCCGCTGGCGATCGTGCTGCTGCTATTGTTCTTTATCCCGATGCTATTGTTCCTGGCCGTCAGCTTCTTCGATTACGACCGCGTCGGCATCTATCCGGCCTTCATCTTCGACAGCTACCACGACGTCTTCACCAACCCCGCCACGTACGAAATCTATCTCGACTCCCTGCGTTTCGCCGTCATCACCTGCGGCATCACCCTGGTACTGGGCATCGCCATCGCCCAGTTCCTGATCTTCCACATCCGCAGCTCCCTGACACGCACAGTCCTTTTTCTCCTGTGTGCCATTCCGTTCTGGACCTCGGCGATCATCCGTACCATCGCCTGGATTCCCCTGCTCGGCCGCGAAGGGGCGTTCAACCAATTGCTGATGGCGCTGCGCATCACCGACCACCCGCTCAGCTTCCTGCTGTTTTCCAATTTCGCCGTCATCCTGGCCTATGTGCACCAGTTGACGCTGCTGGTGGTCGGGCCGGTCGCCAACTCCATGGGCAAGATCGATCCCGCCGTGCTGGAGGCCGCCACCGATGCCGGCGCCAGCCGCTGGCAGATCATGCGCAACGTCATCCTGCCACTGTCGAAGACCGGCATCATGCTCGGCGTGGTGCTGGTGTTCACCCAGGTGATGGGCGACTTCTTCATCATCCAGCAAATGAGCGGCGGCCAGAGCGGCTCGGTGGTATCGGAACTCTCCACCGAGATCCAGGCGATGCAGTACCCGCCCGCCGCCGCCTCCGCCATGGTACTGGTGCTGGTCGTCGCCGTGTTCGTCGGCGGCGCGATGCGCGTGGTGGACGTGCGCAAGGAACTCGCCAGTTGAGGGCGCTGCCATGATCGCCGCCGGCGCACGTGCCGCCCCCGGCAAGCGGCCGTGGACCTTCTACGTCCTGGGCACCGTGTTCGGCCTCTATTTATCGTTCCTCTACGGGCCGATGATCGTCATCTACATCCTGTCGTTCCAGGGTCCCAACGGCGGCGTTACCTTTCCGATGGAGGGTTTTTCGCTCGTCTGGTTTCGCAACATCTTCCAGGTCGGCCAGATGGGCTACATCCCGGCGACCTTCGAACGCTCGGTCGCGCTGGCACTGCTGGTCTCTGCATTGACCACGGCAATGTCCGTCGCTGCCGGCTTCGCATTCCGCCGCCGCTTTCCCGGCGCTTCTCTGGTATTCTACCTCGCCGTCGCCAGCCTGGTGATGCCGAGCCTGCTGATCGGCACCGGCATCGGTCTCGAATTTCGTTTCCTCGGCTGGCAGACCGGCTTGTTCACCTCTGCCCTCGGCGCGCAGCTCACCTGGACGCTGCCGTTCGGCATGTTCGCGATGTTCGCCATCGTCAACCGATTTGACCGCAGCTACGACGAGGCTGCGAGCGACCTCGGCGCCAGTGCCTGGCAACGCCTGCGCCACGTCACCCTGCCGATCCTGCTCCCCGGCATCATCGGCGTCGCCATGGGCGCATTCACCCTGTCCTACGACGAATACGCGCGCACCACGATGACCTCCGGCACGCAGAACACGCTGCCACTGGAGATCTACGCGCTGATCTCCAGTGCCACCTCTCCGGTCTTGTTCGCCATCGGCACGCTCACCACCGTCGTCTCTTTCACCGTGATCGGAGGCACATTGTGGGTCATCTTCCGCATCCAGCGCCGCCGCGCGTCCTCGCGCCCGGCATGATGCCCTATGCCGTCGAACTCGTGGCCGTCACCAAGCGCTACGGCACGACGGTCGCTGTGGACGGCATCTCGCTGCGCATCCCGCGCGCGAGCTATTGCTGCCTGCTTGGCCCGAGCGGCTGCGGCAAGACCAGCACGCTGCGCATGATCGCCGGCCACGAGGAAGTCAGCGACGGCGACATCCTGATCTCCGACAGGAACGTCACCGACCTGCCGCCCGTCCGCCGCGGCACGGCGATGATGTTCCAAAGCTACGCCCTGTTCCCGCATTTGAACTGCCTCGACAACGTCGCGTTCAGCCTGAAGATGCGCAAGGTGGCGAAAGCGGAACGGTTGGCCGCAGCGCGAGAGTTCCTGACCCTGGTGCACATGGACGGCTACGCCGGGCGGATGCCCGCCCAACTCTCGGGCGGCCAGCAGCAGCGCGTGGCACTGGCACGCGCACTGATCACCCGCCCCGACGTGCTGCTGCTGGACGAACCGCTGTCGGCGCTCGACCCCTTCCTGCGCGTGCGCATGCGCGACGAACTGAAGCGGCTGCAACGCGAACTCGGCATCGCCTTCATTCACGTCACCCATAGCCAGGAGGAGGCGATGGCACTCGCGGACATGATGGTGGTGATGAACGAAGGGCGCATCTGCCAGTCCGGCACGCCGCGCGAGGTATTCGACCGTCCGGTCAGCCGCTTCATCGCGCGCTTCATCGGCGGCCACAACGTGCTGGCCACGCCGAGCGGCCCGATCGCCGTACGCGCCGACCGCTGCCGGCTCGCCGCCACCACGGATGAACCGCACGTTTCTGGCCGGGTTGCCGCTGTGGAGTACCAGGGCGCGCTGGTCCGGGTATCGCTGGTCACCGACCCGGGCGACGAGGTTTCGGCCCTGGTGCCCGATTCGGTGTTCTACGCGCAGCCGGTCCAGCCGGGCGACCCTGCGACGCTGGCCTGGTCTGCGCACGACACCCATCGCCTGAACGAAGCCTGACCAGACCGACAAGGAACGGGGTCTCTCCCTTCCGCTATCGCCCGTCCACAAGGAGAGTCCGTTCGAATGGATGACGCTGCCGCCAATGGCGCGCGATATCGATCCGCCGGCAGAACCACACCCCGTCATGCCCCGCCGCGTAGTCGAGGAACCGCTCCAGCGCCGCAAGCCGCCCCGGCCGGCCGACCAGCCGGCAATGCAGCCCGACCGACATCATGCGCGGCGTCTCCGCGCCTTCGGCGTACAGCACGTCGAAACTGTCCTTCAAATAGGCAAAGAACTGGTCGCCCGAATTGAAACCCTGCGGCGAGACAAACCGCATGTCGTTGGCATCCAGCGTATACGGCACGATGAGCTGCGGCTGCCCCTCCACCACCGCCCAATACGGCAGATCGTCGTTATAGTCGTCGGCGTCGTAGAGAAAGCCGCCGTACTCCGCCACCAGGCGCCGCGTATTCGGACTCGTGCGGCCGGTGTACCAGCCCAGCGGCCGCTCGCCCGCGACCTGAGTCAGGATCTCCATCGCGTCGCGGATATGCGCCCGTTCCACATCCTCGGGTACGTACTGGTAGTTGATCCATTTCAGCCCGTGGCTGGCGATTTCATGCCCCGCTGCGGCCATCGCGCGGATCGCCTGCGGATGCCGCTGCGCCGCCATCGCGACGGTGAAGACGGTCAGCGGCAGCCGCTTGCGTTCGAACAAGCGCAGGACGCGCCAGACGCCGACCCGGGATCCGTATTCGTAGATTTGCTCCATGCTGAGATGACGCACGCCCGGCAATGGCTGAGCAGCCACGATCTCCGACAGGAACGCCTCGGACGCCTGGTCGCCATGGAGGATGGAGTTCTCGCCGCCTTCTTCGTAATTCAGCACGCACTGCACTGCGAGACGCGCGCCGCCGGGCCAGTCGGCCTGAGGCGGCTTCGGTCCGTAGCCGACCAGGTCGCGCGGATAGTCATTCATCGACCGGACCTCACGCGCGCCGCATCGCCGGCCGCGGCATTGCCCGGCCGACCGCGTAATACACCCCGCCGCCGATCGCCACGCCGAAGAACCAGCCGTAAACGCTCCACCACGACGGCAGCAGGTCGCCGACGTTCGGCAGCACGCTCGAGAACAGGGCACCGATGATGAAGGCGATGATCGCGGCCGGGTTCCAGCCGCCCTGATAGCGGTACTCGCCGTCTTCCTGGTACAAGGCCGCCACATCGATGGCACCGCGGCGGATCAGGTAATAGTCCACCATCATGATGCCGAAGATCGGTCCCATCGTCGCTCCGATCAGTCCGACAAAGGACGCCGCGCTGCCTTGCCATGGCGCAAAGGGATACAGCACCAGCGCGATCAGCGCGGCGATATAGCCGCCCTTCTTGAAATCGATCACCCGCGGGAACACATTCGAAAAGTCGAACGCCGGCGAGACGAAATTGGCGACCACGTTGATGCCCAGCGTCGCCACGGCGAACGTCACCGCCGCTATCAGCGCCAGGAACCAACTGCTGAACCTGGCGGAGATCTGGTCGGGATGGATCAGCACCTCGCCGTACACGGTATAGGCCGCGGTGGTGGTCACGCCGGCCACCAGGGTGAACAGGATCAGGTTCACCGGCAGGCCCCAGATGTTGCCCTTGCGCACCGCGGCCTCGTTCGGGGCGTAGCGCGAGAAGTCGCAGAAATTCAAATACAGCGCGGCGAAATACGTCACCCAGGTCGCCGCCACCGCGGCCAGCGACGCGAACGATCCCGGCGTTCCCGGCACCCCGGCGTCCCGCGTTTTCGCGAGCAATACGTCGTGCGGAATGCCGCCGCCGAACGAAATGCCGCCCGCCATGACAGTCAGCACGACGGCCAGGATCAGCATCATTACCCACACCGCAGGCCCGGCCCAGTCCTGGAATCGCCTTACCGTCTCCATGCCGTGCTGGATGATCAGGAGTTGCAGCGCCCAGACGACGACGAAGCAGATCACCTCCAGCGTCGAATGTCCGAGCATGTGACTGGTCTGCTGGAAATGCAGCATGACAGGCCAACGGATCAGCAATGCGACGATCGCGCCCGACGCGGCCGCGGTCTGAGCGCCGTACCAAAAGCAGGCCACGATGGCGCGCACCAGTGCCGGCAGGTTGGCACCGAACACGCCGAAGGACGCGCGTGCCAGCACGGGGTACGGCACGCCGGTGCGCACGCCGGCAAAGCCGACGAGATTCATCAGCACGAAGATAACGATCGAACCGATGCCGATGGCGAGGATGAAATTAATGAAATTGCCGCACAGCAAGAACAGGCTGGCGGCCAGATAATAGCCCCATAGGCTGTGGACGTCGGAGGTCCACACGTTGAAGATGCTGAACGCACCCCAGTTGCGGTGCTCTGCGGGCGCCAGGTCCTCATTGAAGAGTGCGGTCGATGCGTTCGGTGGCCGCGCCATGATATTGCACTCCCTTCCCTGCCGTGCAGCCTCGCTGCCGCTGTCCCTCATGCGTTTGCCACGAATCGTGGGCAGATTTATGCAATAGGCACGAAGTTCCAGCAACAGCGAAGGTCCTGGCCGGCTCCCTATGAGTTCCTGTACTGCGCTGCCGCATGCGGCTGCCGCCGACGCTGCTTTGACTATGAGTCGTCTTGCCGCTCGCGCCGTAATCTTTCCCAATATTCCAGCCGCTTCGCAATTTCCCTTTCAAATCCGCGGTCGCGCGGCCGGTAGAACGCCTCGCGCGCCATCCCATCGGGAAAGTAGTTTTGCCCCGAGAACGCATCTTCCGTCTCGTGGTCGTACTCGTAGCCCTTGCCGTAGCCCAGGTCCTGCATCAGCCGCGTTGGTGCGTTCAGGATATGCGCGGGCGGCATCAGGGATCCTGTCGCCTTCGCCGCCGCGCGCGCGGCGCCGAATGCCGAGTAGACGGCATTCGATTTCGGCGCCGTCCCGAGATAGACCACCACTTGCGCCAGGGCCAATTCGCCCTCCGGCGAGCCCAACCGTTCGTAGGTTTCCCATCCCGCCAGCGCCTGCGTCAGCGCGTTTGGATCGGCCATGCCGACATCCTCGGCGGCGAAGCGCGTCAGGCGGCGGGCGATGTAGCGAGGGTCCTCGCCGCCCGCCAGCATGCGCGCGAACCAGTAAAGCGCCGCATCCGGGTCCGAGCCACGCAGCGACTTATGCAAGGCGGAGATCAGGTTGTAATGCTCTTCCCGGTCCTTGTCGTACAGCGCCGCGCGCCGCGCCAGCAGAGCCGACAGCGCAACCGGGTCCAGCTTTTGTGTATCCGCAGGCAGCGCGGCGATTTGCTCTGCCATGTTCAGGACGTAGCGGCCATCGCCGTCGGCCATGGCGCGCAATGCGGCGCGCGCCTCGGCGTTCAGCAGCAGTGGACGGGCGAGTTCCGCCTCGGCCCGGGTCAGCAGCTGTTCGAGCGCCGCATCGTCCAGCCGGCGCAGCACCAGCACCTGGCAGCGCGACAGCAAAGCGCCGTTCAGTTCGAAGGACGGGTTTTCGGTGGTGGCGCCGATCAGGGTGATGGTGCCGTTCTCCACCACGGGCAGGAACCCGTCCTGCTGCGCGCGGTTGAAGCGGTGGATTTCGTCCACGAAGAGCAGCGTGCCCTCGCCGAGGTGGCGCCGGCGCGCGGCTTCCTCGAACACGCGCTTGAGGTCGGCGACACCGGAAAACACCGCGGAGATCTGCACGAAATGCAGGTTCGCGCGGGCGGCGAGCAAGCGCGCGATGGTGGTCTTGCCGACGCCGGGAGGTCCCCACAGCACGAGCGAGGCGAGCGAGCCGCGTTCCAACATGCGGGTCAGCGTGCCCTCGGGGCCGAGCAAGTGGTCCTGGCCGACCACCTCGTCGAGGCTGCGCGGCCGTAGACGGTCGGCAAGCGGCCGCGCTGCGGGATGGGCGCCCGACGGTTCGGGCGTTTCGGCGGAGCCGAACAGGTCAGCGGGCTGGGCGGAACGGGAGGGCACGAGGGAAAGATAGGGCGGTCGGGGGCGGAAGCGAACGGGACACCAGGGCGCGCCGCGTGACCCCTCGGATATCGCGACCGATGCCGGGGCAGGCCCCGACCCCACGCGTCCGCGACCCCACAGCAGAAACGTCACACCCCGCTGATTTTTGCCTGCTCGCCTTGAACTACCGACTGACCAGTCAGTAATTAATCTCCATGACCACCGCCACTGCCGCCCCAACCCGCCGCCGCGCCCGCCGCAAGGAAGATCGCCCCGGCGAGATCATCGCCGCGGCCCTCCATCTGTTCTCCGAACGCGGCTTCGCCGCCACCAAGCTGGAGGACGTCGCGACCGCGGCCGGCATCGGCAAAGGCACGATCTACCTCTACTTCCCCACCAAGGAGGATCTGTTCCGCGCAGTCGTCCGCCAGGCTGTCCTGCCCAACCTGGACTTCGTCGCCGCCATGGTCGCCGATCCGAGCCTGGCCGCCGCCGATATCCTGCGCGCGATGGCCAACCGGTTCCTGCAACTGCTGGATACCGACCTGACGGCCATCCCCAAGCTGGTCCTGGCGGAATCAGGTAATTTCCCGGCCCTGGCGCAGTTCTATGCCGAGGAGGTCGTCTACAAGGGCATGGCCCTGATCCGCGGTGTGCTCGCCCGCGGCATAGAACGAGGCGAATTCCGCCCCATCGACCTCGACGGCGCCCTGCCCCTGTTCTCGGCGCCACTGCTGTTGCTGGCGCTGTGGAAGAATTCGCTGGGCCGCCACACCGATATCCAACTGGACCCGCGCAAGGTCGTCGACACCCATCTCGACGTGCTGCTGCGCGGTCTTGCCGCGGACCCGCACTGATGAAGCGCCTGCTGATGCCCATGATCGTGCTCGCCATCGTGGCGGTCGCGGGCACCTGGTTGTGACGGAACAGAAACGACGCGCCGGCGGGATGGCAGGGCTACGTCGATGCCGACTACGTCCGCATTGCCCCGACGCTGGCCGGACAGCTTGTCGCGCTCTCCGTCCACCGCGGCCAGCAGGTCGCCGCCGGTGCGCCCTTATTTGCCCAGGACGACACTGACGAATGCGCCGCCCAGGACCAGGCCGCCGCCCAATTGGCCGAAGCCAAGGACCGTCTGACCAATCTGGAGCGGGCCGGCCGCGAGACCGAGGTTGCCCAGGCCAGGGCCGATCTCGCCGACATGATCGCCAGCCGCGACCAGATCGCCGAGGACCTGAACCGCAACGAGCAGCTTCTGCGCTCCGGCGCGGCGACGAAGCAGACGGTGGACCAGCAGACCGCGCAGCTTGCCTCGGCCACTGCCCATGTCGAGGCGTCGCGGGCGAAACTGCAACAGATGCAGGACCCCACCGGCCGCGAGTATGAGATTTCGGCGCAAGAGCAAGTGGTGGCGGAGCAGCGGGCGGCGCTGCAGCAAGCCGACTGGCGACTGGCGCAGCGGCACGTCGCAGCACCCATGGCCGCCGAAGTTGCGGATACCTACGCCGTGCCCGGGGAGATGATCGATGCCGGCACGCCGGTCGTGGAGCTGCTGCCGCCCGGCAACATCCTGGTGCGCTTCTTCATCCCCGAGACCGCGCTTGCCACGATCCGCGTGGGCGAACGTCTGTCGATCGGCTGCGAAAACTGCGGCCCCAATCTCAGGGCCACGATCAACTTCATCGCGCCCCAACCGGAATACACGCCGCCGGTGATCTATAGCGAGCAAACGCGGGACAAGCTCGTCTACATGATCGAGGCGCATCCTGATCTTGCCCAGGCGACTCTGTTGAAGCCCGGCGAGCCGGTCAGTGTGCGGGCGGCGCCGTGAGAATGGCGGATAGGCCGGCTTGGTTCCCACTCCCCTTGTGGGAGGAGGGCACGGGAAGGAGGCGGCAGCCGCTCACTCTTGACCCGCATCGGCCCCTCCCCCCGGCCCCCTCCGAGAAGGGAAGGAGGAGACCTTGACCGTTTCCCTCGCCATCGACGTCCACGACCTGGTGAAAAGCTTCGGCGCGAACAATGTCGTCGATGGTCTTTCGATGCAGGTAGCGGAAGGCGAGATCTGCGGCTTTCTCGGCGGCAACGGCAGCGGCAAGACCACGACCATCCGCTTGCTCTGCGGCCTGATGCGCCCCGACGCCGGCGGCGGTACCTGCCTGGGTTTCGACCTGCTGCGGGAATCGCCGGCGATTCGGCTGCAGGTTGGCTATATGCCGCAAAAGTTCAGCCTCTACGACGATCTCACCGTCACCGAGAATCTCGAATTCGTAGCCCGCCTCTATCAATTGCCCGCCCGTGAGCATGTGCTCGCCGATGTACTGAAACGGTTCGAACTCACGCGCTATGCGCAGTATCTTGCCAGGCAATTATCCGGTGGCTGGAAGCAGCGCCTCGCGCTTGCCTCCTGCGTCTTGCATCGTCCGAAATTGCTGTTGCTGGACGAACCCACCGCCGGCGTGGACGCCAAGGCGCGGCGCGAGTTCTGGGACCTGATCCACGACATGGCCGCCGACGGCATGACCGTGCTGGTCTCTACCCATTACATGGACGAAGCCGAGCGTTGCCAACGCGTGGTCTACCTGGCTGGCGGCAGGCTGGTGGTGCAAGGCACGGCGCAGGAGGTCGTGCAGCAGGCTGGGCTGGTCGTGTTCCAGGCCACCGGCCCCGGCATCGAAGCGGCGGTGCGCGCACTGCGTCGGCTGCCCGGCGTGGAAACCGCCACGGTATTCGGCGATTCACTGCGGGTGGCCGGCAAGGATCGAGCGGCTCTGGGCGCGGCGTTGGATTCGCTGCCGCAGAACGGCCTGGCCTGGGAGGAAGTGCGGCCGCGTCTCGACGACGTGTTCATTCACATGCTGAACGAGCAGGAGAAGACGCCATGAAGGGATTCTCCTGGGCACGGCTGGAGGCTATGTTGCGCAAGGAATGGCAGCAGATGCGCCGCGACCCGATGACGATCGGGCTGACAGTCATGCTGCCGCTGTTGCAGCTTTTCCTGTTTGGCTTTGCCATCAACACCAATCCGCACCATCTGCCGACGGGGCTGTTGTCCGCGAGCCACTCGGAATACGAGCGCAGCATCGTCACAGCGCTGCAGAACACCGGCTATTTCGATATCCATACTTTCCAGACCGAGCATCAGGCCGATGAAGCACTCGCGCGCGGCGACGTGTTGTTCGTGCTGGAAATCCCCCCGGGGTTTGCCCGTGCGGTAAGCCGTGGGCAGGACCCATCCGTGCTGTTGGATGCCGATGCCACGGACCCGGTGGCGATCGGCGACGCGACCGCCGCGGTTGTGGCGCTGAACGCCAACGTGCTGCAGCGCGACCTGCCGCCGAACATGCAGACCACGCCAAGGACGCCGCCATTCACAATTGTGATCCACAATCGCTACAACCCGGAGCAAATCACCGCGCTGAACATCGTTCCAGGCCTGATCGGAACGATCCTGCTGATGTCCACGCTGGTGATCACCACGCTGTCGATCACGCGCGAACGCGAAACTGGCACGATGGAGAACTTGCTCGCGATGCCGGTGCGCCCGGTGGAAGTGATGCTGGGCAAGATCGTTCCCTATGTCGGGCTGGGCTATGTGCAGGTGATGCTGATCCTGACCGTCTCGGCCCTGGCGTTCCACGTGCCGGTGCGAGGCTCGATACTGCTATTGCTCGTCGCGCTGGGTGTGTTCATTGCAGGCAACCTGGCAATGGGCATTCTGTTCTCGACGATCGCGCGCACCCAGCAATCGGCGCAGCAACTCGCGCAGTTTTCGCTGCTGCCGTCGATGATGCTGTCGGGGTTCATGTTCCCGTTCCAGGGCATGCCCGGTTGGGCGCGCGGCATCGGCGAACTGCTGCCGCTAACGCACATCCTGCGCATCTGCCGAGGCGTGCTGCTGAAGGGCAACACGATGGCGGAGATCGTGCCAAACCTGTGGCCGATGGCGGTATTCGCGGTCGTCGTCAGCGTGGTCGCGGTGCTGTCGTACCGCGAGACGCTGGATTAGTCGCCGCACTCACGCAGGTAGGGTCGCACACCCGATGTCATTGCTCCGCGCACGCGATGTCATTGCGGCGCGCAGCGACGCGGCAATCTCGTTCGGAAAGACGCACGGACGGTTGGTGCGCCTGTACGATCGAGATTGCTTCGTCGCGCCACTCCTCGCAATGACATATGGACCGCCACATGCGCGCCTTTAGGCTCGGTGACCTCTCCCGCGCGCAGCACGGGAGAGGTTAAGTACAACGATCACCCCCACCGGCAACAAGGCAGCCAACCGGTACACGTCCTGAAACCCCAGCAGAAACGCGCCGTCGTCCCCCACCCCGGCAGCCACGGCACGTGCCCGCAACGTCTGAAACCCCAGCATCAACACCGTCGCGCCCGCAACGATGCCCAACGTCCGTGTCATCATCACCAGGCTTCCTGCCACGCCGCGTTGCTCGCGCGGCAGTGTCGCGGCGGCGATCTCGAAATACCCCACCTGGAACAATCCCAGCCCCGCCCCTTGCACGAACATCCATGCCCCAAACACCAGCAGATCAGGCGACGCACCCGTCGTGCTCATCAGCGCCTGTCCCACCGCCGTCGCCGCCGCCCCCACCATCACCAGCCGCCGTGGCGGCACGTCGCCCGCCATCCGTCCCGCGATCGGCGCCGCCAGAGTCGTGCCTAGACCTGCCACCGCTAGCATCAGCCCTTCTTGCGGCGCGCTCAGCCCGGCCACACGCACCAGAAAGAACGGCGCCAGCATCGGCACCGAAAATCCCGTGAGGCTGACAGCAACATTCCCCAGGTTCAGTAACGCGAAATCGGCCTCGCGGAAGCAGCGCAGATCGATGATCGGAAACGCCGCCCGGCGCTCGCGCAGAACGAAGCCGAGCCCGGCCACTCCAGACATCGCAAAGCACGGCAGCGCCAAGTCCGTCTGCAGCCGGTTCAGGCCAAACAACAGCGCGGCCGTCGCCAGAACCAGCAACGTGGCACCGGCAGCATCAAAGCTCTCGCGCGGACCACTCGACGCCGCAGCCGGCAAGCCCCAGGCCAGAACAAACGCTGCGGCCGACAGCGGCGCGCGGAACCAGAACACCGCCGGCCAGCCGAACCACGCCACCAGCACACCGGCAAGCAACGATCCCGCCGCCCCGCCTGCGCCGAAAACCATCGTGTACAGGCCAAGCATTCGGGCACGCTGCGATTCGGGATAGAGGCCCGTGATGAGCGCCGGTCCGCACGACAATGCCAGTGCCGCGCCGATCCCCTGCGCCACACGTGCCAGCACCAATAACGGATAGGACGGGGCAGCAGCGCAGCCAAGGAACGCGACCGTACTGCAAGCACTGCCGACCAGGAAAACGCGCCGGTGGCCAAGCATGTCGCCCAGCCGGCCGAACACCAGCATCAGCGCCGCATAGGTCAGCGTGTAGGCGATAACGACCCATTGGATCGCCGGAATCGGTAGCGAGAACGCGCGGATAATCGCAGGGAAGGCGACGTTCACGGCCGTGTCGAATGGCACCACCAGCGTGCCAAGCAGAACGACAGCCACGCCCCGCGCGGGGGGCAGAACGCGGGACGGTTTCATTCAGGGTTGGCCGCCGCGGCAGAATACGCACATAGCAAAAAGCCAGGCACGCTCCCCACGTGCCTGGCTCGGATCGGCGCCGCTGCTGGAATCAGACTGCCTTTTTCAGGGTCGGCGAGGCCTTGAATCGCACAGTCTTACCGGCCTTCACCTTGATCGATTCGCCGGTGCGCGGGTTCAGCCCCTTGCGGGCCTTGGTCTTGCGCACGGTGAAAGTGCCGAAGCTCGGGAGCGTAAACTTCCCCGACTTCTTCAGCTCCTTGACGATGGCATCCATCACCGCGCCCGCGGTGCGGTTGGCGGCGGCGCCGGTCAGCTCGGCAGATTCCTGGATCACCTGGGCGAGGAAGGCTTTTGACATGTTCTCTCCTTATATGTGCGGCGTCTTTGACGCGGCGCCTCCAACCAAGACCATCGCCACCGCGTCTCCCCTGTGGTCACGGCGCCGTCCAACACTAAGGTGCCAGCCGATTCGCCGCGTCGTTGCAACGGTTTTATCGTTGTCAACGACAGGGCGCCAGCCTGTCAAATGGATTTTTGCCTGAAAAAACCCTCTCCCGCGCAGGCGAGAGAGGGTATTGGTCGTCAAATTGCGCCGGCCCCGGCCGGCGAGACGTGGCTAAAGCCCAGCCTGCGACACGAACTTTGTCACCAGATAGGACTCGATCGCCTCCAGCCCGCCTTCCGAGCCATAGCCCGAATCCTTCACCCCGCCGAACGGCACCTCCGGCAAGGCAAGCCCGTGGTGGTTGATCGACATCATGCCGGACTCCACCGCGGCGGCGATGGCCGTCGCGGTTTTCGCCGAGCGCGTGTAGGCATAGGACGCCAGCCCGTACGGCAGCCGATTCGCCTCGGTCACCACCTCATCGAAATCGTGGAACGGCGCGATCACCGCCAGCGGACCGAACGGTTCATCGTTCATCACCCGCGCTTCCTTTGAGACATCGGTCAACACGGTCGGCTCGAAGAAATTACCTTTGTTGCCAATGCGGTTGCCGCCGGTGCGCAGCTTCGCGCCGTGCTGCACGGCATCGGCGATGAGGCTCTGCATCGCCGCCACGCGCCGCGTATTCGCCAGCGGCCCCATCGTGGTGCCTTTTTCCAGCCCGTCGCCCACCTTCACCTGCTTGGCGTGGCCGACGAATTGATCGACGAATTGCTCGTACACCTTTTCCTGGATCAGGAACCGTGTCGGCGAGATGCAGACCTGCCCCGCATTTCGGAACTTGGCGCCCGCGAGCAATTTGCTGGCGGACGCGACATCGGCGTCGTCGAACACGATGGCCGGCGCGTGGCCGCCCAGTTCCATCGTGGCACGCTTCATGTGCGCGCCGGCCAAAGCAGCGAGATGCTTTCCGACCGCGGTAGATCCGGTGAAGGAGATCTTGCGGATCACCGGATGCGGAATGAGGTACTCGGAGATCTCGGCTGGCACACCGTACACCAGGTTCACCACGCCCGCCGGCACGCCCGCATCGACGAAGCAACGGATCAGCTCTGCCGGCGAGCCAGGCGTTTCCTCCGGTGCCTTCACAATGATAGAGCACCCGGTCGCCAGCGCGGCGGACAGCTTGCGCACCACCTGGTTGATTGGGAAGTTCCAAGGTGTGAACGCGGCGACGGGACCGACCGGTTCCTTAATGACGAGTTGATAAATGCCTTCCGCACGCGCAGGAACCACACGGCCGTAAGCGCGGCGGCCTTCCTCCGCGAACCAGTCTATCACGTCGGCGCCAGCCAGCGTCTCGCCCTTCGCTTCGACCAGCGGTTTGCCTTGTTCCAGCGTCATGATGCGCGCGATGTCGTCGGCGCGCTGACGCAGCAGGTCGGCGGCCTTGCGCATCAGCTTGCTGCGGTCATACGCCGAGACCTTGCGCCAGACCTGGAAGCCTTTCTCTGCCGCTGCCAGCGCACGATCGAGATCGCCGCGGTTGGCATGCGCGACGGTCCCGTTCACCTCACCGGTCGCCGGGTTGAGAACTTCCAGGGTGCGGCCGCCGGATGCGGGCGTCCATTGGCCGTCGATCAGCAGCGAGACGTTGGGATACATGCTTTTCTGTCCTCCATGACCCGGATAAGGACCGCGATGTAGCGCGGGCCCCGTCGCGGGAAAACCGCAGTCCACGTGCGAGGGGCGTAGCGACGACACTCACGCGTCATTGCGTGGAGCGTTAGCGACGAAGCAACCTCGGTCGGACAGGCGTCCGGATACTTCCTTCCCCGGTTCGACCGAGTTCGATTCGTCGCTGCACGCCTCGCAATGATATGGGTGCGCACTGGTGTTGTGACCCTTACGCTTCCATCCAAAGGCGCAGAATGACGCCCGCCCCGATGAACCCGACGCCATCCAGACTGCCCAGCGGCAGCCGCATGATGTCGGCGCGGAGTGTCTGGTTGTGCAGGTCCACGGTATGGGTCGTCAGCCAATTCGCCTGGATCATCGCCACCGCGGCGGCCAGCGCAATCAGCACGGTGGTGCGCAGGCCAGCGGGATGCGCATGCTGGTTGCGGTCGAGTCCAATTAGCACGCCTGCGACCAAGGTCAGCGCCAGCCGCACGAAAATGTCGCCCCAGGTCAGCGTTGGGCCCATCGCCGCCGTTCTAACCCCAGAAGCGTGGCTCGCTGCGGAAGTGCTGCCACCGCCTGGGCAGGTCTTGCACCGCTTCCTGTCGGCGTGCCGTCAATATGTTTGCCAGTGCGCCCAACGCCGGCGTGAGATCCGGATGTCCTTCCGCCAGGCGTTCCGCCAACCCGATTGCCGCAACGGCATCGTTGATCTCGCCCAGAGCCTCCTGCAATTGCGCGCAGGCATGCAGATACGACCTGACGGATTTGTGTGGATAGGCACCGGCAGCATAGTCGATGGCGTAGCGCAGTTTCTTCAGCGACTTGCGCAACGCATGGCGTTCCCTGTCGGAGCCATCGATGTGCCGGCCGCGATGCGCCACCTTGTCCGCAAGCCGATCGAGCATCTCGGGGGCGAGCCTGGCGATCGACCGGTGCAGCGCGTGGTCGCCCACCAACAGCGCCTGGCCCGCCCCTTGTTCCGTCCATGCCGCCAGCCCCAGCACAAGAGAGGTAAAGGCGGGCGCTGCGACTTGCGCCGTTACGGCCCGATAGGCTGCGTCGCGTTGCCTTTGCGCCGGCTCTTGCAGAATGTCCCGCCATCCCGCCGCATTGTCGGCAAGTGTTGCCGGCAGGATGTCCAGACAAAACACATCCCAGTCGCGCGCCTCGCCGAACACGCGCCCGATGCGGCGCAGTTCCTCATCGAAGCGTGCCAGCGCATACCGCTCCAGTTCCAGGTGCGGTCTGAAAAACACCAGGGCGCTGCGCAGACGTCGGATAGCAACCCGCATCTGATGCAGGCCTTCGGCATCGCCGGCCACCGTGGGACTGCGGTTCGCCAACAGATGGTCCAGCCCTGCCGCTATGATCTGGCGGAATGCGTCGGCGCCGCAGGTGTCCGGGATCAGGGCGACGTGGGCAGACTTGCTCGGCGCCGGTGTCGTGCCGTGCCGCAAGGAAAAGCCACGCGCCGCCTTGGATTCGGTTTCGATCGTCATCGGGACGCTTGCGTGCAGTTGCAGGGCCAGGCGGTAGATCGCAATAGGATCGCCCTGCCGCAGTTCCAGTTCCAATTCCTTCACCGATACGCGCGCATTGCCGGCGATGATCCAGCCGGAATCGAAGGCGGCCTCGACCTGGGTACCGTCGTCCAGATCGAGCAAACGGGCCGTCCGGTCGATCTCGGTAATCGCAACGGGCTCCAGAGGCAGATGCTCTGGCAGCCCGGCGGCCACCGGCGTTTGCGCGAGCAGGTTCGGATCGGGGCGATCGCCCTCGATGGGCCACTCGCGCTCGAAGCGGTCCGCGGCGAGGCCGGCACGACTGTCCGCCTTTACCGTCTGGACATGCGCACCATTGCTTCGTCGCACGCGCAGGGCGATGCCGGCATGCGACAAAGCGAGGTCCGGCGTGTCGTAATAGGTAGTGACCTGGTGCAGCCGCTTTGCATCCGGGGCCGACAGCAGCAACACCGGACAATCCAGAACGCCGCGTACCGCGCCGTCGGGCACGGCCAGCTTCAGTTCCAGTTCGCGATCAGACTCACCATTGGTCGGCATAGGAGGAATCAACGCTCCTGGATAACCCCGGCCCGGTTCTACGGCCGCGTGACGGGATCAGTCGGGCAGATCCTCCTCCAGGATGGTGATATGGAGCGAATAGGATACTTCGCCATCCTCATCGTCGCGGTGCAGGGTGCCGATGAATTCCTGTCCCGCGCGCACTTCGACCGAGGCGCCACGTGTTTTGGGTGCCTCGATGCGGATGCGATCGCTACCCAGCGTGGAGCGGAGATAGGCCTCCACCCGGGCGATTTCCGACGGCTTCATCATCGCGTCTCTTTCGGTTGAACGGTCACGCAGTGCCGACGGTTCCACCGCCGCGCAATTCGATTTCCGCCACACGGTCGCGAAGGCGCGCCTCCAACAGGTCGGCAAGCCGCCCGGCGGTCTGTGGCGACTGGCCGGATCGGGCAATGCCGGCGAGGTACAGCGCGCGCACCCGCCGGATCCAGCCGTCACGCTGGGCACGCGGCTGAGCGATGACCTCCATGGCAAGGCGTTGGGTGGCGCCGTCGTAATCGACCAGCCGCAGAATCGCTTGCAGCGCCCGAGGGGAAAGGTTCATGCGCGTGTCCGTAGCACAAGCGGAGCGGCAGGGCGATACGCTCCGTCGGCCGGCGTTTGCGTTGCTGTTTCCCTCTTGGCACCCGTCCCGGCCGTTAATCCGCTTCGCGGCCCAAGCCCACAAGAGGCGGGGGGAGTATTCCCTGTCTCGCTGCCATGAGCCATGCGCATGCAAGCGCGCTTTCCTGGGGCGCTCTTGCGCCATAGGTTCGGCCAATGCCTTTCGGATCCTCCGACGCCCCGCCAGCAGAGCCATCGGCCGCCGCGGTGGCCCTGCCTGCCCCGACGTCCGGTGGTCGCTCGGTCTTCCTGACGGTCTTCCCCTCCATCATGCTGCCGATGTTCATGGCGGCGTTGGACCAGACCATCGTGGCCACCGCGCTGCCTTCCATCGGGGCCACGCTGGGCGACCTGCAACGCGTGTCCTGGGTGGTGGTCGGTTATCTGATCGCCAATACCATCGCCGCGCCCGTCTACGGCCGGCTGGGCGACGCCATCGGCCGGCGGCGCATGATGTTCGCGGCGCTGGGCGTGTTCGTCGCCGCTTCGCTGTTCTGCGCCGCCTCCACCAGCGTGCTGATGCTCAGCGTCGCCCGCGTGTTGCAGGGCGTGGGCGGCGGCGGATTGATGACATTATCGCAGGCGCTGATCGCCGAAGCCGTTCCGCCCCGACAGCGTGGCCGCTACCAGGGCTATCTCTCCGGCATGTACGCCGCCGCCGCGACCTTCGGCCCGGTGGTCGGCGGCTGGCTGACCCAGCATTATGGCTGGCGGTCCGTGTTCCTGGCGAATCTGCCGCTCGGGGCGCTGGCCGTCGGGCTGGTGGCGCGGCTGCAAGCACAGCCGGTACGGGGCGGCCGGTTCCAGTTCGACGTCTGGGGCACCATCCTGTTCGCCGCCGTTATCACCACGACCTTGCTGGCGCTGGAGCGGGCGCAGCGCTTCACTCTCAGCGCCCTGCCTCTGGTGACCGTGCTGGTGGCCTGCGCTACCGTCGCCCTGGTCGCGCTGCTGCGCCAGGAGCGCCGTGCCCCCTCACCCTTGCTCCCGGTGCAGATGTTCCGCCAGCCCGGCATCTGGCGCACCGACCTGATGGCCGCCTGCACCGCCGCTCAGACCGTCTCCATGGTCAGCTTCCTGCCGATGTATCTGGAGGTCGTTCGCGGCGAAGGGGCGGAAAACTCCGGCCTGCTGCTGCTGCCGCTGACGTTGGGAATCGCTGTCGGCTCTCTGGTGGGCGGACGCACCATTGCCGCGACCGGCCGCACCGCCATCATGCCCTCGATCGGCCTGGCGATAAGCGCCAGCGTCATGCTGTCGGTCGCATTGTTCGCGCCTGACATGACCAATCCGGTCTTGATCATCGCGCTGTCGGTGCTGTCGCTGGCGACGGGCCCGACCATGCCGGTGGTTCAGATGACGGTGCAGGTCGTGGCCGGCCCGAAATTCCTCGGTGCCGCGGCGGCATCTGTGCAGTTCTCCCGCTCGGTCGGTGCTGCGTTCGGCACCGCCCTGGTGGGCGCCGTGTTGTTCGCCGCGCTGGCCTCGCGCGATCCGGCCACTGCCGCGTCATTCACCGCACTGGTCGAGCAAGGGCCACGCGTCCTCGCCGCCCTGCCCGCGGCGCGGCGTGCAGTGGTGCAAGGGGAAATCGCCGACGCTTTTCGTGCCGCCTTCCTTACCATCTCCTTGTTCACCACCGGCGGCATGGCCATGGCATGGTGGCTACCCGTGCGGCGCATCTGACCATTCCCCTTGTGCATCACCGCCATGCTCCGTACACCGTGCGGCACGCGCGAACACAGGGGGGAATTGATGCGGCTGCGCTACCAGGCACTGGTGTTGGTCGGGCTCACCTGTGCCCATGCCGCGCGGGCGGACAACGTGTCCGACGACATCGCCAAGGCTGGCGCCGCCTGGCAGGCGCATAACGCGTCGGGCACGTTGGCGGCGCTGAATGCCGCCACCAGTGCCGTCCATCAGATCCGCGCCAAGGCGCTGGAGGCGGCGTTGCCTCTGCCGCTGCCGGGCTGGACCGCCGATCCGGTCCAGACCAGCGCCCTTGGGGCGGACATGCTGGGCGGAGCCACGGGCGTGAGCCGCACCTACCACAACGGGTCGCAGCGCGTGGAGGTGCAGATCACCACCGACAGCCCGATGCTGCAAAATATGGCAGCATTGCTCTCCTCCCCGTACGCCCAGGCCGCGGGCGCGAAGACGGTAACGATCGATGGCCACTCCGTCACCTATACCGCGACTGACAACAGCTACATGACGCTGGTCGCTGACAAAGTGATCGTGAAGGTGGCCGGCAATGAGGACACACCGGAACCCGTCCTGCGCACCTTCGTCGCCGCGGTGGATTTCGACGATGCGGCGAAGCTGGCGCACTGACAATGGAGGAGAGGGGAGAGCCGATGCTGCGAATTCATGGGTCCGCGCGGTCGCGGGGATTGCGTACGTTGTGGATAGTCGGGGAATTGGGTCTGACCTACGAGCATGACGATCTGCTGCCGCGTTCGCCGGGGACGCGCACGCCCGAATACCTGGCACTGAACCCGAACGGCCGCGTGCCGACCGTTGAGGACGATGGGTTCGTGCTGTCGGAATCGATGGCGATCAATTTCTACCTCGCGAAGAAGCATGGGAAGCTCTATCCAGCCGATGCGAAGAACGAGGCACTGGCCTGGCAGTGGAGCCTTTGGGAGACCGATAAGCTCGATCGGCAGGTGACGGTATATGCCAACCATGCCTCTGTGTTGCCTGAAGCGCAGCGCAATGCGGCGCTGGCTGCGGCGACGTGGGGGGAGATTTCGACGGCATTTGGTGTGCTGGAGATCGCGCTGGGCAAATCGCGCTGGCTGGCCGGGAGTGAGTTCAGCGTGGCCGATTTGAATGTGGCGTCGGCGTTGTACCGCGCGTTGTCGTTAGATCTGGCGAAGTGGCCGCATGTGAATGAATGGCTGCATCGGTGCTGGGACCGGCCAGCCGGGAAGAAGGCTCGGGCGATGCGGGAGTGACCTCGGCCGCTGCCGACTGGTTGCGGGCGTGGGACTCGCAGGGGTTCCACCGCACGGGGACCGGGGGCGACGAGGCGGGCGCGGCGTGGCTGGTGGAAGAGGCGGGGCGGCTTGGCGCCGCTGTTACCACGGAAGCATACACGTTGGCGCGGGTTGATCCGGTTGCGACGTTTCTGGAGGTGGATGGCGCGCGGATCGAGGCCGTGCCGGTGTTCGATGCTCCCGCAACGGGTCCTGACGGGATCAGCGGCGTGCTTGGTGACGACATCGGCGTGGCGGAGCTGTCACCGCAGGCCGTGTATAGCGGCGAGTATCGACGGCTGCGCCGCGACAGCGCACATCGTGCGTTCGTGGTCGTGTGCAAGGGCGCCAATCCGGGCATGGGACTGCTGAATGCGGAGCAGTTCCGTGATCCGTATGGGGCACCGGCGATTCAC
>DATKPQ010000107.1:0-115078 GCA_035523995.1 Acetobacteraceae bacterium | reverse complement strand
CCGCCGCGACCCGCGCCTCCGACGTGCTGCCTTTCACCCGATACTACGAATCCGGCGAAGTCGAAGCCGAGCTGGTCCCCCAAGGCACGCTCGCCGAGCGGCTGCGCGCCGCCGGTGCCGGCATTCCCGCCTTCTACACGCCCACCGCGGTCGGCACCGAGCTGGCCGAAGGGCGCGAGACACGCGTGATCAATGGCCGGGAATACCTGTTGGAATACGCACTGCACGTCGATTACGCCTTCCTGCGCGCTCGCCGTGCCGACGCGTTCGGCAACCTGCAGTTCCACCGCTCGCAGCGCAATTTCAATCCGGTGATGGCAACGGCGGCGCGCGTCGCGATCGCAGAAGTGGACGAAGACATCCTGCCGACCGGCACGATCGACCCCGACCAGGTCCACACACCGGGGATCTTCGTCCACCGGCTGGTGAAGGTCCCACCGCCCCCCGACGGCATCTGGCCCATCCGGCGTCAGGAGCGACGGCGATGAGCGACGCGGCGAAGGGCTGGAGCCGCCAGCAAATGGCCGATCGCATCGCCCACGAGTTCCAGGACGGCTGGATCGTCAATCTCGGTGTCGGGATGCCCACACTCTGCTCCAACACCGATATCGGCGATCGGCACATCATCTACCATTCCGAGAATGGTGTGATTGGTTACGGCCCGATCGCGCCCGCGGGGCAGGAGGATCTTAACCTCGTCAACGCCGGCGGCCAGAACGTCACCTTGAAGCAGGGCGCCGCGGTGGTGCACCACGCGGACTCCTTCGCCATCATCCGCGGTGGTCGGATCGACGTCACCGTAATGGGCGCGTACGAGGTCGCCGAGAATGGCGATTTCGCCAACTGGAAGCTCGCCGGAGCGAAGGGTGGCGGGATCGGCGGCGCGATGGACCTCGCGGCCTGCGCGAAGCGGGTGTTCGTGATCATGGAGCACCTGACCCGCGACGATCGCCCGAGACTGGTGCGCCGCTGTGCCCTGCCGGTGACCGCCCGCGGGGTGGTCAAGCTGGTGGCGACCAACTACGGGCTGTTCGAGCCCGCCGGCGAAGGCTTCAGCGTCCATGAGTTGGCTCCGGGGATCGGGCTCGACGAAGTGCGGGCTGCCACCGGAGCGGCACTGCGGGCATAGCCACCACACGCCTCCCGGGGCGGCACTCTCTCTCCAAGCCGAATGCTTCCGCCAACCCCAACTCTCATGCAGTCTCTCACTGGCGCAAGCAACAGGTCGCGCGCATGAACGCCCTGAAACCGCTGTCCGGACTACTCGTGCTGACCTTGGAGCAGGCGGTGGCCGCCCCCTACGCCAGTTCCCGCCTCGCCGATGCCGGCGCGCGCGTGATCAAGATCGAGCGTCCTGAGGGCGATTTCGCTCGCTTCTACGACGACGCCGCAAACGGTCTGTCGAGCTATTTCGTCTGGCTCAACCGCGGCAAGCAAAGCCTTGTCGCTGACATCAAAGACCCGAGCGACGCCGCTCTGCTCCAACGTATCCTCGCCCGCGCCGACGTGTTCATCCAGAACCTCGCACCCGGTGCCGCCGCGCGCGCCGGCTTCGGCTCCGATGCGCTGCGCCGCGTGCAGCCACGGCTAATCACAGTCGATATCTCCGGTTACGGCGACACCGGCGAGTACGCCTCGATGAAGGCCTATGACCTGCTGGTGCAGGCGGAATCCGGGCTCGCCATGGTCACCGGCCATCCGGCGGGCCCCGGCCGCGTCGGTGTCTCGGCCTGCGACATTGCCTGCGGGATGGCGGCGCACGCCGGCATCCTGGAAGCGCTGATCGCCCGCGCCGTCACCGGTCAGGGGAAGTCGCTCAAAGTCAGCCTCTTCGACGGCATGGCGGACTGGATGAACGTGCCGCTGCTGTTCTTCGAAGGCACCGGAAAGGCGCCGCAGCGGCTGGGGCTGGCGCATCCGTCCATCTGTCCCTATGGCGCCTTTGCCACCGCGGATGGCGCGCTGGTGCTGATCTCCATCCAGAACGAACGCGAGTGGGTGGAATTCTGTGCAAAGTTCCTGGAAGAACCTGACCTGCCGCAACGCGAAGGATTCCACACCAACGTCATCCGCGTCGCGCATCGCGCGGAAGTGGATGCATATATCGGCGCTGCTTTCGCGCGTTTGACACGAGAGCAGGCCGCAGCGAAGTTGCGGATGGCGAACACGGCGTATGGGTTCGTCAATGACGTGGCGGCGTTCTCGCATCACCCGGCGCTGCGCCGCGCGTCGGTGGGAACGCCGAATGGCCCGGTCTCGATCGCGGCGCCCCCGGTGTTGTGGAATGACGGGCCGCGTGACCTGGGGCCGGTGCCGGCGATCGGCGAACACTCCGCTGCCATTCGTGCCGAGTTCGTAGGATAATGGCGGGGCAGCTGGTGTTGTCACGTTGCCGGATCGCGTGTGCCCTCATTGCAAGCGAATCGAAGCAATCTGCGCCGAGGGAATGTGCGATTGCGCGTTGGGGATTGCTTCGCTTCGCTCGCAATGACATGTGGCGCGGCTGTCATCCGTTAGGATCACAACGCTAACGCGCGGCGGCTGGACCGGGTGCGGTAAGCCCTGATGACCGCCGCACCAGGAATTCGAATAACGCCAGCAATGGCAGCGGTATGGAAAACAGGATCGCAGCGAACAAGACCGCTGCGCCGCTGCCGGCTGTGTCATGCAGCCATCCCGCGATGGCTGGGCCGGTGGATTGGAACAGATAGTGTAGCGTATAGAACACGCCGAAGCCGCCGGCGCGGTCGGCAGGCGGCAGGATGCGGGTTGGCAGGGCGGTGATGACGCCCGGCGGCGGCCCGATCGCGAACCCAAGCGCCACGCAGGCAAATGCCGGTGGCGCTCCGCCGAGCAGCATCAGCAAAGCGGACACAGCAATCAGGCAGAAGACGACGGTGATCGCATATTGGCGGCTGCTGCGTTGTGCCACGTAGCCGCCCAGCGGGATCGACACCATGCCAACCCAAAGCGCCAGACTGACCAGAGCGCCGGCCTGTGCGATCGTCATGCCGGAATGCCCGGCCAGGAATACGGGCACGAAACTGAAATAAACGACCAAACCGGCGTTGAACACGCCCCATATCATGCCGACAACGATGACCGGAGCCAGGATTGGCCATTCCGGCAGCAAACCTTGCCGCGTTGTTTCCGTAGCCGCCTGTTTGACGATGACATGATCTTCGGCGGGTGTGTCGTAGCAGACGCTGATCAACAGCAACGACAGAACGCATGCGCCGGCAGCGACCAACATCATCGCACGCCAGCCAAGCAAGCCCGCAAGGGCAGGCTGCACGAGCAATCCAAGCGCGATGCCGAAGGGCCATGTTGACAAGATCACTGCCATGGCCAGCACGATTTCTCGCCGCGCGAACCAGTCGGCTGTCATTTTCGTGATGACCAGATTGAACAGAATAACGCCGCAGCTGCTGAGGAGACGGCCTGCGAATGCGATTTCGTAGTGATGCGACCGTGCGACGATGATCCCGCCGGCGGCCATCAAGCTCAGGCCGAGCGCGCATTGCATCTTGTCGCCCAGCCAGCGCACGATCAGTCCGCTTGGCAAGGACAGGAACACGCCCGCCATATGATACAGCCCGATCAGGGTGCCGATCTCGGCGAAGTCGATCTTCAGGTCCTTGATCAGGAGCGGAGCGGCCGAGCCGATGGTCTGGTACTGAAAGCCCATGGCAGTGCGTGCCAGGAACAATATGCCAAGGATAAGCCAGCGGCGGCTTGCTGGGGCGCCGGTTTCCATCTCGCATGGGTCTCCCAGGAGGCCACGGCGAATGGCGAGCGATAAGCCGCGGCAGGCGCGGCGATTTATATGATACGTAACGGCAAGAGTCGATCGGTTATTCCATCCGCGGCCGTACTTCCTGGCACAGCAGCCGGAGCGACTCCATCATATGGTCGGGTGGAATTGCCGCGCCGAAATTCAGCTCGGCCAGGATGCCGTCGATGCCCAGCTCCTGCTGCAATTGCCGCAAGCGCCTGGCCACGTAGTCCGGTCCGCCGATGACCACCTTGTCGCGCAGCACGTCGCCATAGGTGATGGAACGCACCTCCTCCAGCTCCGCCCGTCGCCGCTTGTTCGGCGAACCTTCAAGTTGGGTGATCAGCTTCTTATAGCCCATCATGATGCTGGGTTCGGCTTGTGCACGTGCTGCTTCATCCGTTGCTGCGACATGCAGCGTCAAGCGCAGGTAGACCTCTCCCTTGCCGGGATGGCCGGCGGCGTCATATGCGGCACGATACGCGTGCAGATCGGGCGCCAGCCCGGCCAGCGAGCCGCTGCGCACGGCGACGAACAATGGGTAGCCGATCTTGCCAAGCAGGGGGAACGTGTCCTCGCTGGCACCGGCGATGCGGATCGGCGGATGCGGCTGCTGATACGGACGCGGCACCGCGCGCGCCTCATTGAAACTGTAGTATTTGCCTTCGTAGGAGAAGCTGGGCTGCGTCCATGCCAGCTTCAGGATGTCGAGCGTTTCATAAAAGCGCTCGCGGCTTTCGGAGTATGGCACGCCGTACGCGGCATAGGCCCGAGGATTGCCACTGCGTCCGGCGCCGAACAACAAGCGGCCCTGGCTGATCTGATCGACCGTGGCGGACTCTTCGGCCAGGCGCAGCGGGTGGCACAACGGCAGCACCTGCACCGCAGTGCCGATCTTGATGCGGCTGGTACGTCCGGCGATCGCGGCGGCAATCGTCATCGGCACGCTCATCACCGAGCGCGCAGCCTGCTGGTGGATCTCGGCGAGCCAAATCGCATCCAGCCCCCAGCGTTCAGCTTGTTCTACCTGTGCGAGCCCCTGCGCGAAGGCATCGGTGTCCGACTGCCCTGCCACCTGGCGGTGGAATTCCACATACCAGCCGAATTCCATGGAAGCTCCCGTGTCGATTGCCTTTGCGAACCATGTCATTGCGAGGAGCGCAGCGGCGAAGCAACCTCGTGCACGAGGGCAATACTCGCTGCGTGCCTCACAATGGCGACAAGCAATCAGGCTACGGCCGGCGCAGCTATCCCGCAAATGCCAAAACGCGATCCGCGCCATATCGCAAAGGCATGGGGCATGATATAGCCGCGCAGCATGGAACTGCGCAGCCTGAGCTACTTCGTCCGCATTGCCGAACTCGGCAGCATCACGCGCGCGGCGGCCCATCTGCGCGTGGCGCAGCCGGCATTGACGCGGCAGGTGCAGCGGCTGGAGGAAGAACTCGGCACCCCCCTGTTCATCCGCGTCAATCGCGGTGTGCGGCTGACCGAGGCCGGCCAGCGCTTGTTCGACAGCGGCACCCGCATCCTGCGAGACGTAGAACGCACGGCCGACGAAATTCGCGCGCAGGATGCATTCCCCAGCGGCCGCATCATCCTGGGCATCACGCCGACGCTCTGTCCCGTGCTGGCACCGGATCTCTTCGCCCGCATGCGCCAGCAGTTCCCCAAGGTTGAGCTCAAGGTCGTGCACGCCGGCATGGTGCGCTTGGAGGAAATGCTGATCGATGGCCGCGTCGATCTGGCATTGCTTTCGGAACTGTCGCGCAGCCGGCTGATCGTCTCCACGCGGCTCGCCGAGGAGGAAATGGTGCTGGTGACGAAGCCCGGGGCACGTGTGCCCGGGGTTGTCACTGCGGCCGAATTGCGCCGCACCAGCCTGATTTTGGGCGACGGCCTGCGGGCGGCGATGGATGCGCTGCTGGCGGGACTTGGGATCGAACTGAAGGTGGAGACCGAGCTGAACGACCACGAAACGATCCGCCGCATGGTGCAGCAAGGCGTCGGCGCGTCGATTCTGCCGCACGCCTCGGTCGCCGGCGAATGTGCGCGCGGACTGGCCGAAGCGCATCGGCTCACCACCACCGGCATCTTCCGCACGTTGGCGCTTGGCGTTGCGGCGAACCGGACGAGTTCGGTGGCGCGTGAGGCGGTGGCGCAGGTGGTGTCGAGCCTGATGCAGGACTGGGAACCGGCCTTACGAAAACCTCTCCCGCGAAGCGGGGCTGGGCCGCGAAGCGGACCAACGCGGTTGGGTCGTGAAGGGAACCAACCGAAACGCCGAGGGTGAGGATGATCGGGTCGGCAGGCTGCTGTCATGCGTCGTGGGAGAAGCTTTGGGGCATACCGTACCGCTATATCGCCGATCGAAAAGCGGCATTTGGAACATCTCCTGCGGCTCGCTAACGTCTCCTCAACTCGGACATCCAGGAGAGCACCAGCATGCGGTTCGGTCTGTTCGGCAGTGCGGCGGCGCGGCGCGGCAGCGGCGAGTTCGACAGCGCGGAGGGCTACCGCGACTTCATCGACTACAACATCGAAGCCGAGGCCATCGGCTTCCATAGCACCTTCGTCGTAGAGCACCATTTCACCGGCTTCGGCCAGGTCTCCGCCACGTTGAACCTGCTGACCTGGCTCGGCGCCCGCACCTGCACGCTGCGGCTCGGCACCGCCGTGATCGTGCTGCCCTGGCACAATCCTGTCTTGCTCGCAGAGCAAGCGGCGACGCTGGACCTGTTGTCGGGCGGGCGGCTCGATTTCGGCATCGGCAAAGGCTACCGCTTCAACGAATTCGCCGGCTTTTGCGTGCCGATGGAAGAAGCCGACGCACGCTTCGAAGAAGCCATTGCCGTCATCCTGAAAGCCTGGACCTCGGAAGAACGTTTCTCCCACCAGGGCAAGCACTGGCGGTTCGAGGATATCGTCGTGGAACCGCCCACCGCGCAGAAGCCGCACCCGGCAGTGTGGATGGGCGCGGGCAGCGAACGCTCGATCCGCAACGTTGCCGAGCGCGGGTTCAACCTGCTGCTGGGTCAGTACGCCTCGCCCGAGGACGTGGCGCAGAGCATCACCATCTACAAGTCCGCGGTCGAATCTGCCGGCCGCCGTTTCGACCCGATGCAGGTCGGCATCACCCGCGCCTTCTTCGTCGCCGACAATGACGCGGAACGCGATGCGGCTTTGGAACGCCGGCTCTCCAACCGCCTGCGCCAGTTGAAGCTGGCAACGCGGCCGGACGGCACGGTGCACGGTGGACCCGACCGCGCTTCCGGCGATCCGCAGGCGGTCAACGTCAACAGCGC
This sequence comes from Acetobacteraceae bacterium, assembly GCA_035523995.1. Classification (GTDB taxonomy): domain Bacteria; phylum Pseudomonadota; class Alphaproteobacteria; order Acetobacterales; family Acetobacteraceae; genus JASHVB01. The sequence continues at coordinate 107,998 of DATKPQ010000107.1, read as the reverse complement.
CATCTACGGCAGCCCCGACCAGATCGCCCGCCGGCTGGAGGAACTGCGACAGGTCGGGGCCGGCTACGTGCTGATCAACGGCGGCGGTTCCGGCGGAGGCGAACGCGGCCGCCGCAGCCTCCGCCGCTTCGCGCGCGAGGTCATGCCCTTGTTCTCCGACCAAGCGCCGGCGCGGGCGGCGGAGTAGCGCGGTTCCGCGTTACCGGCCGCTCAGCCGGCCTGCTTCCCTTCACAACAAGGCAACGGCGCCGCGCCTGTCGCGGTGCCGGCTGGCCTGTCGCGGGCGTGACAACAGCATAGTGCTGCCGTCCGCGGGTCGGATTCCGTTGCGCTGGCACAGGCCGGGGCCGGCCGGCCGCGCCCGACCTCGGGTGCCGTCCGATTTTCGCTTGCATTCCATAAAGACATAAACCTATCCTTATGTGTCGATGGTCCTGCATAGGGCAGGTGAAAAGGGAACGCCGTGCGCCCCGGCCGGGCCTGACCAGCCCGGGGGCAAATCGGCGGCTGCCCCCGCAACTGTCAGCGGCAAGACGCTGGCCCGTCCGTTCCGGCACCGCCGGGATTGCTCACTGAGCCGCTGAGGCTTGGGAAGAGAGGGCCGGCGGCGTTCCGAACCGCGAGCCAGGAGACCTGCCATCGTCGCACCAGCCAGCGCCGCCGGGCGGGGTGAATCGGCGGTTGGAGACAGACCATGAACCACTGCCACGGGGTTTCGCGCCGCTGCATTGATCGCCGCACCACCAACCACGGGAGGCACGCATGACCGTTGCCAGCAATCTCGGCTTCCCTCGCATCGGCGCGCGGCGCGAACTGAAGCAGGCGCTGGAACATTTCTGGGCTGGCGATAGTGATGCGGCGGCATTGGAGGCGGCCGCCGTGGCGCTCCGCGCCCGACACTGGACGCGGCAGGCGGAACTGGGGATCAGCCACGTCCCGTCGGGCGATTTCTCGCTGTACGACCACGTGCTGGACACAGCCTGCATGCTGGGGGCGATTCCGCCCGGCTATGGCTGGACGGGCGGTCCGGTGTCCCTCGCGACCTATTTTGCCCTGGCGCGCGGAGCACGTGGCGCAGCGGAGGCGGCGGCGGCCGCCATCACGCCAGGATTGCCAGCGCTGGAAATGACCAAGTGGTTCGATACGAACTACCATTACCTGGTGCCGCGCCTGGCAGCGGGCCAACGCTTCGTTCTGGCGGAGAACCGCGCGCTGGCGCAATTTCGCGAAGCCGCGACCCTGAACCTGCGTACCCGTCCGGTGCTGCTGGGTCCGGTCAGTTTTCTGTCCCTCGCCAAGAGCGTCGATGGTTCCGACATGCTGGACCTGCTTCCCGGGATCATGCCTGTCTACGCTCAAGTTCTGTCCGAGTTGGCGGAGGGGGGCGCCGCCTGGGTGCAGATCGACGAGCCCATCCTGGCGCTCGACCTGACAGAGAAGGCGAAGGCGGCCTTCCACCATGCCTACTCCGACCTGGCCCAATCCCCGACCCCCGACATCCTGCTGGCCAGCTATTTCGGGCCTTTGGACGACAACCTGCCGATGGCAGCAGGATTGCCGGTTGCCGGCTTGCATCTGGACCTGGTGCGCGGCGCGGCCGACCTGGACGCAATGCTCGGCTCGGTGCCGGAGGAGCGCTGGCTGTCGCTCGGCGTGGTGGATGGACGCAATGTGTGGCGCACCGATCTGCGGGCGGCGCTGGCCACGCTGCAACGCGTCGCGACGCTCCGCGGAACGCGCCGGCTGATGGTGGCGCCGTCCTGTAGCCTGCTGCATGTGCCGGTCGACCTTGGCACTGAAACGAAGCTGGATCCGGAGATCAGGCCCTGGCTCGCTTTCGCCAGACAGAAGCTGGCGGAAGTGGCGACGCTCGCCCGCGGTCTGGACGAAGGCGAGGCCGCCATCGTCGCGCAGCTTCAGGCCAGCGACGCAGCTTTTCTATCGCGTCGTGACAGCGCTCGGGTGCATCGTGCGGAGGTCGGTGCGCGCCTGGCGGCGACCACGCCCGCCATGGCGCAGCGGTCCAGCCCCTTCGGGCAGCGCCGTGACGCGCAACGGCAGAGGCTGAAGCTGCCGTTGTTCCCCACCACAACGATCGGTTCCTTCCCGCAGACCGAAGCGGTGCGCCAGGCGCGTGCGTCACTGTCGCGCGGTTCGGCCGGCACGGCGGAATACGATGCCCGCATCGCCGGCTGGATCGACGAGGCGATCGGCTGGCAGGAGCAAGTCGGGCTCGATGTGCTGGTGCACGGCGAGTTCGAACGCAATGACATGGTGAAGTACTTCGCGGAGCAATTGGACGGATTTGTCGTGACCCAGCACGGCTGGGTGCAGTCCTATGGCAGCCGCTGCGTGGCGCCGCCGATTTTGTGGGGTGACGTGGCACGGCCGTCGCCGATGACGGTGCGGTGGTCGGCCTATGCTCAGTCGCGCACCGGGCGTCCGGTGAAGGGCATGCTGACCGGGCCGGTGACGCTGCTGCAATGGTCGTTCGTGCGCGACGACCTGCCGCGTGAGGCGGTGTGCCGTCAGCTTGCCCTCGCGATCCGCGACGAGGTGGCGGATTTGGAAGCGGCCGGTCTTGCGGTGATCCAGGTGGACGAACCCGCCTTTCGCGAGGGCCTGCCGCTGCGCCACGCCGACCGGGCTGCCTATCTGGAGTGGGCGGTCGCCTGCTTCCGTCTGGCCACGGCGGGGGTGGCGGATGCAACCGCGATCCACACCCACATGTGCTACTCCGAGTTCAACGACATCATGCCGGCGATTGCGGCTCTGGATGCCGACGCGATCTCGATAGAGACGGCGCGCAGCCGGATGGAACTGCTGAATGCTTTCGCTGCCGGTGGCAGCGCGTATCCGGCCGAGATCGGGCCGGGCGTGTGGGACATTCATAGTCCGCGCGTGCCCGATGCTGCGGAAATGGCGACGCTGCTGGGGCTGGCGCGGCAACGTCTGGCGGATTGGCAGATTTGGGTGAACCCGGATTGCGGGTTGAAAACGCGACGCTGGGAGGAAGTGCGGCCTGCGTTGCAGGCCATGGTGGCGGCAGCGCAGTCATTGCGCGGGCCGGCGAAGGCCTGAGCCGGGGCGCGGCCTCCTCGCCGGCCCAATGGCACCGCGGCGCGGATCGCAGTACTGTCCGCGCCGCGGCTCCTGCCCTGTTGGCTCGCCGCACCAAACGGGAGGAGACGGCATATGCGCTGGGCACGCTTCGAACTGAATGGCATGCCGACCTATGGCGTGGTCGAGGGCGACGCCGTCATTCCGGTGCGCGGCTCGCCATTCGATGGGTGGGAACGCACGCCCGCGCGCTGGAAATTCGACGACGTGAAGCTGCTGGTGCCCGTCGTGCCGCCCACGTTCTATGCCTGCGGCATGAACTATCCGGAGCATGTGCGGGAAGTGGCGGAGAAGGTCGGGCAGAAGCCGAACCTGCCGACGCAGCCCGATATCGGCTATCGCGCCAACAACGCGCTGATCGCGCATGGCGAGACCATCGTGATTCCGAAGGATGCGACCGATCAGGTGCAATATGAGGGCGAGCTGGTCGCGGTGATCGGCCGCAAGTGCACCGGGCTGACGCGGGCGAATGCGTTGTCGGCCGTGATGGGCTGGACGATCGGCAACGACGTGTCGGAACGTACCTGGCAGAAGGGCGACCGCACGATGTGGCGGAGCAAGAACACCGATACGTTCAAGCCGATGGGGCCGTGGATCGAGACCGACGTTGACCTGGAGAGCCTGGTGACGCGGGTGCGGTTGAACGGCAGGCAACTGATCGAGTTCCGCACCAATGCCATGGTGTTCGGCGTGGTGGATTACTTGGTGGCGATGACGCGGTACCTGACTTTGTATCCGGGTGATGTCGTCTGGATGGGCACGGAAGGCGCCACCGAGAACATGAAGCACGGCGATACGATCGAGATCGAGATCAATCAGATCGGCACGTTACGGAATCCTGTGGTGCGGGAGGGCTAGTCGGCGTTATTGCGGGGCGAAGCGAAGCGAAGCGAAGCGAAGCTATCTTGTTCCGGGAAGCCTTCGGGCTATCCGTAGGTCAATACGACCGAGGTTGCTTCGTCGCTGCGCTCCTCGCAATGACATGATTCTTTGGTCGTAATAACGCTCTTGGCTTGCAATGACACTCCTCAGGTTGGCGTCGTCCCCGGGCGAATTCAGGCCGTGCAGCTTACATCAGGCGTTTTTTTCTGTGGCCGTGTGTTCGAAGGTATTCCAACAAGAGGCGCGCGGGCGGTGGCAGGTCGCTTGAACGACGGACGCAGACGTGCAGTTGCCGGAGAGCCCACGAGTCCGTCAGTCTGGCAACGCTGATCGCTGCCGCCTTTCTGCACCTGCGGGCGGCCGTTTCCGGGATGACGGCCAATCCAACGCCGTTTCCGACCATTCGGCACGCGGCGTCAAAGCTGCCGAGACGGACCCGCAATTTCAGCGGCTTCCCCGCCTGGATGGCGCGCTGCCCGATATGTTGCTGCAGGGCATTGGCGGCGGCCAGCCCGACAAATTCATGGTCGAGCAAAGATCGAAAAGCCAGGCTGCGCTGACCGGCCAAGGAATGGCCTCGCGGCATGACCACGACGAGACGATCGGTCGCGAAGGGATAAGCTTCCAGATCCGAGAAGTCGACGATGTCTGCGACGATTCCGATCTCAACGAAGCCCTCGGCGACGGCCCTGACAATCTCGTAGCTTGAGTTCTCCTCCAGGTCGATGTCGATACCCGGGTGGCTGGCGAGGAATCCCTTGAAGACCTCGGGCAGGAATTCGCTGAGGGCCGACGCGTTTGCCTGCATGCGAACCCGGCCTTTCCGTCCGCCGGCGAACTCGGACAATTCACCTTTCATCTGCTCCATCTGTTGCAGCACGAGACGGGCGTGATGGACGAATGCCCGGCCGGCGGGGGTGAGCATGACACCTCGGCGATTACGTTCCAGCAGCGGTGCGCCGGAAAGCTCCTCCATTTTACGAATGCGCCCGCTGGCAGAGGCGAGCGCCAGGTTGGACATCGCCGCACCATGGGTGATGCTGGCGGTCTCGGCGACGTGAAGAAAGAGCAGCAGATCGACGAGATCGAAGCGCATCCGGTGTTCCTTTCCTGCCTTCGTGTCGGCCGAAGGCAGACGGCGGAAAAGCCAAATTGTCACCTGGAGGCCGCCATATCAAGTTCCGCGCATGCATACGATCTACCTTCAAGTGCTTGGCGTGACGCTGACCTTTGTACTCGCTGGCCTGGTAAAGGGGGTCACGGGCATGGGGCTTCCGACGGTCGCCATGGGAGTCCTCGGTCTGTTGATGGCACCGGCTGAGGCTGCTGCCTTTCTTGTCGTTCCGTCCCTGGTGACAAATGTTTGGCAGTACCTTGCGGGGCGGCATCGGCTGATTTTGCTGTGGCGGATCTGGCCGATGTTGCTCATGATCTGTCTGGCGACGTTGGCGGGCACCGGCCTCATTATCGGTACCGGCGCGGGACGGGCGGCCACATGGCTGGGGATAGCGCTCATGGCCTATGCCGCAATCGGGTTGGCCAAGGTTCGTCTCTCGGTCTCACGTTGGCATGAGGTTTGGCTGTCTCCCGCCATCGGCGCCGCGACCGGCATCGTGACGGGCGCTACCGGCGTTTTTGTCATCCCCGCGGTTCCCTATCTCCAGGCACTGGGATTCGAGAAGGACGACCTGGTGCAGGTCCTGGGACTATCCTTTACCGCGTCCACCATCGCTTTGGCCGCCGGGTTGGCGGCACGGGGCGCGTTTCAAATCACTGCCGCCGGAGCCTCCTCTCTTTGCACGCTACCGGCGCTCGCCGGAATGGGGATCGGGCAGGTGATCCGCACCCGAATAGATCCGGCGACGTTCCGCCTGCTTTTCCTGCTTGGACTTCTGCTCCTTGGTGCGGACCTGATGATTCGCTCGGTGGTTTGATGGATCGTGCGCTCAGTCGCCGCGGCGCGTGTTTCATATGTGCCGCGGGAGAGGTTTCGGGGTCATGCGGCATAGCGATCGAATAAGAGACTGCGGTCTGAACTTCGACTCTCGGCGATGGAGCTGGCTTGCGACCGAGCGCGTGACAGGCAACATCGCGCGGTGGCCGGGCGGAAGTCCGACCGGCAAGAGCAGATGGAAAGGCCGAGGTCCACGGTGGACGCAAGGGGCTCTGGCAACCGCGCGTTTGTTTTGGCGACGTTATCGCGCGCGAGCAGAACTCGCGCAACTTGATGCTCGAATGTTGCGTGACATCGGAGCCACTCGTTGTGACATGCTGTGTGAGTTGTCCAAACTGTTCTGGCGCTCCTGACCGGGTTTCGTGCCCAAACCCATGTCGTGCGAGTTGGGCACCGGCCGCGCCGGCGGGTGGTCAACTCGGCATCTGAACCGGCCTGGGGATGAGCCGGCCCGGCTTGATCCGCCGGCCCAAATTGATCCAGCGCAATGCGGTTAACCTTCAGTCAGCGCAGGATCAATTGGCACGTGCAACGGGATCATTGCCATGTCCACAACCCTCGCGCCGCCGCCGAAGTCGCGGCAGACAGGCACCGCTGTGCCGCCTCGCGGCTGGTGGCGCGGCGCCGTTCCGGTTGCGCTGGCGGTGCTGATCGCCCTGCTGCCGCCCCCGCCCGGGCTGGCCCTACATGCCTGGTACTACTTCGCTTTGTTCACCGGCGTGATTGCCGCGCTGGTCACCGAACCGCTGCCGAATCCGGCCGTCGGGCTGATCGGGCTGACGCTTGCGGCCGTGCTGTCGCGCTGGACGTTGTTCGGGCCGGCCGACCTCGCGAGGCATGGTTTCAACGTCGGCAGTCAGAGCGTGAACTGGGCGCTGTCCGGATTCGCCAGCACGACTGTGTGGCTGGTGGGCGGTGCCTTCATGTTTGCGCTGGGATATGAAAAGACCGGGCTGGGGCGGCGCATCGCCCTGCTGTTGGTGCGCGCCCTGGGCAAGCGCACGCTGACGCTGGGCTATGCCACGACGTTCGCCGATATGGTGCTGGCACCGTTCACGCCTTCCAATACCGCGCGGGGCGCGGGCATCATCTTTCCGGTGGTGAACAATTTGCCGGCGCTATACGATTCGAAGCCGCATGATCCGTCGGCGCGGCGGATCGGCGGCTATATCATGTGGACGACCTTCGCCGCCGATTGCGTCACCTCCACCTTGTTCATGACGGCCTGCGCGCCGAATTTCCTCGCGCGCGACTTTATTGGTCGGATCGCGCATGTCTCGATCAGCTACGGGCAGTGGATGCGCGCGTCGCTGCCGTTTGCGCTGCCGCTGCTGCTGGCGTTGCCGGTAATCGCGTATTTCCTGTTCCCGCCCGAAATCAAGCGCAGCCCGGAGGCTTCTGCCTGGGCCGGTACCGAGTTGGCCAAGATGGGGCGCATCACCTGGCGGGAGAGCACGCTGGGCGTGCTGGTGCTGTGCGCGATCCTGCTGTGGATTTTTGGCGGCAGCTTCATCGATCCGACTCTGGCGGCGTTCCTGGTGTTGTCGGCGATGCTGGTGCTGGGCGTGGTCACCTGGAAGGACATGGCGCGCAATGATGCGGCCTGGACCACGATCGTGCTGCTGGCCACGCTGGTGACACTGGCCGACGGGCTGTCACGCTGCGGGTTCGTGAAATGGTTCGCAGATTTCACCGCGGCGCATGTCGGCGGGCTGCCGCCGATGCTGATCCTGATGAGCCTGGTCGCGATCTATTTCGTGTCGCACTACATGTTCGCGAGCCTGACGGCGCATACCACGGCGATGATGCCGATGATGCTGGCGGCGGGGCTGGCGATCCCGGGCTTGTCGCCGATGACACTGGCGATCGGGCTGGCGATGACCACCGGGATCATGGGCATCCTGACGCCCTATGCCACCGGCGCGGCGCTGCCTTACTACAACAGCGGCTACCTGACTCCGGCACAGTTCTGGCGGCTGGGGGCGATCTTCGGCGCCATCTTCCTGGCCGCGCTGCTGTTCGTGGGCGTGCCGCTGCTCGCGGGGTGAGACGATCGTCGCCGCCCCCGCGAGCAGGCGCGGTGTGACGCTGGCGTTGACCCGGTGGCTGAGGCGTGGCGCAGACGTGGCTGTCCCGGCTGTGCTTGCGGCCGCTGGAGCGCCGGTGATCGAACCGACGGGCCGGGTTTGACCCATTACGGACATACTGCGCTCCGGCCCGTATGGCCCGGTCTGGCCCCGGGGGAGGGAATGGCGGCGCCGCCACCCAACGCCGTAAGTTAACCCCCAGACAATCCGGACGAAGCGTCATGACGGGCCTTATAGATGCCTGACGAGCACATCCGACTGGTTCACGCCTCGGGTGAGTGCGAGATCGATCTCGCCCGCCGCGAACTCCGGGTCCTTGGCTCTCCGGTGCCGATTGGTGGACGCGCCTTCGCGATCATCGAAATTCTCGCCCGGTCCGCCGGCAAGCTTGTCACCAAAAACGAACTGATAGATCGCATCTGGCCAGGTGTGATCATCACGGAAAACACGCTTCGCGTGCATGCGGCCGCGATCCGCAAGGCGCTGGGCCGCAATCGGAGTTTATTGAAGACCGAAGCAGGCCGCGGCTATCGCCTGCTCGGCGACTGGAGTGTTCGGCGCCACGAGGCGGCGAAGCAGCCGGCCGGTCTTCAGCGCGTGCGGATCGACGGCGAATCGCCGGTAACCAATTTACCAATGACTGTTACGCACCTCATCGGGCGGAAGGCGGCGGTGGCGCGGTTGCGGGACCTGGTATCCGCCTATCGCCTCGTGACCCTGACCGGACCCGGCGGCATCGGCAAAACCAGCCTCGCCTTGAAAGCAGCGCGCGGCATCGTGGGCGAGTGCGCAGATGGCGCATGGTTGGTCGAACTGGCGTCGCTCGCCGATCCTGGCCTCGTGCCATCCGCGGTGGCCGGCATGCTCCGACTCACGGTGCTGCCCGACGTCGTCACGCCCGAGGCTCTCACCCGCGCAATCGGCGACAAGAATCTGCTGCTGATTCTCGACAACTGTGAGCATCTCATCTCGGCGGTGGCGGGTCTGGCAGAGACCTTGATCACGTTCTGCCCTCACATCACGATCGTGGCGACCAGCCGGGAGGCCCTGCGCACCCAGGGTGAGTATGTGTGGCGCGTGCCGCCGCTTGAAGTGCCCGCGTTGGAGCAATGCGACGCGGCCGGAATCCTCGGCCACAGCGCGGTGGAACTCTTCATCGCGCGAGCCCGCGAGTTGGGCTCGGACAATGCCGCCAATCCAAGCCATGCTCAGGCGATCGCGGCGATCTGCCGCCACCTTGACGGCATCCCCCTCGCCATCGAGTTCGCGGCGGCCCGCGCTGCGTCCCTGGGCGTTGAGCGTGTCGCGAGCGGATTGCAGGATCGTTTTGCTCTGCTGACCACTGGACGCCGCACCGCCCTGCCCAGACATCGGACGCTGCGAGCGGCACTCGATTGGAGCTACCAACTGCTGAACGAGGCGGAGCGTGACCTGCTGCGTCGCCTCGCCATCTTTGCCGGGCCGTTCTCACTGGACGCGGCAGGCGCCGTGGCGGCGGGAACGAGCCATGCCGAAATCGCCGATGGCGTCGCCGGGCTGGTTGCCAAGTCGCTGGTGTTCAGAACCACGGATCCGGCCGGTGCTGAATTTCGTTTGCTCGAAACGAACCGCATCTATGCCCTGGACCGGCTGGCGGAGAGTGGAGCCCTCGCAAGTGTCGCCCGCAGCCACGCGACATACTTCCTGATTGTGCTCCAACACCTCGGCGACGAGCGGCGGTCGAAGGCTTCGGAGGAATATCTGGCCGCCTCGCGCAGGCGCGCCGATGAGGTGCATGGTGCGCTCGAATGGGCGTTTTCCAGCACCGGTGACCCTGCGATTGGGCTGGCGCTAACGCTCGCGGCGGAGCCTGTGTGGTTCGAGTTGTTCCAGATAGCGACGGCGCGTGGCCGCGTAGAACAAGCATTATCCCATGCCGAAGCGGGCTCGGACGTAGAAATGCGGCTTCGGATCGCGTTGGGCCGTGTGTTTTGGTACTCGGCGCCGGACAGCGATGCCATTGAGCCGGCGTTTGCCCGCGCGCTGGAGATCGCCGAACGTAGAGACGTGACCGATGTGCAGATCCAGGCATTGTGGGGAATCTGGGCGGCACGCCGGGGCCACGGCGATTATGCTGCCGCGCTCGATGTAGCACACCGCTACGCGGAAGCTGCGGCGAACTCGGGAAGTCTGGGTGCGATCCATCTCGGTGACCGCATCCTCGGACTGACCCATCATCTATTGGGGCATCAGGCGGCCGCGCGAGAATTCGCGGCGCGCGCGCTCGGCCAGCCGCAGCACTTCGACCCGGCATCGGGCATCGGCTTCCAGGTCGAAACGCCTGCCGCGATGGCGGCTTTGTTGGCGCGTACTCTATGGCTGAGCGGCTTGCCGGACCAGGCCAGGGTCGCGGCGAACGAGGCGGTGGCGGCCGCGGCGAAGAGCGCGCATTCGTTTTCCATATGCTACGCCATTTCCTTGGGAGCGCTGCCGGTCGCGCTGTGGACTGGCGACATGGCCGAGGCACGGCGCCTTTTCCATCTGTTAGCCGCGCATGCCGTCGGGATCCGGCGTATGGAACTGCGCGTGATGGCGTTCGCGCGCGTGTTGAAATTGCGCGACGGCGATGAAGACGAGGCGCTGATCGCATCGTTCATCGAGTCTCATGGGGACCCCGCACTGATCCCGCCGTTCGCCGAACTCGACCGCGACGCGCATATCGGCGTTCCATTGCCACGTGCAGCGCCGATCGCTGTGACGTGGAACACACCGGAGGCGCTGCGCGTCGATGCGGAACTGTTGCTTTGGCACGCCGCGCCGGGCGCCGCGGCCGCGGCAGAAGCGAAGCTGTTGCGCGCGTTGGAAATTGCGCGAGAGCAGTCGGCGCTGTCATGGGAACTTCGCGCCGCCATGACCCTCGCGCGGTTGTGGCGCCACGGGCGAGGTACGGAGGCGCGTGACCTGCTGGCCGGAATATATCGGAAATTCGGTGAGGGGTTTGGCACCAGCGACCTGATCCGCGCACGAAACATGATGACAGTACTCGAATAGGCCAAGCGGCATTATGCCAGGTCGGCCAAAGTGCTATTGGCATCGCCGCCGAGCCGCGCCCGGGAACGGGCCCTCGCCCGGCCGAGGCCGAGGCTGAGGCGCTGGCGCCGTGGAAGCGTGCGCATTGCATTGGCGCGGGCGGCCAAGCGCTCGCGGCCCATCGCGCCGGACGACCTGCGCGATCTTGAAGCCGCCTTCGCCAGGCAGCCCCTGGTGGTTCCGCCCTCGTTGAGAGACGCCGAGCCGGGACCTGCCGCTGCGTGAGCCTGGTTCGGCTACGCCATCGCCCACAAATTGGGCGTCATCGTCCCGGAATAGCCGGAGACGAACTCGCTGGCCGTGCCGGTGGCCGGATCGAAGCCGTGCCGCCGCACCGTCCCGATATTGCCGCCGTAGAGGTGGATCGAGATCGACGGACGATCCGCCAGCGCATTCGCCACCGTGTGGATGTCACCGATTTGTGGCGACACCGCGGTGACCTCGCCGGGATGCAGCCGGCATGGGTCGCCGGCGCACAGCCTGCGGCCTTCGGCATCATGCGTGTAGGGCACAGCGTCCTCGGCGCCGCGCAGCATGCCGACCAGGCCCCACATGAGGTGGTCGTGCACCGGTGTCCGCTGCCCCGGGCCCCAGACGAAGCTCACCAGGCTGAACCGGTCGAGCGGATCGCAATACAGCAGGTATTGCCGGTAGCGCGCCGGGTCAGGCGCGGCGAAGGCGTCCGGCAGCCAATCGTCCTGCGCGATCAGGCCAGACAGCAGGCCGCGGGCAGGCGCCAGAATGGCGTCCTCGGCATTGCCTTCATGCTCCACCAGACGGGTAACGGCGGCGACGAAATCGCGCAGACGGGCGACCGACATCGGCGAGGACTCCTCTTGGCGAAGGTCGAGGGAAGATTATCGCCTTTGCCGCGTCATCTGGAAGGGTTTTATGCTGTGGCAGGCAGGCTGTGGAGAGGTATTTCGCTGCTGCCCTGCCCCTCGACGCCGCGACCCGACCGCGCCATGTACTGGGCCGATATTGGGCCGAGGAGCCCCCATGTCCGAAACATTGCTGCGCCCGTCCCCGCCCGTGTTGTTCATGCCGCAGAAGCAGCCCGCCAAGGCTTTGACGCGGCAGTTGAAGGTGGTGTCGGAATATGCCCCCAGCGGCGACCAACCGACGGCGATCGCCGAACTGGTGCGCGGCGTGGAAGCTGCCGAGCGCGACCAGGTACTGCTGGGCGTCACCGGATCGGGCAAGACCTTCACCATGGCGAAGGTGATCGAGGCGGTGCAGAAGCCGACCCTGATCCTGGCGCCGAACAAGACCCTGGCCGCACAGCTTTACGGCGAGATGAAGCAGTTCTTCCCCGACAACGCGGTGGAGTACTTCGTATCCTATTACGATTACTACCAGCCGGAGGCGTACGTCCCGCGCACCGACACCTACATTGAAAAAGACGCGCAGATCAACGAGCAGATCGACCGGATGCGGCATGCGGCCACGCAGTCGCTACTGGAACGGAATGATGTCGTGGTGGTGGCGTCGGTATCGTGCATCTACGGTATCGGCTCGGTCGAGACCTATTCGCGCATGGTGGTGCGGCTGGAGGTGGGCGGGCGCATCGACCGCGACGCGATGGCGAAGGCGCTGGTGGATCTGCAATACCGGCGCAACGATGCGGCGTTCCAGCGCGGCACGTTCCGGTTGCGCGGGGAGATCGTCGATATCTTCCCCTCGCATTACGAAGACCGTGCCTGGCGCGTGTCACTGTTCGGTGACGAGATCGAATCGATTCACGAATTCGATCCGTTGACCGGGGACAAGACCGCGGCACTGAATGAAATCGTTGTGTACGCGAACAGTCACTATGTGACGCCGCGGCCGACGCTGACACAGGCGATTCGTGATATCAAGGTGGAATTGAAAGAACGGCTGACAGAGCTGACCGCGGAAGGAAAACTGCTGGAAGCGGAGCGATTGCAGCAGCGCACAACGTTCGACATCGAGATGATGGAGACCACGGGGTCCTGCAAGGGCATCGAGAACTATTCGCGATACCTGACCGGGCGCAATCCGGGCGAGCCGCCGCCGACGTTGTTCGAATACCTGCCGGAGAACGCGCTGCTGATCGTGGATGAAAGCCACGTGACGGTGCCGCAATTGGGCGGCATGTATCGCGGCGACTTCAACCGCAAGACGGTGCTGTCGGAGTTCGGCTTCCGGCTGCCCTCCTGCGTCGATAACCGGCCGCTGAAATTCGAGGAATGGGAACGGTTCCGCCCGCAGACCATGTTCGTGTCGGCGACCCCGGGGCCGTGGGAGATGGAACGCACGGCCGGCGTGTTCGCCGAGCAAGTGATCCGGCCCACCGGGCTGATCGATCCGGAAACGGAAGTGCGGCCGGTGGAGCACCAGGTGGACGATCTGCTGGCGGAATGCCGTGCGGTGGCTGGGCGGGGCGGGCGTGTGCTGGTGACGACACTGACCAAGCGCATGGCCGAGGACCTGACCGACTATCTGACCGAGCATGGGGTGAAGGTGCGGTATCTGCACTCCGACATCGATACGCTGGAGCGGATCGAGATCATCCGCGACCTGCGGCTGGGGGTGTTCGACGTGCTGGTGGGGATCAACCTGCTGCGCGAGGGGCTGGACATCCCGGAATGCGCGCTGGTGGCGATTTTGGATGCGGACAAAGAGGGGTTCTTGCGGTCGCAGACCTCGCTGATCCAGACGATCGGGCGCGCGGCGCGGAATGTCGAGGGGCGGGTGGTGCTGTATGCCGATACGATGACCAACTCGCTGCGGGTGGCGATCGAGGAGACGGAACGGCGGCGCAACAAGCAGCGGGCGTGGAACGAGGCGCATGGCATCACGCCGGTTTCCATCAAGCGCACGATCGGCAAGGTGCTGGAGAGCGTGTTCGAGCAGGATTACGTGACCGTCGCGCCGGTGAAGGATGCGGGGACGGCGGAGTTTGTCGGCAAGGATTTGAAGGCGACGATTGCGGAATTGGAAAAGCGGATGCGGGCCGCCGCGGCGGATCTGGAATTCGAGGAGGCGGCGCGGTTGCGCGACGAGCTGCGTCGGCTGGAGGCGCTGGATCTGGGGCTGGAACCACCGCCGGCTCCGAGTGCGTCGCTACGGCCGGCGGGGGTTGGTGCGCGTGGGCGGAAGGACCGGACGCCGGAGCCGATGGGACCGGGGGGTGGGGGGTACGATCCGTCGAAGCTGCGGAGAAGGGGAGGGATGCGGCGGCGGGGGCCGTGAGTTTTACCGCAGAAGCGCCCCTTATTTGCCGATGACCTTTATCGCCAGTTCCTTTGCGATCTCGATTGCCTCCCGCGACTGCGATGACAGAACCGCCGCCAGAGGGTCCTTCCCACAGAGTCCGCCGGCGCGTCCCTTTGCGCACGGACCCGAACATTATCACGTGCTCCAATCTGATTGAGCCGGTGGGACTGCGGGTTGAGCGGCGGCGGGGGGAACGGCGCGAACAGCCTTGCGTTTGCCTGCCTGACAGCTTCAAGGCAGTACGGTGCGGCCGAGCCGCGCGCGTCGGCGGGAACATGCGGATGGCCCATGGCAGCCGGGATTGGCGGATATGGTTACCAACTCGGTCGCTGACCATGCAGAGTCCGGTACGAATGCGACCGTCCTCAGCCTATCTCGACACTACCCCGATCTCGTTGACATTGGTAGATAGTTGCGACATTGTTTAACATACGCTCGTTCACGCTCAGTCACGACTGTTTGATGTACGAGCGATCGGGAGAAGCGCAGGGGGCTTCGGTGAGGAACAAACTGATGGCGGCGGGTGCCATGGTCATGGCACTTGGCTTAAGCGTCCGCGCGCAGGCGGATGAGATTGTGTCTTTTACGCTCAGCGGTGCCGGGATCAGCGCCGCCGGTTCGATCAAGTTCACACCGGACACGATCCCCGGGGATCCTGTCGGCGCAAACAACATCATCGCCATCAGCGGGTTGTTCTCGGATTCGAACGTAGGGATTTCCGACGCGACCATCACCGGATTGATTGCAACCGACCCGAATCCCGCCAACGCGCCCTTCGCCACCAGCCTGAGCCGCATTCCTGTCCAAGGCTCCCTGCTCCCCGGAGATGACAATAACTCCCTCACCTACAGCAACTTGCTCTATCCGGGCGGCGCTCCCGACACCTGCTTTGATGGGATAACAGGGGGCTTTTTAGATGTATTCGGGATGCTTCTAACGCTCAACAACGGCGACGTGGCCGACGTGTGGAGCAATGGTGGCGGTCCGAACGACTCGGACATTTATGGCGCCGCTGTTGCCGAGTCGAGCGTGGTTGGCAATACGACCATTTACACGGCGATCGACTACGTCGGGAGTGGCGTCACGATGAATACGCCCGAGCCGGGCTCGTTCTGGCTGCTTGGTACCGCGCTTCTGGGCGCGCTGGGATTGACGAGACGGCGCTCTGATAGCCGTCGCGTGTCGCGGGCGGTTGAATAATGCCAGATCTCGGAACGCCGAGTCGCCGGAGCGTTCGCGTGAGGGTGCAGGGCAGGTTCACCACGAAGACATGAAGATCGAATAAGGCGGCATCTGGCGGGTGCCACCCTAGGGCAGCAAATCGAATTTGTAATCCCTGGTGTTGTGAGGCCGACAAATCGCGCCTGCTGTCATTGTTGGGGTGGACGGCCTCACGGCATCGCGTGCCAAGCGAGTTGCCTACCGGCCTGGCGATCGACCCGCCCTGGATGCAAGTGGCGGCGCCGACCCAGCCCGTCATGGTCGGGCTTGACCCGGCCACCTTCCCACGATGTTCGGGTGCCGCTGCATGCGACCCCGATCGGCGGTGCGCAGATGGTCGAGTCCGGCCATGACGGGTTGCTTGTTGTTAGCGAAGCGAAGCAATCTCCGCCGAGAGAACGTGCGATCGCTCGTTGGGGATTGCTTCGCTTCGCTCGCAATGACAGGTGGAGCGGGAAGATTAAACCACCGCCGCTTGTGTCGCCTGACGCAGGCGTTCGACCTTTGCCATTGCGGCGGGGCCAGGCCACTCCTCAATGAGCCATTGTGGCAGTGGGTCGCCTGCATTGCTCAACGCCAGTACTTCGTCCTCGTCGCCGCGGCCGTTCGGAAACAGGTGCAGCGCCTGTGGCATCTCGTAATAGATTTCCAGGCCGTTGCCGTCGGGATCGGCGAAATAGATGCTGCGTTGGCAGACATGGTCGGCGGCACGCTGGATCTCAACGCCGTGTTTGAGCAAGTGGGTGTAGGCTTCGCGTAACGCCGCATAGCTGGCAACCTTGAACGCGATATGCCCGAGCCCGAGCTGTCCGCGCTGCGGCCGCGGCGCATCCTGCGGTGCGGAATGCTGCACAACGTCGATGGTGTGAAAGCCGTCACCCAGGGTCATGAACACACCGCCATGCTCCGGGTCTTGCTCCGCGATGCGAAACCCCAGCACGTCGCGGTAGAACCGCTTCGAGGCTTTCTCGTCGGCGACCCGCAACAGAACGTGGCCGATACCGCTCAGGTTGATCATGTCATTCCTCCCCGTGTCACGCGAATATATATTAGCCGGGCGATGAAGCGTAACATAGCGGATCATCAGACCGGCCACGCTACGTCCCACCCGGCCGCCGGCGGCGTATCCTGGCGCTGCTACACTACCACCCGTTGCGCGCGGTTGAATTGCGGTGGTGGCGCGCCGAGCTGCGCGAGCGCATAGGTTGACGCGTTCACGTCCACGGTGCCGCTGATGTGGTTACGCATGGCCAGAAGGTCGCGGAACATCCGTTGGAACATCTCGCCTGCGTTCATTGTCCGTCCCCCATTTACCTCCAGCATCCGGAACACCGCGCCAGCGCAATGCGCGATGGCATGGGCCCCATCGTACCGGCAGCGCGCGCGCAAGACGTAGGGAATCTCCTCGCCGCGCGTCACCCGGGCCTGGAAATCCTGCCAGGTCAGCGTCAGTCTTGTATGTGCCGCTTCGATTTCGGTCAGCGATTCTGCCAGCCGCAGATGCAGGTCGGCTCCAGCCGATGCCGTGCGGTTACCCGCGACGGAAACCCGATGACGATTGTTCTCGATGAACAATGTCACCGCGCCGGTGGCGGCGCCGATGGCCGGGGTGGCGATCGCATAAGGGAACACGCAGGACCACGGCAGCCGGTACAGCGGCCGGTCGTTCACCAGACGGCCGGGATCGGCATGTTCATAGACCTGGGTGGATGAATGTGTGCGATAGTCGGGCACGAAGGCATCGGCGACGGTGACGTCCTTGCTGCCGGTGCCGGCCAGGCCGGTGACGCGCCAGCTTTCCGGGTCCACCGCGAAATCG
This sequence comes from Acetobacteraceae bacterium, assembly GCA_035523995.1. Lineage (GTDB taxonomy): Bacteria > Pseudomonadota > Alphaproteobacteria > Acetobacterales > Acetobacteraceae > JASHVB01. The sequence goes on along the minus strand of DATKPQ010000107.1, from coordinate 90,606 downwards.
CCGCGCGGCACCAGGAAGCTACGGAATTCGGGGCCCAGGCCGTCATCGTCATCCGGCACCACCGCGCCCAGGATTACCCAATTGCAATGGTCCACGCCGCTGGAGAATCCCCAGCGGCCGGACAGCCGGAAGCCGCCTGGTACGCGGCGGACCTGGCCCGTGGGCGCGTAGGACGTCGATGCCAGCGTGTCCGAATCGGCGGACCAGACGTCACTCTGCGCCTGCGGGTGGAACATGGCGATGTGCCAAGGATGGATGCCGACCACACTCGCCACCCAGCCAGTCGAGCCGCAGGCTGAGGCAACGCGCAAGGCCGCCTCGAAGAAGATGCCAGCGTCGAGTTCCAGGCCGCCCCATTGCCGCGGCTGCACGGCGCGGAACATGCCGGCTTCGGTCAGCCAGCCGATCACTTCGCGGGAGACCATGCCGCTGCGTTCCACCTCTGCGGCGCGGTCGCGTATCGCCGGAAGCAGCGCGTCGACGTTGCGGAGGAAGGTGTCCGGGTCGGCGGAGAGGCGCTGGACGGCCTGGAACGATGCGGACATGGCGATCCTCCGGTCAATTGATTGGCGGCGGCGCGGATTTCGGATGGAGTTCACATGCTCCTGATCTGTGACGCAACCGCGCCAGGACGTGATGGCGGAGGCTCGGCAGGGAAAGTAGTGACGCAGGTCGCCCCTCCCAAAGCCGCGCCACTGCAACCCGATCGCAACCCTTGTCCGTCGATGATGCGCCTGGGCAGAGCCGGCGATGCGCACCTGGATGGCTGACCTGATCGGACTGGCGATCGGCTTCGCCCTGGGCGGCGCCGTGCTGGTGCATTTCTGGCCGCAGATCGAGCAATTCCGCCGGCCCACCGTTGCCGTGGCGCAGCCGGCGCACGCTGCGACACCGCTGCCGCAGGTGCAAACACCCGTCCAGCGTCCGCCGGTGCAGATCGCGATGGCGCCTGTGCGGCCTGCGCCTTTGCCGGACATCGTCAACATCGTGCCCGCACCGGCGCCGCTGCCGCAGGTCAATGAACCGGACGAACCGGAGCAGGATGACGGACCGCTGCCGCCCAACATGGTAATCGCCGGCACCGGCTTCTTCGTCACAGAGCACTTGGTGATGACGGCGGCGCATGTGGTGCCGTCGTGCCAGCGCGTGGCGATCATCTCGCCGATCATTCCGTTGTCGCCCGTCACAATCGACGGCCGCGATAGCGACAATGACATCGCGTTGCTTCGCACGTCCGATGTGACGGCGCCGGCGGTGCTGGAGATCGGCCGGCCGGTGGACGGCCGCACGCGCGTGTTCATGCTGGGCTATCCGGCCAGCGCCGGATTGAAAGATCCCGAGTCCACCTGGGGCACGCTGGAAAACGACAAGCTGCAACAGGTGCCGACCTTCAATCCGCGCCAGCATATCCTGATGGAGGCCAGCATGGTGCGGCATGGCTATAGCGGCGGTGCCATCTTCGATCCGCGCTCCGGCAAGGTGGTGGGGATCGTGCGCGCCACCCTGATGCCGGACGCGTTCCGGATGGTGCCGGGCATGCCGGCATCGGGTCTGGCGGTGGGGCCAGGTTCGGCGCTGCTGGATGCGTTTCTGCAGGACGAGGCACCGGGAAGCTATGCGTTTCCCGCCGATCAGTGGGGCGACGATCCGATCTCGGTGCTGAAGCGCGCGACTGTGCATGTGCTGTGCTGGGACTGAGGCCGGACTCGGGCCAGACTCGGGCCAGACTCGGGCCGCAGCCCTCTCCCGTTCCCGCCGCGAAGGGAATAGGGTGCCGCTCGGAGGGCCAGACCTATGGATGACGTGACGCGCGACCGTTTCACTTTCAGCGACTTCCGCCTGGAGAGCGGGGAAGTGCTGCCCGAGGTCACCATCGCCTATAGCACCCGCGGCAGGCTGGCCGCGGATGGGCGCAACGCCGTGCTGGTGACGCACGGCTTTACCAGCGGCCATCAGATGATCGAGCCGACCGGCACGTCATCCGAAGGGTCGTGGACGACCTTGGTAGGGCCTGGTGCGCCGGTCGATACCGAGCGGAACTACGTCGTCGCATCAAACATGCTTGGGTCGAGCTTCGGCTCGACCAACGCGTCGTTCACCGATCCGCGCACGGGGAAGTGGTATGGGTCGCGCTTTCCGCGGATTTCTTTGGGTGACATCGTCACGGCGCAGCATCACCTGTTGCAGCATCTTGGCGTGAAGCATCTACGCGCTGTGGTGGGACCGTCCTATGGCGGGTTCCAGGCGTTCCAGTGGGCGGTCAGCTATCCCGATTTCATGGATGGCATCGTGCCGGTGGTGTCCGCGCCGAAGGCTCGGCTGAACGCAACTGCCGACACGCGCGAGCGATTCGAGCGCGATCCCAACTGGAACGGCGGCGACTATTATGACACGCCGGGCGGCATGCGCGAGACCATGATCGCGCTGCGCATCGACACGTTGCGCCGCTACGGCATGGCGGACGAGGCAGCGATCCGCCGTGCCGCGGAGCAATGGGCCAACGTGTTCGACGCGAACTCGCTGCTCATCCTGGGTCAGGCAATGGAGACCTTTGACGTGACAGAGCGGCTTGGGCGCATCAAGGTGCCGGTGCTGTATGTGCTGTCGCGGACCGATGCGTTGTTCCCGCCCGAACGTGCGCCTGTGGTGATGCTGGCACTGCGCGATGCCGGCGTGGATGCGCGCTATTGCGAGATCGACAGCGACAAGGGCCACCTCGCTTCGGGCGCGGATGCGGAGAAATGGGCACCGGCATTGCGCGACTTCATGCGGCGCGTGGGGGCGGCAGCGTGAACGAGGAAGCACATCCGGCGGGGCCGCTGACGCTCGCCATCGATGTCGGCGGCACGCGTCTGAAGGCCAGCGTGCTGGCGGCGACCGGCCGGATGATCGAAGATCCGGACCGGATTGATACGCCACATCCGTCCAAGCCGAGCGTCGTGGTGGACGCGCTGATGGAGGTGATCAGGCCGCTGGGGCGGTTCGATCGGATCTCGATCGGCTTTCCTGGCGTGGTGCGGCGCGGGCGCGTGCTGACGGCGCCGAATCTCGGGACCGAAGACTGGCATGGCTTCGCGCTTGCCGAGGTGCTGTCGCAGAAACTGGGCAAGCCGGCGCGCATGATGAACGATGCGACGGTGCAGGGGCTGGGCGTGATCGTCGGGCGCGGGCTGGAATGCGTGATCACGCTGGGCACCGGCATGGGGTTCGCATTGTTCGACCGCGGCTTTCCGGCCCCGCACCTGGAACTTAGCCAACATCCCGTGCACGACGGCCTGACCTACGATCAGTGGATCGGCAACGCGGCGTTGCAAAAGGTCGGGGCGAAGACCTGGAACAAGCGGGTGCGCAAGGCGATCGGCCATATCGAGACGCTGACGAACTACGACACGCTGGCGATCGGCGGCGGCAACGCCAAGCGGATCGATTTCGATTTGCCGCCGAAGGTGCGAACGGTGTCGAATGATGCGGGCATTACCGGCGGGATTCGGTTGTGGGATCCGCTGCTTGATCCGATGTTCGTCGCGGATGATGCGATGGCGTTGCGGGATACGTGAAAGCCTGCTGTCATTGCGGGGTCGTAGCGGCCAGCAAGCTTGTTCAAGAAACGCACCGGTTTCGTGCGTCGCGCGACCGAGGTTGCTTCGTCGCCTCGCTCCTCGCAATGACATGTCGGGGTTGTTTGACCCTTCGCGCCCGTTCGTCCGCCGACGCCCGCCCTTTCCTGCCCAAGGCCCCGCACTTGCCCGTCGTTCCCCTGCTTGAGGTGGACAACCTCGCCAAGCATTACGAATCCAGATCCGGCCTGATCTTCGGCAGCACCATCGGCGTGGTGCGGGCTGTGGATGGCATCTCGTTCGCGCTCGCGCCCGGAGAGACCCTGGCCTTGGTGGGCGAGTCCGGCTGCGGCAAGTCCACTACGGCGCGCCTCGTGCTGCGCCTGATCGATCCGACTGCCGGCAGCATCCGTTTCGAGGGGGCGGACATCACCAACCTGACCGGCACGCCGCTGCGCAGGCTGCGGCGGCGGATGCAGATCGTGTTTCAGGATCCGTTCGCCTCGCTGAACCCGCGCATGCGGGTGGGCGAGATCCTGGAGGAGCCGCTGATCGTCCACGGGATCGGCGACCGCGCGGCGCGGCGCGCGCGCGTGCAGGAGTTGCTGGGGCTTGTCGGGTTGTCCGCCTACCACGCAGAGCGTTACCCGCACGAGTTCTCCGGTGGACAGCGCCAGCGCATCGGCATTGCGCGGGCACTGGCGGTGGAACCAGCGCTGGTGGTGTGCGACGAGCCGGTGTCGGCGCTGGACGTTTCGATTCAGGCGCAGGTGGTGAACCTGCTGAAGGACCTGCAGGCGCGGCTGGGGCTGGCGTATTTGTTCATTGCCCACGACCTGGCGGTGGTGAAGCATATGGCCGACCGCATCGCCGTGATGTACCTGGGCCAGGTCGTGGAGCTTGCATCGAAGGACGCTTTGTTCGCCGATCCGCGGCATCCGTACACGCGCACGCTGCTGGCGGCGATTCCGCGGCCGGACCCGCATCGGGACCGCCATCGCAACGTGGCCGGCGGGGATGTGCCCAGCCCGATGCACCCGCCGGATGGTTGCCGCTTCCATACGCGTTGTCCGTTTGTCATCGACCGCTGCCGTGTCGAAGCGCCGCGGTTGGCGGCCTGGGCCGAGGGCCACGTGACGGCGTGCCACCGCGCCGCAGACCTTCCGGCCATCGACGAAAGTGCAGCGAGCCCTGTCCCGCCGGCAGCGGCGCGGCGGCTGGCGCTGTATGCGCGGCGAAGGGCGGCAACCGCCGCCTAATGCGTCAACCGCGTGGCGAGTGAAAGCCGTTCCGTGCCGCCCAACAACGGCTTGTCGCGAGTCCCGATTTCCCTGGGGTATCGGCGCCGCAGGCGTCGTTGCGAGCGCAGGTCGCTGCGTTCTTATGTCATTGCCTGCGAAACGAAGCAATCTCGGTCGTCCCAGCCGGTCGTCCCAAGCCCGCACTGCCCCGCCTCCGCCGAGTTGCCCACGCCTCCCGCCGGTGGTTGATTTGACCCGAACAAGGCCCGTTCAAACCGACGCGGGCGGAGGAAGCAACGTCGTGAACGACACAGTACCAACGCAGCCGCCCGTCAACGTCGTTGCTGCCGCCCGTGCGCTGGCGCCGCTGATCCTGGCGCATCGCGAGGAAGCGGAGACGCTCTGCCATCTCCCCCACCCCGTCGCCGACGCCCTCGCTGCGGCGGGTCTGCTGCAAATGTACCTGCCGCGTTCCATGGGCGGCCCGGAACTCCCGCCCCTGACCGTTTTCCACGCCATCGAGGAACTGTCCCGGGCAGATGGTTCCGTCGGCTGGTGCGCCATGATCGCATCGAACATCTCCGGCTTCATGGGCTGGATGCCGGCGGACATCGGGCACCGCTTCGCCGGCCACCCGGCCAATTTCCGCGGCGCCGGGTCGGTGCGCCCGCAAGGCCGGGCCTATCCGGTCGATGGCGGGTATCGCGTACGCGGCACATGGGACTTCTCCAGCGGCGTGCACCACGCCACCTGGGTGATGTGCACTTCTCTGCTGATGGACGGCGACCGCCCGCTGCGCAGCGAAACCGGCGCAACCCGGACCCGCACCCTTTGGGTGCCGGCGTCACAGGGCAGGATCGCGGACACCTGGTCTGTCGTTGGCATGCGCGGCACCGGCAGCCACGATTTCGTGGTCGAGGACGTATTCGTGCCGGCCGCGCATAGTTTCTCGTTGGCCGCCCCGCCCTGCGAACCCGGTCCGTTGTATCATCCGCGATTGTTCAACTCGATGCTGTGGTCAGCGACGGCCGCCAACGCGCTGGGCATCGCGCGCGCTGCGATCGACGCCTTCGCGGCGATTGCAGGGCAGGCAAGTTCCACCATGTCGACGACACTGCTGCGCGACCGCCCCATGGTACAGACCCGGATCGCGGAGGCCGAGGCAATCCTGCAGGCCGCACGGGCCTATGTGATCGATGCTGTCGGCACGGCATACGGCGCGGTATGCGATTGCGCGGAGGAACTGGATGCGCGCCTCGCACAGTCACGGCTGGCGATCGTGCATGCGATGCACGAAGCGGTGCGCGCGGTCGATCTGGTGTTTCACGCGGCGGGCACCAACGCGGTCTATACCCGCAACCCGCTTGAACGCTGCTTCCGCGATGTCCACGTCGCCGTGCAGCATGCGGCAGGACTGCCGGGCCAATATGAATCGGCGGGCAAGGCCCTGCTCGGGCTGCGCCCCACCGATCCCGGCTGGTGAGCGTGTGTGCCCAATGTCATTGCGAGCGAAGCGAACCAATCCCCACCGAGCGATTGCACGTTCTATCGCAGTTTGATTCGCCACTCTACCGATTGCAGCAGGCGTGGTCTCGCGGAATCAGAACACCAGCGCGAACGGAGCATCGACAATGCGCATCGGCCTGGTCACCGACAGTCTCGCTGACATGCCGTTCGATCGTCTGCTGGCAGCAGCAGCGGAGCTTGGCATCCAGACGCTGGAATTCGGCTGCGGCAACTGGTCCAGCGCGCCGCATTTGAGTCTTGGCACGATGCTGGAGAGCGCACCGGCGCGGCAGATATTCGCCGACAAGCTGCGCGATCATGGGCTTGCCATCAGCGCGCTGAATTGTTCCGGCAATCCGCTGCACCCGGGCGAAAGCGGCAAGCGCCATCGCGAGGTGACGTCGAACACCATCCGCCTGGCCGGATTGCTCCGCGTGCCGCGCGTGGTGCTGATGTCCGGCTGTCCCGGCGGGCCGGGCGATGCGAATGCGAACTGGATAACCACGGCGTGGCCGCCGGAAGCGGCCCGCGTGCTGCAATGGCAGTGGGACGAGGCGGTGATCCCGTATTGGCGCGGCCTGGTGGCGGAAGCGCAGTCGGCCGGCGTGATAAAGCTATGCCTGGAACTGCATGGCCAGCAGAACGTCTACAACGTGGAAACCTTGTTCCGCCTGCGCGACGCCGTCGGCCCGACGGTCGGCGCGAACTACGACCCCAGCCACTTGTTCTGGATGGGCGCCGACCCGCTGGCCGCAACACGCGCACTTGGCGATGCGATCTACCACGTGCACGCCAAGGACACGCGCATCGATCCCACCACCAGCGGCATCAACAGCCTGCTCGATACCAAGCCGGTAAGTCACCTGCGCGACCGCTCGTGGAGCTACGTGACGCTCGGCTATGGGCACGACGTGCATTGGTGGAAGGAGTTCTGTGGATTGCTCCGGTTGGCCGGTTATGACGACGTACTGTCGATCGAGCATGAGGATCTGCTGTTTCCGCCGTTGGACGGCCTGCGCAAGTCGGTGGCGCTGCTGCACGAGGCGATTTGAAACCGGTCAGCAGGCGCCCGGCCCGGCCCCACGGCTCGGGCCACCATCTTTGAAACCAAGGGTTCAAAATGGGAAACAAGGCAACTGTGGCACTTTACGTCGTGGTGATGGCAGCGACGATAGTTGCTGTGGATTTCCTGTTTTTTAGAAACAGGTTCTGGGAGCGGCTAATGGTGAACATCGGAATAGTCTTGGTGTTTGCGGCCTTCTACTTCAGGTTCCTGAAGCATCCATGAAGACATGATGGCGTCGTGACGGCTGCGACTGGGCACCAGCCCGACCTGCGAGATATGCCGTCGGGGACATGATCCCCAGCATTTGTCTCGAACGTCTTCTTTGTCCTGCCTCCACCAGGACCGGTTCGTAGCCGTAGCCCGTGATCCAGTCTGTCAGCACCTCTGTGCGGCGATACGCCGCCGCTTGACGTCGCCGCAGGCAGCCTGCCCAACTCCTATGACAAGGAGCAACACCGATGAGCCAGGGCAAATCCGACCCGCCGCAAGCCGTGCGCCACAGCAATCAATCATTCTTCTTCCAATCCGACATCTTTTCTGCCTCCCGCTTGCTCGCCCGCCGCGAGCGCCCCGGCGCCGTCGTCCACGAGGCACCCCGCGCCACCCCCGTCTTCCGCGACTGCGACGTGCTCGTGGTCGGCGGCGGCCCCTCCGGCACCGCTGCCGCCATTGCCGCCGCGCGCACCGGCGCCGATGTCGTGCTGCTGGAGCGCTACAATCACCTGGGCGGCCTCTCCACCGGCGGCCTGGTGATCTGGATCGACCGCATGACCGACTGGTCCGGCAAGCAGACGATCTGCGGCATCGCCAACGACTTGCTCGGCCGCCTGCCGAAGGACGCCATCGCCGGCCCGCCGCGCGCGCACTGGGGCAGTGCCGACCAAGCCACCGCCGCCTATTGGAAGGAACGTACTGCCGCCTATCACGGCATCGTCACCTGGTCGCCCACCATCGATCCGGAACGTTTGAAACTCGCCAGCCAGGAACAGGTGCTGGAAAGCGGTGCACAGCTTGTGCTGCACGCGCTTGGCGCCACCCCGATCATGGCAGACAACGCCGTCACCGGCGTCATCTTCGAAAGCAAGGAAGGCCGCCTCGCGATCCGCGCCCGCGTCACGGTAGACTGCACCGGCGACGGCGACATCTTCGGCCGCGCCGGCGCCGGAGCCGAGACCGACATCGAGGAACGCGATATCCACCACTGCATGAACACGTCCTGGATCTGGGGCGGCTGCGACATGAACCGCTGGATCGCATTCAAGACCGCCGACACCGCCGGCTTCACCGCTTTCATGGACCGAGGCCGCTCCCTGTGCAGCGGCTTGTTCGAACGCCCCTTCGTATCCTGGCGCAACGACGTAGCCTTGTTCATGGGCCCGCGTCTCTCCGGTTATGCCGCGATCGACGTGCAGGATTTGACGGAAGTGGAGGTCCGCTCGCACCGCCTGATGGCGCAGCATCTCGATGTGTATCGCGTCCACGCGCCGGGATTCGAGAACGCCTTCCTGATGCTGTCGGCACCGCAGCTCGGCGTACGCCATTCGCGCCGTCTGCCGGGCATGGCACGCGTGACCCGCGAACAATGGAGCGATGGCACGCCAATGCCCGACGAAATCGGCGTGTCACCGTCGCTGTCACCGAAAATGCCACCGATATCGGTGCCCTATGGCTGCCTACTGCCCTGCACGATCGACGGACTGTTGGTTGCCGGCCGTCATGTCTCGTGTGACGCCGCCAGCCATTCGTTCCTGCGCGAGATCCCCCAATGCTGGCTGACCGGCCAGGCGGCTGGCACTGCCGCCGGCCTGGCAGCCGGCCTGAACGTGCCCCCGCGCGCAGTGCCGATCACGCAATTGCAAACCGAACTGCTGAAGCAAGGCGCATTCCTGCGCATGCCTGCCGAAGCGCCCGCATAACCAACGGAGGAAGACATGACATTCCGTATTGCCGTGGTGCAACCGCAGACTCACGCGCCGCCGGGCGACGAGGCCAACGTGCACGACGCCGTCCGCAGCATCGAACGCTGCGCCGCCGACGGCGCCGACTTTGTCTGCTTCCCGGAGACCTATCCCGGTCCCTGGCGCATGCCCGCCGAATACGACCCCACCGCGCGTCTCGCCGACGCCGCCGCCAAGCACGGCGTCCACGCGGTGTTTGGCACCATCGAGCCGATCAGTTCCCAGGCCGCCACCGCCTTCAACCTGATCGTCATGGCCTATCCGGACGGAAGCGAACCTGCCCGTTACCGCCGCACCTATCCCAACGGTCCGTGGCTTTACACCGGCGGAAAATACTGGGAATTCCAGTACGTCCCCGGCGACGAATACCCGGTGTTCGACACGGTCCACGGCAAGGTCGGGCTGGCGATGTGCAGCGAGGTCTATGTCCCGGAAGTCTCCCGTGCCCTGGCCCTGCGCGGCGCGGAGCTGTTGTTCCTGCCTGCGGGTTTGAACAAGCGGAAGCTGTGGGCGACATGGCGCGCTTTGCTGTGGGCGCGCGCAATCGAGAACCTGGCGTTGGTGGTCTCGACGCAGAATATGGTGGCGCCGGATGATCGCGGCCTGGCACTGATCGCCGCACCGGAGGAAATCATTTACGAAAGCACCGTCCCCGGCACGAGCATCGTGGATGTCAGCCTGGCTCGCGTGCGCGAATTGCGCGAGGGCCGCGACGGCAACGGCTCATCGGACACATACGGTGCCAAGCAGGGCGTGCTGTCGGAGCAATGGCAGCGCCCGGAGGTGGCGCGACGGATTTATCGATAGGCGGTTGCCGAGCTTCTCGGCCGTTGCGGCGCAAAGCGCGATTTGCGCTTTGCGGCCGGCCTGGGGGAACTCGATGCGGTGAAGAGCTGGTTTCTCGCCGATGGCGTGCTCAAGCCCGGCGCTGGCGCTCTCGCCGATCCGTATGGGCAGGAGCTTAAGTATCGTGGCCAATCGCCGTTCTGCTGCAAACGGGCTCGCCTGAACATCCTCAGCCAGGCACTCTGCTTCGCGTGTGTTCACAACCGGCTCGAGGTGGCGGATTTTCTCCTGACGCGAGGCGCCGGCAGCAACGCCATTGTTCCTGGTCTCGACATGAAGGCCACCGTGTTGCATCGCGTTGCCACGAGCCCGCGTTTCACGCGTTCGGAGATCGAGACAGCGATCCGCTTCCTGCTTGATCGCGGTGCCGATCCCGCGATACGCGACGCGGTGTACCACAGCACGCCGATCGGCTGGGCCGGCCACTTCGGGCAGAGCGACAGCATCGACCTGCTGATCGATCGCGCCGGGATCCGTGATGCCGTCACCTGTGATCGACCCGATCGGGTCCGCATGCTGCTCGCGCGCTATCCAGACCTGGCGAACGCGAGGGATGAGAGCGGCAAGACGCCGCTACATCATCTGCACGGTGCATTGACCCATGGGATCGAAATGACCGAGCTGCTGGCGCAGCACCACGGCGACCTTGACGCCCGCGATCGGCAGGGCGTCACGGTCCTTGCCAACGCCATCGCATCGGGCGCCGCCGACCTGGCCGATCGTCTGCGATCCCTGGGCGCGGGCTAAGTACTCTGTTTCATAAATACGGTGACGTATATCGTTAACCTACCCGAATCCTTGCGTGCCGGTCGCATAAAATAATTTAGCCGCAGATGCACGCTGATGTACGCAGATAGAGCATGTAGCGCGGTCTATCTGCGTGCATCGGCGTGCATCTGCGGCTGGAATTCTTCGCTTCTTGCATGCGGTACGGCATTATGGGCCATACGGTGTGTCGCCGTACTCATAAAATCCGGTGCCAGCCGTAAGAAAAGCAGCGCGCTTATACCAGGATGTTCTTGCAGCGTCATACGTTACCGTAATTGCGAATCGTCGGACTAATACCAGCGGACGAAACCGCTGACCCACCCGTCATGGCCGGGCTTGACCCGGCCATGACGGGTGGGTCAATCATTGCGTTAGTTGGTACAAGGCCGTGCTTGCCATTAATCCGCGGCACGCAGTGCACCGATCAGAAATTCCTTATTCCCCTCTGGGCCCGTGATCGGGCTTTCGGTGACGCCCAGCACCGACCAGCCCGGCAGCCCTGCCCACCATGTTCGAACGCGATCGCATACTGCCTGATGCACCGCCGGATCGCGCACCACGCCTTTGCGCCCCACCGCCTCGGGACCCGCTTCAAATTGCGGCTTGATCAGTGCCACCGCCCAGGCGCCGCGGACGCACAACGCCAGCGGCGCAGGCAGCAAAGTCGCGAGCCCGATGAAGCTCGCATCACAGACCATGGCTTCGATCGGATCCGCAATGTCCACCGTCGTCAGGTAGCGCGCATTGGTCTTCTCATGCACGACCACGCGCGGATCCGACCGCAGCTTCCACGCAAGCTGCCCATGCCCGACATCGACCGCATGCACCTTCACCGCGCCATGTGTCAGCAATACATCAGTGAACCCGCCGGTCGACGCGCCGACATCCAGGCAAATCCGTCCCGTCGGGGACAGCGCGAAATGACGCAGCGCATGCTCAAGTTTCAATCCGCCACGCGACACCCAGGGATGGTCCTGGCCACGCACTTCCAAAGGCGTATCGTCCGCAACAACGAGGCCCGGCTTGTCGATGCGGCGTTCCGCGGCGAACACCTTGCCGGCCATGATCAACGCCTGTGCCCGCGTCCTCGATTCAGCCAGACCGCGATCGACCAGAAGCTGGTCGGCGCGATGCTTCACGCCGCGCTCTTCACCGGACGCGGCCAGCGCATCGCTACTTGCGGCAGCACCTCCTCCACCAGCCGCCGTGTCTGCGCCAGCATGTCCTCATCCCCCTGTGCCGCCGGACGCAGAATGAATTTCGAAGCGCCCGCCGCCACGTATTCCGCAAGCCGCGTCATGATGGTGGCCGCATCACCAACGGCAAACACCTCCCGCGCATCCCGCCCGGTGCGCGCACGATACGCCTCCGCGACCCGGTCCATACCTGCATCACCCCAGCTTCCGAACCGGTACGCAAATGCGGCGCCGTAATGATCGTCGTCGATCTGCCGCCCCGCCGCCGCCACCGCCGCGCGGATCGCAGCGATCACCCGACCCACCTCCTCCGCCGGTTCGGATCCAGCCTGCCACCCGGTGCCATACCGGGCCGTCCGCCGCACCGCCGCATCCGACGAACCCCCGATCCACATCGGCAAATCCGGCTGCGCCGGCAGCGGCGCAATCCGAGCGCCCGTCAACTGGAAGTGCCTGCCCTCATAATCCAACGTCTCTCCCGCCCACAGCCGGCCGATGATCTCCAGCGCCTCATCCGTCTTGCGCCCACGTGTCCCCGCATCGAGGTGCATCGCCTGCCATTCCGGCCCTCGCGGGCTCCCAATTCCGAACCCCGGCAGCAGCCGCCCGCCTGACAGCATGTCGATCGTCGCGCATTGCTTCGCCAGCAGCACCGGCTCGCGCATCGCTACCGAAACTACATTGACCCCGAACTTGATCCGCCGCGTTCGCCCCGCGATCGCCGCCAACGCGCTCATGCATTCCAGGATCGGCGCACGGCTGATCAGCCGGTCCGTCTGCCATAACGAATCCACACCACCCGCTTCGCACAGATCGACCCAGCGCCAGAAGCCCGCGACGGTATCGAACGGGAACTCCATGATCCCCAGCCCTACGGCGATGCTGCGTTGCATGCGCGGACTCCTTCCAAATGAAACAAATGTCATGCTCCGACGTCCCGCCATCCCGCGCAAGGGATCGCTAACGCGCTGGACGGCGCGCGAGGCAACCGGTAGGACACGCCCGCGCCGGGATACACCGGTACGGGAGGGAGACGAACCGAATGACCGCCAGACTGACGCGCCGCACATTGCTTGCTACCGCCGGCGCCGCCACGTTGCCAATGCCCGCCATCGCGCAGAACAAGCCGATCAAGATCGGATTGCTGACGGTGAAAACCGGTCCTCTCGCCCAAGGCGGCCTGCAAATGGACCAGGGCACGGCACTGTATCTCAAGGATCACAACAACAAGATGGCCGGGCGGCCGTTGGAGCTGGTCACCGCCGACACCGGCGGCAACCCCGCCGGCGCCAAGACCAAGGCGCAGGAACTGATCGAGCGCGACCAGGTGGACATGATCTTCGGCCCGCTCGCCGCATTCGAGCTGCTGGCGATCTCCGATTACGTCGCCGCGCATAAGACGCCGCTCCTCAGCCTCGCAGCCGCCGAGGACGTGACGCAGCGCAAGCCCAACACCTTCCTGGTGCGTGCATCCGGCTCGTCGGCACAACCCATGCATCCACTGGCCGACTACGCCCGCAAGGAACTCAACTACAAGACGGCAATCACCATCGCCGAGGACTTCGCCTTCGGCTATGAGCAAATGGGCGGCTTCCAACGCGTGTTCGACGACGAAGGCGGCCGCGTGGTGAAGAAGCTGTGGCCGCCGATCGTCACGCCCGATTATACGCCGTACCTGGCGCAGCTTTCCGGCGTCGACGTGGTGGTGCAGGGCTTCGCGGGTTCGAATCCACTGCGCTTCATGAAGCAGTACCACGATGCCGGTTTGAAGCTGCCGGTGCTCGCCGGCGGCCCGGCTGGCGACGACGCGCTGATGAAAAGCTACGGCGACGAAGCATTGGGCATGATCAGCGCATCGAACTACACATCGGATCTCGATACGCCGAGCAATAAGGCCTTCGTGGCCGGCATGATCAAGGAAACCGGCTCGATCCCTGGCCTGTACGCAGCCGGCATGTACATCAATGGCTTGGTCGCGGAAGCCGCAGTAAAGGCACTGGACGGCAAGACCGACGACAAGGAAGCGCTGATCAAGTCAATGCGTGCCGTGTCGATGACCGACTCGCCGCGCGGCCCGTTCCACTTCGACAATTTCGGCAACGTCGTCGGCGACGTGTTCATCAGGCGGGTGATAAAGGCCAACGGCAAACTGGCGCAGCACACGATCAAGACCTACCACAACGTGAGCCAGTTCTGGACATTCAACGAAAAATGGTTCCTGGCGCAACCGGTCTACTCGCGGAACTATCCGCCCCTGAAGTCGTGAACACCTCGGCCGCGAAGCGGGAGAGGTCGAGATGCGTAGCACCGAGGGTGAGAGAGATCAGGTGGGTTCGTAAGTACGGCGTACCGACCCGATCACCCTCACCCTCGGCCCTGCGCGTCTCAACCTCTCCCCCGTGCGTTCGCGGGAGGGATTAGCCATGTGGACCATTCTTGCCATCAACAGCATCACCTTGGGCGGCCTGCTGTTCCTTCTGTCCGCCGGCTTCTCCCTGATCTTCGGCCTGATGCGCATTCCCAACCTGACGCATGGTTCGATGTTCATGCTCGGCGCCTATTTCGGCGTAACGTTGATCTCCTGGGGCGCCGGCTTCTGGATCGCTGCCATCGGCGCCGGCCTCGGCGTCGCCTTGTTCGGCGCCATCATCGAGCGCCTCCTCCTCCGCCGTCTTGTCGGCGCGGAACTGGCGCAAGTACTCGTCACACTCGGCCTGTCCTTCATGGTCGCCGACACCTGCCTGATGGTCTGGGGCGGCGACCCCATCTCGGTAGACACGCCCGCCATCGGCGTCGGCTCCACGCATCTGCTCTCCGTTGCCTTCCCCACCTATCGCCTCGTCATCATCCTGATCGCCGTTGCCATCGCCACGGCGCTGTGGGGCTTGCTCGACAAGACACGTCTCGGCGCCATGATCCGCGCCGCGGTGGACGATCCCGCCATGGCGCGGGTCTGCGGCATCCGCGTCTCGCATCTCTTTACCATCGTCTTCGCGCTCGGCGCCGGCCTGGCAGGCTTCGCCGGCGTCATCGGTGGGCCGATCCTGTCGGTCTATCCGGGCCTCGACCAGGACATGCTGCCGCTCGCGCTCGTGGTAGTGATCCTGGGAGGCACCGGCAGCCTGTTAGGCTCGCTGGTCGGCAGCTTTGTCGTTGGCTTCCTCTATAATTACGGTCAGGTACTCTTCCCCGAACTGGCGTACGTCGTATTGTTCTTGCCAATGCTCATCGTGCTGGTGGTCCGCCCGCGCGGCTTGTTCGGTCGGGTAACGCTATGAAGCGCCCGCATGTCATTGCGAGGAGCGCAGCGACGAAGCAATCCCCTTCAAGCCAACGCATCATGCGCTGCAACCACGAAGATTGCTTTGTCGCGCCGCGCCTGGCAATGACAGAAGGGGACAGGCCAACGCGGACCCGCAATGCATTGCCATGTCGGGCCAGCGCATGAAGATCCTCGCCCTCCTCCTCGCCTGCGCCGCGCTGGTATCGCTGCCGTTCTGGGTTGGCAACGCCTACTACATCAACATCGCCTCGCAGGTGCTGATCTACGCCGTGCTGTCCATGGGCCTGAACATCCTGGTCGGCTACGCCGGCTTGGTAACCCTGGGCCATGCCGGCTTGTTCGGTGTCTCCTGCTACGCTGCCGCAACGTTGATCAACGCCGGCCATGGCAGCATCGTCGCCACGATCGGAGCGCTGGCCGCAACGCTCGTCGCCACCGCCATCTTCGCCATGCTCTCGCTGCGCGCGACCGGGCTCGGCTTCGTCATGATCACCGTGGCGCTGGGCCAGATCGTCTGGGGCATTGCCTTCCGCTGGATCAGCCTCACCAACGGCGACAACGGCGTATCCATCAACACCCGCCCGCATCCCTTCGGTATCGCCCTGGACAACGCCCCCGCCTTCTACTGGGCCACTCTGGTCGTATTCCTGATCGCGCTAGGCTGCATCACGGTCTTCGTCGCCTCCCCCTTCGGCGCCGCGGTGCGCGGCACGCGCGACCAGCCGCGTCGCATGACCGCGCTCGGCTACAACGTCTGGCTCACGCGTTTCCTCGCCTTCCTGCTCTCCGGCTTCTGGAGCGGCGTCGCAGGCTTGCTCTACCTCTACTACAATCAATTCGTCTCGCCCGAGACCGTGGCGCTCAGCTCCTCCGCCGAAGCATTGCTGATGGTCATTGCCGGCGGCACCGCCACAATCTTCGGCCCGATCTTCGGTGCCGCATTGGTGGTGATCATCAAGGACGTCGCCAGCGCCTATATCTCGCGCTGGAACTTCATGCTCGGCGCGATCTTCGTTCTGATCGTCGTGTTCATGCCGGAAGGCTTCGTCCCAGGCTCGGTGCGCCTATGGCGTTGGGCGATCGCATCGCGCCACCCGCGCGCGCGCGTGTTGACCGAGGAACGCGTGCCATGAACGCGCTCGAAGTCCGCGGCCTGAGCAAATCCTTCGGCGGCCTGCGCGTGACGAACGGGGTCGAACTGCTGGTCGCGTCCGGCGAGCGCCGCCTGATCATCGGCCCGAACGGCGCCGGCAAAACCACATTGTTCAACCTGATCACCGGCGAACTGGGTCCCGACGCCGGCAGCATCGCCGTGTTCGGCCACGACATCACGCGGATGGCGGCGCGGCGGCGGGCACATCTGGGCCTGACGCGCACCTATCAGATCATCACGCTGTTTCCCAACGAAACGCTGCTGCGCAACGTGACGTTATCCTTGCTGGGCCTGTCGCCGCTGCGCTGGAATCCGATCGTGCGGCTGGACCGCCAGCACGCCCTGATCGACCGCGCCGCTGACGCACTGCAACGCGTCGGTCTGTCGCATCTGGCATCGCGCCCGGTGGCGCAGACCTCCTATGGCGAGCGCCGCCGCGTCGAAATTGCCATGGCGGTGGGCCAGGCGCCAAAGGTATTGCTGCTGGACGAACCCTTCGCCGGCCTCTCGGTGGACGAACGCCGCGACGTCGCCGCCCTGATCGCCACCATTCCGCGCGACGTGACGATCGTGATGATCGAGCATGACATGGACGTGGCGCTGGAATTCGCCGAACGCATCAGCGTTCTGCATTTCGGCGAGGTGATCGTGGAGGGCACCCGCACCGAAGTGGTAGAGCATCCGCGCACCAGGGAGATCTACCTTGGCGCCGCCTGACGCTCTGACGCTGAGCGAGATTGATGCCTATTACGGCGACAGCCATGTCCTGCACCGCGTCTCATTCCGCCTGGGTGAGGGCCGACTGCTTGGCTTGCTCGGCCGCAACGGCGCGGGCAAGTCCACCAGCATGGGTGTCGCGGTGGGATTGGTACCGCCGCGCCGCGGATCGGTTTCGGTCTATGGTGTCTCGGTCGGTGGCCGCTCGCCGGAAGCGATCGCCGCGCACGGCGTGGCGTTGGTGCCGCAAGGCCGCCGCGTATTCCGCAGCCTGACAGTACGCGAGAACCTGATCGTGGCAGCCCGCAAGCCGCGCGCCGGCGGTCCGGAGCCTTGGACGTTGGACCGCGTCTACACCACGTTTCCGCGCCTGGCAGAGCGGCGCGAGCAATATGCCGGCTACCTGTCGGGTGGCGAGCAGCAGATGCTGGCGATCGGGCGAGCACTGATGTCGAACCCGCGTGTCTTGCTGATGGACGAGCCGTCGGAGGGGCTGGCGCCGCAGATCGTCGCGGAGGTGATGGCGACGATCCGGCGTTTGAAGCAACGCGGGCTATCGATCGTGCTGGTGGAGCAAAATGCCGAGCTGGTATTCAATGTCGCGGACGATATTATAATTTTGAACAGTGGACGGGTGGTCGTGGACGAAACGGTGGCGGCGCTGCGGCGGGATGGCGTGGATTTGCACAAGCATTTGGGGGTGTTTTAGCATCCACGCTCGGCAAGCGTAAGGCGCGCGGTCCCCGCTCCCACCCACGATGTCATTGCGAGGGGTGTAGCGACGCAGCAATCTCGTTCAGAACTGTGCTCACGCATTCGCCGCTGCCCCCGTCCAGACTTCGCGGTACAGTGCCACGATCTCCGCTGCCTCCGGCACCCGCGGATTATTGGCAGGGCTCCCCGACGCCAGCGCCTGCTGCGCCATCAGCTCCATCTTATTGTTCCAGTCCGCTTCCCTGATCCCGTAATCGGCTGGCGACGGCACCGACAACGCCTTGTTCAGTGCCTCCAGCCCGGTCAGCAGTTTCGCCGCCGCCACCCCATCCGCATCCCCCGCCTCGGCAAACCCAATGCAGCGCGCGGCCTCCGCATAGCGTGCCTCCGCCCCCGGTACTGAATACCGCGTGATCGCCGGCAGCAGCATCGCGTTGGAAAGCCCGTGCGGCACATGGAAATGCGCCCCGATCGGCCGCGACATCCCATGCACCAGCGCGACAGACGAATTGGAAAACGCCAGCCCCGCCTGCGTCGCGCCCAGCATCATACCCTCGCGCGCGGCGGCGTTGCGAGGCTCGGCAAAGGCAGTGCGGATGTGCTTGCCGATCAGCGCCATCGCCGACAGTGCCAGCGCATCGGAAAACGGGTTGGCCCGCTTGGAAACGAACGCCTCCAGCGCATGCGTCAGGCTGTCCACGCCGGTATCGGCGGTGGTGCGGGCCGGCACCGTATAGGTAAGTTCGTAATCCACGATCGCCGCCAGCGGCAGCGCGCCGAGCCCCGCGATCAGCATCTTCTCGTCATGCTCTGTATCGGTAACGACGGTGAAGCGCGTGCATTCGCTGCCCGTGCCGGCGGTGGTGGGAACAGCGATGATCGGCAGCGCACCCGTGTCGGCCGCGACCGGCGCCTTGTAGTCGCGCATCTTTCCCCCGCCCGCGGCCAGGATCGCCATCGCCTTCGCCGTATCGATCGGCGAGCCGCCGCCAAAGCCAACCAGGCAATCGAACTTTCCCCTGTGCAACGCGGCAACGCCGGCCTCGATCACGCTATCGGTGGGATCGGACACGGTGTCCGAGAAAACCGTCACGGCGATCCCCGCCCGCGCGAGCGGTTCCAGCACGCGCTGGATCAGGCCCGTCGCAACCATCACCGGGTCCGACACCACCAGCGGCCGCAACAGCCCGAATTTCCGCAGCAGGTCCGCGATCTGTCCCACGGTGCCGCCGCCCACCACCAGGACGCGCGGCGAAGCAATGGTGGCGTTGACGGTGCTCATGGCGGTTTCCTCCTATCGGCGGCGGTGGCGGGGCACCGGCCGACACTTCCCCCACAGATTGCCGCCAGGTGATCCGCCCCGCAATGACGCTGGCAGGCATTTGACGATACCCTTGGCGGCATCGTCCTGGCCTCTCATACTGACCACATGAATGACGGCGAATCGCCCGGCCCGGTCCCCGCCCTCGAAGAATCGCTGGCCGCGTGGGATGAACAACTGGCTGGCCTGGAACGGCAGGCCGGCGCGACGCTGCGCGCCGCCAAGAAGCTGCGCAAGGCGGCGCATGAGGGCACGGTCGCCGGCTTCCCTGCCGCGGTCGCGGAACTGCAAAAGAATGCCGCCGCGCTGCACGCCGCGCTCGGAGACGTGGCTGCGCCGGAGATCGACCTTGCCGGCGCCTTCGCCGATGGGCGCTTTCTCGCGGAGCTTGCCGCCGCCGCCGCGGCGCTGAACGTGACGGTGGTGCAGCGCGACGGCCGGGTCAGCGTCTATCCGCTGGCACTGCGCCTGGAGCCTCGTTCCCAGGCGGTGCGTATCGGCCGGCGGCTGGAGCGGCGCATCCGGCCGAGTTTCCTCGCCCACCATCTGCGGGACCTGCAACAGCGGCCGAACCGCTTCAATGCCCGCCAGTTCCTCGACCGGTTGCTGCGTGCCTATGCCGCGCTGGCCGCATCGCGAGACCCGGCCTGGCAGGTCAACCGCCCCGGCGAGGGGCCGCTGGTGCCGCTGGCGGATATCTATGAATTGCTGACCCTGCTGCCCGCCGCCGCCGCTGACTATCCGTTGGAGGAATTCCTTCTGGATCTGCTGCGGCTTGATCGGCAGCCGGACGCGCGCAGCGGGCGCGGCCATCGCTTCGAACTGGGCGGATCCACGGGTACGAAGGGCGCCAAGCGGCTCTCGGCCTATGACGAGACCGGCGCCCAGCACGACTACTACGCGATCCGTTTCATCTCGGAGTGACGCCCGATGGACGTGATCGACGTCCAGCCCGTGCCGCTGACCCGATGGTTGCAGGCCGTCGAGCCAGAGTATTTTTCCGAGTACCTCCCGGCTGGCGGCGCCGCGGTAAAATTCCTGGTCGGCGACGAGACGGCGATCGTGCACGCGATCGATGCGACGCCCGTGCTGGCGCAGCGCCACAACATGCTCTTTCTGCACGTCAGCGCCGGTGCAGCGCGGCTGCACATGTTGCAGGACGTGTTCTTTGCCTTGGCGCGTGCGCTGCCCTGGGACGATTTGTTGCAGCGCTACGCGGAAGGCTTGTTCAACCGCAACGGCTATGCCTGGCCGCGCCCTGGCACCGCGCTGACCATGCCGGAGCTTGCGTCTGCCTTCGGCACCGCGGTGCCGCTGCTGGAACGCCAACGCGACCAGTGGCTGGCCCGCGACCTGTGGGCGGATGCGACGCTGGCGCAGGATTTCCGCTCCGCCGTCCTGAGCCTGGTGCTGGCGCGGCTGGAACCCGCCGGCGCAGAGGAGGCCGACAGCCTGCCCGTGCTGCAATGGCTGCGAGGCGAGAAGGTGGGGCTGACTCCGTTGCGGCATCATGGCATCGCCGCCCGCATCGCGCGGACCAATGCGCGCGCCATGCTGGTGTCGCTGTGCCATTTCGTGCGCAAGGCCGGACTGGGCGGCCTGCTGCTGACGCTCGACCTGCGTCCTGCCTTGCGTGCCGCCGGGGCGGGTGAGGCGGTCGTGCGATACTCGCCTGCCGCGGTGATGGACCTGTACGAGGTGCTACGTGAGGTCGTGGACGACGTAGAGCATTTGCCCGGCTTGTTCCTGCTTGTGCTGGCCGACCAGGCGCTGATGGCCGGCGACCGCCGCCGCACGCTTGATATGTACAAGGCGCTGGAAATGCGGATCTGGCCGGATGTGCGGCCCGGCGACCGGCAGAACCCGCTGGCTCCGCTGGTGACGGTGAGCGGATGAACCTGGAAGCCCGCACCGCGATCGAGGCGCTGCGCGCCGGCGTGCCCAATCGAGCCGCCGTGCGTCTGATGGGCACCGCTGAATCCGGCATCGAGCAATCCTTCGACCAGCTTTTGTCCGCGGTCTGGTCGGAGGGTGCCACGCCGCGCGGCCTGGGCATCGCCGGCGGTTTCGGCGCCGGCAAGTCGCACATGCTGGCCTATCTGGCCGAGGTCGCCCGCACCCATAGCTTCGTCGTCAGCCGTGTGGTGGTGAGCAAGGAAACGCCGCTGGCCGACCCGAGCCGATTGTTCGAGGCAGCGATGCGGACCGCCGTGCTGCCTGGCCGCAACGATGACGCTCTGGCCGGCGCGCTGGCCGCGTTGCGCGCTACGCCGGAGCAATTCGATGCGCTGGAGGAGGCCGTGCGGGACCCGGAGAGCCGGCTGGCGCCGGTGTTCTCCGCGGTATTGTTCCTGCTGCGCCGGAACACGGTCTCGGCGGAGACGCTGCGGCGGTGCGAGCGGTTCCTGGCGGGGGGACGCATGGCGTCGGCCGTGTTCCGGCAGGCGCTGGCGGGCGTGGGTGCGCCGCGCATGTTCGATGTGAAGATGCCGGCGACCGCCGAACTCGCGATGCAGCGCATCCGCTTCGCCGGCTTGTTGTTCCATCACGCGGGTTACGCCGGGTGGTGTTTGCTGCTCGATGAGGTGGAGCTGATCGGGCGCTATACCCCGCTGCAGCGTGGCGTGGCCTATGCCTGGTTGGCGACGTGGCTTGGGCTGGAGGGGGCGGTGCCGTTTCCCGGCGTTGCCACGGTGTACGCCATCACCGACGATTTCGTCTCGGCTGTGATCGATTCGCGGCAGGACACGGAACGCCTGTCTGAGCGCCTGCTGCTGAAGGGGCGTGAGCAAGAGTCGACGGCGGCGGTGGCGGCGATCCGGCATATCGAGGATACGGTGCGGCGGCATCGGCTGCCTCTGCCGGGGGCGGAGGAGCTGGCGCAGGACTGCAACAGGCTGCGGGAGATCTATGCGCAGGCCTATGACTGGGCGGCACCGGCGCTGCAGCCGGGCGAGCGGACGGCGACCAGCACCATGCGGCAGTTCATCAAGGCGTGGGTAACCCAGTGGGACATGCAGCGGCTGGGCGGTGCGGATGGCCCGATCGTGGCCGAGGCGATGGCCAGCAATTACCAGGTCGATGAAGGGATGGCCGTGGCAGAGCCGGAGGGCGAGGGGGACGTGGAGTCGGGCTGACGGAGGCGGCGGGCCGATTGTTCGGGGCATGGCGGCGTTTGGGGGTTTGCCTCGGGGGAGGCTGCGGTGCGTGGCGGGTCTCGGTGGAGTCTCATTTCGCTGTAGGTGGGACAATGAGGGTTGGGGCGAGATGGTCGGGGCGTCGTTCTCGCGGATGTCTCGTTTCGCTGTGGGTGGGACGCGCTGAGGGGAATTGAGAGCATGTCTGCGCTTGTCCCGAGATTGTCTCGTTTCGTTTCCTGTGAGACGCTGGCGCCAATTCTGGGACGCCAATTCTGGGACGCCAATCCTGGGACGCCAATCCTGGGACATAGCGGCCTGCAACCAGTCGCGAGCAGCGTGGCTGCGGTGAGCGGGCTGGTGTTATGCCACGCCATTCTCGGCGCAGCTGGCATGGCCGCCCTGGCGAGGCGATGTTTCAACCGTTGGCGCTGCCGATCGCCCTTGGGCCGTGAGACGGCGCAGCCGCGGCATCGCACTGCCTGGCGGGGACGGGTAACTCAGCCAATGCCTGCTGCATGGCGCGCCGGCAGGCCTCACGGGTTGCTTCGTCCTGGGCGCGTGTCACCGGATCGGCATCCCGCTTGCGGCGCAGGGCCTGCACTTGCATGAGTTGCTTCCGGGCCGAGCTTGCCAGACGCAACGTACTGGCGCCGCAGGCGGCCCAGCGCTGCGCTGTTGCGGGATCGGCGACCTGAGCGCGGCGCATGCAATCGGCGGCCTGTGCCGTGCAGGCGATGTACTGGGCGGCAATGCAGGCCTCGGCGGCATTCGCCGGCGCCAACGCGGCCATTTGCTCGATCGCGAGTTCAACGTAATCGTCCGGGGTTCCCTGCCCGGGCGGCGGCAACATCCTGACGAGGTTTTGCATGGTATGGCTGTAGACGAAAGGCTCAATCATATTGCTTATGTCCAAATGGTTGACTCCCGGCGGCAGGATACCGGCGGTTAGTTGTTCTGTCAATTCCGATTTTGGAGTGCGCAGTACCGCGGCGGAGAGTGCGCGCAGCCGGGCTGGATCGGATGGAATGAGGTGTGGTGCTGGCCGGCGCGCTTTATGCACAACCGCGTTCAATCGCGGCGACGTGGCTATGTACCTGCTGCCCAATCAAGGTTCTGCTATGGCAGTGGCAGGTAAATATGGGAACCGCAGATGAACGCTGATGAATGCAAATAGAACGTGCGACACCGACTTATCTGCGTCAATCGGCATTCATCTGCGGTTCCAATTTCTTAAGGACCGCTTTTGCCGCAATTCAGCAAGTTTCAAAATGCGTCGCCGGATTCACGAAACCTTGGATAAGGTTGGCTTGATGAGTGCGTTGGCGTCGTAGCCGCGCAATCGGTGACAGGCTTCGAACCTTGCAGCCATCCCCTGGTGCGCACGTCGCGCGAACTGTTCATGGCCCGGGCGCCGCGTTGCGTGCCATCATCCTATGTCCTGCGGGACATTTTGTGTCGCCCACCGAGGTCGGCCTGAACAGATTATGGTCACCGCTGGCGGGCGGATCGGCTGTCGCCTCACGCTGACGCGGTCTCTTGCTGCTATCCATGGTTGGCCGCTCCGTCATGCGGAAGATCGAACGATTGGCGGGCGGCGCATCCCGCAGCGGCAGATCACCCCTCGGTGACGCGCCTGCGCGCGCGCACACGGGTCAGCGGCGGGTTTGCCTGCCGCAATCGAAGCCAGGCGGGCGAGCGGGCGCTGCCATTAACCATAGGTTCAGAAATCTCGGTCAAATTGGGGACGAAGGAAACTCTCTCCCATGCGGTTGCGCCCGCCATCATTCGTGCCGGATTTTTCGCATCCCTTTGCCAGGCAACTTCTGGTGGCGGTCAGCCTCGGCGTCGGACTCTTCCTGGCGGTGGCGATGGCGTGGTACGCCGTTACGTCGCGGCGGGCAGCGATCGCCGACGCGGTGCGCGAAATGCGCAACGATGCCCTACTGCTCGCCGAAGACCAGGATCGCCTGCTGGGAGCGGTCGACACCGTGCAGCGCGGCCTGATCGAGCATATGCGAGAGATCGGCGTCGATTCGCCGGAAACCCTGGCGCAGGTTATGGCCCTGCAGCCGGTGTACCAGAACCTGCGCGACCGGATTGCCGGCCTGCCCTATATCTCGGCGTTGCTGATACTCGACCGTCACGGCCAGCTGATCAATTTCTCCCGTTCCTGGCCACCGCCGCAAATCCACGGCGGGGAAAGGGACTTCGTCCGCGACAACACCAACGCCGGCGTGCCGCGGCCGTTTCTCAGTGCGCCATATCGTGGCAAGGTCTCGGATCGCTGGGAAATCTATCTCAGCCGGCGGTTCGAAGCCGCGGATGGCCAGCTCCTTGGCTTCGTCGTCAGCGCGATTGAGATCAGCTATTTCGAGCAATTCTACGCTCGTTTGCCGCTGACGGGCGGCGGCAGGTTCACTCTTTATCGCCGTGATGGCACGCTGATCGCCTGCTATCCGCACGCCGATGCCGAAATCGGCAGGAATTTCGCCGATACGCCAAATTTCGGCCGTTTGCTCGGTGCCTTGGACGGCGGTGTGGTGCGCCAGAACGGCCGCTTCGATGGCCAGGATCGGCTGATCGTGCCGTATGCGATGGCACACTTTCCCATCATCGTCTCGGTCACCGACACAATGGCATCGATCATGCGTCTCTGGCGGCAGGGCGTCCGTATCCTTGTTGCCACGACGCTATTGCTGGAACTGGCGATTGCCGGCGGTGTGTTCCTGGTGCTGCGCCATCTGCGCAACCAGGAGCGCTTGCTGGCGGCGGAATCGGTGCGGGGGCGGGTCGAGTCGGAGTTGGCGCGCGCCGAGGAACGTGCGCACGCCGCCACCGCGCTGCACTTGCAGGAGCAGCGATTCCACGTCGCGGCACAGAACATGCTGCAAGGCTTGCTCATGGTTGGTGGGGACGGCAGCATCCTGGTCGCCAACCGGCGGTATCATGAGCTGTGGGGACTGCCGGCGGACAGCATCACGACTGGTATGCGCTATTCTGAGATGCTCGATTTCGTTGCGGTAGCCGGCAATGTCGGCCGGGACGACCTGGATGTCGTCCGCCGCCGCCGCGCGGACGCAATTGCCGACAGCGAGCGCTCAAACTTTCTGTGGGAGCTGTCCGACGGCCGCGCCGTTGCGATTACGCACCAGCCCATGCAGGATGGCTGGCTTGCGACCTACGAGGACGTTACCCACCGGCGGGTGGCCGAAGCGAGGATTGCGCATCTGGCGCGCTACGATGCTTTGACCGATCTGCCCAACCGCGCGTCGTTCCGTGAAGCACTGGATCATGCCCTTGCCTTCGCGCGACGCGGCCAACTGCTTGCATTGCATTACCTTGACCTCGACCAGTTCAAGGCGGTGAACGATACGCTCGGCCATCCGGTGGGCGACGGCCTGTTGCAGGCCGTGGCACGGCGCCTGCGGGACGGCCTGCGCGAGACCGACACCGTCGCCCGGCTTGGCGGCGACGAATTCGCGATCGTGCAGAGCGGGCTCGAATCGCCGCTGGACGCAACCGGATTGGCCAACAGGATGATCGACGTGATCGGTGCGCCGTTCGAGGTCAATGGACACCAGATTATAATTGGCGCCAGCATCGGCATCGCCTTCGCGCCGGCGGATGGGCTGGATCCCGATGAGCTGCTGAAGAACGCAGACCTCGCTCTGTACCGGGCAAAGCTTGACGGGCGCGGCGTCTACCGGTTGTTCCATGCCGCGATGGACGCCGAAATGCAGGCGCGGCGGTTGCTGGAACTCGATCTGCGCCAGGCACTGCGCGGCAATCAGTTCGAGCTGTTCTATCAGCCGCTGATCGACCTGCGTCTGCAGGCCGTGGGCGGATTCGAGGCGTTGATCCGTTGGCGCCATCCGCAACAGGGGATGATCTCGCCGGCGCGGTTCATTCCCCTCGCCGAGGAGATCGGCGCGATTGTGCCGATTGGTGAATGGGTCGTGCGGCAGGCCTGCATAGCCGCGACATCCTGGCCGCGGGAGACGCGGGTGTCCGTCAATCTGTCACCGGCGCAGTTCAAAAACCGCGAGCTGGTTGCCACGATCGCGGCGGCACTGCATGATTCGGGTCTGGCGCCGGGGCGGCTCGAGCTAGAAATCACCGAGACCGTCATGCTGCAGGACACCGCGACGACGCTGGCGACGCTGCATGAACTACGCAGCCTGGGCGTCCGCATAGCGATGGACGATTTCGGGACCGGCTATTCGTCCTTGAGCTATCTGCGGCGCTTCCCGTTCGACCGGATCAAGATCGACCAATCCTTCGTTCGCGAGCTTGGCCATCAGCGCGACTGCGGTGCCATTATCCGCGCGGTTATCGGGCTGAGCCACGAGCTCGGAATTGCCACGACGGCCGAGGGCGTGGAAACCCCGGACCAGCTCCGCGCGCTCGCCCGCGCCGGGTGCTCTGCGATCCAGGGTTATCTGTTCTCCAAGCCAGTTCCGCTGAGCGATATACCCGCACTGCTGCATTCCATGCCCAAGCCGACCGAGCTGATGCTCGAATCGGTGCTGGCGGAGGAGATCCTTGTGGCGTGAGGCGGGGGGGTGCGTGAGCGTGCACGGGATGGCCGTGGGAGATGGCCGTGGGAGATGGCCGTGGGCTTGACCGGCCGAGGTTGCTTCGTCGCTTCGCTCCTCGCAATGACATATCGGAGTTAGAGCACTTCCTTGTTCACGACGTTGTCGCGGTTCGGCGTGCCGTCCAGCACGCTGAGGATGTTCTGCGCCGTGGTCCGCGCCATGCCGGCCACTGCTTCCGTCGTCACCCCGGCCATGTGCGGCGAAGCGATCACGTTCTCCAATTTCAGCAACGGATTGTCGGTGGGGGTTGGCTCGGCCTCCCAGACATCCAGGCCGGCGGCGGCGATCTGACCGGAGGTCAGCGCCGCATGCAGCGCGCGTTCGTCGATGATGCCGCCGCGTGCGGTATTCACAATATACGCGCTGGGCTTCATGCGGGCGAACTGCGGCGCGGAGAACATGCCGACTGTTTCGGGATTCTTCGGGCAGTGGATCGAAACGAAATCAGCGCGTGGCAGCACGCCATCCAGGTTGTCGACAACCTCGCATCCTGCAGCGCGGATGACCGCAGGATCGACATAGGGATCGCGCACCAGCACGATCATATCGAACCCGAGGCAGCGCTTCGCCAGCCGCGTGCCGATGCGGCCGAAGCCGACGATCAGTACCGTCTTGCCCGCGAGTTCCATCGGTAGGCCGCCATGGCGTTCCCGCCAGCGGCCCTCGCGCACCATGCGGTCCAGCGCGACGTTGCGCTTCGACAGCGCCATCATCAGATGGAACGCTTGCTCCGCCACGGAAACGGAATTGGCGGTGCCGGCGATCATCAGCGGTACGCGATGCGCGGTCAGCACCGGGACGTCCACGGCGTCGTAGCCGACGCCGATGCGCGCCACCACTTGCAGCGCCGGCGACGCGTCCATCTCGGGTTGGGAAAACGGCGTCAGCGACAGGGCGATGCCGGAGCAATCGGCCAGCATCGGCAGCAACTCCGCCTGGCCAATGGTCGGCGGGTAGATTACCGTTTCGATGTCGTCGCGGGCCCGCAGCAAGGCGACGCCTTCCTGCCCCATCGTGCTCGGCACCATCACCTTGCGCCGGTTCGTCGCCATCGATGCGCGTCCTTCACAGCTTGCGTTGCAGATTGGAAACGTAGGTGCGGTTGTGCGTCGGGCCCAGCATCACCTCATTCATCACCACATGGCGCGGCAGGCAGGCGATGTAGCGGATCAGGTCGCCGCAATCTTCCGACTGCACCATGCGCGCGCGCTCCTCCGGTCCGACCGGGTTGGGGCGCCTGTCCAGGATCGGCGTCGCCACTTCGCCCGGCAGGAACACGGTGGAGCGGATGCCGTTGACGCATTCCTCCATGTTGATGGTGTGGCTCATGGCCACGACGCCGTGCTTTGCAGTGCCGTAGATCGGGCCGGAGAAGCCGCCGATGAAGCGTCCCGCCATAGAAGACGTGTGGATCATCACCCCGTCCTGCTGCGCGCGCATGAACGGCAGCGCCACGGTGACGCAATACAGCGCCGCCATCACGTTGCCCTTCATCAGTGTGTCGATGCCTTCCGGGGTCAGCTTGTCCCAGTGGCGGTCGATGATGTTGACGCCGGCGTTGTTCACCAGGATGTCGAGCCGCCCCAGTCGTTCGCGAATGAAATTTCCCACGAGCTGGACCTGGGTGGCGTCGGTCAGGTCGGCCGGCTGCACATGTGCCTCGGCGCCGCTGTTGCCCAGGCGGCGGGCGACGTCCTCCAATGGCTCACGGCGGCGGCCGGTGAGCACCAGTGTGGCGCCTTCCTCGGCCAGTGCCAGCGCCGCCGCCTCGCCGATGCCGCTGCCTGCACCCGTGACCCAGGCGACTTTTCCGGCGAGCTTCGGCATGCGGCGTTCCTTCCTTGCGATGGCCGGCGGCATTCAATGGAGGAACGCTGCCGGGGGCAAGAGGGCTGTCCTGACAGCGATACGGGTTCATGGCGGGTATTGCAGCGCCGCGAGTAACTCCAGCGGATAGGGGTGCCGCCCGTTCAGCTTATGAACAGGTGCGGCGCGGGCCAAGAGCAGATTCGCGTCCTGGTTGGGGGGCTCGGGGCCCGAGAACAATACCTAGGGCCAGTGCGGTGGCACACCTGGAGCCAATGGGGGAGCCAATGGGGTGGCACGGCCGAGACCTTGGGGCACTGCGACCATTGCATTGCGAACGCCGGGTTGGTCCGCAGCAGATAGCCGAATCATTGGTGGAAGCGGCCATGACGACCGGCCCGTCCACCGGCTTCGGCGTTCGTGGCGGTGGAAGGTCTATGTGCGCGCCCATAGGAAGTTGCTCGCCTGGCCTGGATCAGGAAGTTTTTCTTAGTATCCTTTGCGTCTCTGCCTGTCTCGGCGATATTGGCGATTCGCTGGTCCGGTCCGCCTTCCGCCGCGCCGGCGCCATGGTTCCGTCCGCTTGACTCCGGGAAAATCGCGCGTATGTGTGGCGGGGTCGCTCGCGGCGCGAGCGTCTCCGCCTATGATCCGCAACCCGGCCCGCGGTGCTTCTCTCCGCGGGCAAGTCGTGTTTCCCGGTGGGAATGCGCATACCACGGCAACTCCCGGGCCGCCGGCCCGGACATCCGTAACGGAAACCACATACCATATGGCAGCATCCGCCACCGCCCGCGCCATCGCGCCGGCCCCAATCCAGGACCATTTCAAGGGCGAGAACTTCGCCGCCTTGCTTGATGAAACCCTTGGCAGAGATTCCGGCTTCGACGGCTCCGTCGTCACCGGCCGCGTCCTGCGCCTGACCGACGAATTCGCCGTCGTCGATGTCGGCCTGAAGTCGGAGGGCCGCGTCGCGCTCAAGGAATTCGCCCCGCCCGGGGTGAGGCCGGAGGTGAAGCCCGGTGATTTCATCGAGCTCTATGTCGAACGCTATGAGGACAAGGACGGCGCCATCATCCTGTCGCGCGAGAAGGCGCGGCGCGAGGAGGCCTGGACCAACCTGGAGAAGGCGTTCGAAACCCAGCAACGCGTCAACGGCACCATCTATGGCCGGGTGAAGGGCGGGTTCACCGTCGATCTCGGCGGGGCCGTGGCGTTCCTGCCCGGCAGCCAGGTCGATATCCGCCCGGTCCGCGACGTGGGGCCGCTGATGGGCTCGCCGCAGCCGTTCCAGATCCTGAAAATGGACCGTGCGCGTGGAAATATCGTGGTGTCGCGCCGGGCGGTGCTGGAAGAGACCCGCGCGGAGCAACGCAGTGAGCTGATCCAGGGGCTGAAGGAAGGCCAGATCCTTGATGGCGTGGTGAAGAACATCACCGATTACGGTGCCTTCGTGGATTTGGGCGGGGTGGACGGGCTGCTGCACGTCACCGACATCGCCTGGCGGCGCATCAACCATCCGTCGGAAGCGCTGCAGATCGGCCAGCAGGTGAAGGTGCAGGTGATCCGGTTCAACCCGGAGACCCAGCGCATCAGCCTGGGCATGAAGCAGCTCGAGGCCGATCCGTGGGAAGGCGTGGCGGCGAAATATCCGCCGGGCGCCAAGTATTCCGGCCGCGTCACCAACATCACCGACTACGGCGCCTTCGTGGAGCTGGAGCCGGGGGTGGAAGGGCTGGTCCACGTGTCGGAAATGTCCTGGACCAAGAAGAACGTCCATCCGGGCAAGATTGTCTCCACGTCGCAGGAAGTGGAGGTGATGATCCTGGACGTGGACAGCTCGAAGCGCCGGATCTCGCTGGGCCTGAAGCAGGTGCAGCGGAACCCGTGGGAGCAATTCGTCGACGAGCACCCGATCGGGTCGGTGGTCGAGGGCGAAATCCGCAACATCACCGAGTTCGGCTTGTTCATCGGCCTGTCGGCGGACATCGACGGCATGGTGCACATGTCGGACATCTCCTGGGACGAGGCCGGCGAGCAAGCCATCGCCCATTACAACAAGGGCGATGTGGTGAAGGCAAAAGTGCTCGACGTGGACGTGGAGAAGGAGCGGATCAGCCTGGGCATCAAGCAGCTCAAGGACGATCCGGCGGCGACCGTGCTGGAGGGCGTGCACAAGGGTGACGTGGTCACCTGCGTGGTGAGTGCCGTCCAGGCCAACGGCATCGAGGTGAAGGTCGGCGACGTTCTGACCGGCTTCATCCGCCGCGCCGAGCTGGCCCGCGACAAGGGCGACCAGCGGCCGGACCGGTTCGCGGTGGGCGAGAAGGTGGACGCGAAGATCACCGCTGTGGATCGTGCCGCGCGCAAGCTGACCCTCACCATCAAGGGGAAGGAGATGGAGGAGGAGAAGCAGGCGATGGCGGAATACGGGTCGTCGGATTCCGGTGCGTCGCTGGGCGATATCCTTGGGGCCGCGATCCGGCGCCGCAACCAGCAAGCGCAGCAGGAGAATTGATAGTGTCGGGGCACCTCTCCCGGTTCGCGGGAGAGGCCGCCGCGCCTGGCGCCACGGGCGAGAGGCAGCCCCGGACCCGATCCGGGGCGATCGGCGCGGGGCAGTGAGTTTGTTTGCAGCGCGCAGACCCGATCACCCGGACCCGGGTCGCTTCGTGCCGCGCCTTGATGCATTGCGCGGCGCAACCCCGCAAGCGCGAGAGGTTTTGTGAGCCTGGAAACCGATCTGCTGCTGGATCGCCATCGGCTCAAGCGGCGGCTGATCTTCTGGCGCAGCTTTGCCATCCTGGCCGTCCTCGCCGCGGTGCTGGTGGCGGTGCGGGGCAGTGGCTTCGGCTTCACCGGCGACCATGTTGCACGTCTGGATGTCAGCGGCCTGATCACCGAGAACCCAAAGCTTACCCATGCTGTTGAAAAGCTGGCCGATGATGCCAGCGTGAAGGCACTGATCGTGCGGGTTGACAGCCCAGGCGGCAGTGTGGCCGGCGGCGAGAGCCTGCATGACGCCATCGCTGAGGTCGCCGCGAAGAAGCCCGTGGTGGTGTGCATGGGCGCGCTGGCCGCTTCCGCAGCCTACATGATCTCCGTGCCGGCCACGCGCATCTACGCCCATGAAGGCACACTGACCGGCTCCATCGGCGTGCTGCTGGAAGCGCCGGAAGTAGGCGGCCTGCTGTCCAAACTGGGCGTGGATGTGCAGACCATCGTGTCGGGGCCGCTGAAGAACCAGCCCAGCCTGACGGCGCCGCTGTCGCCGCAAGGCCAGCAGGTGCTGGAAGGCCTGGTGATGGACATGTATGGCCAGTTCGTCGCCATGGTTGCGGCCGGGCGTCACATGGACCCGGCGAAAGTGCGCCAGCTTGGCGACGGACGCGCCTATACGGGACAGCAAGCCTTGCAACTCGGCCTGATCGACGCAATCGGCGGCGAGCATGATGCGCGGCTGTGGTTGGCCAAGAACAAGGGCGTGCCGGAGAGCCTGCCGGTGGAGGACGTCTCGACCGAAGGCTTCGCCGAACGCACCCTGTCCGGCACGTTGGGGCCGATTCTGACCGGTGTCTGGAAAAGCGTGATTTCCCAAGGTGTTATGCTTGACGGAGCGTGGGCAGTCTGGCATCGTTCCGGCGGCTGACGCTCTCAGCCGATAAACCGGGGAAGACGGCGTGACCAGGTCGGAACTCATTGCCGAACTCGCGAGCGCCAATCCGCATCTGCGCGCGGCGGATGTCGAAACCATCGTGGCCACGATTTTTGAAGAGATTTCCGCTGCCCTTGCGCGGGGTGAGCGGGTGGAGCTGCGTGGCTTCGGTGCGTTCACGGTGAAGCGGCGGGATGCGCGCACCGGCCGCAATCCGCGGACCGGCGAGGCGGTGCCGGTGGACGAAAAAGCGGTACCGTTCTTCAAGGCCGGGAAAGAGTTGCGTGAGCGGGTGAACAAGGCGGGAGACAGCAAGAACCTCGCGCGCGAGGGCGGGAGAGGTCTGGGCTAGAGGTCGAGGACTGTTGGGGGCGGTACAGTGGCTTGCTGCGTGCCGACCCGATCACCCCGGTGCTTGCCGCTCGACGTCTCCCGCTGGCACGGGAGAGGCTGCCGCGCTCATCTGATTTGCTTGCTCAGCACTTCGCTGCCTCCATTCGGCATCAGATCGATCGCGCCGACTGGGATGATGCGGTTATCGATTGCCACGATGGCGACCTGTACGGAGATTGGGCCATCAGCGCCGTCATGGTCCCGCAGGGGAACCTTTCCGGAGATACCGGAACAAATCGCATGCAGCGCCGGATAGACGAGGCCGGAATTGATCGCAATCTGTACGTCGGGACGCGGGCGCCATATCGGCAGGTGAAGCTTGTGCCCGCCGAAGGCCATCTCCACCGATTTCACACGATCGGCGGCCGCGCACCATCCCTCTGCTACGATTTCGAGGCAATCATCGGTTTGCTGAATCGCCAGTTCCAGCCACAGGTCCAAGGGGGCCGGGGATGCGGATGGCGCTGCCGTGGCCGCTTGCCGAGGCGGAGCCACCGGCGCTCGCGGCCGCGAGGTCTGCTGGCCTTCCTTGGTCAGCCAGAACAAATAGCTTGGCGAGCGGTCCCTGGGCTTTAGCGAAGCGAAGTACCATCGCTGCGCCAATGGCCAGAGCTGCCGCATAACGTTTAACGCGTGTTCGCTCACACCGCATTGGTCAAGATAGACGCGAATCGCATCCCAACCGGTCGGATCAACGTGGCACGGTAGCGACATTGCGGTTGTGAAGCCGGCATCCTTGGCCATGGCTTCAAAGGTCTCTGCTGTGAACTGGTGCTTGTCTTCGCGATCGGCCAAGATTTCTGCGTCGCCGCTGTTGACGACGTTGCAATGAACTTCTGCCATCCAGTTGTACATCACGCTCATGTCTTGCTCCGGGATGACCGGCTGGCGGAGCGATGCGGCCAGGATGCCGGCGAGCGTTGACGTGAGGGCGTGATGGAAATGCGCATTCGGCTCCATGAAAAAGGCCCGCCCGCCGGGCTTCAGTGACCGATACATATGCCTGAGAAAGCGCGGGACATCGGTGACATGGTGCACGACCGATGTGCCGTAGCACGTGTCGAACGCTTCCGGTGCGATACAGTCTTCAATGCCGCTGTAGCTGGCGAAGGTCAGGCTCGTGGCGCGGATGCGTCCCAGCTTGTTGATTCGGGCGCGGCATATGCGCAACATCTTCGTCGATATGTCTGTGATCACGACATTCGATGCTTCGGACTGGCGCAGGACCGCCATGCTGGATCCGCCGGTGCCGCATCCGACCTCAAGCACGTTGCCAAAATGCCTTGGCCAGAACGGTCCTGCGGACGACTTTATGGTTTGATAAAGCCGGAGCGATGACTCGGGACTTATGGCGTAGAATTGGTCATAATCGATATCATCCAGGGCAGTGGCCGAGGCGCTCGCCACGAAATCGATGATCCCGTCGTTGGTGGAAAAGGTAATGTTACAGTCGGTGCAGGCGACTGCCCCGCCGGCCGTCGCGAGCGGCTGCCCGCAACCGGTGCATTGCAGCAGTGCGACACCGCCAGGGTGGATTGACGGGCCGGATGTGCCAGTGGGCGACAGTGCGTGTGCGGTATCAGGCATTTCCCACCGGCCCACCGGGCAGGCGCCGTGGACACGCAATGTGCGGCAGCGACCGCTGAGATCGCCGACGCTGACCCTGATTATCGCGAGCCGTCGGCGATGCCGCCTCGTTAATGCAGCCCCCTTCCGGCACATGACAATACCGTGGCGTACGAAGCAATCTCCGCCGACAGGACGCGCGAATGTCCCTTGGGGCTTGCTGCGTTTCGCTCGCAATGACAGGTGGAGCAATCACCATCAGTCTGGACCTTAGCGTTTAGATTTTCCGCGATGCAGGGTTGGCGAGAGACATCGTTGGCGATGGGTGGTTGGCATCGAGGCGGACGCTGAGCCCATATAACGGCAGGTTGCCATGGACGTAAGCCGTCGTCTCTGCCGCGCTGCTCGGCCGGGCTTCTCGGAGCAAGCCGTCAAGCCATCGCAGGTCTGCTTCACTGATGCGAAAGTCCGCGAGGTGGTCGGACTCCTCTTGCGTGAGGGACTGGCCGCGCAGCTCGGTGTAGCGGAGCATTTTATGCGTCGCGATGAACCAGAAGAACGTGTCAGGGAAGTGCGAAGGGACCACGTTGACCACGCTTGTACCCGGACGGCAAAAGGCGATGTTGGAGAGTGCCGCGCCGCTGATGCCGACGACCTGGTCTGCGCCGCTGAACGCGGAGATCTGTTGCTCGAGCGTCATTTCGCCGGGTTCGATGGCGTGGAAGCCAAGCGCCTCCAATTGCTGGCACAACTCCGACTCGTTGACCAGCGCGCGGCCGCGGCGCCAGCCTGGCCGCCGCCGCACGAACAGTTGCTTTTGTTCGCCGGCCGATACTTTCTCGGCGAGGCTGGCGAGGTAGTCGATACACAGTGGCGACATGTAGCTGCCGTGATCGGTGAGGCCTCTTACCACGACGAGGTGGTCGACATGCACGGGCTCCTGCGAGTCGCGTATCAGCAACCGGCCCGGCGGGATGCCGAGCAAGCGGAATGCCCGCAAATTCACGTCGAGCATCGGTGGCTCGCCGCGATGCAAAATGAACAGGGGATCGAAATGACCGACGAGCTGGTTGGCAATCATCGCCATCGGCAGCATTTCGATCAGGAAATGGCCGTAGTTGTTGACCGCCCGCCGTTTCGACAAAATAGCGGGGGCAGTGAGGTGAGGAACCGCGTTGGCGTTGAGTTGGCTCAAGATGCAGTCCAGCGCAGCTTCGATCTCCTCGCCCGTGTACTGGTCGCTGGCATTCGACAGTACCTGAAGGTTGTCGTCGAAAATCAGGCACTCCCTCACGACATAGGCGCCGTGGATAAGGAATATCTCGATATCGCGGTCTGCGAACCGGCCGCGGCTCCAGGACTCCTCCATCGCGAGTCTGAGGCCTTCCGGGATCAACCCCAGGTTGCGCACCATCGGATATTTGGCCTGGAATGAAGGCGAAGTTGCTCTTTCCCTGGGTTCGATGGAGATTTTGCGTCCGGCCAGGGGAAACGCGTCGCGGTCCAGGGTTGCATTTGGCTCCATGCGGCGCACCCCACCCGAATTCACACCCGTCGCTGGCGAATATCCGGGATGTCACGAAGTCTGTCTATCACGCGCAGGGCGAGTGCGAGGGCGAGTGCGAGTGCGAGTGTGGCAGGATTTGCGCTGCCGGGAGGCAGTCAGGCGTTCGTCTCGGCCGGCCAATCGACTTGCGCCCCACCACGACCGCAGGGGTACGGGAAGCAATTTTTGTCGTTGATCGCACAGCGCAGATCGATCCGCGCAATGCGAGCAACCCCGTGCAACCTGTTACGCATGTCCCCGAACATGTGTCGCCCATGTCTTCGGTCTGTACGCCCACGGAGGCAGGGAATCGTTCCGTCGTGCGCGGTTTCATTCAGTCGCTGGTCGGCCGCGCCGGTTGGTGGGCAACTCGCATGACATGGGGAGTAGCCGCCAGGACAGATTGACACGCACCGCCGGCTCGCTATCCGGTTGCCGACCGGCCCAACTCATCATTGCGACGCGATCGGGATCTCAGGCCGATCATTGCTTCTGACGCGGCGCGGTCGATCCTTCACCACGACATCCCAACAATCTGCTAAACCGCCCCAGCATGTCTCGCCCCAGCCGACTCGTCTCTCCGCGCCTTTGTAAGCTCGCCGCTCTGCCGCTCGGGCTGGCGCTGGCCTGCTGCACAAAAACGGCACAACCGCCGCCGCCGCCGGCAGCCGCCATGCCACTGCCGCTGCCGCCGCCACCTCCTCTCACCCGTCCTGTCCTGCGGACGGTGTGGGGCTTCGATACCACGCCCAAGGCCTGCACGATGTCCGCCAGGGCCAGCCAGGCGAGCCTGCTGATGATCGTTCGCCCGGAAGGACCGCTCCGTCTCGTTGTTTCGCTGCCCGCACCCGCGCCACCGCATATGGCGGCACATTTCGCCGGACCTGCAGGCCAATGGACGATCGCAGGCGACGGCCTTGCCAGCGGTCAGGCGGTCTTCTACCTGCCGCGCAACGAGACTACCCTCGGCCGCATCCTCATGTTGCTCAGCGGCGGCACACTGGAGCTTCGTGCGGACACGCCGGGGCTGCCTATCCTCTCGCTGCCGGAATCCGGCGATGCCGGCCGGGAGTGGTTTGCCTGCGCCCGCCACAGTGTGACTGGGCTGTGAGCCCGGCGATATGCCGTCTGGCAAATACGAACCGGTTGTAACCACGCCGCAGTCCGAGGTGGCGCATGCAGTACGGCAAGGAAGGTCATTCGTGAAAATCCCGGCTTCGACCCGCGCCATCCTGCCCCGTCTGGTCGTCCTGCTGACGCTTGCCGTTGGTGCGGGGCTGTTGCTTGGCGGCTGGACCATCCTGGTCGGTGCCGACCTGTCGGATACCGGGCGCAACGCCTCGCAACGCGCCGGTCTGGCGGCCCAGGGGGTCGCGGCCAGCGTCGATGCGACCCTGGCGCGCTTCGCTGACCAGATCCAGGCGGTTCGACCCTCCGAGTTCACGGCGGACCGCCTGCAGCAGACCGACCGCGTGTTGCGGCTCCAGGCCCTGCTGCCCGCCGCCACGACGTTCATGCTGTCGCCCGACGGCCATTTGCTTGCCGCTTCCGAGCCGTTCGCGCGGCAGGACGCGCAGGTCGGAAATACCGCCTGGTTCCATAGCGCCGCTGTTACGCCCGCCGGCGCACTGGAACCGCAGCGGTTGGACGCGCCGTGGCTCGGTCTGAGCGACGGTGTGGTGCTTACCCGCGCCGTTGCCGATGACGCAGGAAACCTGGTGGGCGTGGTCGGGGCCGTTCTGCCCCAGCACACGCTGGCGGACCTGATCAGCCCTCACTGGTTGCCGGACAAGGTCACCTTGACACTGGTCGGTGGACCGAACGGAGTTCTGGCGGCACCGCGGCCCGGCCGGCCTGGTGCGGCTGACGCCGCCGATGGCAGCCAGCGCCTGATGCTGTCCGTGCTCGCCTGGTTCGGGCAGCCGACGAGCTGGATCGGCACTGCGCCGCTGCACACGATTGCCGCGGCTGTGACGGCCAGTTTGCCCACCAGCGTCGCGTTGCCGCCGCATATTCTGGACGCGCCGATCATCGCTTCGGCGGGAACGCTGATTGCGGCGTGGCTGATTTGTCTGTGCGGCGCGATGGTCGGCCGGCGGCGACCGCCCCTGGCGGAGCAAGCCCCGAGTGGCTTCGGCGCGGACTGGCAGGTCTCGCTGGACAGTGAAGGCATCATCAGGGCCGCCCATGGCGCGTTGCCGGTGCCGCTGCGAGACGCAATCGGCCATGAGTTGCTGCCGAATCTGGGCTTGCCGGAGGAGTCCGGGAGAGCGGCCGAACTGGCGGCCGGTCTGCAACAACGGTCCGTGGTCGAGAACCAACGCGTTGCAATGGACGGCCGCACCTGGCGCATCGCGCTGACGCCCGAGGACGATGGCGGATTCGTCTGTGCCGGACGCGACGTGACGGGCGAAGCCGTCGCGCTGGAATCGCGCGATGCCGCGGAGACGGCACTGGCGGAGGCTCGGCGCCACCAGGACCGGCTGTTGACCTCGCTTGGGCACGACATCCGCACGCCGATGGCCAGCATCATGGGCACTTGTGAGCTATTGCTCGACGGCGCGCTGGAGCAAGAGCAACGGGACTGGCTGGAACGGGTGCACGGAAGCTGCGGCGCGCTGCTGGGGATGCTCAACGGCCTGCTGGCGGTGTCGGAGGAGGAGAGCGCCGGCGCCCTGGTCTGCGAACCGGTCGACGTCAGTGCCCTGGTGCAGGACGTCGTGGACGTGTTGCGCCCGCAGGCGCGCGACAAGGCGCTGGAACTGCTGACCCGTTGCGACGACCTGCTGCGGGGGCAGTGGCTGGTCGATCCGTCGCGGCTGCGCCAGGTGGTGTTCAACCTCGCCAGCAACGCGGTGAAGTATACGCAGAGCGGCCGGGTGGAGATCCGGGCGTCTGCGGTGGAAGCCGACGGGCATAGCCGGCTGCGCATTGCGGTGTCGGACACCGGCCCCGGCATCGATCCCAGCGAGCGCGAGGCGGTCTTTGAACGTTTCCGGCGCGGGCGTGCGCACGATGGCACCCCTCAAGGCGGGCTGGGCCTGGGGCTGGCGTTGTGCCGCGAGAACGCGCGCGCGATGAACGGCACCATCGCCCTGGAGAGCGCGCTGGGCGTGGGCAGCGAATTCACCTTCGAATGCCCAGCCGAGCGCGTGCCGGTGCAGGAGCGCAACCTGCCCTTTGCCGGCCGCACCGGATTGATTGTCGCCGACGACGGCCCGGCGCGGCGGGCGCTGTCTGCTCAGCTTGCCGAGCTGGGCCTGATGGTTGAGACGGCGCCGGACGGCTACCTGGGGCTGGCGCTGGCCGAGCGACTGGAGGCGCAGCGTGGCGCAGTGGACCTGGTGGTGCTGCAAGGAAACCTCGCCGGCATGCCAGGCGAGGTCTTCGTGATCCGGCTGCGCAACACCGCGTTCGGCAGCCGTGCGGCGTTGGTCTGGATGGGCGGCGGCGCCGAGGCCGCGGAAGTGGACGCGATCATGCCTGCGTCGCCCGATCCCTATCAGGTTGGGGCGGTGGCGCGGCAGTTGCTGTCGCAGCGTCCGTCGCTGGACGTGCTGACGCCCGGCGGTTCGGCGGGCAGCGGCGGGCGCGTGCTGCTGGCGGAGGACGACAGCGACAACCGCACCTTGCTCGCTGCGGCTCTGACCCGTCGGGGCTTCGCGGTGTTCACGGCGCGGTCGGGCGAGGAGGCGTTGCGCCTGGCGGGCCGCGACAGTTTCGACGCGATCCTGATGGATCTGCAGATGCCGGGCCTGGACGGGTTTGAAACCACGCGGCGTATCCGGGCGCTGGGCGGGCATGCGGCTGCGGTGCCGATCATTGCCCTGACCGCCTGGCAGGCGGCGAAGCTGCGGCAGCGCTGCACTGAAGCGGGCTTGACCGCGCTGATGGAAAAACCGGCCAATCTGGATCGACTGACCGCCTGTCTACACCGTTCGATCGGCAGTGTAGGGGCGGGCAAGACCGCTGATGCGTCTGAGGTCGAGAGCGGCGCTTATGTCGCCGACGTGTCCCTGGCCTACATGGAGGAGATGGTCGCCGTCGTCGGCATCACCCGCGCCCGGGCGGGCGTTGGCGAGTTCCTGGCCGATGCTGCTGCCCGTTGCCGTCGCCTGGGTGACCTGGTGCCTGGGTGGGAAGTGGAAGCGATCCTGCGCTGCTGTGAGGAACTCAGCGGCCGGTCGGAGACGTGCGGCGCGTTGGCGCTGGGCGAGTTGCTGGAAGAGATTGCCGATGCGGCGTCGCGTGACGACCGCAATGGGGTGGGCGGGCTGGTGGCGCGGCTCGATGCGGTGGTAGCGCGGCTGCCGGGGGCGATGGGCGCCTGCCTGGACGATATCGAGCGGCGTTGGTCGCGCGGGAGCAGGGCGGCGTAGCCGTTGCGGGAGCGGGTCAGGCGAGGCGGGGTTCCGGGCAGGAACACGCGGCGCCGCGGCGCTCCGTGCTGACCTCCGCCCGCAGACGTTAAACGGCACAGGGCGTGCGCCGGGCGGCTTGCGGCAGAGGATGCGTCCTGCCATTACCGCGGCATGCGCTGGCTGATTCTCGCGCCCTTCCTGTTGCTGCTGGTCTTGTTCGCGCTGTCCAATACCGCGCCGGCGCGGATCGCGCTTTGGCCGACGGCCTGGTCGTTGCAGGCGCCGCTGTCGCTGATTGTGCTGGCGGGCATGGCGCTGGCGTTTCTGATCGGGGCGCTGCTGGTCTGGGCGTCGGAACTGGCGCAACGGCGGCGTGCCCGGCGCGCGGAGCAAGCCGTGCGCGCGTTGGAAGTGCAGGTACGGGAACTGAAGGCGCGGTTGCCGCAGACCGCACTGGAACGGCCGATCGCATGAGCGAGAATCGGCTGATTGTCGCGCTGGACACCGCGGAGATCGCGTGCGCTTCCGGCTGGGCGGCGGCCGTGGCGCCACATTGCGGGCTGTTTAAGCTCGGCCTGGAGTTCTTCGTGGCCAACGGCGCCGCGGGGGTGCAGGCGATCGCCGGGCGGCCGATCTTCCTGGACCTCAAGCTGCACGATATTCCCAATACCGTCGCCGGAGCCACGCGTGCAGTGCTGCCGTTGCGTCCTCGGATGCTGACGGTGCATGCGGCGGGCGGGGCAGCGATGGTTGCCGCTGCGCGTGAGGCCGCGGAAGCCGCCGGCGCGGACCGGCCGATGATCCTGGCCGTCACGGTGTTGACGAGCCTCACAGCCGATGATCTCGCCGCGACCGGGGTGCCGGGTGAGCCCGCGGCACAGGTGCTGCGGCTGGCGCGCCTGGCGGCGGCTGCGGGCGCCGACGGGCTGGTATGCAGTCCGCTCGAGGTTGCGATGCTGCGGCAGGAACTGGGAAGCGGCCCGATCTTGGTCGTTCCTGGCATTCGGCCGGTGGGGAGCGCCGTTGCGGACCAGGCGCGCGTTACGACGCCTGAGGCTGCGCTGCGGGCTGGCGCAGACTGGATCGTGGTTGGCCGCCCGATTACCGCTGCGCCCGATCCTGCGCAGGCTGCGGCTGCCATCGCTGCC
Source organism: Acetobacteraceae bacterium (assembly GCA_035523995.1). Taxonomy (GTDB): domain Bacteria; phylum Pseudomonadota; class Alphaproteobacteria; order Acetobacterales; family Acetobacteraceae; genus JASHVB01. The sequence continues at coordinate 49,067 of DATKPQ010000107.1, read as the reverse complement.
ATTGTGCGATGAGCAAGGTGCGGGTGAAGATCTGCGGCATCAACGATGCCGCGGCGTTCGATACCGTTGTCGCAGAGAGCGCGGACTATGTGGGGTTCGTATTCTTTCCGGCCTCGCCGCGATACGTGACGCCGGTTCAGGCTGCGTCGCTCTCGGCGCGGCACCCGGGAGGTCCGTTGCGCGTCGGATTGTTTGTCGATCCGACCGATGCTGCGGTTGGCGAGGCATTGGACGCGGTAAGGCTGGATATTCTGCAATTGTATGGGCCTTGCGATGCTGCAGCGTTGCGCGCCCGTTTTGGCGCGTCGGTCTGGCGCGCGGTGGGAATCGAGTCTGCGGCTGACCTGCCGCGTGACGCCGGCGGTGCCGATGCGCTGGTGCTGGAGGCGAAGCCGCCTCCGGCAGCGACGCGGCCCGGTGGCAATGCGGTGACGTTCGATTGGTCGTTGTTGCGGGATTGGCAGGCCCCGGCGCCGTGGGTGCTCGCGGGCGGCCTTACGCCCGATAACGTTGCGGCAGCGCTGCGTGCGACGGGGGCAACGATCGTCGATGTGTCCTCGGGCGTGGAGCGTGCGCGCGGGGTGAAGGACCCGGCGTTGATCCGGGCGTTTATTGCGCATGCGCGGGCGGGAAAGAAATGAAGCTGCCTGGTTGGTCCGGGTGTGACGGAGAGGCTGTCATACCGGGACCGAACGTAAGCCGCCACCTTCTGCCGTGTGGATGCGCCGGCTCTGTTCAGGTTTGAATTGCAAACCTGCCGTGTTCGCGGGCCGCCGTTTGGTCGTGCCGACAATGCCTGACCGGCTGACGCTTGATATCCTTGTATCGACGTTGCCGCTACATGGAATACTGCGATACGCGTCCACGTTAAGAAATGGGGAACAATGCGCCGGTTCGGATTCCGGCGTCGGTCATGGCGGCGGCGATGCGGCGCATCGATCGGGAAGTCGATGTCCGCGAAGAGGAGGGCAGGGGTGTTACCGTTCCTATCCGCCCAGCGGACTACAGGCCTGCTGATCTGATTGCGGGAAGCACAGACGAAATCCGCCACGATGAGGTGATTTCGGATCGCCTGTCGGCACGGAAATTCTGCAGTGCCCGCCGGGTAGGCGTTGATTGGCTGACGCGGCCGCTATTGCACCATGGTGATGGCGTTACGATTCTTTGCCCAGGCTTCAGGCGTGGATGCGGGATCGGTCGGGCGATCCTTGCCGTAGCTGATCGTCTGGATGCGATTCGCATTGATGCCATGCGCGACGAGGTACTGCGCATCTGCGTCGGCGCGACGTTGGCCGAGGGCGAGGTTGTACTCCTCGGTGCCGCGGTCATCGCAGTTTCCTGCGATCATGACGCGCACATTGGGGTACTGTTGCAGCCACGCCGCTTGCTTGTCGAGCGTGGCACGCGCCTCGTCGTTGAGATTGCTGCGGTCGGTATTGAAGAAGATGCGGTCGCCGACGGTCTGCACCAGGTCTTCCTCGCTGCCGGGCGCGGCGTTGCCGCTGGCGTAACCGCCTGCACCCGGGCCGCCTGCGCCGGGGCCGCCAGCGCCCATTGCGCCGTTCGCGCCGTAGGGGTTGGCGCCGCCGGCCCCAGTGTTGGTGCCCAGATTGTCGGACGAACATGCGGCCAGCGACAGGGCAAGCAAGGCGGCAAGGATGACGCTGGAACGCATGACGAGTCTCTCCGATGTGGTGCCGTGCGAACCTACTTGCCGGATGTGATCGCGCAACCGGGAAAGCGCGCGACGGAACTATTTCAGCGCATCACGTCGTTGCGTGTATGCACCGCCGTCCCGTGCGACCCGATCGGCCGTGCCTGGATGGCCGGGTCAAGCCCGGCCGTGACGGGTTGTGGTTGCCGGAGTCGCTTCTCTTGCCATGACGGGTCACACAAACTCGCCGCCGCGTAGCAGCGGTTCTGCGGTGCCGTTGGCGGTGATGCCATCGATATCGACCTGATCTGATCCGATCATCCAATCGACATGGATCAGGCTGCGATTGGCGCCGCGGGAGGCCAATGCGTCCGGGCCCGCCTTGCCGCGATCGGTGAAACAGCGGCTGTACGACTGACCGAGCGCGACGTGGCAGGCCGCGTTCTCATCGAACAATGTGTTGAAGAAGAGCAGGCCGCTGCGGGCGATAGGGGAGGAGGCGGGGACCAGCGCGACTTCGCCCAGGCGGCGCGCGCCTTCGTCGGTCAAGATCATGCGTTGCAGCACGTCTTCGCCCGTGCGTGCGTTGGCCTGGATGATGCTGCCATCTTCGAAACGTACTGCGATGTCGCGGATCAGCGTGCCTTGATACGATAGCGGTTTGGTGCTGCGCACCGTACCTGCGACGCGGCGGCAATGCGGGGTGGTGAAGACTTCCTCGGTGGGGATGTTGGGATTGCCGGTGATGCCGTTGCGTGCGGTACTCAGGCCGCCCATCCATTCATGCTCATCGGCGAGGCCGACGCGCAGGTCGGTGCCGGGGCCGCGGAAATGCAGCGCGGCATAGCGCTTCTGGTTCAGCGTACGGCGGCGCGCCATCAGTGTGGCGTTGTGCGCTTCCCAGGCGGCGATCGGGTCTGCCGCATCGACGCGCGAGGCGGCGAAGATCGCGTCCCATAGTTTTGCGAGGGCAGCGTCGGGCGGCAGGTCGGGATAGACCGCCTGCGCCCAGGCGGGCGTGGCGGCGGCGCAGATCGACCAGTTGATGACGGTGTCGGTGATCAGTTCCAGCGCAGGGCGATAGGCGAGCGACCGCGCGTGGTTGGCACGGGCGACTTTCTTGGGGTCCTGGGCGGAGAGCAGGTTGGGGTCCTCGCCCGAAATGGCGAGGCGGGCGGCGCCGGTGCGGAAGGCGGCGGCCATGGCCTCGTAGAGCCAGCCGGCGGCCTTGTCGAAGCTTTCGTCGGCGGCGTGCTGATAGCGGAGCAAGGTGGCGTGGTCGTCGGAGATCAGCGTGGTGACGAGGGATGCGCCGGCTTCATAGGCGTGGGCGGTGATGCGGCGGGCGAGCGGAAGGGCCTCGAGCGGCGCGGTCATGAGCAATTCCTGGCCCGGGTGGAAGCCGCCCAGGCCGACGCGTACCGCGACCTGCGCCAGGCGGTCGAGGCGGGTTTCGTGGTCGGTGGCGAGGGCGGTGGCGATGTCCATCGGGGCTGACTCCGTGGGGCGGGCGAGGGGGGGGTTGTGGGCGGGGATATGGGGTGGCGCAAGGTGCGGTGCAGCCAGGTGCAACCGCCGATCGCGGGGGTGAACGCCATGCGACGCTGCCGCAGTGGATGGTTACGGTGCTGGCCGGTCTTGAGACTCGCAATGGCGTCGATCAAACCGCAGCGTGCTGGTCGAGCCGGCGGAGTTGCCGGTGCATTTCTATCCCATGACCGCGGACTGGCGCGTCTGGCCGCCGGCGGCGTGGGTGACTCCCGCAACGTTCCGATCCATCTACGGCAGCGGCCGCCTTCGCGCGGTTCGTTGCGTCGCCCTGCCGCTGGTCCTATGCTTGGCATTGCCGATTCCAGGGAGACCGCCATGCAACGAGTCGGTCGGGTGATGTTGCATCACATGAACTCCTGCCCGGCGTTTGTATCCCGCTGGCCGTCCCTCTTCCGGTGAACATGCGGCGCTGGATGATGGTGACACGGCGATGACAGACCTGCACAAGCTGCTGTTCGAGACCAAGGCGAAGGTCACCGATCGCGAGGTGCTGGCGACCGCTCGATTGAATGCCAGCGTCAAGCCGTTTGCCGGCCAGGAACTGTCGGACGATGTGATCGACCGGATCAATGCAGCGATCGCCGATGAAGCGGACAGGCTGGTGGCGGACGGCGTTTTGCCCGAACGGCCGGACTGGCTGGCGGCCATCGTGTCGCGCCGCCTCTACGTCGCGTTTGGCAGTCGCGCGGTGCAGCACCTCAGCCGCGAGTTGAAGCGTATGGGCGCGGTGTGAGATTTGCCATCATCGCGAGGCGTGGTGGGGCCGGTGATCGCGTGTCGCACCGTCTGACCGAGATTGCTTCGTCGCGGCGCGCCTCGCAATGACATGTTGGGGTCGTGTACTGCTTGACGGATATTGCTTCGCCACTACGCTCCTCGCAATGACGAATTGGGAGGATACCGGGTCGTGCCTGCCACCGAAGAATTCGACTTTATCATCGTCGGCGCCGGATCTGCCGGCTGCACCTTGGCCTATCGCCTCACCGCCGATGCGCGAAACCGCGTATTGGTGTTGGAGGCGGGTGGCAAGGATACCGATCCCTGGATCCATATTCCCGCGGGGTTCTACCGCAACATCTATAACCCGAAAGTCGCCTGGTATTTTGAGACCGAGCCGGTGCCGGAGATGCATAACCGCCGTATCCCCTGGCCGAGGGGCAAGGTGCTGGGCGGGTCGTCTTCGATCAACGGCCTGATCTATATCCGCGGCCAGCGGCAGGATTTCGACCTGTGGCGCCAGTTCGGCAATGCGGGCTGGTCCTATGACGACGTGCTGCCGTATTTCAAGAAGGCGGAAAACCAGGAGCATGGCGCCGACGAATTCCACGGCACGAGCGGCCCGCTTTACGTGTCCGACCTGCGCACCGATCATCGGTTGCACGACGCCTTCATCGCGGGCGCGCAGGAGGCGGGCTATCCCTTCAACCGCGATTTCAATGGTGCAGAGCAGGAAGGCGTGGGACCGCTGCAATTGACCGTGCGTGGGCGCCGCAGGTGCTCCGCCGCCGCGGCGTATTTGAAGCCGGCGATGCAGCGCCAGAACCTGCGCGTCGAAATCCGCGCGCTGACCCATCGTATCCTGCTGGACGGCAAGCGCGCGGTCGGGATTGAGTACAGCCAGAATGGCGAAATTCGCCAGGCTCGTGCGCGGCGCGAGGTGATCCTGTGCGGCGGTTCGATCAACTCGCCGCAGATTTTGCAGTTGTCGGGCGTTGGCCCCGGGGCGTTGCTGCAATCGCTTGGTATCGATGTGAAACACGAACTGCCCGGCGTTGGCGAAAACCTGCAGGACCATATTGGGGGGCGCATCATCTATCGGTGCCGTCCCGGCGTATGGACGATGAACGAGGTGTACCATAGCTGGATGCGGCGCATTCATCACGGCATGCAGTACGCGCTGCAATCCAAGGGTGCACTGATGACAGGCGCCGGACCGATCGGTCTCTTCGTCAAGACCCGGCCCGAATTGGATTCGCCTGACGTGCAATACCAGTTCCTCGCTGGCAGCGCGCCGAAGACCGGCGATCCCATGCATAGATTCGCCGCGTGCACGCTGGTGGCGATTCCATGTCGGCCGGAAAGCCGCGGGTGGCTGCGCATCACATCGCCCGATCCGACGCGGCCGCCGGCGATGCAGCCGAATTATCTCTCCACGCAGCGCGACAAGGATACCATCGTTGCGGGCCTGAAAGTCTCGCGCCGCATTTTCCAGACCAAGGCGATGCAGCACTACGTCACCACGGAAGAAATGCCCGGCCCGCACGCGGCAACCGACGAAGACCTGTTGGACCACGTGCGCGCCACCGCCGGGACCACGTTCCACCAGACCAGCACGTGCATGATGGGGACGGGGCCAATGGCGGTGGTGGACGCCTCGTTGGGGGTGAAAGGCATGGAGCGGCTGCGCGTCGTCGATGCATCGATCATGCCCACGGTGGTATCCGGCAACACCAACGCGACCGTGATCATGATCGCGGAGAAGGCGGCGGACGAGATTTTGCGCGCGGCGTAGCGTCGGTTCTTGCAGTTGGTCTTTCCGGCACAGGCGGCGCGCGCCGCTGTGTATTGACGTTTGACAACAACGCCGGGCGCGAAATCGCGACGTTGGGTCGAAGACTTGGTGTCGCAACTTGCGCCAACGAGTTCGCCGAGCGCTTTCAGCTTTGGCCATCACCGGTTCCGGCAGCGCCGGTGTCCGGCGGTTCTTCCGTCGCCTCGAGCGTCGTGTCGGCCCTGCGCGCCACTCGGCAAGCGGTGCGTGCAAAGATTCTTAATCTGACAACCACGAATATATGGTTGGGTAATTGGCGGGTTTCGGGTACCGCGCCGAAGTTGCAGAACGGCTCGGTTATCGCGCAGGGTGGCCCGATTTCGGTTACGGCTTTTGTCGCCCGGAACGGGGCACGCTGTCGTGGAAGCCGATGCTGACACGGCGTTGGACGCGACGGCGATACGCCTTTGGCGCCATGCCTTCGGCGCACATTTCGCGGAAGTGCCTGGTGAACCTCGACCTTGGTAGAAGATGGGTCAGCCGATGGGCGGCTGCGTACGCGGTGCGGGTGAACGCCGAGGTGCCATACAGTCGGGCGGTTTCCGTGCCGGATGAAAATTATAACGCCAACCCGTTGGGCGCAAAAGGAAATGGCGCGGTGCCGGCGGTGGGCGTCGGCGCGACAATCGCCAATACGACGTACCACGAGACGGGCTGTGCGGGTGCACACAGTGCTGATCCGCATCGAGGACGTGCCGACCCGGGGCGACGTATGGCCCGCGATTCCATCCCGGCCTGATGGCTGCGATTTTTTTGCCACCGCCTGGACTGTTACAGTCCGCGCGTGGTACGGGGCGCGAGGTTTCTTGACTCGACCCGGGACGGTGCCTAGAACTCCGCCTCCCGTCGGCTACCCTCGGGTGGCGGGCGAGACGTTCCGATCATCAGCATCAAGCGAGCTCATGGCCAACACCGCTTCCGCGCGCAAGCGCATCCGGCAGACTCTCAAGCGCACCGAGCGCAATCATGCGCGCAAGTCGCGCATGCGGACCTTTGTCAAGAAGGTGGAGGCGGCGATTGCCGGTGGCAACCAGGAAGACGCGGTTGCGGCGCTGCGCGTGGCGCAGCCGGAAATGCAGCGTGCGGTTGGCAAGGGCGTGGCGCACAAGAATGCTGTCGCGCGCAAGTTGTCGCGGCTGTCGCGTCGGATCAAGGCGCTGGCGACGGGCTAGCCTGGCTCTCGTTGCGAGAGGCAACGATGGCTGTTGACCTCCCGAACGAGCAAGAGCAATAATCGCTGTAGGCGAATACAGCGACGCACCACCGGAGAAAAACGCGGTGGTGCCGATAGTGCTGGCGCAATTGCTTTGCCGCACGGGTTATCAAAACTGTTTAATCCACAACTCGCAATTTTCGTGCTTTATTTGATTCGTTTCTGTTGGGATTAAATTTGCTATTGCCTCCCGTCACGAAAGCTTTGCATACTCCCCTTCGGCGAATTCCTCTCCCGATAGCATGCTTCTCTGACCGGTTCCGGTTACGCGGCAACCGCTACGGGGTGGTTTCGTCTCAAATGACGCGGCAGACACGCTGCCGTGAAGGTCTTGGTGCATTTGCGGCATTAGAACCGGTTCAGGGGAGCTAGGGGGATGCCCACGACCATGGAGCAGGATACCGTGGCAACACCACAGTTGGCCGCGCAATGGGCGCGTGTAAGGGGGCGCTTGCAGCAGGAGTTCGGCGAGGTCGAATACCGTACCTGGTTGCGGCAGATGACGCTGGTCGGGCTGGACGGCGACGAGATCACGGTGCACCTGCCCACGAGATTCCTGCGCGACTGGGTGCGCAGCCGGTATGGCGACCGCATCACCGCGCTGTGGCATGAGGAGAATCCCGGGATACGCCGCGTCGATATCCGCTTCGGGCAGTCGAGTGGCGCGATTTCCGGGGCCGATGACGGGCTGGCTGAGGATCTTTCCGCGCCGCCGGCCGAGCCGCCGCCGATGGCGCCGCCATTGCCGATGGGCCGCAGCCGCGACCGTGCGGGAGAGCCGCGGCCGGAACTGAATCCCGGGCTCGATCCGCGCTTCACGTTCGATGGCTTCGTTGTCGGCAAGCCGAATGAATTTGCCCATGCCTGTGCGCGTCGCGTTGCCGAGCAACCGTCCAGCGCGGGATTCAATCCCTTGTTCCTGTATGGCGGCGTCGGGCTGGGCAAAACGCATCTGATGCACGCGATCGCCTGGGAGCTGTTGGCGCACGAGCGCAACGGTACGTGGCCGGTATCGGTGGCCTACATGTCCGCCGAGAAATTCATGTACCGCTTCATCACGGCGCTGCGCAGCCAGGCGACGCTGGAGTTCAAAGAGCAACACCGCAGCGTCGATGTGCTGATGGTGGACGATTTGCAGTTCCTGATCGGCAAGGAGAACACGCAGGAGGAGTTCTTTCACACTTTCAACGCGCTGGTCGATGCCGGCAAGCAGATCGTGGTGTCGGCGGATAAGTCTCCGTCCGACATGCAAGGGCTGGAGGATCGGCTGCGCACGCGGCTGAGCTGCGGCATGGTCGCGGACCTGCACTCGACGACGTTCGAGTTGCGCGTGTCGATCCTGCAAGCGAAGGCGCAGCGTGCCGGCGTGCCGGTGCCGGACAAGGTCATCGAATTCCTGGCGCACAAGATCACCTCTAACGTGCGCGAGCTGGAGGGTGCGTTAAACCGCCTGATCGCGCAGGCCAATCTGTTCGGTCGGCCGGTGACGCTGGAGGCGACACAGGAAATCTTGCACGACATCCTGAAGGCTTATGAGCGGCGCGTGACGATCGACGAAATCCAGCGCAAGGTGGCAGAGCATTATAATATGCGGCTCACCGATATGTATTCTCCGCGGCGTGCGCGCAACGTGGCGCGGCCGCGGCAGGTGGCGATGTATCTGGCGAAGCAGCTCACCAGCCGGAGCTTGCCGGAGATCGGACGCAAATTCGGCAACCGTGACCATACGACGGTTATGCATGCGGTGTCGCGGGTGGGACAGTTGATCGAAGTGGATCCAAATTTTGCCGAGGATGTGGAGCTGCTACGCCGCATGCTGGAGGGTGGTTCGGGGCCGATGCAGTAGTTGGCTGCATACCCACCCGATTGCCCTCACCCTCGATGCTTCGCATCTCGACCTCTCTCGCGCGAATAGCGCGCGCGGGAGAGGTTATTCGGCGGCGGCGGCGTAGGCCTCCAGGGGAGCGCAGCTACAGACCAGGTTGCGGTCGCCATAGACGTTGTCGACCCGCTTTACTGGCGGCCAGTATTTTGCCCCCGCTACCCATGGCAGCGGATAGACCGCTTGCTCGCGCGAGTAGCGATGCGTCCAGACTTCGGCCATCGCTTCGCGGGCGGTGTGCGGCGCGTGCTTCAACGGATTGTCGGCGCGATCCAGCTTGCCGGCAGCGATCGCCGCGATTTCGGCGCGGATTGCCAGCATCGCCTCGCAGAACCGGTCGAGTTCCGCTTTGCTCTCGCTTTCCGTGGGTTCGATCATCAGCGTGCCGGCGACGGGCCATGACATCGTCGGCGCGTGGAAACCGAAATCCATCAGGCGCTTGGCGATGTCTTCCACCATCACGCCTGCTTCTGCCTGGAAGCCGCGGCAATCGATGATGCACTCGTGTGCCACGTATCCGCCGGGACCGGTGTACAGGATCGGATAGGCATTGTGCAGCCGCTGCGCGATGTAGTTCGCGCTCAGGATTGCAACGCCGGTTGCGCGAGTCAGCCCGGCTGCGCCCATCATGCGAATATAGGCATAGGAAATCGGCAGGATCAGCGCGGACCCGAACGGGGCGGCTGAGACCGGACCAAAGCCGGTTGCCGGACCTGCATCGGCACGCAACGGATGGTTAGGGAGGAACGGCGCCAGGTGTGCGGCGACGCCGATCGGGCCCACGCCGGGGCCGCCACCGCCATGCGGTATGCAGAATGTCTTGTGCAGATTCAAATGGCATACATCGGCGCCGATGCTTGCCGGCAACGTCAGCCCGACCTGCGCGTTCAGGTTCGCGCCATCCATGTAGACCTGGGCTCCGGCTTCGTGCACCACATCGCAGATCTCGCGAATGGCGGCTTCGAACACGCCGTGCGTGGATGGATACGTTACCATCAGCGCCGCCAGCCGATCGCGGTGCAGCGCCGCCTTGGCGCGGAGGTCGGCGAGATCGATGTTGCCGTCGCGGTCGCAGCCCACCACCACCACACGCAGGCCCGCCATCGCTGCGCTGGCCGGATTGGTGCCATGCGCCGAGGATGGGATCAGGCATACATCCCTTGCGCTTTCGCCGCGCGATTCATGGTAGGCGCGGATGGTCAGCAAGCCGGAATACTCGCCTTGCGATCCGGCGTTCGGCTGTAATGTCACCGCGGCAAAGCCGGTGATGCGTTGCAGCCATTCGCACAGACCGTGGATCAGCGTGGCGTAGCCTTCGGTCTGATCGTCCGGCGCGAAGGGGTGGATGTCGGCGAAGCCCGGCCAGGAAATGGCCAGCATTTCCGCGGTCGCGTTCAGCTTCATCGTGCAGGAACCGAGCGGGATCATACTGCGGTTCAGTGCGATGTCCTTTTCTTCCAGGCGCTTCAGATAGCGCAGCATCTCATGCTCGGTGCGATGCTGGTCGAACACTGCTTGCCGCAGGAAGAACGTGTTGCGGGCCAGTTCGGCGGGAATGCTTGGCGTGGCGGTGTCCAGGTCCGCGCCCAGCACGCCGGCCAGCCGCACCAGTTCATCGTGGGTGACGGTTTCGTCCAGCGCAATGCCGACCGCGCTGTGATCAATGCGGCGGAGGTTGAAGCCGGCTGCCAGCGCCGCGCCTATCAGGGCATCGGGCTCGCGGCATTCCACCACGATTGTGTCGAAATACGCATCGTGGCGCAGCCGGTGTCCGCCGCGCACCGCGGCGTCGGCAAGCAGGCGTGCCATCATGTTCGCGCGTCGGGCAATGCGCTTCAAGCCTTCGGGCCCGTGCCACGCGGCGTAGAAGCCGGCGATCACGGCCAGCAGCACCTGCGACGTGCAGATGTTCGACGTGGCCTTCTCGCGCCGGATGTGTTGCTCGCGCGTTTGCAGTGCCAAGCGCGTGGCGGGAGCCCCCGCGGCATCCAAGGATACGCCGACCAGCCGGCCCGGCATGTGCCGTTTGAACGCGTCGCGTGTGGCGAAGAATCCGGCGTGCGGGCCGCCGAACCCCATCGGTACGCCGAAACGCTGCGCCGAGCCGACCACGACATCGGCGCCCATTTCTCCCGGCGGCGTCAACACTGCGAGCGACAACAAGTCGGCGGCGACGATCGCCAGGGCATCGGCATCATGTGCCGCCTGGATCTCGGCCGAGAGTGCGCGCAATGCGCCTGATGTGCCGGGGTATTGCAGCACCAGTGCAAACGGCCGCGCGGCGGCGATGGCCGCGAGGTCGCCCGGCGCCACGTCGACCAGCGTCACGCCGATCGGTTTTGCCCGGGTTGCCAGCACCGCGCGGGTTTGCGGATGCAGGTCTGTTGCCACAGCCAGCACATCGGATTTCGATTTGCTGGTGGCATACGCCATCGCCATGGCTTCCGCCGCCGCCGTCGCTTCGTCCAACAGCGAGGCGTTGGCGATTTCCATCGCGGTCAGTTCGCAGACCATCGTTTGAAAGTTCAACAGCGCTTCCAGACGGCCCTGCGCGATTTCCGCCTGATAGGGTGTGTAGGCGGTGTACCAGCCAGGGTTTTCCAGCACGTTGCGCTGGATCACCGGCGGCGTGTGCGTGCCGTGATAGCCCATGCCGATCAGCGACTTCTTCACAATGTTCCGGTCGGCCAAGGCCCGCAGTTCAGCGATGACTCCGGCTTCGCTGAGAGGTGGCGGCAGATCCAGCGGCTGGCGATTGCGGATGGACGGCGGGACCGTCTTCGCCGCCAGGTCTTCCAGCGTGGCTGCGCCGACGAAGGGCAGCATGGCGGCGATGTCGGACTCCGACGGGCCGAGATGCCGGGTGACAAAACCATCGGCGGCTTCCAGTTCGGCAAGCTCGGCCAGGGCGGAAAAACCCTGTGGCGAAACGGCGTCCATCAGTCCAGCGTCTCCAGGTATTCGTTGTAGGCGTCTTCATCGAGCAATGCGTCGAACGCCGCGGTGTCGTCGATTTCCAGGCGGAAGAACCAGCCTTCGCCCTCGGCGTCGGAATTCACCAGCGTGGGGTCGTCGGTGATTTCCGAATTTGTCTCGACCACCTTGCCGGTGAGCGGCGCGTAGATGTCGGAGGCGGCCTTGACGCTTTCCACGACCGCACAGGCCTCGCCGGCGGTGACATCGCGGCTGAGTTCCGGCAGTTCGACGAACACCACATCGCCCAATTGCTCCTGCGCATGGTCGGTGATGCCGACGGTGACGATGTCGCCATCCAGCGTCACCCATTCATGCTCTTTGGTGTAGCGTTTGTCCGATTGTTTGGTGGCCATGGGAACGTTTCCTGTTTCAGCGGACATAACGGTGGGGGACGAAGGGCAGCGTGGCTACGGCGGCGGGCAAGGACTTGCCGCGCACGACCACGAATACCGGCGTCCCTGGCGCGGCGAGATCGCGTCGCACATAGCCCATGGCGATCGGCGCATTGAGCGTGGGCGAGAAGCCGCCGGACGTGATCACGCCGGCCGCGGTGCCGTCGGCGGCGACGATGTCGGTCAGCGCGCGCGCCGGGGCGCGGCCTTCGGGGCGGATGCCGGCGCGCACACGGGGAAACGTGTTTTCCAACTGGTCGCGGATGACGGCGGCGCCGGGGAAGTCCCAGGCCTCGCGGCGGCGCTTGCCGATCACCCAGGTGAGGCCGGCTTCGACCGGGGATGTCAGTTCGTCGATGTCGTTGCCGTAGAGGCAGAGGCCGGCTTCCAATCGCAGCGAATCGCGCGCGCCGAGGCCGGCGGGCGCCACCTCCGGCTGGGCTAACAAGGTATCGGCCAATGCTTCCGCGCGGTCGGCGGGGACAGAGATTTCGCAGCCGTCCTCGCCGGTGTAGCCGGAGCGCGAGAGCAGGCATGGGCTGCCGGCGATGTCGATGGCCGCGACACCCATGAAGGGCAGCGCCGCCACGCCAGGCGCCAGCCGCGCCAGGACCGCGACGGCGGCGGGGCCTTGCAGCGCCAGCAATGCCCGGTCTTCCTGCACCGCGAGCGTCACGCCGACCGGGAGGTTGGCGGCGAGGTGGGTGAAATCGTCGTCCTTGCGGCTTGCGTTCACGACGAGAAAAAGCCTGTCGCCGCCGAGATTGGCGACCATCAGGTCGTCCAGGATGCCGCCGGCTTCGTTGGTGAGCAGGGTGTAACGCTGGCGGTTTGGCTTCAGGCCAATGATGTCGCTGGGCACCAGCTTTTCCAGCGCCGCGCCGACGTTGGTGCCGCTCAGCATGGCCTGGCCCATGTGGGAGACATCGAACAAGGTGGCCTGGGCGCGGCAATGCAAGTGCTCTGCGAGGACGCCGCCGCGGCAGCGGGCGGCGAGTTGGCCCTTCAGGTCGTATTGCACCGGCATGGCGTAGCCGGCGAATTCCACCATGCGGGCGCCCAGGCGGCGGTGCCAGGCGTCCAGCGGTGTGGTCCGCAGCGGCTTGGTGGTCGGGTCGTCGGGCAGCGCGTTCTCGATCAAGGTCCACTCCGCAGGCAGGTCGTCCGGTTGGTTGTGACACCAACGCGGCTGACCCCCCTCTGTCGCGGAACCTGAGAGATTCGGGGCGACTGCCCCTTACTCCGTCGGTGCGGACGGCGCGCGGGCGCCGGCCGGCTTTCCAGAGATCCCTGATCCCGCCGCGGTCCTTTTGCCTGAGCGTTTCCGGGGGCCGGTTGCGCCTTCGGCGGCAGCCCGAACAGCTGCTCTCTCCCGCGCCGGGTGGCTGGGACAAGGCGAAGATGCCTGAAAGCGGCGGGGCGGGCAATCGGAACTATGGGTCGGCGGGACGGTGGTTGGCGCTGGTCACCGATTGCTTAACTTTTTCAGCTCGGGATCGGCCTTGCATCCAATATCGGCAGATGATATATGATCTGCGACGAAGCGATGGATCGCCTGCTGGCGTACAACCGTCGACGATATTGGCTGACCAACGGGTGTTGCATCAGGTTCCGGGTAAGGCGATGTCCAATCTCCCACGCCAGGCCGCACGGCATCCGCTACTCTGTCACGCTGCACGGTGCCGGGATGGTTCGGCTGCCTGGCTTCGATAACGCGCACGGCATACCGCGCCGCCAAACCTACGACCATCGGCATCGTTTCCGCCGCCCCAGGAAGCTGGTGCCATACGATTTCGCGGGGGCCGACGAATTGATCACCGACTTCTTCGACGAAGTCGAGCGTGCGTGCCGCCTGGAAGGCGTGCCGTGTACTTTCGACGCCGAAGAGACCGAACTGGAAGACGAGGCAAACGATGACGACGAAATCGCTGCGTGACCTTCGCGGGGAAATGCGGTCGGTTGCCCGCGGCGAACGCGCGCCGGCGCCGCTTCCCGCATCCGCCATGCTGTCCACGCTATCATCGCCCGGTAATCTGGACCTGCTGCGCATCATCAACCAGGAACGTCCGGCCAGCGTCTCCGGCCTTGCCGAACGTACGGGGCGGGCGCAGTCAAACGTGTCGCGCTCGCTGCAGGTGCTGGCGCGTTACGGGCTGATCCGGCTGGAGCGGGACGGTAAGGAAGTGCGGCCCGTGCCGCTGGCACACGCTGTGGACGTGGACCTGACCGCGGGCACCTGTCGCACGCTCGCCAGCCCGACGGCACGGCGGCGGCAAACAGTGCGCGTGGTGGGCGACTCGCAATGAACGGGACCGCGGTTCCCGATAGCCGCGGTCTCAATCTGTTCCGCGCCGATCCAGCGCTTGCCGGATTGGCCGCGCTGTATTTGCCGTCGGACCTGTATCGCCAATTGGAACCGCACTTGGATCGGTTGGGCGCGCTGGCGGGCGGGCGGCTGGACACGTTGGCGGGCGAGGCTGATCGCAATCCACCCGTGCTGCACGTCCGCAGCCGGTCCGGCGAGGATGGCGACTGGATCGAGAAGCACCCCGCCTACCGCAGCATGGAGGAACTCGCGTTCGGCGCGTTCGGCCTGGCAGCCTTGTCGCACCGTGGCGGCGTGCTCGGCTGGCCCACCCCCATGCCGCCCGCTGCCAAATACCTGCTCACCTATCTGTTCGTGCAGGCCGAGTTCGGATTGATGTGCCCAGTCAGCATGACTGACAGCCTGACGCGTACGCTGCGCAAGTTTGGCGCCCCGGCGCTGGTGGCGCGTTATCTGCCGGCACTGACCAGCCAGGATCTCGACGCGCTGAGCCAGGGCGCGATGTTCATGACGGAGCAAGGCGCCGGGTCGGACGTAGGCGCCACCGCCGTGCGGGCGTTGCCGGCCGAGGATGGCACCTGGCGGCTGCACGGCGACAAATGGTTTTGCTCCAATGCCGATGCCGGATTGGCGATGGTGCTGGCGCGGCCGGATGATGCGCCGCCTGGTTTGCAAGGCCTCAATCTGTTCCTGCTGCCGCGCGTGCTGCCGGACGGGCGGCGCAATGCCTATCGGATCGTGCGGCTGAAGGACAAGCTGGGCACACGCTCCATGGCCAGCGGCGAGATCTCGCTGCAAGGGGCGACGGCTTATCTTGTCGGCGAACAAGGCGCCGGCTTCCGCCAGATGGCGGACATGATCAACAATTCGCGGCTGTCGAACGGCGTGCGTGCCGCTGGCCTGATGCGTCGCGCCGTGACCGAGGCATTGTTCGTCGCGCATCGCCGTGTCGCGTTCGGGCGCCGCCTGGTGGAATTGCCCCTGATGCGCCGGCAGTTGCTGAAGATTCTGGTACGGGCAGAGCAGGCACGCAGCATGATGCTGCAAACCGCTGATGTGCTGAGGCGGTCGGATGCGGGCGAGCCTGGTGCCTATGCTCTGCTGCGCATCCTGACCCCGCTGATCAAATTCCGGGCCTGCCGGGATGCGCGCGTGGTGGCGGGCGACGCGATGGAGGTGCGCGGCGGCTGCGGCTACATTGAGGAATGGCCCGATCCGCGCATCCTGCGCGACTCGCATCTGGGATCGATCTGGGAAGGCACCAGTAATATCGTCGCGCTGGACGTGCGGCGTGCGGCACGGCGCGAGAACGCGCTGGCGGCGTTGCGGGCGCACGTGTCGGCGCTGCTGCGCGAGGCGCCGCCGTTGGCGAATGCCGCGGCAGCGATGGAACGGGCATGCGCGTTGATGGATGCGTCACAGGCAGATGGTGGCGAAGTTCTGGCGCGTCAGGCGGCGAGTGCGCTGTACCATGTCACGTCCGCGGCTTCGATGGCGTGGGAAGCGGGGCGTTTGCAGGATCCGGGCCGGCTGGCACTGGCGCACATGGTATTGGTACACCGTGTGTTGCCGCGCGACCCACTGGACGGGCAGGGCGATGCAGATTTTGCTGCGGATCGGCTGCTGTATGATCCTGGGAAGGTTTCGGAAGCTGCCGCGGATCGCATGTGATACCGGCCGCTTGCTCTGGCGTCGTTGCGTGGGGCGAAGCGACGAAGCAATCCCCAACCTGTAGAGCCGCGTTAGAGAGGCTTGCTACGATCGGGATTGCTTCGTCGCTTCGCTCCTCGCAATGATATTTGGTGTGGGAGCCACCACGTTGTATCACGCGACTGGTTGGTCCGACTGTGTCACAAATAGCCGGTGCCCATCTCGGCGGCGAACCGAACAGGGTCGCCTTCCCATACGATGCGCGCATGCTCCAGCACGTACACCCGATCCGCATGTGGCAGCGCGAACGTCACGTTCTGCTCTCCTAACAAAACTGTTATTGGTGTCGTTTCGCGCAACCGACCCAGCGCCTTTGACAATTGTTCCAGAATAACCGGCGCCAGGCCCAAGGTCGGTTCGTCGAGGACCAGCAGCCTTGGCCGCATCATCAGCGCGCGTGCGATCGCCAGCATCTGTTGCTCGCCGCCGGATAACGTCGCTGCCGGCTGGCCCTGACGCTCATTCAAAATGGGGAAGAGATCGAGCAACCAGGCAAGCTGCGCCTCGCGGTCCGGGCGGGTCAGGTGCTGGCCGCCGAGGTCCAGATTCTCGCGCACGCTCAGTTCGCCGAACAATTCGCGGGTTTCCGGGCATTGCACGATGCCCTCGCGGGCGATGCGCGCCGGCGTGCGGTTGCGCAGGCTGTCGCCGGCCCAATGGATATCGCCGTTGAACGGCACCAGGCCGGAGATCGCGTTGAACAATGTGGTCTTGCCGGCACCGTTCAGGCCGACGACGGAAACGAACTCGCCGGCATTGACGTGCAGCGATACCTCCTGCAACGCACGAGCCTTGCCGTAGAACACATCGATGGCGCGGACTTCAAGCAGAGCCTCGCCGCCCTTGGCGTCGAGTTCCTTGCGTGGGTGCGCCTCGATGGCCCCGCCGATATAGACGCGGCGCACCGTTTCGTTGCGCATCACTTCGTCGGCGGTGCCCTCGGCGATGCGTTGGCCCAGATACATCGCCAGCACGCGATCTACCAGCGCGGCGACGCTTTTCACGTTGTGGTCTACCAGCATGACGGCGTGGCCGGCTTCGCGGAAACCATCGATCAGGCGGGAGAAGTCGGCGACTTCGGTGGGCGTCAGGCCGGCGAACGGCTCGTCCACCAGCACCACTTTGGGATTGCGTGCCAATGCCTTCGCCATTTCCAGGCGGCGCAGATCGGCGAAGGGCAGGGTGGGGGGGCGGCGATGCAGCACTGCGCCGAGGCCGACACGCTCCGCAATTTCGCGGGCGCGTTGTTCGACATGCGGCTCGGCGGCGAGGCGGAACAGGGAGTCGGGCAGCAGGGCAAGTTTGATGTTCTCGAGTACCGTTTGGCGGTGCAGCGGACGCGAATGCTGGAACACGATGCCCACGCCTTCGCGCGCGATGCGATGCGTGGGCCAGCCGGCAATCTCGGTGCCGGCAAGTTTCACGCTGCCGGCGTCGGGGCGTTCGACGCCCATCACCAGCTTCATGACGGTCGATTTGCCGGAGCCGTTGGGGCCGATCAGGCCGAGGATCTCGCCGCCGCGCATGGTGAAACCGATGTCGCGCACAGCGACCAGGCCGCCGAAGCGCTTGGTCAGGCCGGAGACTTCGAGCAGCGGAACGTTGTTTTGCATCATGCCTGGTCCCGCGGGCGCAGCAGCCAGCCCAGTGCGCCATTGGGAAAGAAGATGATCACCGCGAGCGCTACGGCGGAGACCACGAATGTGTTGAGCTGACCGATCGGGCGGAGCAATTCGCCTGCCAGGATCAGGAAAATTGCCCCGAGGATCGCGCCGAGGATGGTGCGGCGTCCGCCGAATACCACGGCGATGACGATCTGCACGGTGATGGACAGGCTAACGACGGTATCCACCGAGGCAATGCCGCCATAGAATGTTACCAGTCCGCCGGCGAGGCCCGAGAACAAGGCGCTGATGCAGAAGGCGGCCAGCTTGTGCTTGGTGACGTTGAAGCCAAGTGCGGCAGCGCCGACGCGATCCTGGCCGGTGGCTTGCAGGATCAGCCCGACGGATGACACCGAAAGGCCGTAAAGGATGAAGGCGGAGATTACCAGGAAGCCGAACGCGTACCAGTAATTGACCGAGGCACTGACCGACAGCACGTCGGGCACCATCATGCCGATCTCGCCGCCGGTGACGCTGGCGAAGATGACGATGCAGTCAAGCAACAGCAGTACCGAGACGAGGGTTACGAGGCCGAAATACGGTCCGCGCAGGCGCAGGGCGGGCAGGGCGAGCAATAGCCCGCCGACGACCGCGGCGGCGGCTCCGCCAATCAGGCAGATCGGGATACCGAAGCCGGCGTTGTTCATCAGTCCGGCGGCATAGGCGCCGAGGCCGATCATGAAGGTGGGACCGAAATTCACCTCGCCGGCGAAGCCGAACAACAGGTCCCACGACATGGCGAAGACGCCGAAATAATAGGCCGTGGTGAACACGCCGAGGAAATAGGCGCCCATCCATCCGGGCGCGCTGGCGCCGATGACGAGCAATAGGATGATCCAGGGGGTGCGGCGGCGGAGCAGGGACATGCGGCGTGGTCCTTAGCGTCGGCCAAGCAAGCCGCGGGGACGGATGTAGAGCACCAGCACCAGGATCAGGAGTGCCGGGATCGGCCGCAGCGTCGGGTTGATGAGATAGGCGGTGAGTGTCTCGGCGTAGCCAACCACGTAGGCAGCGAGGAGCGAGCCGGGGACGCTGCCGAGGCCACCGAGAATGACGATGGTGAAGGCGCTTGCTGTGAGGTTCCCGGCATTGTCGGAGCTGATACCGAAGAACGAGGCCAGCAATACGCCGGCGAGGCCGGTCAGCAGGCCGTAGATCGTCCAGACGATCAGGTAGATGCGGGAGAGTTCGAAGCCCAGCAACGTAAGGCCGCGTGGATTGATCGATGCGGCGAGCAATTGCTTGCCTGTCGGCGTCTTGTTCACCAGCATCCAGAGCAAGCCGATCGCGATCCAGCAGGTCGCGGCGATGAGGATTTCGTTGCGTGGGGTGTGGACGCCCATGATGTTGATAATGCCGGGCACCAGCGGCTGCATCGTGACGGGGTTGTCGGAGAACAGATAGTCCATGCCGACCTGGATCATGACGCCCCATAGAAGAGTGGCGGTGAGCAAGAAGATCTCTTCTTCCTCGCGTGGGATGGCGCGGGACCGCTGGATCGGACGGACTGCGATGAAGTAGGTAACGTAAGAGGATGCGAGGCCGGAGAGGATGCCGATGGCGGCGCCGCCATAGGGTCCCGCACCATGGTTGGCGGCGACCCACCAGCCCATCAAGGCGGCGATCAGCATGATGCCGCCGTGCGCGAGGTTCAGTACGCCACAGACGCCGAACATCAACGTGAAGCCGACCGCGCCGAGGCCGTACAGCGAACTGATCGCGAATCCATCGATCAGGATCTGGAGAGCGCGCATTGTGGTCCTGTCAGGTTTACCGCTCCCGCTTTGCGGGAGAGGACGGCGAGCGAAGCGAGCCCGGTGAGGGTGATCGGGAGGGGATGTAGAAGATTGCGTACCGACCCGATCACCCTCACCCTCGGCGCTCTCGCGCCTTGACCTCTCCCGCTTTCGCGGGAGAGGTTTCTGCTAGTTCGCTGCGGCTTGCTGGACCGGCAGTTTTACGAAGGATGGGAACACCATCTTGTTGGGGCACTTGTTCTCCGGCCAGACGCAGATCTGCTTGCCGTTCTGCCACTGCATGAATGTGCCGGTGATGTAGTTCGGCCCGTATTTCAGCGCGTGCGTGTAGGTGTCGTTGCGGCCATAGAAGACGAGCTGGCCCAGCGTGCCCTCCATATTTGTCTTCTCCATCTCGGCCACGATCTTGTCCGGGTTGGTGGAGTGCGCCTTCTCCATCGCCGCCGCGAGCATGCGGATGCAGTCATAGGCGGTGAACCCGTCGAACGCCGGGAAGATGTGGTATTTCTGCTGGAACTCGTCCGCGACCTTGTTGGTGAGCGACGTCAGCGCCAGGCCCGGCACCGTGCCGGTCTGGGTGATGACGCCTTCCGTTGCGCCGTTGGTATCTTTCCAGAAGGTCGGGTTCGTCGCCTGGGCGCTGATGCCGCCCAATGGAATCGGAACCTGCTGCGCGTGCCACTGCACCGTCGGCTGCACGCCGACATGCGCGATGCCGGTCAGGATAACGTCGGGGTGCTTGGCTTCGATCTCGTTGTAGATCGGGGTGAAGTCGGTGGTATCCGGGTTGAATGCGATGTCGCCCAGCACTTTCAGGCCGGCGCCTGGCAGGCACTTTTCCTCGCCGTCGGCCAGCGGCTTGGTCCAGTCGGCATCCTCCCGCATGATGATGGCGGTCTTCATATGAAGCTTGTCCACCAGCAGGTCGTGCGATGAGTCGCAAACCGCCTTGGCCAAAAGCGGGGCAGGCAACCAGCCCTGGAACATGTACTTGAACTGGTTGTACTTATCGTGGACCTGCTTGCTGATCAGGTCGCTGGCCGCGGCCGGCGTGATGGTGGGCATGTGCAGGCGTGCCGCCCAGGGCTCGATGGCCAGCGCGACCTCACTGATGAAGGTGGTGACCACCGCTTTCACGTGGTCTTGCTCTACTGCGCGTTGATAAGCGCGGACGGCGTCGGCGGCGGAGGAATGGTCGTCATAAATGACGAGTTGTATTTTGCGGCCGTCTATGCCGCCCTTCGCGTTGATATCGTCAGCTGCGAGTTGCGCACCCTGGCTGATCGCCTGACCGACGATTGCGGATTCCTCGCTGACGATGCCGATCTTGATCGGCCCTTGGTCAGCGGCCTGAGCCGGCGACAAGGCTGCAGCCGCAGCCAGTGTAGTGCCTACCAAAAAACCTGACACGACCTTCAATTTACTCTTTGTCATGGACCATCCTCACCGTTTTGCCTGACCGGCTATTGGCCGTTATCGCTGGAATACGATCACGTGCCAATAGCACCTGGGTCACGTTGACCAGGATTCTCAGGATCGGGTTGGAGGATGCGCGCGGTGTGGTTACAACAGAAACTCGTTCGCACGGGATCGAGACGATCGGGTTTATAGGTCGTAGCGGAGTTCCCATTGCGCGGCATCGCCGGCCGGCGGTTCGCACCAGATCGGCACGGCATTGGGCGTGCGGGCAAGTGGTTCGATTCTCATCGCCATGCGCAAGGCGCGGAACAAGGCGCCGTGTGCCACGACCAGAACCACGGCGGGCAGGGCGGTTGCCCGGTTCGCAGCCGACACGGCACGGCGTCGCAATGCAGCGAAGGTTTCCGCCCCTTCAGGCGTGAAATGTCCGGCGACCCAATCGGCGAACCAATCGCTCATTGGCTGGCCTTCCTGCGCGCCGAACCGCACCTCGCGCAGGCCGTCATCGACCTGGATCGGCAGTCCGAGCGCTTCGCCGACGATCTCGGCGGTTGCGCGCGCTCGCGAGAGGGGTGAACTGATGATGGTTGCTATGCCGCGGTTGCGCAGGCGCTCCGCGGCCGACCGGGCCTGAGCCAGCCCGGTCGGGTTCAGCGGAATATCGACGTTGCCCTGCGAGAGGCCTTGCGCGTTCCAATCCGTTTCGCCGTGCCGAAGGTACCAGAACGGAACCTGGTTCAGCGGGTCATGCAGGGCTTTGTCGGTCATCGTGCGATCAGGCTGCGAGGCCTTCCTGCTGCATCATGCGCTGCACTGCCGGTCGCGCGAGCATGCGCTTGAAATGCGCAGCGCAGTTCGAGGGAAGGTCCAGCTTCAGGCGTGCGGCGCCCCAGAACTCGACATAGAACAAGGCGGCGTCGGCGATCGAGAACTGGCCGACAATGTAGTCCTTGCCTGCCAGGGCCTTGTCCATCAGCGCGAGGCCCTTTTCGAAGATCTCGCGGCCGCGTGCCTTGACGGCGTCCGCGTCGGCTTCATTGGGCGAGAAATTGCCGGGGCGGAAGATGCGGGTGAAGCCTTGCATGTGCATGGTGGCGATTACGTAGTCCATCGCTTCCAGCGCGCGTGCCTGGCTATCGGCATCGTCGGGCAGCAGCTTTGCCTGCGGGTTGGTGCGGGCGAGCCAGTAGGCGATGGCAGGGAATTCCGTGAGCACGGAGCCGTCGTCGCGTACCAGCGCGGGGACCTTGGACTTCGGGTTCACCGCGGTGAAGTCGGGCTTGTATTGCGCACCTTCCATCAGGTTGACGCGCTCCGTTTCGTACGGCTTGCCGATTTCTTCCAGCAATACGTGAATGCCGAGAGAGCATGCGCCGGGAGCGTACATCAGCTTCATTGCGGTTCTCCTCCTTGTCAGTGCGGGCGGCGGTTGGGCGGCCGTCCTGCGGGGAAACGTGGGCCAACTTGGCAGCCGATGCGGGGCGGCGCAACGGTCTTCAATCGGTAACGCGGGCGAGGCAGTGGTTTGCTGCGCGGAGAGAATGGTTGTTGCGCTGGCATGGTCGCCAGTGCTGTGCTTCTGACGGATAGTGGCCGCTCCACACGTCATTGCGAGCGACGCGAAGCACTCCCCGCCGGATGATCGCATATTCTCCGGGGGGAGATTGCTTCGCTTCGCTGGCAATCACAGCGGGCGCGATCCGTCAGAGTCGGAACATTAGGGGCCTGGTGCTGACGGGTTGAAGTTTCCCAGGTAGCTGGCGGCGCAGGCCTGGGTCTCTGGATGGGGCAGCAGGGCGGCCAGTTTCTGGTAGCTGGCCTGCGGTGCGACGATCTTCGACACCGGAGCGCAACCCTGGACCATTGCGGTGACCGTGAGCAATTTGGTCGTGAAGTCGTAGCTGAAATGATATTTCCTGCGGTGGCTTGGTGTCTCGGTGATCCAGTCGACCCGCGCATAGGCACCGCTTGGACCACGGACGATGATCGGGCCGTCGTTTTCGCCGTTGTCGAAAAAGCAGCCTCCGACGGTTGCTAATCGCTCTGGCGCGGGCGGGTCGTGGGGGCCATCGCTATCGTGCGATGATTGCTCCAGAGCGATGCGCAGGTCGAACTGCGAGTCAAAGATGCGCCTTGTGCACCAGATTTCGATGCGGTGTCCGTGCCCGTCCTGGTAGGATGCCAGTCGCTGGTTGCCGAGTTTGCGAAATCCCAGTATGGCACCTTGGCAGGAAAACCTGGTTATCGCTGCTGCGGCCGACGCTGTCGGGCAGCGGGACGGCCCTGCCAGTGCGAGGCCGATCAAAAGCGCAGGCGCGAGAAGACGAGACATCCGTTTGCGTCCCTCAACGCCGATCCGACACTGACGCATTATCCCCGAGGATTCGGAGGAGACCTGGCTTCTTGTCAGCGAAGCGAAGCAATCCCCGATGGACGATCGCACGTTGGCCTGGTGGAGATTGCCTCGCATGGCTCGCAATGGCGGCGGGCCGCGAAATTACCTTGCCAGCCGCCAATCGCCGATTGCCGGGCGGTCGATGCCCAGATTCTCTCGAAGTGTCGCGCCGGCGTAGTCCTTGTGCAGCAGGTCACGCCGTTGCAGTTCCGGTGTGATCAGGCGGGCAAAATCCTCATAGGTGCCGGGCACGTGCGATGCGGCGACCACGAATCCGTCGCAGGCGCGGCCGGAGAACCATTCCTCCATGCCGTCCACCACGTCCTTTGGACTGCCGATGAAACGCGGATGATCGCGGAACGTGCCACGATGCGACACCTCCATGAAATCGCGCGTTGTCGGGTTGCGCTTGCCGAGTACGCGATAGATGCGGTCGCGCAGGCCTTGTGCGCCGGTCCAGGTTTGAATCTCTTCCTCGGTCCAGGGTTCGTCGATCGGCTTTTTCGACAGGTCGACGTTCAGCACTTCGCACAGCAGCGAAAGCTGGTCGATTTCCTTGGGCAGCTTGTCGATCAGGGCGACC
The DNA here is from genome assembly GCA_035523995.1 of Acetobacteraceae bacterium. Classification (GTDB taxonomy): domain Bacteria; phylum Pseudomonadota; class Alphaproteobacteria; order Acetobacterales; family Acetobacteraceae; genus JASHVB01. The sequence continues at coordinate 24,994 of DATKPQ010000107.1, read as the reverse complement.
TTGTCCTCCGCTTCGGCGCGCGTTTCGGCGACGACATAGTAGGTGCCGGCGGCGACATGCACCTTCTCCGGGTCGCGGCCGGATTCGGCGATCTGGGTCTTGAAGGCGACGTAGTCTTCCTTCGCGGAAGCGAGGTTGTGGTAGTTTACGAACACGAGTTCAGCCCAGCGCGCGGCGAACCGGCGGCCACGTCCGCTCTGGCCGGCCTGGATGATCACGGGATGGCCCTGCGCCGAGCGCGGCACGGTGAACGGCCCGCGCGAGCGGAAGAAATCGCCCTGGTAATCCAGACGCCGCACCTTGTCGGGATGGGCGAACAAGCCGCTCTGCTTGTCGCAGACGATGGCGTCGTCGTCCCAGGAGTCCCAGTGGCCGAGCACGACTTCCATGAACTCGTCGGCGCGGTCGTAGCGGCGGTCATGCTCGTCGTGCGAGGCCTGGCCCATGTTCAGGGCTTCGCCGTCGTTCATTGACGTGACGACGTTCCAGGCGGCGCGGCCGTTGGTCATCAAATCGAGCGTGGCGAACACGCGGGCGACGTGGAAGGGTTCGTAATAGGTGGTGGTGTAGGTGGAGCCCAGCCCCAGTTTTTCGGTCGCCATGCCCATCACGGTGAGGATCGTCAGCGGATCCATCTTCACGCAGCGGATGCCGTTAGCGACGGTGTGGGCGTGGTCGCCACCGTAACGGTCCGGCATGGCCAGGCGGTCGTCGAAGAAGCCGAGGTGGAATTTGCCGGCTTCCAGCGCGCGGCCGACGCGGCGGTAATATTCGGCGGACATGAAATCCGGCGCGGCTTCGGGATGGCGCCAGGACCCCACGAAATTGGTGCAGTTCTGGGCCTGCAGGAAGCCGACAAGGGTCATCTGGCGCATCAATATCTCCCTCTCCCGCCTTTGGCGGGGCCGAGCCGCGAAGCGGATCGACGGAGGGTGAGTGGGAACGGGTCGGCACGCAACACCCTCAGTCCAGCGGCCCCGCGCGATGGATTCCCCTTCCGTCCGGCAACGTGGGGCAACCCAGCGCCGGGTCCATTCACCATGCGCAAACGCATATGCGCATGGTTCATTATGTTATGCTGCGTCGCAGCATATTTCACTCCCGGCAGATACCTGGACGTGCGCGGCACCGGACAGGTGGCATGTCGGCAATCGAACGCAGGAAAAGGAACCATGTGGAAAATTTATCCCATTGCCGTGACGATCATGATCCTGAGCGTCGGGACGGCGATAGCCAAACCCGCACCGGTCGGGCCCAGCATGCAGATCGCTTCGAGCCGGACCGGCCTCCAAGGGTTTGACGAGATACGCACCAGCCACCAGCCAGGGAATGGGGATCACGCGTATCCGCGGATCACCGCCGGCGCACGTGGGACCCAACCAACCGATTGGGACCAGGAACCTGAGGCAATCAACCTAGGTACGGAGCCGTGAGGGGAGGGACAACGAGCCACTCCAAAACTCGGTCCAGGAATCAACGGCACTAAAAGCCACGGGCGATGGCCACGCCAATGCCGATGGCCGCGCCGGTCACGGACCTGATGCCGCCAGCAACGTCAACGAACCGAACGGCATCATGGCACTCCTCCCGGTACAGTCGCGCAGAACGCCCGAAACGCCGCCATGTCGCCGTATGATCTCTGCGCGCCACGCGCGGTGACCGAGTGCGCGGCGTAGCGCACCGCCCAGTGCAGCGCCTGCTTCACGTCGGCCCCGCCGGCGAGGAAATGCGCGAAGCTGCCAATGAACGCATCGCCTGCGCCCGTCGTGTCCACGGCTGCGACCGGCACGCTTGGGATATGTGTGACGCCGTCCGGCGCTACCAGCAATGCGCCGTCATCCCCAAGCGTTGTGATCACCGCACGGATGCCGCCGTCCTGCAGCTTCTGCGATGCCGCCTCGATCCCGGCGAGCGAGTCTGTCGGCATCCCGGCCAATAGCGAAAGCTCGCCGCGATTGGGCGCGAAGAAGGCAACATCCTGCAGCTTCGCGAGGTCGAGATCGTGCGTGGCCGGCGCGGGATTGAGGATCACACGGCGGCCGTGCCGCGTCGCCAGCGCCACGGTGTGATAGATCGTCTCCAGCGGAACTTCGAGCTGCAGCAGGATCAGGTCGCAGCTCAGCAGGTCCGCTGCCGCCGCATTGATGTGCGGCGGCAGCACGTGGTTGTTGGCGCCCTTGACGATCAGGATCGAATTCTCGCCGGATTGCTCAACCAGGATCGTCGCGATGCCGCTGGAGACGCCTGCAACGACGCCGACATGGCGCGTGTCGACTCCTTGCTTCTTGAAGTTTGCCAGCAGATCGCGACCGAAAACGTCGTCGCCGACCTTACCGATCATCAGCACGTCGCTGCCGAGCCGCGCGGCCGCCACCGCCTGGTTGGCGCCCTTGCCGCCCGGCCCCGTCTCGAACCGCGGGGCCTCGAGCGTCTCACCGCGCGCCGGCATACGCGTGATGTAGGTGACGAGATCGATGTTGCTGCTGCCGACGACTGCGATGCGCGCCATGGTCAGAACACCACATGCGTCTTCAATCCGAGCACGAATGCGCTTGGCACCCTGGAGACGCCGCCGGGGCGCAGGAAATATTCCATTTCCGGCTGCAGCGTCACGCCGCGATAGACCGGAAGCTGGTAGTTGAGCTCGAAAACCGTCGCGTGTGTCTGTACGCCGTAAGCATAGGTCGGCGCAAGGTCGAACTCCTGCTCCAACGTCTCGGTCTGCGTCAGACTCGGCGCGATCTTATAGTATGTGATGCCGATGCCGATCTGATCGTGCGGGCGGTCGCGCCAGAAGCCGGAATACAGCAGGCCCGCCCAGATGAAGTGCTGATAAAGCGAGTTGTCGGCGTCGTCGTACGCATAGGCGGCGAGCACGGTCAGACCTTGGTTTGGTCCCGGCCCGGTGCGCAGCAGCATCTGGTCAAAGGTGGCCCAGAACTGCCCGCGTCCGTGTTGCATACGCGGCGGCAGCCCCGACAGGACGAACGGTTGACCGTTGCTGTCCACCAGGTTGTTGGGAAAGGCGCTGGTGTCGTAAGCGAAACCGATCTTGTAGTCGCCGGAAAGCTGCGAGGCGCCGAACACCGGCTGCCATCCGATTTCGACGGCGTAGTAAGCTCCGGTGACAACGTTGGTGGACCAGTCCCAACCCGTCGGCCCGCCCGCGGGGAACGGCTCCGACGCGTAGACGCCGACCATCACGTAGGTTTCCTTTGTTGGAAGTGCCTTGAGCCGGCCGCCCCAGGTGCTCAGCGGCCAGTCGATGAAACCCTGCTCCTGGGTCAGCGCGCGCGGGTGACCGCAGATCGTCAGCGTCATGAAATTGCAGTAGAGCGGCGATGCGGCGAAATCCATGCCGGGAAAGACGCGGCCAAACACGAAGTCCAGGCGATTGTCCGGTGTTTTTTCTTCCCCGTAGAGCCATACGTCGCGCAGCGCCGTGCCGAACCCGGCACCATAGATTTCCTGCGCCTGGATCACGTTGTCGCCGATGTAATCGCTGCTGAGGTTGCGGCCGTCGCGGTGGACGATGTTCAGGTGGGTCGAGAAGCCGGTGATTCCGGCTAACTTGTCCCAATCGATGTCGAGCTGAAAACCGAACTGGTCGGCGTAGTCGACCCCCTTCCGCAATCCGCCAGTGACATTGCCTGCGGTCTCGGTCACGTAGTCGAGGTTGAAATCTATGCCGAGGTTGTTGAGATAGCTGCGCAGGCCGTCCCAGTCGCCGAACAGGTGGTTGTCTGCTGTCGGTTGCGGGGGCGGGATTTTCGGGGTTGATGCCTCAAGGTCCGGCGCGACGCCGGGGCTGGTGGCATCCTGTGCAAGGGCGGGCCTGGCCAGCAGCATCGCCGCGACAGCAAGGGCGCCGATGCCTGTCAGTGTGGCCCTGGTCAACCTGCGCACCATACGCACCAGATGCACTGTGTTTCCGGGCTTTACAAAACGGTGGCACAACCCGGATACATCGATGTTGGCGCGCCCAAACATCGCAATGTACCGCGGCGATCGGTCAGCCATGGACGTACCTCCACCTTATCAGTCTTGCTCTCGTATTGAGAGATGGCGTGCTTCGCATTCCCCGCAAACGGCAGGCTAACGTGTCGACGTTTGCTGGGCATCATGCCCTGCCGGCGCCCCGTTGGTAATCACTTTCAATGGAACGGGGACGCTGGCCGGAACCTGGTGCCGGTTTATTACATTGCTCGCCTCTTCCACCCCGAGGCTGCCAATAAGTGCTGGCTGCTGAGCAACGGTCGCGTACATGGATCCATTCTTGACAGCCGCGATACCATCTCTGGTTCCGTCGAACCCGACCACGACAATCTTGCGGTTGGAAGACTGGATGGCCTTGACCGCACCCAAAGCCATCTCGTCGTTGGCGGCAAAGACGGCGTCGATGTCGGGGTGCGCCTGAAGCATGTTTTCCATGACGTTCAGGCCTTGGGTACGATCGAAATTCGCGGGCTGACTGGCCACAAGCTTGATCCCGGGCGCCCCGGCTATCGCGTCGCGGAACCCCTTGCTGCGATCGCGCGCCGCGTCGGTTCCTGGCTGGCCTTCGAGCTCAGCGACGTTGCCATGACCGCCAAGCTTCTTAATGATCAACTCGCCGGCGAGCTCGCCGCCGCGTACATTGTCGGACGCGATATGGCAGATGACTTTTGCCCCCTTGGCGTCCCGATCGAGCGTAATCACGGGTACCCTGCCGAGGTTTGCCGTACGAACCGCTGCCCTTGCGGCGTCGGAATCTACTGGATTGAGCAACAGGACTTTGACGTTCTGATTCACGACATCCTCAACGTTAGACAATTCTGTGGCCGGATCATTCTGGCTGTCGACGACGACAAGGTCATATCCCAGCGCCTTGGCCTTCGCCTTGGCGCCATTGGCCAGGGTAACGAAGAACGGATTGTCGAGCGTTGACACGACAAGGGCAATCTTATCTGCCGCCATGGCCGCGCCTGCCGCACCGCAGAACAGTACGGCAATGATCACCAAGGAAATTAGTCGTCGGGTCACGGGGATTCTCCTTTGTAGAAAGCTGTGCTTCCCTGAGCGCGAAGTGTGCATCGACCGTTACGCGGCCTTGCCGCGTCGATCAACCAGCACGGCAAGTAAAATTACCGATCCTTTTGCGATCGCCTGATAATAGGACGATACGTCCAGCAGATTGAGCGCATTATTCAGCACACCAATGATGAGCGCGCCGAGCAATGTGCCTGACATGCTGCCGATCCCTCCCGCGAGGCTCGTGCCGCCGACGACAACGGCGGCGATGGCATCGAGTTCGTAGCCCGCCCCGGCGGTCGGCTGCGCACTTTCAAGGCGCGCGGTCAGGATGATTCCGGCAACGGCGGACAGCAGGCCAGACACCGCATACACGCTGATCGTGATCAATGTGACGTTGACACCCGAAAGCCGCGCGACGCTCTCATTGCCGCCGATGGCATAGACGTAGCGACCAAAGCGGGTTTGGGTGAGAACCACCCAACATCCGGCGAAGGCAATTGCGGCGACGACGACCGGAACCGGTATGCCGATCACATATCCTTCGCCGAGCGACCCGAAGGCGTCGGAAGCGGCGGCACTGCTTGCGTCGATCGGTCTGCCGCCGCTGTATACAAGTACAACGCCGCGTAAAATGGTCATGCTGACCAGTGTGGCGATGAACGGTTGCACGGCGCCATAGGTGATCACCAGCCCGGACAGGCTTCCCAGCGCGATCCCGCCCAGGAGAACAATCGGTATGGTGGTGGCGAGTCCGTGTCCGGCAGCGATCAGGCTCGCTGCGAACGCACCGCACAGTGCAAGCAGTGAACCGACCGAGAGATCAATTCCGGCAGTGAGAATGACGAACGTCATGCCCATCGCAATGACCGCGTTGATCGAAGTCTGACGCAGTACATTGAGAAGATTCCCAACATCGAGGAAATTCGGGCTGGCCAGTGAGATGGCTGCGACCAGGACGATCAATCCGATCAGGGATTTGTTTTTTGCGAGCAGGCGAAGTAGTGATTGCATGTGCCAGGATCTCCTAAGCCACCGCACGCTGCATGATTGCGTCCTGGGTCGCCTCGCCTCGATCGAAGACCCCGGACAGGCGGCCGCGTGAAAGCACAAGGATCCGGTCTGCTATGCCAAGCAATTCGCGCAGGTCTGATGAAATGAACAGAATTGCGAGGCCTTCGGCCTTGAGGTCGCTGATCAGGCTGTATATTTCGCGCCGAACGCCAACATCGACGCCCCGTGTCGGCTCATCCAGGATGAGTATCCTCGGCTTGGTGATCAGTGCCTTTGCCAGCGCTACCTTTTGCTGATTGCCGCCGCTCAGGGTCGCAACCAACGCGTCGGGACCTGAAGTTCGGATACTGAACGCCTTGATGTAGTGATCCACGGTCTCGCTTTCGCGGTGATGCACGATAAATCCGAGCAGCCAAGCGAAACGCGCCAGTCCGGTCAGCGTCATGTTTCTCAGTACAGAATGCATCTGGATCAGGCCTTCAGATTTGCGATCCTCCGGGACATAGGCGATTCCGGCGTGCACGCCCGCTGCTGGCGTGCGCAACGATAATCTCTCTCCATCGACTTCGATCGACCCTGACCGGGCGGCGAGCGCGCCGTACAAAGTCCTGCCGAGCTCAGGGGTACCTGCGCCCATCAGGCCGGCTAAGCCAACGACTTCGCCCTTGTGCACATCGAACGAGATATCCTCGACCCCCGGTGCCGAGAGGTGATCGACACGCAGTCGAACCGGCCCTTCGACGGCAGGTGTATGCGGGTATTGATCGGTGATCTCACGGCCAACCATTTGGCGGATCAGCGTCGCCTCGTCGAGGCCAGCGACGGGTTCGGCGGCGACCGTCTGACCGTTGCGCAGCACGGTCACGGAGTCGCAGATTTTGAAGATCTCGCCCAGCCGGTGCGAGATGTAGATGATGCCTTTGCCCTGGCTTCGAAGCTGACGGATGGCGTCGAACAGGATTTCTGTTTCGACGTCGGTCAGCGAATCGGTAGGCTCGTCCATGATGATCAGACTGGCGTTCAACGACAGGGCGCGAGCAATCTCGACCATCTGCTGCTGTCCGACGCCCAGACGGTGGACAGGGATACGCGGGTCGATCGCCTGGTGCACGACGGCAAGCAGCTTGCGCGCCGCCGCGTCAAGCGATGGCCAATCTATCATCCCAAACTTGTTCAATGGCTCGCGGCCGAGAAACAGGTTCTCGGCCACGGTCATGCCGGGCAGGAGATTCAGATCTTGATGAATCATGGAAATGCCGGCTGCGACCGACTGGCGGGGATTGGTGAAGCGCACTTCGGTTCCGCCCAGTCTGATCGTGCCCCCCGGGTCAGCCTCGGTGATGCCGCTCACAATCTTCATGAGCGTCGACTTGCCGGCACCGTTCTCTCCCAGAAGCGCCATCACCTCGCCGGGGAGAACCCTGAGACCGACCTGATCCAGTACTTTCACACCGTGAAAGGTTTTGCTGATTCCATGCAATTCCAGGATAGCCGGATGTGACGCCGAGGTCAGTTCAGCCATGTTGCACCGCGAATTTCCGGCGCCTGGTTTCGCAGGCTACCGGCGTCTCGGGCGCAGCGACCGCCCACCACTGACAAAGTGAGGGCGGTCACAGGGCACACAAGTACCCGATACCCGAAATATACTCTTCCGCAGAGCGATACGCTGTCAGACGGAGTTGCTCTTACCCTACCAATGGCAGAGTGCGCGGCGCCCGACGCGCGGCGGGCGACCGCCCTTCATCGATGCCTGCCGGCGGACCGGGCTATGCTGTGGATGCCGGATGTCCGCATCGTGATGGGTCCCGATGGGGGATATGTCCAAAATTGCCAGAACGCAATACCAAATTCGAAGTCATCGCCGACCAGTCGGTGCCGGAAGATCGCGATACTTGCTGCGTTGGTCCGGTGCACGCCTACCATTCTAATCGAACAGCGAACTGACGGAACTCTCTTCGCTGATCCGCCGCATCGCCTCCGCCAGCAGCGGCGCGATCGTCAGCTCGCGGATATTGTGCGCCTTCTTCACCGCCTCGGTCGCCAAAATCGAATCAGTGATGGTCATCATCTCGATCGGCGATGACGTGATCCGTGCCACCGCGCCGCCGGACAGTACGCCATGGGTCACGTAAGCACCGACCGACCGCGCGCCATGCCGCATCAGCGCATCCGCCGCATTGCAGTGCGTGCCGCCGGAATCGACCATGTCATCCACCAGGATGCAGTCGCGCTCCTTCACATCGCCGATCACGTTCATGACTTCGGAAACGCCCGCGCGTTCCCGCCGCTTGTCGATGATTGCCAGATCGCAGTTCAGCCGCGTCGCGATCATGCGCGCGCGCACCACGCCGCCCACATCCGGCGAGACGATCATGATGTCGCGGCCGTTGTATTGCTCCTGGATGTCGCGGCTGTACAGCGGCGCGGCGTACAGATTGTCCACCGGAATATCGAAGAACCCCTGGATCTGCGCGGCATGCAGATCCATCGTCAGCACGCGGTTGGCGCCTGCCTCGGTGATCAGGTTGGCGACCAGCTTGGCGCTGATCGGCGAGCGCGACGCCGTCTTCCGATCCTGCCGCGCGTAGCCGAAATACGGGATCACCGCCGTGACCCGCCGCGCCGATGACCGCCGCAGCGCGTCGAGCGTGATCAGCAGCTCCATCAGGTTGTCGTTGGCGGGGAAAGACGTGGGCTGCACTACGAACACGTCCTCGCCACGGACATTCTCCAGGATCTCGACGAACACCTCCATATCCGCGAAGCGGCGGATCGAGGCCTTGGTCAAGGGCAGGTTCAACTGGGCCGCCACCGCCTCGGCGAGCGGACGGTTGGCGTTGCAGGCGACGATTTTCATGCGCGTGGGCCGGGGCTGAGAGTCATTGAACGGGCCGTTCGACGCCGTAACGGGCGCCTTCTACCAATGCCCCCCCGGCCTGTCCACGAGGCGCCGCATTTTGGGCAGTCGGCGGCTGCTTCGGCAGCGGCGGGGTCTGCTTCTTGATCACGTCCTCGACACCGCCGGATGCCTCGGTCGCCACCACCACTGCCACGTCGCCCCAATAATGGTCCAGCGTGCCGGCGGGAATTTCATGGAGCTGGATCACGCGCCCGATTTCCTGATCCTTGGCGTTCTTGACGATCCATTGGATCTCGATGCGCTGCTTGTCGTCGGGAAGCGGGACGGCGCGCACCTGGCCCTGTACCGTGTAGTCGGCGCCGGTGGCCGTGGTCTGCACCGCCGGGCCCAGCAGCCCCAGGCGCATCCGCATCTGCTTCGTCAGCGACACGTCGCCATCGCCGGGGGCGCCGGTGACATCGGCCACGTCCACCTTGGCGCGGCGATTATACAGGCTGTTCGGGTTCGCCATCTCCAGCGAGATCTCGATGTCGGTGAGCAAGCTGGCGATCTTCGGGGCGGCGGCGGTGGCGGACTGTTGCAGGGTGGCGGGGCCGGCAGCGGCCCAGGCGGACGTGGGGACCGGCGCACCGTTCGCGTGGCCGCGGTCCTTGCCCTGCGGATCGAGCACCGTGAAGGTCGGCACCACGGTCGCGCCATGCAGCGATGCTGTCGCGATCAAGTGCCAGTCTGTACCCTTGGGCTCGGCGGCAACTGCGGGAACCGCCTGGGCTTGCAGGGCGTGGACCAGGTCGCCGGCCAATGCCTTGCTGCCCGCATCGGGCAGCAAGGCATTGGTGGGTGTCGTCACGGCCAGCCTAGGGGCCGGGGGCTGCGCCAGCATACGGCCAACAGGACCGGGATTGCCGAGGAAGGGTTCCGGAAGGTCGCCGCAGCCAGCCAGGGCAAGCAACGGCAGAAGCAGAAGAATCGGACGAAGCATGGCGTCGGTTTCAAGCAGATGTCGCGGGCAGGAGCCAGAGGCTGGCAGTCATGTCCGTGGCGTGGTTTCTCCCTGCTTGCGGCTGCCGCATAATGCGCGCCCCGCAGGCTCTGCCAACCGGAGGACATCTCGTATGCCCGACTACCAGAACATCCTCGTCGAGACCCATGGCCGCGTCGGGTTGATCCGGCTCAACCGTCCGCAGGCCCTGAATGCGCTGTGCGACGCGCTGATGACCGAACTTGGCGAGCAATTGCTTGCGTTCGATGCGGATCACGGCATCGGCGCCATCGTGCTGACCGGCAGCGAGAAGGCATTTGCCGCTGGCGCCGACATCAAGGAAATGCGCGACCGCACCCACCCGGCAGCGATCATGGAGGACTTCATCGGGTCCCGGTGGGAGACGGTGCTGCGGGTGAAGAAGCCGGTGATCGCCGCGGTGGCTGGCTTCGCGCTGGGCGGTGGCTGCGAACTGGCGATGATGTGCGATTTCATCCTGGCGGCAGACACGGCAAAATTCGGTCAGCCGGAGATCAATCTGGGCATCTTCCCCGGGGCCGGCGGGACACAGCGATTGACCCGCGCGGTGGGCAAGTCCAAGGCGATGGACATGATCCTGACCGCTCGGATGATGGACGCGGCCGAGGCCGAACGCTGCAGCCTGGTTTCCCGCGTGTTCCCGGCCGACCAGCTTCTGCCGGAGACGCTGAAGATCGCCGAACGCGTTGCCCAGATGTCGCCGGTGGCGCTGGCGCTGGCCAAGCAGGCGGTGAACCGCGCCTTCGAGACCACGCTCGCCGAGGGCGTCCGTCACGAGCGTTCTCTGTTCTTGCCCCTGTTCGGCACGCCGGATCAGCAGGAGGGGATGGCCGCGTTCGTGGAGAAGCGGAAGCCGGCGTTCCGCCTGGGGTGAGGCGGGGCAAGCCACAACTTCGCCGGTTGTCGGCGCCTGCCAGCCACACTCGGTAACAACCCGCAAGGGTGAGCGCGAATGGTGTGCCGTGCATGGCACAGGCACCCCGGGCACGGCTCGCCGTCCCGGAGCGGATCGTCTAGTTAGCCAGTCATGACCTGCGGCCCTTTCATGTCCGGAGTTGGCCTCGGGCCGGCGAGCCCACCGGCGCTTTGCAACCTTCTGCTGGTCAGCGACAGCCGGCGTTGGGCCAGGGCAGTGCAGGTGGTCGCAGCCGAACTTGGTTGCGGCGTGTCCCGGTGCGATGCCCGGGGCGCGGTGCTCCGCCTGGCTGGTATTGGGCCGCGCTACTCCCATTTGCTGCTGCACCCGAGCAGTGCCGGCGGTCTGCTGGATGAATTGGTGCAGCTTACGGCCGGTGCCCATGAGTCGGGCACGGAGATATTGTTGCTTGGACGCGCCTTTCCAAGGCCGCCGCGAACCGGAAAGATCCTAACCGCCGACCGCGGGGCAGTACGGCAGGCGCTGTCACTGCCGTTGCCGGGGCGCATGCCGCTCGAGACCCCGATGCACCCGACTGAACTGCGTGAAGCGTTGGCTGGCGCGATGATCGAGACGCGATATCAGCCGATCGTCTGTATGGCCGATCGCCGGCCTGTGGCGCTGGAAGCGCTCGCCCGACTGAAGCATCCCACGCGCGGCACGCTGCCTCCGGACGCTTTCATTGCGCCGATGGAGGGGGCGGGGCTTGGTGCGCAGCTTACCGACCTCGTCGCCGCCCGGGCGTTGGGCGATATCGCTGGGCCGATGCTGGCGCCTTACGCGTTCAACGTTACGCTGAACTTTCCGCTGGATGTTTTGCTGGTGCCGGAGGCGCTGGAACGGCTGGACGCGCGGCGGCAAATGCTGGGCCTGGAGCCGGACCGGGTGCGGATCGAGCTGACCGAGAGCCAGGTTGTGGACGACCTTGCGCGGCTGGGCGCGGTGCTGGAACGGCTGCGCGCGCTTGGATATAGGGTCGCGATCGACGATGTCAGCCCCGGCATGAACGGCGTTTCGGAGTTGCTGAACCTGCCGTTCTCCGGCCTGAAGCTGGACAAGGATGTGGTGCAGGCGATCCATACCTCGCCCAGCATGCTGGCCTATGTGCAGCGGCTCATCGAGACCGCGAAGGCCCGAAAGCTGACCGTCGTTGCTGAGGGCGTGGAGGACATCGCCACGTGGCGGCGCATGCAGGCGTTGGGCGTTGACCTGGCGCAGGGGTTCCTGGTTGCGCGCCCGCTGCCTCTGGCTGCCGTGCCGATCTGGCTGGAGGCGTGGCGGGGGCAGTCCGCATTCGGGTGATTCCCGGCCCTTCTGGGAGGGGGAGGGGTCTACGGCGCAAGATTTGAATCCTCCGCCGCCTCCATCTGACGTTGGTCCGCTTCGCGGCCTGAGCCCGCAAGGGGAGGGGGAATGCGCCAACCGCCGCGCCATCCTGTTGGGGGCGCTGGCGGCGTTGACCGTGGTTCGGCTGGTTGTGGCGGCCACGGCGCCGCTGGCCCCCGACGAGGCTTATTACTGGGTCTATTCCCGGGCTCTGGCACCGGGATATCTCGATGCTCCGCCGATGGTGGCGCTGTGGATCCGTGCGGGAACGGAACTCGCGGGGCAGGGGGCGCTGGGGGTCCGATTGCTCGGGCCGCTGGTTGGTGTGGTTGGCAGCCTGCTGCTGTACGATGCGGCCGAACGGTTGTGGCCGGCTCGCGGCGCGGGCGCTTCCGCGGCGGTGTTCCTGAACGCCACGCTGCTGTTCGGCGTCGGCACCGTGATCATGACGCCGGACACCCCGCTGCTGTTTTTTTGGACGGCGTGCCTGTGGGCGCTGGCGCGGCTGCTGTCCGGTGGCAGGCCGGGCTGGTGGCTGGCGATCGGGGTGTTCGCCGGCCTCGCGTTGGCGAGCAAGTATACCGCGGCCCTGTTGTGGCTCGGGATTGGGTTGTGGCTGCTGGCGGTGCCGCCATTGCGGCGGTGGTGGCAGTCGGCGGCGCTGTGGGGTGGCGCGCTGCTTGGCGCGTTCATGTTCTTGCCGGTGGTGCTGTGGAACGCCCGCCACCATTGGGCCAGCTTCCTGCGCCAGGGCGGCCGGGTGGAAGACTGGCATCCGGCGCGCGCTGCCCAGTTCCTGGGCGAGCTGATCGGGGGGCAGTCAGGGCTGGCGACGCCGATCATGTTCGTGCTGCTTGTCGCGGGGGTCGGTTTGTCGGCGCGGCGGGCGTGGCGTGACCGGGACCCTGCGGCGTCGCTGCTGTGTGCCCTGACGTTGCCGGGAGCAGCCGTGTTCCTGGAGCATGCGATGGGGGATCGGGTGCAGGGGAATTGGCCCGCCATCCTGTATCCCGCTGCCGCCGTTGCTGCCGCCGGGCTGGAGGGTTGGCGGTGGGCACGGTGGCGCGTGCCAGCTGTGGTTGTGGGGCTGGCGATGACCCTGGTGGTGTATGTCCAGGCGGCGACGTTCGCTCTGCCGCTGCCGGCCCGCGCAGACCCTGTCGCGTTACAGCTTGGCGGTTGGCGGGGGTTGGCTCGGTCGGTTGATGCGATCCGGCGGCAAGAGCATGCCGGGTGCGTTGCGTCCGACGAATACGGGGTGGCGGCGGAACTGGCTCGGCTGATGCCGGGGGATGTGGTCGTGCTGGCCGTGGGGAGGCGCTGGCGTTTGTTCGCGCTGGCGGCGCCGGCGCTGGGGGATCGATCGTGCGTTCTGGTGAGCCGGCCCGGCGGGGTGGCGCCGGCGGGATGGCTTGTGGCGCGTCCGGTTGGGGAGATCGCCCGGGCCAGCGGGGGCGAGACGCTGCAGCGGTTTGGCGTATGGCTGGTGGCCGGGCTCTCCAAGGTGGTGCCGGCCGTGGTGCTGCCCCATCCGGCGGGTAGCGATCGGCCGTAGCGCCTGGGGGCCGACGGTCTCATCGGCGTCTCATTTGGACATTCGTCGGGATGATTTCTCGTCGTGTGAGACTCCGGTTGCATGGCAATGGCGGCCGCGGGCACCGCGCCGGAGCAATCGGCTTGGCACGAATCAGGATGGCGGGGCTGCCGAGGGGCAGTCCCGTGGATGGTGTCGCGAGGATGTCAGATCAGGCTAGCAGGAGCGCCGGAGAGGGACCGGCGCGCGCTGCATAGAACGAGTACCGCGGCGGCAGAGGTTGCGCTGGGGCGGCTCGGGACAGCGGGAAGTGGCGGCGGTGGACGGGCGATTTGGTGCGGCGCGGGTAAGTGTGGGCGCGGTTCGGGCTCGGGTGGTGGGCGTGTGGGACGGGGGCTCGCAGGGACGGCAGGTTTGGCGCGACGGGCGGGAGGGCGACGGCGCTGGTCGCGGCGGGAGGCGTCAGGTTTGCCGATGGCGCTTCGGGGGGCGACGGCGGCGGTGGAAGCAGCGCGCCGGGTGGTGCGTCGGCTGGCTCCGGGGGCGACGGTTGGCGCGTTGGGGGCGGCGATGCGGGCGGCTCGGCTGGCAATGGCGCTGCCGTGGTTGCCGGGGCGGGGACCGGCGCGATAGCCGGCTGGGCTTCATCGAGCGCAGCGGCGAGGCGGCCCCATAAGGCGGAAAACAATGCACCGGTGTCCGTGCGAGCGGTCTCGGGTGGCATGGCGTCGGCGAGCGTCATGGCGAACGCGGCGAGCAATGTGCGGAGGATGTCGGTATCGAGATCCTGGAGCGGGGTGTTGAGGATCGCGCAGAGTTCGGGGCCCAGGCCGGGGAAGGCTTCCAGGGTGAAGGGCTGGTCGTCGTCCTCGGACAACGCAGCGCGAGTGGGCGGTGTAGGGCGGCGGCAGGCCGGGGTGAGGCAGCGCCGGAGCCAGCCGGGACGGGCCGGCGGATTGAGACGTGCGCGACGCGGGCGGGGGGCAGGAGGCGGGGTGCCGGGGGCGGGAGGTGCGGGCAGGTTGCTGGGCTCGGCATGGCCGGTCCGGGGGTGCGATGCGGCCGGGCGCCGCTGGCCGGCGGTGAGGGTCACTCCGCCGGCGATGACGTTGCGGAGCATGCCGCCGAACCGGTGCGCGAGGCGCGCACCAACCCCTTGGCGGGGTGGGGCAGCGAGACGAGGAAGGCGGTGAGACGATGTCATGCGGGCAATATGGGGCCGGACTAACATAGGTCAATATCACTAACCGGGCCGATAGAAATTTTTTCGCGGGCGGCGCGTGGCCAACGGCCTGACAGCGCCGTCCAGGTGCAACAATCCAATGGAGGCGGGGGGACTGAACGGCTCGCCTTATTGCCTGGGAAACGAATTCAGGCCAATTCAGGTCGTCTCGTAAAAACTTTTGAGAACAACGTCCAACAGAAGGTACTGTCGCATACCAGGCAGCGAAATGGCTGACATGTGGGGCCGCGCACCGTGTGTCACTCATTTCGCGGGCTGGCATCAGTTTGAATTTCGGTTCTCGCCCTTTTTGCGGTCGTTCAAAGGCAAGCGACATTCATCGAAGCGGTCATTCCGGAGCAGCTCATCGGCCGATGATGCGAGCCTCCTGCACATAGTCGAAGCCGCCCATGCCCGGCCAGGTTCGTCCGTCAGGATAACGCAATTCCACTCCGGCGAGATCCTTCTCATCCGCCAGACGCATATTGATGCCCAATTGAACGTTGCCAAACTTCGATATAGCGCACGCGGTCAGAATAAAGTGCGTCGTTGAACCGCAATTTGCACAGAACTGGATTTCTGCAGCCGGGTCATCCTTGTCTTGTCGGCTATACCCCTTCGTTGCTCCCTCGATGCCGACTTCTGAGGGATGGAAATAGGCCCACCGGGCGCCCGATTTACTGCAGAGCGTGCAGTTGCACTCGTTGATGAACTCGGGTTGCTTTGGGATTTTGATACGGACCTGGCCGCAGAGGCAGGAGAGCTTCAGCATTCCCGAGGCATAGCAGGAAAGCGGCATGCCCGATAGCAGCCGTTCGGCCTCCCCCTAAAGCCAAAATTCAAACTGAGACACTACCCTACAGAAACGGACCGGGAGAGATGCAGTGGACGCTCGCCTCGCGTGGCAGGACACTGCCAACGCGCGAAGCCGCCAGCCAATGGTCAACCGTCCGCGCCCGGAATGATCACGCCGCGTGACGAAAAGGACACCGACGCGAAGGTTCAGCCAGGACGTCGCCGCCGGGGCAAATAGTGCCTTTCATGTCTGCCGGCGATCCGTCGCCGGGTGATGGAGGCGGACGCGTTCCAGGCAAGGTGGCGGAGGCATCGGATCGGCCGCGGCTGCCACCGCGCCGAATAGCCTCTGGACGGATCGGGTGGGAGGAAACCCTTGCCGGCAGTTACCCCCTCGCAAAAGGAAAATCTTTTTTTCTGAGAGCCATTGCGCCGCATCGGTAGAATAGACTTCTCTCTCCTCGGTTGCGGCTCCGGCCGCCCTTCCGAGGTTGCATGACGTGCCGACCAATCTCTCGACTGCCGCCCGCCTGCTGGTACCGGATTTTTCCCCTGGCTCTGTCTGGCTGGCTGGGGCGGGTCCCGGCGATCCGGGATTGCTTACGCTGTATGCGCTGCATGCGCTGAATGCCGCAGATGTCGTGCTGCACGACGCCTTAGTGGCGCCGGAGATCCTGGCACTCGCCGCGACGCCGCGCCTGATCTGCGTGGGCAAACGGGCCGGTGGCGCGCGCACGCACCAATTGCGCATCAACCAGAAGCTGATTGCGCTGGCACGCGACGGGCTGCGCGTGCTGCGGTTGAAGGGCGGCGATCCGCTGATCTTCGGCCGTGGCGGCGAGGAAGCTTTGGCGCTCGCGGCGGCCGGCGTTCCGTTCCGCATTGTGCCCGGTATTTCCGCCGGGATTGGCGGAACGGCGGGCGCTGGCGTGCCGCTCACGCATCGCACGCTGGCGCGCAGCGTGGTGTTCGCCACCGGCCATGCCGCGTCGGGGGACCTGCCGGATGATCTCGATTTCGCGGCGCTGGCACGGACCGACGTGGTGGTGTTCTACATGGCTCTGCGCCATGCCGGCTCGATCGCGGAACGGCTGATCGCGGCCGGGCGGGCGCCGGATGATGCGGTTGCGTTTATCAGTGACGCCACCACGCCGCGGCAGTGCGTCACGGCGGCGACGCTCGCCACGGCGGCGGCCGAGGCGGCGCAGCTTGATGTGCATCTACCGACGCTGATCGTGATCGGGCCGGTGTTGGCGCTGCGCGACATGATTACCCCGTTGCAACAGGCGGAACCGATGATGCTGGCACCAACGCCGCGCGCCGCCGCAGGAGACGTTCCATGAGCAATGCATTGGCCACACCGTTTCCCGAAGATCAGCTGGGCGAGATTCGGCGATTGCTGTCGAATGCGACGGCAGAGCAACGGTTGTGGCTGAGCGGGTATGTGGCCGGGTTCCAGGCGGCGACCGAGGCGCCGGTTGCGCCCGCCGCTCCACCGGCCGCGAAGGCGAAGCTGACGATATTGTACGCCACGGAATCGGGGAATGCCGAGGCGCTGGCGGGGGCGGCGCGCAAGACGGCGGCTCGGCTGGGCTTTGCGGCCAAGGCCGTGGACATGGCGGATACCTCGCCGGCGGAGATCGCGGGCGCGGAGAACCTGCTGGTGATCGCCAGCACCTGGGGCGAGGGCGATCCGCCGCAGCGTGCGGAGGCTTTTATCGCGGCGCTGATGGCGGAGAATGCGCCGCGTTTGGCGGGGCTGCGTTTCGCGGTGTTGGCGCTGGGCGATCGTGCCTATGCGCAGTTCTGCGAGATCGGCAAGCAGATCGATGCGCGGCTGGAGGCGTTGGGCGCGACGCGCGTTGCCGCGCGGATCGATTGCGACCTGGATTACCAGAAGCCGGCGGCGGGCTGGATCGATGCGACGCTGCGCGAGATTGCTCCGGCGCAGGAGCAAGGGGCGGCGGTGATCCACGTGGATTTTGCCCGGCCGGCGGCGGCGGATGACCGGGCGCGGGTGTTCGATGCAGAGATCACGGCGCAGGTGAATTTGAGCAGTACGCGGTCGGATGTTGAGATTGATCATTTGGAATTGTCGCTGGCGGGGTCGGGGATTGCGTACGAGCCGGGGGATTCGCTTGGTTTCGTGCCACGGAACGATCCGGCGCTGGTAGCGGATGTGCTGCTTGTTGCGGGCCTCGATGGCGATGCGGAGATGCACGCTGCGCTGGGCGAGAGATTCGATATTACCACGCTGACCCGCGGGCAGATTGGCGATTACGCCGCGTTGACCGGCGATGCGTCGCTGCGTCCGATTACCGAGGATGGCACGCGGGCTGCGGAATTTCTGCATGATCGGCAGTTCGTCGATTTGCTTGCCGCAGCGCCGCATCGGCTGACCGCGGAGCAATTGACCGCGCTGCTGCGGCCGTTGCCGCCACGGCTGTATTCGGTGGCGTCGAGCCGCGCCGCGGTGGGTGAGGAGGCGCATCTGGTGATAGGCGCCGTGCGGTGGGAAAGTCATGGGCGGCGGCGGAATGGCGTTGCGTCGATCGACGCGATCGAACGCCGCGGGGTAGGCGGCACGTTGCCGGTGTACCTGAAGCCGAATGTGCATTTCCGGTTGCCGGGTGATGCCGCGGCGCCGATTATCATGATCGGACCGGGGACGGGCGTCGCGCCGTTCCGGGCTTTCATGCAGCATCGCGAAGCCACCAACGCCAGCGGCCGTAACTGGTTGTTCTTCGGCGCGCGGCGATTCATGCACGATTTCCTGTATCAGCTTGAATGGCAGGATTGGCTGAAGTCGGGCGTGCTGTCGCGCATCGATGTCGCGTTCAGCCGCGACCAGCGGCAGAAGGTCTACGTGCAGCATCGCATGTGGGAAGCGCGGCGGGAGTTGTTCGCGTGGTTGCAGGATGGCGCGTCTGTCTATGTCTGCGGCGATGCGAAGGCGATGGCGAAGGACGTGCACGCCACGCTGCTTCGCATCATCGCCGACCAGACCGGGCGCGATGCCGAGAATGCCGCTGCGTATTTGCATGAAATGCAGCGGGCGCACCGCTATCTTCGGGATGTGTACTGATGGCGCGACTCGGCAACGCAGAGACGGCGCTCGCGCTGCTGCGTACCATGCTGGATGTATTTCCGGGGCGTATCGCAGCGGTCTCCTCCTTCGGCGCCGAGAGTGCGGTGGTTCTGCACATGCTGGCCGGGATCGATGCCGCGGTGCCGGTGATCTTTCTTGATACCGGCAAGCTGTTTCCTGAAACGCTGGCCTATCGCGACACGCTGATCGCGGGGCTGGGCCTTACCAACGTGCGCAGCGCACGCCCGGACCCGGCGCGCCTGGCGGTGACCGATCCGGACGGCGCGCTGTGGCAGCAGGATCCGGATCGTTGCTGCTGGGACCGCAAGGTGGAACCGCTGGAAGCTGTGCTGACCGGCTTCGCCGCCTGGATCACCGGCCGCAAGCGCTACCAGGGTGCCTCGCGGCGCACATTGGAGATGGTCGAGGCGGGTCCGGATGCGCGGATCAAGCTGAACCCGCTCGCACGATGGAGCGAGGCTGAGGTAGAGCGGTACCTGGTCCAGCACGATCTGCCCCTGCATCCGCTGCGTGCCCGAGGCTACCGCTCGATCGGCTGCAGCACCTGCACGCGGCCGGTACTGCCCGGGGAGGAAGCACGCGCCGGCCGCTGGTCGGGTTCCGGCAAAACCGAATGCGGCATCCATCGCAATCTGACCGCCTCACAGGATTGGGCTCGCAGCGCATGACCCAGCTTTCCCGTAACGAAACCATCAAGGCCGACAGCAACCTGCTGCGCGGCTCGATCGCGGACGGCCTGCGCTGGCCGGAAACCGGCGGGATCGCCGAGGACGACCAGCAGCTGACGAAATTCCACGGGATCTATCAGCAGGACGACCGTGACCTGCGTGCGGAACGTGCCAAGAAGAAGCTGGAGAAGGCGTTCATCTTCATGGTGCGCACGCGTATCCCGGGGGGCGTGCTGACGCCGGCACAGTGGATTGCTCTGCATGATCTGGCGGCAGAGCATGGCAACGGCACGCTGCGGCTGACCACGCGGCAGACGGTGCAGTTCCACGGGGTTATCAAGACCAATTTGCGGGCGACTATTCAGGGCATTCATGCGGCGTTGCTGGATACCATCGCGGCGTGCGGGGATGTGAATCGGAACGTGATCGCATCCGTGGTGCCGCAGCATCCGGCGGTGCACGAGCAAGTGCTGGCGACGGCGCAGGCGATCAGTACGCATCTGCTGCCGCACTCGCGCGCGTGGCACGAGATCTGGATCGATGACGAGAAGGTGGCGGGCGGCGAAGAGGAGGAGGAGCCGATCCTCGGCCGCACCTATCTGCCGCGGAAGTTCAAGATCGCGGTGGCGGTGCCGCCGCATAATGACGTGGATGCGTTTGCGCATGAGATGGGGTTGATCGCAATCGTCGAGAACGGTGCGGTGGTGGGTTACAACGTGGCCGTGGGCGGCGGCATGGGGATGACGCATGGCGAGCCGGATACGTTCCCTCGAACGGGAGACGTGATTGGCTTCGCCACGCCGGAGCAGGTGGTGGAGGTGTGCGAGAAGGTGGTGACGATCCAGCGCGATTGGGGCAACCGGTCCGATCGCAAGCATGCGCGGTTGAAATATACGATCGAGACGCATGGGCTGGACAAGTTCCGTGCGGAGTTGGCGGTGCGGCTGGGTTATGAACTGGGGGCGGCACGGGAGTACATATTCGCTCGGTCTGGCGATCCGGCCGACTGGGTGGAAGGGGATGACGGGCGTTGGCATTTCTTCACGTTCGTTGAGAACGGCCGGGTGCGTGGTGCGCTGCTGGAAGGGCTGCGAGCGGTGGCGGAGCAGCATGACGGGCGCTTCATCCTGACGCCGAACCAGAATCTCGTCATTGCGGACGTATCCGCCGACCGCAAGGCGGCAATCGACGCGCTGCTGCGCCAGCATGGGCTGATCGAGCCGGGCATCCTGCGTCGTCATGCGATGGCTTGCGTGGCGTTGCCGACATGCGGGCTCGCGCTGGCGGAAAGCGAGCGGTATTTGCCGGACCTGATCACCGCGTTGGAGGCTGAATATGATCGGGCCGGGCTGCGCGATGATGAGATCACGATCCGCATGACCGGGTGCCCGAACGGCTGTGCCCGGCCGTACCTGGCGGAGATCGGGCTGGTGGGCACCGGGCCTGGTTCGTACAATTTGTATCTCGGCGGGGCGTTCGACGGCTCGCGGCTGTCGAAGCTGTACCGCAAGCAGATCGGGCATGAGGAGATCGTGGCGGCGCTGTCGCCACTGTTCCGGGCCTATGCGGAGGGGCGGCGCTGGGGCGAACGCTTCTCGGACTTCGTGATCCGCACCGGCGTTGTCGCGCCGACGCTGGCCGGCAACCAGTTTCACGCTTAGGGATCTCGACAGTGTGTGGCGCGCCGCAGCTTCATCCAGCTGCGGGTCGGTCCGTAACGCTTCTCCTCTCCGGGAGTCTGACCCGTAACACCACGCGGGACTCCACTCATGCAGCGCCGTCATCTGCTTCTGTCCGCGGCCGCGGCCGGTCTGATCCGCTCAGCCCGGGCAGCGCCATCGCCTGTCGTCCTTGAGCTGTTCACCTCCGAAGGTTGCTCTTCCTGCCCACCGGCCGACGCTTTGCTCGGTGAGCTTGCCGGCAGGCCCGGCGTGGTCGCGCTGGCCTGGCACGTCGATTACTGGGACGGTCTCGGGTGGCGTGACCCCTACGCGACGCGGTTCGCCACCGACCGGCAGAAGGCCTACGCCGCGCAACTGCGCGATGAGGTCTATACGCCGGCTCTGGTGGTGAATGGTGGCTCGATCGTTGTCGGTTCCGACCGCGACGCTGTCGCGGCCGCCATCGCCAGGACCGAGACCGTCCGGGTGCCGGTGACCCTCCGGCGCGATGCCACGGGACTGTCCGCCGAGATTGGTGCCACGCCGGCTCCGGTATCGGCGCTGCTGGTCACGTTCGATCCGGTTCGCACCACCGCGGTCGGTGCGGGCGAGAACAGTGGGCGGCGGCTGACCGAATTCAACGTCGTGCGGGGGGACGCAGTGCTGGGGACGATACAGGGACCGGCGCGGCACCTTGCCCTGCCGGCTACGGCACCCGGCCGTGGCACCGCGCTGCTGCTGCAGGCGCAGGACCTGCGTATTGTCGGTGCTGCGGCGCTGCCGGCGCTGGGCGCGAGCGCCGTGCAGCGGACGGCGGCGGGCGGTGGTTAGTATTTCGTTTCATAAATTCGGTGACGTGGTTTGGAATTCGCTGCATCGCGGGAGAAGCGATCAACAAGAAATTGGAACCGCGGATGAACGCCAATGCACGCGGATTAGTCCGTGCCGCGCGCCCGCCTTCTCCGCAATCTGTCGGGAGCGTGCATGCACGGGGAGAATAACCGAACCACACGGCTGTCCATTCAGATGTGCGCGGCTGGCCTCCGGGGTACAGATATCGGGGACCCGCGTCAGCGCTGCACCAGCTCCACCATCACGCCATCCGGTCCGCGCACGAACGCCAGCCGCAGACCGGGATTGCGGGTCAGCGGGCCGATCGCGATCTCTGCGCCCTTCGCACGCAGCTCTTCTACTGCGGCGTCGACGTCATCCACCGTCAGCCCGATATGCTCCACGCCGTAATAAGGAAATTGCGGCGCCGCACCGGTGGGATCGTGCGGATGCGCGGGTGCCACCAGCACCTTCTGGCCGCCGACCCGCATCGAGACCCGCATCTGCCCGGGATACAGCGTGCCAGGCGGATACACGCCGCGCGTCACCTCGGCGCCGAACATGGTTTCGAAGAACCGCCCCATCGCGTCGGGATCGGTGGCGCGCAAATGCACATGGTCGTAGCGGTAGTCGCGCATGGCAGGAAGCTCCCTTGGCTGGCCGTCGGTCACGACGCCGGCGGCGCATTGGCAAAGATAGCAGCCGTGACAAGAAACGAAATCGTGGGAGGAAGCGACGGCTGACGTGGGAGAACAGTTCTACAATTTCGCCTGCGTAGCCGCTTCCTTCGCGGATCGTCCCCACGGTCGTTGTGGCCGGTTTCGCTGATTGTTATCACGGAGAACGGCGGAGGGCCACGGAGAGCCACGGAGCGGCTTTCCCGGAGAGCGACGCTGAAGCGAACCCCCGGTCAACGCTGAATATATCGCCGTGGAGCTGACCCTGGCGCCAATCCGATGGCTTGTTCCGTGCCCAGCGTGGTCTTTCGCTTTTCTCCGGGTAAAATAAATGCCGAAACGAACCACAGGGATGGTGCGGTTGCAGGCATCGTTCCTGCGCGGGTCGATGGTCGGGCTGGTGGACAATGCCGATCGGCAAGGCGCCCTTTCTCCCCGGCATCGCACCGGCCTCGCACGCGGCCTCGCACCCGGCCTCGCACCCGGCATCGCACCATGCATCGCACGCGGCATCGCACCCGGCATCGCACCCGGCATCGCACCATTTGCAAAACCTGGCCCGTCCGGCGCAGACTCTCGCACCATAACACCGGGGAGCGAGGCCATATGTTGTTCGGGGCAGCGATGTTCTTCACCGCGGACTCCATGCGGCCTGGCCCGCTCGCGCAGATGTTGGAGGAACGTGGCTTCGAATCCCTCTGGGTGCCGGAGCATTCGCACATCCCGGTCAGGCGCAGCACGGCCTTTCCCGGCGGCGGCGAACTGCCGCGGCCGTATTACGATATCATGGACCCGTTCCTGGCGCTGACCGCCGCCGCGGTCGCGACGAAGACCCTGAAAGTCGGCACCGGCGTCTGCCTGGTCAACCAGCGCGACCCGATCCACACCGCCAAAACCGTCGGCAGCATCGACCAGCTTTCCGATGGCCGGTTTCTGTTTGGAATCGGCAACGGCTGGAATCGCGAGGAGATGGAACATCACGGCACCGTCTTCGAATCCCGCCACAAGCTCTCGCGCGAGCGCATCGAGGCGATGCAGGCGATCTGGACGCAGGACACCCCGGAATACCACGGCGAGTTCGTCAATTTCGCGCCGATGCAGATGTGGCCGAAGCCGGTGCAGCAGCCGCATCCGCCGATCATCGTCGGTGGCGCGTGGCCCTATGGCGCGCGGCGCGCGGTGCGTTACGGCAATGGCTGGATTCCTCGCGCGGGCCGGCCGCAATACGACGACGTGACAAATTTTCTGCCGCAGTTCCACGAGATGGTGCGCGCGGCCGGGCGCGATCCAGCGGAGCTGCCGATCACCATCTTCCGCATCCCGCCGGAGCGTTTGCAACACTACCAGGATCTCGGCGTCTCGCGCGTGGTGATCAGCCTGCCGGCGGCGAGGGAGGATGAGATCGTGCCGATCCTGGACCGCTGGGCGCCGCTGATGCGGCAATTTGGGCGCTAGATGTCATTGCGAGGAGCACAGCGGCGAAGCAAACCCTGTTCGAGCAGGGGGCAGTGTGATCGGCCGATTTGGATTGCTTCGCCGCGGCGTCGCTCGCGATGATAAGCAACAGGGAGAGTCCTGCCATGTTCATCCGGAACGCGTGGTACGTCGCCGCCTGGTCCGACGAAATCTCCGCGACGCCGCTGGCCCGGCGCATCTGCGGCGAGCCCGTTGTGTTGTTCCGCGATGCCGAAGGCCAGCCGGCCGCGCTGCTGGATATGTGCTGCCATCGCGGCGCGCCGCTGCATCTGGGCAAGGTGGAGGCGGACGGGATCGTGTGCGGCTATCACGGCCTGGTCTTCGATCGCACCGGACGTTGCGTCCGCATTCCTGGCCAGGATCAGATTCCCGACCGTGCCCGCGTGCGCTCTTTCCCGGTGGTGGAGCAAGACGGCTTCATCTGGATCTGGCCAGGCGATGCGGCCAAGGCGGACCAGGCTGGCATCGTGCGTTTCCCCTGGCACAACGATGCGGAGAACTGGCCCAACAAGCACACGCTCTATCCGATCAAGAGCGCGGCCATGCAGATGATCGACAACCTGATGGATCTGACGCATCTCGGCTACGTCCATGTCTCCACGATCGGCGGCAACCCGATGATGCATGTCGCCGCGAAGATGGAGACGGTGCGCACGCCGCTCGGTCTGAAGTTCACGCGCTGGATGCTGGATTCCGTGCCGCCGCCGACCTATGTGCGCGCCGTCGGGTTCCAGGGCCGCATCGACCGGGTGCAGATGTTCGAGTTCGTGGCGCCCGGCTGCGTGCTGCAGTTCAGCGGTGCCGATGAGGCCGGCGCCTACCGGAATGGCGATGCCGCACCCGGCCGCGTGGAGAGCAGTACGCTGCGGTTCCG
>DATKPQ010000106.1:0-53088 GCA_035523995.1 Acetobacteraceae bacterium | reverse complement strand
AAACTACTCTATCCCGCGCCGGTCTTCCCTCACTCCCACTCGATCGTCCCAGGCGGCTTACTGGTAATGTCGTACGTCACCCTGTTGATCCCCCGCACCTCGTTGACAATCCGGTTCGCCACCCGCGCCAGGAACGCCATGTCGAACGGATATACATCCGCCGTCATGCCATCGGTGCTGGTCACCGCCCGCAACGCGCATGCATTGTCATAGGTACGGCCATCGCCCATCACGCCGACCGTGCGGACCGGCAGTAGCACCGTGAAGGCCTGCCAGATCGCGTCGTACAGCCCGGCGGCGCGGATCTCCTCCAGATAGATCACATCTGCCTTGCGCAGCAGATCCAGCTTCTCCCGTGTGATCGCGCCCGGAATGCGGATCGCCAGCCCCGGCCCGGGGAACGGATGCCGTCCCACAATCGTTTCGGGGATGCCTAGCTCCCGCCCCAACGCCCGCACCTCGTCCTTGAACAGCTCCCGCAACGGCTCGACCAGTTGCATGCGGATCCGTTCCGGTAAGCCACCGACATTGTGGTGCGACTTGATCGTCACCGACGGGCCACCGCTGAAGCTGACGCTCTCGATCACGTCCGGATACAGCGTCCCCTGCGCCAGGTAATCCGCCCCGCCGATCTTCTCCGCCTCTTGCTCGAACACGTCGATGAACAACCGGCCGATCGTCTTGCGCTTCACCTCGGGATCGGTGACGCCATCCAAAGCATCCAAAAACAAGTCGGATGCATCGCGATGTACCAGCCGGATGTTGAACCGGTCGCGGAACGTGGCCACCACCTGCTCCGCCTCGCCCTCGCGCAGCAGGCCGTGATCGACGAAGATGCATGTCAGCTGCGACCCGATCGCCTCATGGATCAGCACCGCCGCCACCGATGAATCGACACCGCCGGACAGGCCGCAGATCACCCGCCTGTCCCCTACCATCGCGCGCACCCGGGCAATCTCCGTCGTCCGGAACCCCGCCATCGACCAGGTGCCAGACAGGCCCAGCACGCCATGGGTGAAGTTGCGCAGCAGCGCGGCGCCGTGCGGCGTATGCGCGACCTCGGGATGGAACTGCACACCGTAATAATGCCGCGCATCATCGGCAATCGCCGCGAACGGCGCACCGTCGGACACGCCCACCGCACGGAACCCCGGCGGCAGCCTCGTCACCCGGTCGCCATGGCTCATCCAAACTTGTTCACGCGCACCAGGCCGCCACACATCGCGGAACAATGCGCAATCATCCACCACATCGACGAAGGCGCGGCCGAACTCGCGATGGTCGGATCCCCGCACTTCTCCGCCAAGCTGCTGACACAGCAATTGCTCACCATAGCAGATGCCCAGTAACGGCACCCCGAGATCGAACACCACGCCAGGCGCCAGCGGCGCGGCGGCTTCATGGGTGGAGGCGGGGCCACCAGAAAGAATGATGCCGCGCGGCCGCCAGGCGGCGATCCGGTCCGGATCGGCATTGAACGGCCAGATTTCGCAATAGACGCCGGATTCGCGCAGCCGGCGCGCAATCAGCTGCGTCACCTGGCTGCCAAAATCCAGGATCAGTACGCGCTCGGCGGCAAGCTGTGGGGTGGTGGCAGGATCAGGCAGCGAATCGGGCATAACAGACTCACCGTGCATGATCCGGGGGCATCAACCATGCCGGCCCTGGGAACGCAAGATGCTCGCGCCATGCCCGTCGCGCCGCCTGCTACATCCAATACTGCCAAAGCCGCGCCTTCAGCTCGTCCAGCCGTTCGCCCAGCGATCGGTCGCGCCATTCCGCCAGCGTGATCTCGTGCGCCATCGCCATATCCTGGCGCAGGATCGTTTCCATCTGCGCCGCCGTCGCGCGGCCGAGAATGATGGCGTCCACTTCGTTGTTGAACAATACGCTGCGGCGGTCGAGGTTCGACGAGCCGACCGTGCTCCACACGCCGTCGATCGTCGCCAGTTTCGAGTGCAGCACGGCGTTGTGCACCTCGTAGATACGGGCGCCGGCTTCCAGCAGGTCGCCGTAGGCGGCACGCGCCGCATAGACCGTAGCGGGCACGTCGGCATGGCTCGGGACCACGATGCGCTCGTCGATGCCGGCCCGGGCAGTACGCGCCAGGTCCTCGCGTTCCTCATGCGGCGGGATGAAAAAGCCGCTGCACAGCCAGACGCGGTGCATGGCGCTCAGCACCGCGGTCATCAGCGAAATAAAATACAGCGGGCGCTGATCGCCCGGTACGCTGGCAATGATGCGCACGGTTTCGTCGCCGGCGCGCGGCAATGGCGGAAAGTACCGCGCGGGCGCGACAGCCGGCCCTTTCTGTCCGCGCCAGGTTCCGAAGAACACCTTTTGCAGCTCTGCGACGGCGGGACCTTCAATGCGCACGGCGGTATCGCGCCAATAAGCATGCGCGGTGTCGCCGTCGGGCGGCACGCCGGCCGAGGGCGGGTTCTCGTACGTCTTGTCCAGGTTGATGCCGCCGGTGAAACCGATGCGGCCATCCACCACCATGATCTTGCGGTGGTCGCGGTGATTCGGCGATGCCGTGGCGTGAAGCGGATCCAGCGGATTGAACGTGACGACGCGGGCGCCCGCCGCACGCAGGCCCTGAAACAGCGCGTCCGGCGTATGGCTCGATCCGAACGCGTCATAGATGACGTTGACCGCGACGCCCTGATTCAGCTTGCCGATCAGCAGCTCGGACAGCGTCGTCCCGCTCCAGGTGACGTCAGCAAAAATGAAAAATTCCAGGTTGATATGATCGCGTGCCTGCCGCATCGCCGAGAACATGGCCGGCAGCGCCTGGCTGCCATCCTGCAGAATCTGCGTGGTATTGCCGCCGACCAGCGGCGCCTCCGACAGCGCCTGTTGCAGCACCATCTGGCGTTGCAGCGCGTCTTGCTGGTTTTCCGGCGACAGGGTTGCCAGCAGCGCGCCGCGTTGGGTGCGGGTCAGCGGATTGCCGCTGCCGAGGATGGCGCGTTTCAGGGTGCCGTCGTCGCCGCCGAGATAGTCCTTCACCGGCGGTGTGGTGGCGCAGGCGGCCAACGGTGCCGTCGCGGCGATCGTCAGAAGGCGGCGGCGGGTGAGAGAAGGGCGGCTGAGAGAACAGCGGAACGGCATGCGCAAGCGATGCCGGCGGAATCGGGCAACGCCGCGGCGCGCATCCACACATCCGCGTCAGGCAATGGCGCGCCGCGCCACAGTCGCTCGTACGCTGCCGCGGAGCTTCGTTTATGCCCGTTCCCGCCGCGTCCCGCCGCCCAGGCGGCGCGAGAAGCTCACCGCCGACGCCCCGACCGCAGCAACCGCTGCGAACAGCATGCTGGTGCTGGGGCCGGCGCTCGGAAACACGCCGAACACCAGCGCGACCAGGGCCGCGCCCAAAGTCTGTCCCAGCAGCCGCGCGGTGGCCTGCATGCCGCTGGCGCCACCCGTGCGGGCCGGCGGCGCGGTGGTCAGGATCGCGCGATTGTTCGGCGTATTGAAGAAGCCAAAGCCCAGCCCGCAGATCGTCATGCGCCAGATGATTTCCCACGGCGTCGCGGGGTCCGGCAGAAAAGCGAGCAATAACAAACCCAGGGACAGCACCGCGAGGCCCGATCCGCTCAGGAGACCGACCGGATAGCGGTCGGCCAGGCGGCCGGAGATCGGGCCGATCACCGCCACGGTCAGCGGCCACGGCGTCATCAGCAGGCCGGTCTCCACGGCGTTGAAGCCCAGGTGGTTCTCGAACAAGAAGGGCAGGGCCACCAATGCCATGGCCTGGGCGACGAAGCCGCAGACCGAGGTGGCGACCGACAGCGCGAACAGCGGGATGCGCATCAGGTCGATCGGCAGCAGCGGCGCCGTGCGCGCCATCTGCCGCGCCACCAGCACCAGCCCCATCCCCGCCACGATGAACAACTCGGCGCCGACATCGCCCAGGCTCTCGCCGTGCCCCAGGCCGGCGATGGCGGTGATCAGCAGGCCGAACGTAAAGGCACTCAGCGCCGCGCTGCCGATGTCGAATTTCGCCCCGGACGTGGGGGTGGTGGGCAGGTGCCAAATCGCGATCGGGATCGCGATCAGGCCCAGCGGGATGTTTACCGCGAACAGATAGGGCCAGGTGGCCACGGACAGGATGCCGGACGCGACGGTGGGGCCCAGCGCCGAGGCGATCGACCCGATGGTCGCATTCAATCCCACCCCGCGGCCGATCCAGCGGCGAGGATAGATGAAGCGGACCAGGGCGCCGTTCACACTCATGATTCCGGCGGCGCCAAAGCCCTGGATGATGCGCGCCACGGTCAGCGTGGTCAGCGAGCTGGACAGCGCGCAGCACAGGGAGGCGATGGTGAACACGACCAGCCCGCCCTGGTAGATGCGGCGGTAGCCGTAGATCTCGCCAAGCGACGCCAGCGGCAGCAGCGAGATCGTCACTGCGAGCTGGTAGGCATTCACCACCCAGATCGAGGCCGACGGCGTGGCATGGACGTCGTGTGCGATGGTGGGCAGCGCGACGTTGGCGATGGCGCCGTCCAGCACTGCCAGGGTCAGACCGAGTGCGATGGTCAGGATCGCCCAATAGCGCTGCGGCAGAGGCACGCCGTCCGGCAGCGGCACACGGGGCCCGGTAGCCAGGATAATGGGATGGTCCGCCATCAGGCCGAGGCCTCGGCAGCCCGGGTGGTGACGGGCAGGGCAGGGGGCGTTGCCCCAGGCACCAGAGCCGCCAAGGCTGCGATGACCTCGTGGGGTGGCAATGTCGCCAGGTCGTTGCGGCGCAGTACGCGGACGGGCGTTGCCCCCGGCGGTGCGCGCGGCGCGCAGCGGGCGGGGTCCGAATCGCCGGAGAACAATACCAGCGACGGGCAGCCGGCGGCGGCGATCAGGTGCATGGGTCCGGTGTCGTTGCCCGCGGCACAGACCGCAGCGCGGGCCAGGTCGGTGAGGTCGCCGAAACCGGTCTGGCCCGTCAGGTCGCGCGCGGCGGCACCGGTTGCCTGGGCGCTGTCGCATGCCGGGCCGCTACAGATCGCATCAGCTAATGAGTGCTCTGCAGCGGTGCCGATCACCACGGGCGCGATCCCCTGTGCGCACAGCCAGGCGGCGAGCGCCCGATAGTGCGCCGCGGGCCAGCGCTTGACCGGGCGGTGGGCCGAACTGCCCGGCACCAGCAAGGCGAAGCGGGGCGGCAGGGCGAAGCGGGTGGCGTCGCCATGGCTCCAGGACAGGTCGGGCGGCGGGAACGTGGTGACGCCGGCCTGGCGCAACTGCGCATGCTGGCGGTCGATGTCGTGAACGGCGTTGCGGTCGGTGCGGCGGTCCGGGTGGGAGCAATCCCGGGCGATGCCGGACCATTCCGGGCGCGCGGTGCGGGGGAACAAACGGAAATAATGGCTGGAACGGCTGGAGGTTTGCAGGTCGTAGACGCGGTCGAAGCGGCCATCGATCAGCATGTGGCGCAGGCGCAGTACGCCGGAGAAATCCCACCAGGCGGGGCGAGAGTCGATCAGCACGCGGTCGAACCAGGGGGATGCGGCCATCCAGTCGGCATAGGGTGCAGTCGTGAGCAAGCGGATGGTGGCCCCCGGGTGATATTGGCGGATGGCGGCAAAGGAACTGAACGAGAGCACCATGTTCCCCAG
Organism: Acetobacteraceae bacterium; assembly: GCA_035523995.1. Taxonomy (GTDB): domain Bacteria; phylum Pseudomonadota; class Alphaproteobacteria; order Acetobacterales; family Acetobacteraceae; genus JASHVB01. Next base: position 47,467 of record DATKPQ010000106.1, on the reverse strand, counting down.
CGCGCCGAGTTTGAGAACGAGAACCCGGTAACCTCTCCCGCCTTCGGTCAGAGAAGTCGGAGAGCGAAGCGCGCCGGGTGAGGGTGATCGGGTTGCTACAAAGCCCCGCCTACCGACCCGATCACCCTCACCGTCGGCGCCTACGGTCGATTTGCCCGGCACCTCAACCAACCCCTCCCGCGCGCGGCGCGGGCGAGGTTTCCTTGGTGGCAACATAAAGCCATTCGTCGCGCAACAGGCCGTAGTGCACTTCCTCCTCCGGGGTCATGCGGAACGTGGTGACAGTGAAACCCGCCTGGACCAGCCGGTCGGCGAAGTCCAGGCCGTAGTAGCGCACATGATCCTCGGCACTGAAATGGGCGTGGCGCGCCGCGGGTGCGGTGATCGCGGGGTTCTCATAGGTCGTCTGCCGTGACGGGTTGATCGGCGTCGTCAGCAGCGCGACCCCGCCGCGGCGCAGCAGGCGGCTCAACTCACGCATCGCGGCGCGGTCGTCCGGGATGTGTTCCAGCACGTGGTTGGCGATCACGACGTCGTAGCTCGCATCCGGCAGTGCCACCTTCGTGATGTCCGCCTTGTGGGTCACGCCGGGCTGATGCAGGTCCGCCGTTTCATACAGCGGATTGCCGCGCATCAGCCGCATCACGACTTTCTCTGGCGCGAAATGCAGGATGCGCTGGCCGGCCAGCTTGTTGCCGCCGCCTTCCGTGACCCACAGCCACAGCAGGCGGTGCCGCTCCCGGCTGCCGCAGTTCAAGCAGCGCGCGTCCCAGCGCGGCGGGTGGCCGACGCTGATGAACGTACCGGTATAGCCGCAGATGGGGCAGGTGCGCGGCAGGCGTTGCTCGGCGAACTGGCGGCGGTCCGCGAGCCACGCGGCGGCAAGACGACGGCGCCGGGTCCAGGTGTGTGTGTTGGTCACGCGGCGGAAGTCTCGAGTATGGCGAGCGAGGGCGTGGCCTGCTGAATGGCGGCGCTGCATTGCGACATTGCGACGCGGATTATCAGTCTGCCGGTCCAGGAGCAATGCGCTGCACGCAGGCGGGCGCGGCGTAAGATTATGCGGCGTAAGTTATGAGGACTTTGCCGGGCGGTTGCACGAGAAAGGTGTCAGAGAAAGGCATCAGAGAAAGGCATCAGGGGACTGCGTTGTGCGCGGCGCCTGGCGCCGGATGCTTCGCCGCCCAGTGCCGGGCGATGTCCAGTCGCCGCGTCACCCACACGCCGGCGAACCGGCCAACATGGTCCAGCAGACGTTCCAGCCCGGTGGCGCGCGCGGGATGGCCGATCAGCCGCTGGTGCAGGCCGATCGACAGCATCCGCGGATGGGTGCGGCCTTCTCGATACAGGAAATCGAACGCATCGCGGCAATAGACAAAGAAATCGTCGCCGGTCGCAAACGTACCGCGGCCGAATTTCGAATCGTTGGTGGAGAGCGTGTAGGGAACGACCAGATGCGGCCGGCCCGACACCGTCGTCCAGTACGGCAGCTCATCATCATACGCATCGGAATCGTAGAGGAAGCCGCCTTCCTCCACCAACAGCCTCCGCGTGTTCACCCCCGGACCGCTGCGGCAGTACCAGCCCAGCGGCCGTTCGCCCATCGTGTCTTGCAGCGATGCCACCGCGCGGGCGATGCGGTCGCGTTCGACATCTTCGGAAAGTTCGAAATGCTTTTCCCAGCGCCAGCCGTGGCAGCACACGTCGTAGCCGGCCGCCTTGATCGCCGCAGCAGCAGGCGGGTGGCGTTCCAGCGCCAGGGCGCAGCCGAACACGGTCAGCGGCAGGCCGCGTTCCTGGAACAAGCGCAAAATACGCCAGAACCCGACGCGGCTGCCGTAGCCGAACATGCCCTCGGCGGCGAGATCGCGCCCCACCACGCCGGGGCTGCTGCCGCCGTATTCGGTGAGCCCCCATTCCGAGGCCGCGTCACCGTCGGGGACGGACGGTTCCGAGCCCTCCTCGAAATTCACCACGAAGTTCACGGCGAGCCGCGCCGCGCCTGGCCAATGCGGGTTGGGCGGGTTGGCACCGTAGCCGATCAGGTCGCGGTCCATGGCTCACCTTCGCGTTGCTGCATCAGGCTGATTCGCGGCCGCCCTATCCGCCGCGAGCGAGCCGCATTTCACCCTGGCACGACAGCTTGCACCAATCGCGCCGGCCGGAAGGTCAGCATGATGACCACGGCGGCCAACCCGATCAAACACGAGCAAACATAGAGCCTGCCATAGGTGCCATACGTGTCGAAAATGATGCCGCCGGCCAGCGGCCCGATCGCCATGCCCAGGCTCGATGCCATCGACCCCGCACCAACCACGGTGCCGATGATCGAAACGGGGAAATTCTCGCGCATCAGCACGGTGTAGAGCGGCATGACGCCCGCATAGGCGACCCGAACACGATCGCGACGGCATAAAACTGGGTCAGGTCGCGCGCAAAGACATAGCAAGCGACGGCGCCGGCTTGCAGCAGCAGCCCGAAGATGAAGGCGTGCTTTGCCCCGAACCTGTCGCCGAGCAATCCGAACCCAAGCCGCCCGAACAAGCCGGACAGTCCCTCGACGCTGTAGATGGTGACTGCCGCCGTGACCGGCAGGCCGCACGAAATCGCATAGCTCACGGTATGGAACAACGGGCCGGAATGGGTGGCGCAACATAGAAAGTAGGTTAGAGCCAGCATGATGAACGGGCGTGATGTCAACGCAGCCCAGGCGCTGATGTCCGGTTCGCCCGCGCGACCAGGTGCGCTTGCATGCACAGGGAGCGGCGCGCGGCGTATCAGCAACGCCGCCGGCAGCAACAGCGCCCAGACCGCAATGCCGATCAGCAATTGCGCAAACCGCCAATCGTAGGTCGAGACGAGCCTGGCGGCGATGGGCGCCACGGTCATCGGTGCGACGCCCATGCCGGCGGAAACCAGCGACACCGCGAGGCTACGATGCCGGTCGAACCAGGCGCTCACCGTTGCCATCAGCGGCGCAAAAATCGCGCCTCCGCCTGCCCCGACCAGAAGGCCATAACAGATCTGGAACTGCGTGACGGTTACGCTACGGCTCGCCAGCACCAGCCCGAGGCCGAGCAAGAGGCTGCCACAGAGCAATACGATCCGAGGGCCGGAGCGGTCCATCAGCATGCCCCAGCCGAAGCTCGCGATGCCCATCGCGACGAAGTCCAGTGTCATTGCGAGGGCAATTTCCGTGCGCGACCAGCCGGTCGCAACCGACATCGGCTCCAGGAACACGGGCAGCGAGAAGATCGATCCGATCGCGACGCAGCCCATGAAGGCACCCACGGCAACGATCACCCAGCGATGACGCGAACTCATCAGGAATTGGGCCATGGAACGGCCCAGGCGGGCAGCCGCATCAGGCCGTCCAGCCAACGTGTGACGTTACCAAAGGACGCCAGAGGCATTTCGGCCTCCCGCCAATGGGCCGCCATCGATGCCAACTGGAAATCGGCAATGGTGAGTCTGCCGCATGCGATATGCGAACGTCCCTCCAGATGCCCGTCCAGGACCGCGCCGTACCGCATCAGATCGGGAATGCGAGCCTCATACGCCGCCTTGTTCGGCGGGCCCAGTCCGAACGTTGCCTTCACAACATGCTCGAAGTAGAAATGCGACACTACCGGGGACCAATGCGAATCGCCCCAGGAGAGCCAGCGCAGCACCTCGACTTGCTCCGCGGGATTATGCGCCGGCCACATATCCGACTTGTACTTGATGCAGAGATACGCCATGATGGCGGACGCTTCCCACAGCATCAGATCGCCATCCACCAGCGTCGGCGCCTTCTTGTTGGGATTGAGCGCGATATAGGCGGGATCCGCAAAACCGCCCGCCATCATGTCGACCTCGACGAAGTCCGCTGCCACGCCGAGATGCCTGGCCAGTGCGAGCACGCGCCGGGGGGCCTGCGCCTTGATCCAGTAGATTTTCATGCAGGCTTTCCTTCACGGGTGTTTGGCTGCCTGCGACCGCGGCGTGGACCGGCGGCCGTGGCTTTGACCGGTGGATCGGCGTGAGGCAGGCCGGCGTCCCGGCTTCGGAACAATAGCAACAGGTAGCGGCGCAGATGTTCCAGGCTGTCCGCTGCGACCGCAGCGCTTGCCTTGGCCTTGGCCAGGATGAAAGCGCCCTGGATGACGCACTGCATATGCAGCGCGAGGTTCTCCGCGGTGACATCTGCCGCGATCGGGTATCTGCGCATCGCCGCTGCGACATCCGTCGCCAGCGTTGCCGCATGGCCGCAGATACTGCTCTCGCATGCAGAACGGATTGGCGGGTTCGTGGCGTGCATTTCCTGCAGCATCGTGCCGGCAAAGCAGGTGAACTCCGGGATCTCGCCGGTCAGCAATGCCTTGCGAAAATCGATATAGGCCAGGACGCGATCCAGCGGATCGGGCAAACCGTGGTAGTCCGCCTGCCGGAACAAATCGCCCGAGCCGGATTTCCAGTGCTCCAAGGCGGCCAAAGCGAGATCGTCCTTGGTCTTGAAGTGATGGAAGAAACTGCCCTTGGTCACGCCCGCTTCGGCGCACACGTCCTCGATGCGCGTCGCGGTGTAGCCCTTGGTGCGGACAACCTTGATCGTCGCGTCCAACAGCCTGGCCTTCGAGCGATGGTGCTGCATGGGACATGATACCAACCAGTCGGTATTTTTCATACCAACTGATCGGTATGGTCGTCAACCCGAATTTCTCGTGCGGACGCGCACGGCCTCGCTCCCGGTCGGGGGCCGCGATCCGACCGGCTGAACGCTGCCGTCCGCGTCTGGCTCGGCGCGATCGGCCGCGGTCCGCGCAACCGTCGGATGCGCATTTTCACGCGCCCTTTTGAACACTCCCGCATGCGTCACGGGCCACCCAACAATACCAATTGCTGCGATCGCGTAAAAACCCAACTGCCCTCGGCAAAATCTGCCGCACCGTTAACTCTCGGGTAAGCCATCGGGTGCATGCTCTCTCATATGGCAGGAAGCCAGGCAGAGACCGAAACACGGTCTTGCACGCAACCCAGTCAATAGAAGGGTTTACCGGATGAAGGCCCTGCTCGAGGGTCTGAAAGCGCTCGGCCCTGCGCGCATCACCGCGCTCGCGGCCGTCGCAATCGGCATGCTGGCAATGCTCGCGCTGATGACGCTGCACGGTGGCAACGACCAGATGGCACTGCTGTACGGCGATCTGGATTCGCACGACGCCGGGCAGATGGTCGACCTGCTGCAACGCCACCACGTGTCCTACCGTCTCGCGCCGAACGGCAGCCAGATCATGGTCCCCGCCGACCAGGTGCCGGAGACCCGCCTGATGCTGGCGCAGCAGGGGCTGCCCTCGGGTGGCTCGATCGGCTACGAAATCTTCGATCGCGGCGAGGGCTTCGCCCCCACCGATTTCCAGCAGCGTATCGATGAAACCCGTGCGCTGGAAGGTGAGCTCGCCCGCACCATCCGCGCGATCAACGGCGTGCGCGCCGTGCGCGTGCATCTGGTGCTGCCGCAACGCGAACCCTTCGCGCGCGAGCAACAGGATGCCCAGGCCAGCGTGATGCTGACCATGCAGGGCGCGGCGCGGCTGGACCGGGAAGGCGTGCAGGCGATCCTCAACCTCATCGCCGCCGCTGTGCCCGGACTGAAGCCGCGCAACATCGCAATCATCGATTCCCGCGGCGACTTGCTCGCGCGCGCCGGCGAGCCGGCCGGCGATCTCGCGATGGCGCAAACCACCGAGGAACTGCGCCAGGCCACCGAGCTGCGCATCGCCCGCGCCGTGGAGGCAATGCTCGAACCCACGCTCGGCCCCGGGAAGGTTCGCGCGGAAGCATCGGTGCGCATGAATTTCGACCGCGTCAATCAAACCCAGGAAACCTATGATCCGGACGGACAGGTGACGCGCAGCACCCAGACCACGGATAGCAGCAGCAAGTCCACCGAAGCGAACAATACCGTTTCCGTGCAGAACAATCTGCCGAATGCAGACGCAGGCGCCAGCCCGACCGGCTCGCAGGAGACCAAGCGCGAGGAAACCACCAACTACGAAATCAGCAAGACCGTCCGCACCCTGATCCATGAGCAACCGCAGATCGACCGCATCAGCCTGGCAGTGATGGTGGATGATGCGGACGTTGCGGCGCCTGATGGCCGGCACGTGTACAAGCCGCGCTCGGCGCAGGAGCTGGATCGCATCGCCGCACTGGTGAAAACCGCGATCGGCTTCGATGCAAAACGTGGCGACCAGGTTGAGGTGCAAAGCATGCACTTCGCCAGCGATGACCAGGAGAACGCACCGGCACCCTCTGGGCTGTTGGGGTTCCGGCTGGAGAAGGCGGACCTGATGCGCCTGGCGCAGACCGCATTGTTCGGCCTCGTCGCGTTGCTCGCGTTGCTCCTTGTGCTGCGCCCGATGGTCACGCGCCTGACCACGATGGGGCAGGGCGCTGCCATGCTCGGCCTGCCGCCCGGCGCCGCCGTGCCGGCATTGGCGGGGCCCGCCGGCGCCGCGCTTCCCGCAACCGCCGCGGCGGCGTTGCTGCGCGGTCCCAACGCGGGCCTGCCGCTGCTGGAAGACGAAAGCATGGTGAACATCGCGCAGATCGAGGGCCAGATGCGCGCGTCATCCCTGCGAAAGATCACCGAACTGGTGGAGAAGCATCCCGAGGAAACGCTTTCCATCATGCGCGGCTGGATGGTGCAGGAAAATGGCTGAGGCCGGGCAAGCCGAAGGCTTTCGCAACCTGAACGGCGCGCAGAAGGCAGCGCTCCTGATGCTTGCGTTGGGCGAGGAACAATCCTCCCGTTTGTTCAGCCTGATGCATGAGGATGAGATCAAGGATATCTCTGCCGCGATGGCCCAGCTCGGTTCGGTACGCGCCGAGGTGGTGGAACGGCTGTGCGTCGATTTCGTCGAGAGCATCGGCAGTTCCGGCAATCTGATCGGCAGCTACGAAAGCACCGAGCGCCTGTTGCAGAAGGCGCTGCCGCGCGACCGCGCCGCGCAGATCATGGAGGAAATCCGCGGCCCCGCCGGCCGCACCATGTGGGACAAGCTCGGCAACGTCAACGAGAGCGTGCTGGCGAACTATTTGAAGAATGAATACCCGCAGACGGTCGCCGTGGTGCTGTCGAAGGTGCGGGCAGAGCATGCGGCGCGCGTGCTCGCGCTGCTGCCGGATTCCTTCGCCATGGAAGTGGTCATGCGCATGCTGCGTATGGAAAGCGTGCAGAAGGACGTGCTGGATGGTGTCGAACGCACGCTCCGCGCCGAGTTCATGTCCAACCTCGCGCGCAGCACCCGCCGCGACGCGCATGAGATGATGGCGGAGATCTTCAACAACCTGGACCGCCAGTCGGAGAGCCGCTTCCTCACCGCGCTGGAGGAACGCAACCGTGAGGCCGCCGAACGCATCAAGTCGCTGATGTTCACCTTCGACGACCTGGCGCGGCTCACCGCGGCATCGATGCAGGTACTGCTGCGCTCGGTGGAGAAGGACAAGCTGCCGATCGCGTTGAAGGGTGCATCAGAGAAGCTGCGGGACTTGTTCCTCGGCAACATGTCGGAACGTGCCGGCAAGATGCTGCGAGACGATATCGAGAACTTGGGGCCGGTGCGCGTGCGCGACGTGGATGAAGCGCAGGCGTCGATCGTCCAGGTCGCCAAGGATCTGGCGGCCCAGGGCCAGATCGAAATCAGCAGCGGCAAGGATGAGGAGCTGATCTATTGAGCGTCGCAGCAGCAGAAACCTCTCCCCTGCGCGCTTTTCCGGCGTACCGGAGAGGCCGGGACGCCGACGGCGGCGAGGGTGAGGGTGACCGGGTCGGTACGGATTTTTCGACGTACCAGCACGATCACGCACACCCGGGGGATCGCCCCAAGCTCTCCCGCCATGCGGGAAAAGTTCTCTGGTTCACGGAAGATTTCGACGCCCCTGCGGCATCCGCCCCGCCCGAGCCCGAAATCATCGAACCCACCTTCTCCCGCGCCCAGCTCGAAGCTGCGCGTGCCGAAGCCTTCCGGGCCGGCGGTGACGCCGCCGCCGCCCAGGTGGCCTCCGCCGACCAAGCCCTCATCCGCGAGGCGGTCACCGCGATCGCTGCCAATGTCGCCGCTGCGCGCGATGACCTTCGGCACCGTGCAGAAGAAACCGCCGCTTCGATTGCCCGCCTGCTGCTGGGCAGTCTCGGTGCGGTGCTGCCGGAACTTGCCGCCCGCTACGGTGAGATCGAGATGCAAGCCGTCATCCGCGCGGTACTGCCCGGTTTGTTCAAGGAACCTGGTGTCACGGTGCGGGTCAATCCGCGCCACGCCGCCGCCATCGCCCAAGAGATCGAAACCGCAGATCCCGACCTCGCCGCCCGCCTGCAAGTCGTGGCCACCGACGCCATCCCGCCAGGGGACATGCGCGTCGCATGGCGCAACGGCGCTGCATCGCGCGACGCCGGCGCGTTGTGGGCACAGGTGACCGAGGCGCTCGCGCTGGCCGGGTTGGCGCCGCTGCCCGTCGAAACCAGGGAGTTGGAACATGCCGGATGAAATGGAACTGGCCGAACTCAACGATGCCACCGAAAGCAGTAGCACCCGCACGGTCCGCGAATTGGAGGCGGTCTACGACATTCCGGTGACGGTCAGCGCGGTGTTGGGAAAGGCGACGATGCAGGTCAGCCAATTGCTGAAGCTCGGCCGTGGCGCGGTGGTGGAACTGGACCGCAAGCTCGGCGAAGCGATCGACATCTACGTCAACAACCGCCTGGTTGCGCGCGGCGAAGTGGTGATGGTGGACGACACGCGCCTCGGCGTGACGATGACGGAAATCGTCAAGGCCGAACGCGCATGAGCAGCTCGTCCGAAACCTCTCCCGATGTCGTCAGAACCTGTCCCACAACGTGGGAGAGGCCGAGACGCGAAGCGTCGAGGGTGAGGGTGATCGGGTCAGTACATTGCTCTCTCCGCACCGACCCGATCGTCCTCACCCTCGACGCTACGGTTGGTTCGTTTCGTCACCCGGCCGCCTTGATCCGCTTCGCCGCTCATCCCCACGGTTCGCGCCGGAGAGGTCGATGAAAGTCCTCATCATCGGCTCACTCGCAGGGGAACTGGGGCAGGCGGCGCGTCTTGCCATCGTGCGCGGCGCCAAACTCGACCAGGCGGATGACCCCGAAACCGCCCTCACCCACCTCCGCGCCGACGCCCGCGTAGACCTCGTGCTCTGTGACATCGCGCACGACGTCGGCGCCGTGGTGCGCGCGCTCGCCGCCGAACGCATGGCCGTCCCCGTCGTCGCCTGCGGCACCACGCGCGACCCCGACGCCGCGTTGGCCGCCATTCGCGACGGCGCACGGGAATTTCTCCCCCTGCCGCCCGATCCCGACCTGATCGCTGCGATCCTCGAAGCCGCGGCGGGCGAATCCCATGCCCTGGTGTTCCGCGACCCCACCATGGCCGCCACTGTCCGTCGTGCCGAGCAAGTGGCGAAATCCGAAGCCTCGGTGCTGATTTGCGGCGAGTCCGGCACCGGCAAGGAAATCCTCGCCCGCCACCTCCACCGCCGCTCCCGCCGCCACGCCGGACCCTTCGTCGCACTGAACTGCGCCGCCATCCCGGAGAACCTCCTGGAATCCGAGCTCTTCGGCCACGAGAAAGGCGCGTTCTCCGGCGCGCTGGCCCGCCGCGTCGGCAAATTCGAATCCGCCAACGCCGGCACGCTGCTGTTGGACGAGATCAGCGAGATGGACATCCGCCTGCAGGCCAAGCTGCTGCGCGCGGTGCAGGAACGCGAGATCGATCGCCTGGGCGGCGCCGCGCCGGTGAAGGTAGACGTGCGCATCCTCGCCACCACCAACCGCGACCTCGCCGACGAGGTCCGCCGCGGCTCGTTCCGCGAGGACCTCTATTTCCGCCTGAACGTCGTCTCGTTGCGCATGCCGCCGCTGCGCGAACGCCCCGGCGACATTCCGCCGCTGGCGGAACACTTCGCCCGCAAATACGCCGAAGTGAACGGCCTGCCGTTCCGGCCCCTGTCCCCCACCGCATTGCTCCGCCTGACCGGCCACCCCTGGCGCGGCAACGTCCGCGAACTGGAAAACGCCATGCACCGCGCAGTATTGCTCGCCGACGGCAGCGAAATCGGCATCGAGGCCATTGAACTTCCCGGATCGGCCTCCGCCACCGGCATGGCACGCGCCGACAACAGCGCGCTCCCCGGCGGCATCGCTTCCCTGGTCGGCCGCCGCATGGAGGAAGTCGAACGCGACCTGATCATCGAGACACTCGGCCACACATTGGGCAACCGCACCCACGCCGCCACGATTCTCGGCATCTCGATCCGCGCGCTACGCAACAAGCTGCGCGACTACGCAGCCCAGGGCGTGATGGTGCCGCCGCCCACCGCGGGGGTCGCAGCGTGACTCCTTCATCGTCATGGCCGGGCTTGACCCGGCCATCTAAGCATCGCCGGGCGGGCCGCAATCACCCGATCCAGGTGCGTAGATGGCCGATTCAAGCCTGGCCGTGACGGAGCGCTCCGCCACCCCATGTCCGGCACCACGACCGCCGCGAATCTCCTCGCCACCGTCACTGCAAAGGCGCGCCAATTCGCGCCGGGCAGCGACATCGGCCTCGCGCTCGGCGTCGTGGCGCTGCTTTCCGTGCTCGTCCTCCCGCTCCCCCCGGTGCTGCTGGACTTCGGCCTCTCCATCTCCATCACCGCCGCAGTCCTGGTGCTGATGGTCTCGCTTTTCCTCACCCGCCCGCTGGATTTTTCCTCGTTCCCCACCCTCCTCCTTCTCACCACCCTGCTGCGCCTCTCGCTCAACGTCGCCACCGCCCGCCTGATCCTCTCCCGCGGCAACGAAGGCCCCACCGCCGCCGGCCACGTCGTTGCCGCGTTTGGCGGCTTCCTGATGGGCGGCGACGTGGTCATCGGCCTGATCGTCTTCTCCATCCTGCTGGTGGTGAACTTCATGGTCATCACCAAGGGCTCCGGCCGCATCGCCGAGGTCGCTGCCCGGTTCAGCCTGGACTCCATGCCCGGTAAGCAGATGGCGATCGACGCTGACCTCTCCGCCGGCCTGATCGACGAGAAGATCGCCCGCAAACGCCGCAAGGACCTGGAGGAGGAGAGTGGCTTTTACGGCGCCATGGACGGCGCTGCGAAATTCGTCCGCGGCGACGCCATCGCCGGGCTGATCATCACCGTCATCAATATCCTCGGCGGCCTGACCATCGGCATCGTGCGCCACGGGATGTCACTGGCGGACGCGATCGGCACCTTCACCACGCTCACCGCCGGCGACGGGTTGGTCACCCAGATTCCTGCCCTGCTGGTCTCAACTGCCGCCGGCATTGTCGTGACCAAGGGTGGGGTGGAGGGCAGTGCCGACACCGCACTCGTGCGCCAGCTCGGCGGCAGCCCGAAGCCGCTGGCCATGGCCGCCGGCGCCGCCGGCATTCTTGCACTCCTGCCGGGCCTGCCGGCGCTGCCGTTCCTGGCACTCGCGGGGCTGGCGGGCGGCGGCGCGTGGCTGCGCTCCAAGCACCCCACAAAAACCGGCGCAGAGCAATCGCCGGCACCGGCTGTGGCGACCGAACAACCGATCAGCGACACGCTGCGCATCGACCAGATCCGGCTGGAACTCGGCTACGCCCTGTTGGCCCTGGCCGGCGGCGAGTCGGCCCGCCTGACCGAGCAAATCAAGGGCCTGCGCCGCTCCTTTGCCGGCGAAATGGGCTTTGTGCTGCCTCCGGTTCGTATTCAGGACAACATGCAGCTTCCCGCCGACTGCTACGTCATCCGCATCAAGGAGATCGAGGCGGGCAAGGGCGAGCTTCGCCCCACCATGATGCTGGCCATGGACCCGAAGGGCGGCGTCCCCGACCTACCCGGCGAAAAGACCAAGGAGCCGGCCTTCGGCCTTCCCGCTCTGTGGATCGATGCCGCTGCCAAGGAGGAAGCCTTGTTCCGCGGCTGCACCGTGGTCGATCCACCCAGTGTCCTGACCACCCACCTGACTGAGCTGGTGCGGGAAAACGTCGCCGAGCTCCTGTCCTACGCCGAGACCCAGAAGCTGCTGGACGAGCTGCCGCGCGAGCAACAGAAGCTGGTCACCGATCTCGTCCCCTCGCAGATCACGGTGGGCGCGATCCAGCGCGTGCTGCAATCATTGCTCGCCGAACGTGTCTCGATCCGCGACCTGGCCACGATCCTGGAGGCGGTGCAGGAGGCCTGCGGCGGCGCCACGCGTGCCATCCCGGCGATCGTGGGCCATGTGCGGACGCGTCTTGCACGGCAGATCAGCGACAGCCACACCGGTCCGAATGGCTACATCCCACTGATCACGCTCTCCCCCGATTGGGAAGCCACATTCGCCGAATCCCTGAGCGGGCCACCCGAGGAACGCCAGCTCGCCATGGCTCCCACCAAGTTGCAGGCCTTCATGCAGTCCCTGCGAACGGCGTTCGACACCGCCGCCGTGACCGGCGAGGCTCCCGTCTTGCTCACCAGCGCCAGCATCCGCCAGCACGTCCGCGCCATCATCGAGCGCATCCGCCCCAACACCCCGGTGCTGGCACAGACCGAGATCTCCCCCCGCGCCCGAATCCGCACGGTAGGGACGATATGACAGCAACTTCCCCCGTCCCCCCGAAACCTCTCCCGCAAAGCGGGAGAGGTCGAGGCGCGTTAGCGCCGAGGGTGAGGGTGATCGGGTCGGCACGATCTATCTCTTGTCTCCCTGTCGACCCTATCACCTTCGTCCTCGGTGCGTCGCCCCCCGACCTCTCCCCCGTGCGTAGCGCGCGGGCGAGTTAATCCATGCGCCTCAAGCTGTTCCGTGCCGCGGGGATGTCCGCCGCCATGGCGCAGCTCCGCGCCGAGCTTGGCCCTGACGCGCTGATCCTCGGCACCCGCCGCGTCGCCGGCGGCGTCGAGATCACCGCCGCCCTCGAGCCCGACGAACCTCCACCGCCCCTGCCGGACCCCGCCCGTCTCAGCGCGCTGCACTTCCATGCCGTCCCCGCCGCCCTCCACGCCAGCCTCCAATCCGGTCCTCTGGACGCAGCCCTCGCCGCCGCCCTCGCCTTCGCCGACCTTCCCGTCACCTCAGACAACCCGCCATTGCTGTTCTGCGGCCCGCCAGGCGCCGGCAAGACGCTCACGGTCGCCCGTCTCGCAACCCGTCTCGTCCTGGGCGGCGCCAGCCCCCTCATCATCACGACGGACGGCAAGCGTGCCGGCGCCACCGAGCAATTGGCAGCCTTCACCAGATTGCTCGGCATCAACCTGATCGTCGCCTGCCAACCCGTGACGCTCGGCCGCGCCCTCGCCCGCCGCGGCAATGCTGCTCCCGTGCTGATCGACACCGCCGGTTCCGACCCGTTCGACCCTGCCCAGGCTGACGAACTCGCCGCCCTGTCTGCGACCGCCGCCGCGGCGTCAGTCCTGGTGCTTCCGGGCGGCATGGACCCCGCCGAGGCAGCCGATCTCGCCGGCGCCTACGCCACCGCCGGCACCACCGCCTTGGTCGCCACACGCCTGGACCTGACCCGCCGCCTCGGCAGTGTCCTCGCAGCAGCTTCGGCCGGACGCCTGGCACTGACCGAAGCCGGCATCGGCCCAGGAGCCGCCGACGGACTGGTACCGCTCACGCCGGCCTTCCTCGCCGAACGGCTGATGCAGACCCGGATGGTCCCACCATGACCCCAACCAACGTCCCGCGCGCTCCCCTGCCAGGCGCAGTACGCAGTGAAGACATCGTGCCGCCCCCCGTCGCGGCCGGCCCGATCCGTGCGTCCCGCCTGATCGCCATCGCCTCCGGCAAGGGCGGCGTCGGGAAAACCTGGTTCGCCATCACCCTTGCCCACGCCCTGTCCCAGCAAAACCGCCGCGTGTTGTTGTTCGACGCCGATCTCGGCCTCGCCAACGTGGACGTTCAGCTCGGCCTTACCCCCGCGCTCGACCTGGCCGACGTAATCGCCGGCCGCGCCTCCATCGCCCAGGCTGCGCTCCGCCACCCCGACGGCAATTTCCAGATCCTCGCCGGCCGGTCCGGCTCCGGCATGTTCTCCGGCCTGGCCCCCGCCACGCTGGAAACCACCCTGGCGAACCTCCGCCTCGCCACGGCCCATCTCGACATCGTCTTGCTCGATCTCGGCGCCGGCCTGGAACACTCGGTCCGCCGCATGGCCGCCTTCGCCGACACACTGCTGGTATTGCTCACGGAAGAACCGACCAGCCTTACCGATGCCTACGCCGTTCTGAAGCTGTACGCCGCCGACCGGCCCGGCGGCGACGCTCGCGTGATCGTGAATCAGGCCGCTACTCCAGCGGCAGCCGACCGTACCTACGCCACCTTGCGCCGCGCCTGCACCACCTTCCTCGGCCGCGAGCCGCCGCTCGCTGGTATCGTCCGCCGCGACGACCGGGTCCGCGAGGCCATCCGCCGCCAGGCCCTGCTGCTGACGCGCCATCCCACCTGCGCCGCCGCCACCGACGTCACCGCCATCGCACGCGCTCTGCTGGCGTAACTGTTCGTCATGCAGTACCCCGTTTCGCTCCGAGCCCTGCCGCCCCAAATAGGGGGCCGTTATCGGGGGGCGCATGACTCTTATCCGGCGCGGCGGCACGCGCGATCTGCGCGTGGACTTCTTCCGAGGACTCGCCCTGTGGTGGATCTTCACAGACCACACCGCGGGCGATGTGCTCGGCCGCGTCAGCCTCACCAATTTCGCCATGTGCGACGCGACCGAGATCTTCGTCTTGCTCGCGGGCTATGGCGCCGGCCTGGCCTATGGCCTGACCATGCTCCGCCAGGGCTATCTCTATGCCGCGGCCGACGCCGTGAAGCGTGCCTGGACGCTCTATATCGCCCACATCTTCCTGTTTGTCGTCTACACGGCGCAGGTAGCATATTCCGCCGTTGCCCTGGACCGCGCCTACTACCTCGACGAAGCCAGGCTCGACGTGCTCGGCACCCAGCCCTACGAGGCCATGCTGCAAGCGCTGCTGCTGCGTTTCCAGCCCAACTTCCTGAACATCCTGCCGCTCTACGTCGTGCTGCTGCTGATGTTTGCGGTCGCCATGCCGTTGCTGCGCCGGCCGGCGCTGCTGCTGGGTGCGTCCTTCGCGCTCTACGTCATCACCCGCGCCACCGGCTTGAACTTCCAGGGCTGGACTGGCCCCGACTGGTATTTCGACCCGTTCGCCTGGCAGTTTCTGTTCATGATCGGCGCAGTGCTGTCTTATGCACCGCCGAACTGGCCGCGCATCCGTTGGCCGTTCGACATCGCCTCGATCCTCGTATTGCTTGCCGGCGTGCTGGTGATCTGGGTGGTGGATACGCATCCGCCGATCCTCGCGGCGATGCCCAGCTGGGTGATCCATTTCGTCATCACCCAGGACAAGACCGGCATGTACCCGTTCCGTCTGGTGTCCATCCTGTCGCTGCTGTGGCTGGTGGCGCGCACGATCCCACGCCATGCGGCGTGGCTCGACCATTGGGCTGCCTCGCCATTCATCCTGATGGGGCAGAATTCGTTGCCGGTGTTCTGCTTCAGCATATTCTTCGGCTTCTTCGCCCGCATGGCTTTGGAATACAGCATCGCCTGGCCGATGCAGACCCTGGTGAACGTGGCCGGCGCAATCACCCTGGTCTCGGTCGGCGCGGTGAGTGCCTGGTATCGTGCCAAAGGCCGTGCGCCGCGCGTCCGCGCCGTGCCGGCACCCTTGCCTGTGATGGCTGGCACTGATAGCGATTAGATCGAAATGATGCGATGGCTGCCCTGGCTGTGCCTCATGATCCTGGTTGCGGGCCCGATATCATCTCGGGCAGGACAGGTACCGGCTCAGTCCGCCTGCGCTGCACCCGAATCCTTAGCCAGTCCGGATGCCGCCTTGCCAGCCGTGGCCGCCGCGATCAAAGCCGGTGGCCCGGTGGATATCCTCGCCATCGGATCTGCCGCCTCGGTCGGCGACCAACCGGGTTCCAGCCGTCACACCGCGTTTCCGTTCCGAATGGTCGAGGCTCTTCACGCCGCGCTGCCCAACATCGCCTTCGGGCTCACCCTGCGCGGCGGCCGCGGCATGACAGCGCAGGACATGCTGCCGATGCTGAAGGCAGCGCTTTCCGCGCGGCACTATGCGCTGGTGCTGTGGCAGACCGGCACGGTGGAGGCGGTGCGCGGGGACGATCCGGACGCGTTGCAGTCGGCCTTGCAGGAGGGCATCGATGATGCACGGCAGGCCGGCGCCGATGTCGTGCTGGTCGACTCGCAGTTCAGCCGATTCCTGCGTGCCAACACCGACCTTGACCCCTACGAGACCACCATGCAGGAAGTCGCAGTGATGCCCGGCGTGGTATTGTTCCACCGTTTCGACCTGATGCAGAATTGGGTGGAGGAGGGCGGTATCGATCTCGAAAGCGCCAGTCGCGCCGATCGCCCGAAGATGATGGCCCTGCTGCACACCTGCCTGGGCGAAACCCTGGCCCGCTTCGTGCTGACCGGCGCCAATCTGGCCACGCAGTGAGTCCGGTTCGCCTGACGCGCGAAGGGCTCCTCCTCCCGTCGTGGGTCGGGGCGATCGCATCCTGCCTTTTGCTCCCCTCCCGCACGCGCACGAGGAAGCGTATCCCTACGCCCCCATGACCCTTGCCGCCCTCCTGCGCCATTTGGCCTTCGCGGCCGTGCTTGCGGTGCTGTCCGCCACCACGGTGCGGCTGATGATCGCGGCGCGGTTGATGGACCGCCCGGGTCCGCGCAAGGCGCACGCAACGCCGACCCCCAAAGGCGGCGGCATCGGCATCGTCGCGGCGTTCCTGGTGGGCATCGCCGTGCTCTACCGCTTCGCCGAGTTCGCCCGCCTGGCAAATCCGTACTTCCTGGGCGTGATCGAGGCATCCGTGGCGATCGCCGTCGTGGCCTTCCTGGACGACATCTACGACTGGAGTTTCGGCGTGAAGCTCGCCACCCAGTTGCTGGCCGCGGCGGTCGCGGTGGGCAGCGGGTTGTACGTGCACGGCTACCACGCGCCGCCCTTCCTCGGGACTCTGGCAACCGGCTGGATGGCTCCCCCCGCAACCTTGTTCTGGATCGTCTACGCAACCAACGCGATGAATTTCATCGACGGTCTGGACGGGCTGGCCGGCGGCGTCGCCTTCATCGCCGCAGGCTTCCTGGCCGGCATCGCCGCGATGCATGCGGGCTGGTTCGCCTACGCCGCCTCACTGCTGTTGGCGGCCGGCATCGCCGGCTTCCTGCCGTTCAACTTCCCCCGTGCCCGCATCTTCATGGGCGATGTCGGCAGCCAGTTCTGCGGCTTCGTGCTGGCCGTGCTGGCGGTGGTCGCCAGCCGCTTCCAGGGCGTGCAGATGTCCTTCCTGCTCGTGCCCATGCTGATTTCGGGAGTGTTGTTCGACGTCACCTTCACGCTGATCCGCCGCGCGGTGGCGGGTCAGCGCGTGACCGCACCGCATCGCGGCCACCTCTACCAGATCGCCCAGCGTGCCGGCATGCCCACCCCGGCGGTGGCACTGGTCCATTGGGGTTTCGCGATCTGGGGCGGATTGTGCTGCCTGGTGTTCGTGTCTGCATCGTCGCACTGGAAGGTCTATGTGCCGGCCCTGGCTCTGCTGCCGCAACTGGCATGGCTCGCGTTCGTGGTGCGGCGGGCGCGGGCGGCCGGCATCGAACGGTGGGGGTAAAGTCCACCGTTCCAAGGTCCACCTTTTTTGGGGGAACGCAGGAATGATGCTCACCTGGTGTGCGGCATTTCGCCACGACGGCGCGGTGAGTGAAGGCGACATGCAGTGGCTGAGCCAGGTTCTTGCGGCAACGCCCGGCGCGACCCGCGGCCTGATCTACACGCCAGCGCACGCGCACGATCCCTATCTGGATGACGGCCGTCCGCCGGCACTCGTGCTTCAGCTTTACTTCGCAGATATCGCCGCGCTGGAAGCCGCGCTGGGGCGGGGCGGGCATTTGCAGGCGCTCGCGGCCCCGACGGCGCTGGCGTCCCTGCGGGGCGCCGCCGTCACCCAGCAGGCCATGCTGGCGCGTGGCTTTCCCGTGCCGGACGCGGGCGTGCCAGCCGGAGTCCGCTGTGCCTACCTCGTGACCTATGAAGGCACGGCAGAGGACCTGAATGCCTGGACCGCCCATTACGTCATGAGCCACACCACGGTGATGGCACGCTTCCCCGGAATCCGCGAAATCGAAGTATGCACGCGTCTTGACTGGTGTGGCTTCCTGCCGTGGCCGCGCACCGATCCGATGCTGCGCAACAAGGTGGTATTCGACGACGCGGCAGCCCTGACCGCCGCACTGAACTCGCCCGTGCGGCACGAGATGCGGGAGGATTACCGCCAGTTCCCACCGTTCTCCGGCGCGGTCACGCATTTTCCGATGCAGGCGCGGGAGGTTGCGTTCGTTTAGACGGGAAAGTTCGGCCTGGCACCCGCCATCAGTGAACCGCGCGTCGGGCGTCGCATGTCATTGCGAACAGCGAAGCGACGAAGCAGCCGCGATCTTGCCGGCGCACCGACCGACGGAAGGCCTGGCCGAACGAGTGGACTTCGTCGCGTCGCTCCTGGCGATGACCCTCTGCGGTTGCAAAATTGACATGACCAGGCAACCGATGCCCAACGTGCAAACCGCTGGTCCATCCCGACAAAACTACGACTGCGCTGCGCGGAACCCGCCGACGCCGCGCTCGATTTCCGTCACATGCTTCGGCAGGAATCCGGTCGGGTCCGTCAGTCCGCAGGAATGCGCGATGATCTCCACTTCCTCGCGCATCTGCTTCGCGTAACGCGCGACGCGCACTGCCTTGTCCGCCGGGTCGAGGCCCGCGATCAGCCGCTCCTGCGCTGCCGTCACCCCGGTCGGGCATCGGCCGGTGCCGCATTTCATCGCCTGGATGCAGCCCAGGCTGAACATGAACCCGCGCGCGGATGACACAAAATCCGCGCCCATGCACAGCGCCCACGCGACCTTGTCCGGCGTGATCAGCTTGCCCGAGGCAACGATGCGCACGCGGTTCTGCAGCCCGTGCCGCTGCCGTGCTTCCGCCACCAGCGGCAATGCCTCGGTGATCGGCAGCCCGACATAGTCGATCAGCGGCGCCGGCGCCGCGCCGGTACCGCCCTCGCCACCGTCCACCTGCACGTAGTCAGGGCAGCCTTCGGGCCAGGCGACGCAATGATGGAACCATTCGTCCAAAAAATCCGGGTCGCCGACGACGAATTTCACCCCCACCGGCTTGCCCGTCACGCCGCGCACCCGGTCGACGAAGCGCCCGAGGTCCTGCACATTGCCGATATCTTTATGCCGGTTCGGGCTGATACTGTCCTGGCCTACCGGAATGCCGCGGATACGCGCGATCTCGGGCGTCACCTTGATTCCCGGCAGGATGCCGCCTTTGCCCGGCTTTGCGCCCTGCGCCAGCTTCACTTCGAAAGCGCGCACCTGCGGATAGGCGGCGATCTCACGCAGCCGGTCTTCCGACAGGTTTCCCTCGGCATCGCGGACGCCATATTTTGCAGTGCCCATCTGCATGATGACGTCGCAGCCGCCTTCCAGATGATACGGCGCCAGGCCGCCTTCGCCGGTCGCCATCCAGATCCCCGCGATCTTTGCGCCGCGCGACAGAGCGGAGACGGCGGCGTGGCTCAGCGCGCCGTAGCTCATGCCGCTGATGTTGAAGAAGCTGTCGGGGTTGAAGGGATGCAGGCAGCTGCCCGGTCCCTGAGCGGTGCCGATCTGCCGGCCCGGCCAGGGCTGCTTCTCCTCATCCAGCACCGGGAACGCTGCGTTGCGAAACACGAAGGCCGGCACGTTCTCGGAGCCGAAGCTGCGCAGGTTGGAAACGCCCTTGGCCGAGCGGTACACCCAGGCGCGTTCCAGCCGGTTGAACGGCCGCTCGGCCCAGTCCGGCAGGTACTGGTACTGCCGCATGTATTCGCCAAGCGTTTCCGCGAAGTAGCGGAAATAGCCGACCACCGGGTAGTTGCGCAGGATCGTGTGCGCGGTCTGCCGCCGGTCATGCACGTAGAGCATGATGACCCCGGCCAGCATCACCGCGATGACGACGCTTCCGATCATGGCAATCCCCCCGGGTTGATGGATCATTCCTGCGCCCGACGCGCGCGAGGCGCTTGTCATCAAGTTGTAAACGGCTTCGGGCCCCGATGCTCGCCGCGAGTGATAATCGAAATACCCCGACACCAACAATGATGCCAACCTGCCCGCATCGATCATGCGGCCGGTTGTGCTTGATGGAGCGAGGCCGCCCCGGGCCACAGCGTTATCAATGATAACCACTACGGAATTCTGGCGAAGCCACCCGCAATTCAAGGGGAAGAAGGCGTTCTAACGAACTTCAATCGATGATACGCATCGCAACAGTTCTTCGAGGGATCCTGCGGAGCATGATGGGCCCCCTGAGTCCCGGTAACGAAGCAAGCTTAGTGGCTACCCTCGGTGAAACTCCGTATTGGAACCTCTCTGCCCGGCTTGCCGGACCGGCCGCGGTATGTCCGTACAGCGGCATGTTCGTACAGGGGTATGTCCGTACACCAGAGCGAAGTCGCTGCCCGGTACCCGGATTCGGTTTGCGCATCTGGGCCGCCGATGCCCTAACAAACGCCTGCACTAACATGTTTCGCCACCTGCGACATCGTCTCAATGAAAGAGTTGTGTCGCAAATTCAGGACTTCGTTGCTCTCTCCTGTCGCCACCCCCCGAACGCTTCGCGTCCGTGCGTTTTGCGCGCACCGTCTCTCCGTGCCCGAAACGAGGCGGTCCGGAAACCCCGCAGCTCCCCCGCCTGTGTATCGCCCCCTTCTCGCCCCAACCCTCCTCCACCGACTCCGCAGCCTGTCAATCCGTTGCGATTCCTCCCGACGATATCCCCAGCATTTTGTGGTCCTCACCCCGAAACCCGTTGACCCACCCATGCCCCCGCGGTACCCCCGACTCGTGACAAACATCGAGTCGCCCTCCTTCATCCGGCTGCGTGGCCGCTCCTTCATGGCCCTGGTGCTCGCACCGGACATGCCGCTCGCAACCTGGATCGCCGCGCTCGACGCCCAGATCGAGCGGTCGCCTTCCTTCTTCGACAACCGGCCCGTCGTGCTGGACCTCGCCGGCCTGCCCCGCGAGCAACCCGACATCGAGGGCCTTCTCTCCAACCTGGAAACCCGTGGCATCCGCGTCATCGGCACGGAAGGGGCGCATCCGTCCTGGACCGGCGTCGAGACCTGGGGCCGCCCGCTGCCCAGCGGCGGCCGCCCCACCCGCGACCCGACACCGCCCGACGAAACCGCCCGCCGCGCCCCGCCGCCCGAGCCCGCCGCTGCCGAACCCGCCGGCGGCCTGCTGATCGACCACCCGATCCGCTCCGGTCAGTCCGTGGTGTTCGAGAAGGGTGACGTGATCGTGGTCGGCTCCGTCAGTTCCGGTGCTGAAGTGATTGCCGGCGGCTCGGTGCACATCTACGGCACGTTGCGCGGCCGGGCCATTGCCGGCTTCTCCGGCAACCCGCGCGCCCGCATCTTCTGCCGCCGCCTGGACGCGGAATTGCTCGCCATCGACGGCGTGTACCAGACCGCCGAGGACATGGACATCAAACTGCGCGGCCGCGCAGTACAGGCCTGGCTGGATGGCGAGGCCATGCGCGTCGCTGCCCTGGACTGAAAGACGAGGGGGGACAACCGATGGCCAAAGTCGTGGTCGTGACGTCCGGCAAGGGTGGCGTCGGCAAGACGACCTCCACCGCAGCGTTGGGCGCTGCGCTGGCGCAGGAAGGCGCCAACGTGGTGGTGGTGGATTTCGACGTCGGCCTGCGCAACCTTGACCTCGTCATGGGCGCCGAACGCCGCGTGGTGTTCGATCTGATCAACGTGGTGCAGGGCGACGCCAAGCTGCCGCAGGCCCTGATCCGCGACAAGCGCGTGGAAACGCTGTCGCTGCTGCCCGCCTCCCAGACGCGCGACAAGGATGCGCTGACCCAGGAAGGCGTGAAGAACGTAATGGCCCAGCTGCGCGAGAAATTCGACTGGGTGATCTGCGACAGCCCCGCCGGCATCGAGAAGGGCGCCGTCATGGCGATGCGCCACGCCGACATCGCGATCGTAGTGACCAACCCCGAAGTCTCGTCGGTGCGCGATTCCGACCGCATCATCGGCTTGCTCGATTCAAAAACCGAAAAAGCCGAGAACGGCGCCCGCATCGACAAGCACCTGCTGCTGACCCGCTTCGACCCCGCGCGTGCTGCCCGGGGCGAGATGCTGAAGACCGACGACGTGCTGGAGATCCTGTCGATCCCATTGCTCGGCATCATTCCGGAAAGCGAGGAAGTGCTGCGCGCGTCGAATCTCGGTTCGCCGGTGACCTTGCTCAGCCCGACCAGCGCGCCGGCCCGTGCCTACGCCGACGCCGCCAAGCGGCTGCGCGGCGAGCAATTGGAAGTCGTCGTTCCGCTGGAGCGCAAGGGCTTCATCGGCCGACTTTTCGGGAGGAAGGTCGCATGAACAACTTGCTCTCGTTTTTTAGGCGTAATAAATCGGCCCCCGTGGCGCGCGAGCGGCTGCAGGTATTGCTCGCGCACGAACGCGCCATGACCGGGCGATCGGATTTGCTCGCCACGTTGCAGGACGAAATCCTGGCGGTGATCGCCAAGCATTTCACGATCGACCGCGAGAAGGTGCAGATCAAGCTGGACCGCGGCGAAAGCGTCTCCACGCTGGAGATCGACGTTGAAGTGCCCAGCATGGCCGGCGCCAAGGTAGCCTGACTAAACTCACCCGCGCTTCGCGCGGGGTTGCGCCGCGAACCGGATGAACGCGAGGTGGGCAGCGCCGCGGGTGCGGGTGACAGGGCCGATACACAGCGATCTTCCGCTGCCCTGCTCACCGTCGATGATAGATCTCTCGGTCTCTCCCGCTTCGCGGACCGGGCTGCCAAATGCGTCCCAATGCCATTCAGTGATGTGAGTCGGCGGATTTGGCGTGGTCGCAATCCGCTGGAGCCGCAGCAGCAGAGCTCGCGCCGCCGGCCGATTGAATGCCCAAATCCACAGCATCCTGGCGAGTCAGTATGTCAGAAGCAGGCTTAATCTGCTTCATCTTGTGATACGCAACGATCGCCTTGCGTGTTTGCGTACCGAAAACTCCATCAACCGGATTGGGATATCTCGCAGTCGGGTTGAGCAAGTGAAGAGCCACCAGGGAGGCCTGAATCTGGCGACGTTGTGCATCGGAAAGATCCCTCTCGGACCATTCGGCGGCACTTCCCTTTTTGAGATCAGATTGTATCGCTGCCGCGTAGCAGCGGATCATCGCCGTGGTGTCGAGGTCATGACGGAAAATTTCCTTCGCTGTGTCGGCAAGCGCCGCCGTCGACGACGCAATATTGCTCAGCGCATTGTTCATCTGTCGGACGACCGACGCGGATTCGTCGGCGGAGGGCAACTGGTGCGTGGGTAGCGGTTGATGGGCCGGAATAGTAACAAAACTCTCGAGATCAAAGGTCTGGGCGGCGAGACGCACGATATATACCAGATTTGTCTCTGCAGCGTATGCGATTACGTAGTCAGAACCTGTCTTTTCAACGATCGCCAGCTGAAGCGCCTTTGGCGATATTCCGGTTTGCAAGCTGATGAGTTGGCGTCCCCGCTCGATCGCCTCATTCTCACCCCTATCAGGCACAAACCACCGCGAGTAACCGATGGCAAGCACGGCGAGAGCCGCCACGCTCAAAAGGACGTACAGCATTAACAAATGAATCTTGATCCCGGCTTCATAGTCGCGGGAAGGCCGCGCATGCGGCACCCGCGGAGCAGCGCCGGCCTCGCCGCCGAGGACCCGAATGTAATTTGCGTACGTTGTCAGCGTATGTATTGAGGCCACGAGCGAAAGCACTAACGCAACTCCCGCTCCTGCCGCCACCTTCATGCCGAGTCGGTTTAGATACGTTCCCGAGTCGGTGAACAGCAGAATGCCAACGCCGGCAAGGCCGGCGAGGCCCACCGTTATCGCTTGTCGGACGACTTCCAGGCGCCCAGCCTGAGCCTCAGCTGCTTCCCTGACCGCCGAGAACTCAACCCGATTTAGCTGCCGAGGCAGTAAGCCCATGTCAAACCGGAATCGAGAGGCATTTCGCTATTGCCGGCCACTTTCGGGCATGGCGCACGAGGAAGATCGCATCTATCTCGGTGAAGTCATCTCGTCGCACAGGACCACCCTGAGCAAGGAGAGCATTTGCCTCCTCGGCCAGGGATTCCAGAAATTTCCCGAGTGTTTGAAGCATCATGTGCTGACAATGACGATGCTCACTTGGTTCAAGCGGCCGCCGTCCAAGTTCCGGTTTGCTCTCATTAACCGGGAGAGAAGTAGCTAATTGGTCGGAACCGAGTGCTATGAATAGTTGCTGCAGTACGACCCGGGCCGGAAGCGAGACCCGCCAATTCGTATCCGCCTCAAACTGCCGGATCGAAGTCTCCATCTGCCAAAGTGGGCGCGGCCCTGGTTGGGTAGCAGACATGACCTTTCCCTCCTCGATTTGATCCGCTTCTTGCCGACAAACGTTGCCAGAGACACCGCCGAAATTACAAGTGAATCTTGCAATGGATCTATTTGCGGCAAGCGTGGCTTGCGCCGGGCACCGACGCACCATCGAACGGTCCTGATGTCCAGCAATCGCTGCCTGGTCCGCGCGGGGCGATGGCCGGGTCAAGCCAAGTCAAGTCCGGCCGTGACGAAGTAGAGGCAGCGGCCTGATTTAAGGTCATGTCAACGTTGTCCCCTATCTCTCCCGCAACAGCAGCCGGAACACGGCCGGACAATCCGCCAGGTACCGCCGCCCCAGCCGGCGCGGATCGTGTGCCATTCGAAACAGCCATTCCACGCCGTGGTGTTGCATCCATAACGGCGCGCGGGGGGACGCGCCGGCGAGGAATTCCAGACTCGCCCCGATGCACAACCCGGTGCCGGTGGCACGTCCGGAGGCGGCGATGGTAGCGGCCAGCACCTCCTGTCGCGGCGATCCCACCGCCAGGAACACGAACCGCGCCGGATGGGCCAGCACAAACGCCACCGCATCGGCGAAGGCCGCGCGGTCCGCCGCAAATCCCATCGGCGGATCATAATGGGCCGGCGGTGCGAGGCCGCATCGCGCCACCAGCGCCGGCAGCCACCGTGGGCGCAGCCCCACGATCGTCACTTTCTCTCCCGGCCGCAGATGCCGCAGCAGCAACCCCGCCGTCAGGTCCGCACCCGCCGCCACGCGCGGTGTCGGCAATCCTAACATGCGGGCAGTGCCCGCGACCACGCGCGAATCCATCAGCCGCAGCCCCGCATTGCGATAGACCGCCGCCAGTGTCGGATCGCGTGACAGCCGCACGAAGTGGTCGGCATTCGGGGTCACCACGTACTGGAACGGCGCATCGGCCGGCCGGGCGGCCAGCAACGCGGCGGCCTCCGCCACATCAAGATCGGCAAAATCCAGCCCGAGCAATCGAACGGTCCGGCTCACAGCGCCAGCCGCACGGTCAGCAGCCCGACACTGCGCGTATAATCGCCCGACAGGGGCAGGGCGGCGGTGGAAGAGGACCCGTGCTGGTCTGTGAAGTCATAGGTGGCGGATACCTCGACGTGCCGGTTCACCAGCCACGTCGCGCCGAGCCCCAGCGTAAATCCCGCCTGCCAGGTGCCGCCCTGCAGGAAGTCCGCCCGCTGCATCCCCGCCGATGCATGCAGCAGGAAGTCGCGCCGCAATTCGTGGTCCGCAGTTACCCTGGCGCTGGTAAGGGTGTACCCGGACACTCCCTCCTGCGCCGCGTCTTCCATGGTGCGGCTGACCGTGGCGGCGAGCGTCGTCATGCCGGAGGGCAGCCAGGCGATCTCGGCCTCGGTGATGGCGGCGGTGCGCGACGGATAGGCCGCGGCAGCGAAATCCCGGTGCTCGGCGCCCAGCAGGAGCCGATATCGCCATACCCCGTCGTCGGCGTAATCCATGCCGGCCAGCAACTGATAGCCGGTCGAGTTCAGGCTGGGCTGGCCCGGCTGCGCATGCTGGTAGTCCTGCCCGATCGCCCGCGCCACCATCACCAGGCTGCGCTGCGGCGCCAGCTCATAGCCGACGGTGGCACCGCCCTGGAACACGTCGCGGTCGCGATACGCCTGGCTGGCGGGGACGCCCAGGATGGTCGCCGACCCGTAGTGCCAGACAGCGGCCTCCATATTGGGCGTGATGACCCACCGGCCGTGGGTCCAGGCGTAGGAGGCCCGCAGATCCTGCACCTGGAATGGCACCGGCCGGTCGGTCGGCAGCGCGTCCAGCGCGGTGCGGTCTTCGTGGCTGTCGATCTCGGCCGCGGCCAGGGTCAGCCGGTCCTGGCCGAAGTTCAAGGTGCCGCCGAGCGACGCATTGCCGTCGGTCCTGTTTTGTCCCGGCGCGTTCAGGTCGCGGCGGTTATCCAGCTCGACATAGGCGCCCAGCGCGGCGCGCGACCAGGTGGACGACAGCAACAGCGACGGCTGCGTGTTGACGGTCCAGCTTCCCAGCGGCGCCGACCCGCCGAGCACGTTGCTGTCATAGCCGACGGACTCTTGCCAGGCGGGTTGCAGCAGCCAGGGGCCGTCGCGGACGCCCTGCGGCTGCGTCTCCGGGTGCAGGCGCGACTGCACTGTAACGCCCGGCTCGTCATTGTAGCCCGGCACGCCGGGCGGAAACAGCGTGCCGAGCCAGTCCGCCGCCGCCTTGCTCGCGAGGCAGCCACAGCCCAGCACCACCGCAGCAATTTTCCACGCCTGTCGCACGGCGGTCGATGATGCCGGGCGCAGCCTACTATTGTGTTAACAGCGTCCGTCTGTCGCGCCCCACGCGCAGCCGGTGGTCCCGAGCAAGCGGCCTCGGTTACACGGGTGTCGCCTGGGGACAGCGTGCCGTGTTATCCGCTCTCTTGCAGCGGACAGCGAAGCAGGAGCGAGGGATGGCGGGTTTGCGGAGATTGCGGTTGGCAGCGGCCTTCGGTTCGATCGTGCTGGTGGCCGGCTGTGGCGTGCAGAACGAGACGGTCTGGCAACTGAACCGGCGGATGCAGATCGGGCTGGCGCCGCAGGTTGCGCAACACAAGGCCGACGTGCAGCAGCTGAAGGACGGCACGCAGATTACCCTGGCCGAGGATACCTTGTTCGTGCCCGGCAGCCCCGTGCTGAGCCCGCAAGGTCGGTTCGTCCTCGCGAGCGTCATCGAGGGCCTGATGGCGCCGCCGCTGATGCAGATCGAGTTGACGCCATCGGCCTCGACCTCTCCCTATCTGCGACAGGCGCGCGTCGCAGCGGTGCGGCAATTCTTCACGGACTATACATTGGGTCCGCAGCTTCTGGCCTCGGTTTCGGCACCAGCCCCGGGGGCATCGCCGACAATGGCCATCACGGTGCATGTGCTCCCGAACTGGCCCGGGTAGCCGATGCTGGCCTTTGGGTTCCCCGTGGCCCGCAGAGGAATTCTTCGATCGGCGTCATGGAGGGTGGCAGGCGTCCATCTGTGTCGCCGGCCGCATGTTCGTGTCGCCTGCGAATTCGGGTCAGCGGGGCGGTGAAACACCCCGCGGTGACTGGCCCGGACGTTCTACGCCGTCGCCACCGGTTGTGGTTGCGCGCCGGCCTGGGCGCGCCGCGCCTGCCATAGCGCTACGAAATCGATCGGCTGCAGCAGCACGGGAGGAAAACCACCCTCGCGCGTCACGTCGGCCAGGATGTTGCGGGCAAACGGGAACAGAATGCGCGGGCATTCCACCAGAAGGACCGGCTCGATCGCGTTGTCGGGCAGGCCGGTCAGGGTGAACACGCCCGCATAGGTCAGTTCGGCCACGAAGACAGTCGTCCCTGGCTTCGGCGTCTGTCCGTTGCCTTGCGGCGGCGCGGCCTCATGTGCCTCGGCGCGGATCATCAGTGACACCTCGAAGACGCTCTGTCCTTCCTGCACACGGCGAGCCTGAACGTCCAGATTGATGTTCACCTGCGGCTGCGCCTTCAACTGAGTAAAGACCTGCGGCGCGCCGGGCACTTCGAACGACAAGTCCTTGACGTATTGAATATTGACCACCAGCGGCTGCTGCGGACCCTGGCCAGCCGGCTGCGGTATACGGGTGGTCTCGGACATTACGCTCTCCATCGGAACGGGCACGCCGTGCAGGCACTGCGATCGAAACGGCGGTAGCACGGATGCAGGGCAGGCGCCATGGATTTTAACTTTTTCAGGCGCGCCAGACCACTTGTTCCGGTGGCGGCGCGTTCGGGTCACAGCGCAGCCAGGTACCGTTCATGACGCTTTGCCCTGTCAGGCACAGGATGAAGCCCCAATGCGATACCACAACGGTCTGCGACCAGTCGGGCAGCACAGCGAGTTCGGCACGGAACAATGCGGCACGAGCCTTGATGGCGACCGCAGGCTCCTCCACCGGCGGCCACCAGACCTCCTCCAGGCCCGAGAAGTCACGGTCCGGCCACGCACGTTCCAGTTCGGTCCGCGGCGTGCCGATGTCGCAGGCGAAGGCGTAGCGTTCGCGCACGATCGGGTTGACGATCACCGGCACCCGTAGCGCCTGGGCCAGCGGCGCCGCGGTCTGCAGCGCGCGGGTATAAGGCGAGGTAACGATGCGCGTGATTCCCTCGCGCGACAGCGCGCGTGCCGCTTCCTCGGCCTGCGTGTGGCCGAGTGGTGTCAGCTTCGGGTCCACGATCCCCGGATCGCGCCGCGTGGCGGTGAAATGCAGGTTGAACTCGCTTTGGCCGTGACGCAGCAGGATCATGCGGCGGCCCATACAGGCGGGGTGCCGGCGCGGCAACCCGGAGCGGCCGGCGCAGCATCGGCCATCCCGCCTCGCGCGGTCAGGCGGCGACGGACAGAGGTTAAGCGGCGACGCACAACGGGCCGGGTGACAGCGGCGAGCATCAGACCGATGACCTGCCGCCCGACCACGTGCTGGCCACGGCCGAATTGCGTCAAGCGAAGCCGCAGTGAGTCACACTCCTGGGGTGTCCGCGCAACGCGATCGTCGTCGTGCCGGATGGCATGAGGCAAAACGATAATCCGGGCGAACGGCCGGCGGCGGCCGGTGGAACACGGCCATCCTTCGTCGTGGCGGCGGCACAACATGCTGCCTGCCGCGAGAGACGATCGGCCTCTCCACCCGCCTCGCTCGGCGGTTTCGTTTGTGTCCTGACGCCGCCCGCCCTATCTCTGCGACCGAGGAGAGGCATCATGGGCGCAACCGGCGGCTTTCCAATCGATCTGGTCCTGTTTGGGATGATCGCGGCGTTTCTCGTCCTGCGTCTGCGCTCCATCCTGGGCCGGCGCACGGGATACGAGCGTCCCCCGATGCAGCCCCCGCAGCAGCCCGCGCCCGGCGTCGCGACCGGGCCGGTCATCGAAGGCCGTGCCGAGCCAACGCCGCCCGCGCCCGCCCGTGCGGTGCCCGATCCCGCCAGCCCGCTCGGCCAGACGCTGGCGCGCATGCAGGGCATTGACCGCAACTTCGATCCTGCACGCTTCCTGGACGGCGCCGACAAGGCGTTCAGCATGATCGTCGCCGCCTTCGCGCATGGCGACCGGAATACGCTGCGCCCGCTGTTGTCGGATGAAACCTATCGCGGCTTCGACCAGGCGATCGCGGCGCGCGAAACCGCCGGCCAGCAGCAGGTCGCCGAAATCCGCGGCATGGAAAACGTCGCGATCGAGGATGCCGGCCTGCGCGGCTCCATCGCCGACGTCACCGTGCGCTTCGTCTCCGACCAGATCAGCCTGACGCGCGACGCCCAGGGCCGCATCGAGATGGGCACCGACGCGGTGACGGAAATCACCGACCTGTGGACATTCGAGCGCGATCTCGCGGCGCAGGATCCCACCTGGCGCCTGGTCGGCGCACGTAGCGCCTGAACCAGGGCAACGATCGCATGATGGATGCCTCCAGCGGCTTTTCCGTCCGGCCGCGCGTCGGCTTGTTCGTGACCTGCCTGGTCGATCTCTACCGCCCCAGCATCGGCTTCGCCGCGATCCGCCTGTTGGAGGAAGCCGGCTGCCAGGTCGAAGTCCCGCGTGCCCAGACCTGTTGCGGCCAGCCCGCCTACAACAGCGGCGACCGCACCACGACGCGCGACCTTGCGCGCGGCATCCTGGATGCATTCGGCGGTTACGACTACGTGGTGGCGCCGTCCGGCTCCTGCGGCGGCATGCTGAAACAGCACCTGCCGCATTTGTTCGACGACGATCCCAACCTCCGCGCGCGTGCCGATGCAATGGCCGCGCGCACCTTCGAACTGGTGAGTTTCCTCACCGACGTGATCGGCATGGAGAGCGTGCGCGCGCGGTATGTCGGTGGCCCGGTCACGTATCACGACAGTTGCTCGGGCCTGCGTGAACTCGGCGTCAAGCAGCAGCCGCGCCGCCTGCTGCGCGCTATGGGCGCCGAGATCGTGGAGATGGCGGAACCCGAGATCTGCTGCGGATTCGGCGGCACGTTCTGTGTGAAATATCCCGACATCTCGGTGCGCATGGCCGCCGACAAAGTACGCGACTGTACGGCCACCGGGGCCGAGACATTGCTGGCCGGCGATCTCGGCTGTCTGTTGAACATGGCGGGCCGGCTAACGCGCGAGGGCAAACCGCAGAAGGCCCGCCACGTGGCGGAAGTGCTGGCCGGCATGACCGGCGAAGTGCCCCCGATCGGACAGCCGGCCCGCTGAGCAATCCTCAGCCGGGACCGTTTCGTCCTATACGAAAACCATTGCAGGCGACGTGATTCCGGTAAAGGCCGGCCGCCGTGTCATCCGGCCGCCAGCCGTTTTTCTTGGCGATCAAGGCATGCGCTATGCCGCGGCTTTATCGACATAGATCGATTGGCGCGGCTGGCGGAACACCCGCTGAAGCATCGGTTCGAAGGCCTCGAGCGGCAGCGACCGAAAATTGGGGTCAAACGCGACCTGATCGAACAGCCGGCAGAATTCCTCGGTCCTCTCGAAATGCACATGGCCCCTGAACGTGTCGCGCTTGTTTCGATCGAGCCCAAGGAAGTGGAAGAAGTAGTATCCCTGGAATATCCCGTGATGCTTGACCATCCAGTGGTTTTCTTCCGAGACGAAAGGCTGCACGATCACCGCTGCGACATCCGCATGATTGTAGGGACCCAGCGTATCGCCGATATCGTGCAACAAGGCACAGACCACATATTCCTCGTCCCGGCCCGCCTGATGTGCGCGGGTCGCCGTTTGCAGGCAATGCTCCAGGCGGTCCACCGGGAATCCACCATGGTCTCCGCGGAGCAATTGGAGATGCGCGATCAGGCGATCCGGGACCTTCTTCGCGAAGCGCTCCAACTCGGCCCCGATCAGTTGCCAATCCTCATAGGTGCCGTCGGTCATCGCGTGGAACTGCGCGCGATCGAGTGTCATGCTTTCCATACGCAATCTCCTGTCTGTTCGGCGATGCGGATTCCCCCGCATGGGCGTTCGCCGGCGATGGTCCGGCGTATTCCTTGCTGTTGCGACAAGCGGCGCCCGCCAAGGACGGCGCAGCCGCAGCCATTCGCTGAACCGGCCGTGGTTCAGCAACGGTACGAAGGATCGATGCGGTCGAGCTTGCGCAGCAGGGCCGGCCACGCCAACGCTCCGATCGCCGATTTCGTCACCGCCGCCGCCTGTTGCTGTGCCGTCGCGACGATATCCGGATGGATCGGAATCAGTTCTCCGCCCCCAGCCTGCGCGCGCACCTGAATCAGGCAGGCGGATTCGAACGTGTACATCAGCAGAAAAGCATCGGGTACGCTGTCGGCAACGGTGATCAGGCCATGATTGCGCAGCATGAAGAAGCGCTTCCCGCCAAGGTCGCGCACCAGCCGCGGCTTCTCATCATCACGCAATGCCACGCCTTCATAATCATGGTAGGCCAGCGACGACAGCACGAACATGGATTGCTGCGATATCGGCAGCACGCCATCCTTCTGCGCCGAAACTGCCGTGCCGTTCACGCTATGTACGTGGAGCACGCATTTCGCATCCTCGCGGGCAGCATGGATCGCGCTGTGGATGGTGAAGCCTGCCGGATTGATCTCATATGGCGAGTCCATGACCTTGCGGCCGCAGAGGTCAACCTTGACCAGGCCCGAGGCCGTGATCTCGTCGAACGTCATTCCGTACGGATTGATCAGGAAATGATGATCCCGGCCCGGAACGCGGGCTGACAGATGCGTGAAAATCAGGTCGTCCCAGTGGAAATACGCGACCAGCCGATACGCGGCCGCCAGTGCCACACGTTGCTCCCACTCCTCCGGCGTGACGCGGTCGCGGACGCCGGCCGCCGATTGCTGCTGCGCCATGTTCTCTCTCCTCTATTGCTTCTCGATCATCATCCGCCGCCGGGCGGCCGGTTGACCTGTGCGATTTATATGTTTACAGTGGATACACTCTGATATACCCATTGTCAACATTCAAGGAGCGGATATGGCCAAAAAAAAGCATTCTGCCCCCAGGCCTCCGCACCCGTATCATCACGGCGATCTTCGCCACGCTTTGATCGACACGGCGCTGCAACTCGTCACCGAGGAGCAAGACTGGGCCTTTTCGCTGAGAGAGGTGGCCCGCCGTGCGGGCGTGAGCCATCGTGCGCCCTACAATCATTTCCCGGAGAAACTGGATCTCCTCGCGGCCGTCGCCGCGGTCGGGTTCGAGCGGTTACGAGACGGCTTGCGCCAGGCGATGGCCGGCATCGACGGCCCGGAGGCACGGCTGGCCGCAGTCTGCGAAACCTACATCCGCCTTGGGCTGGAAAACCCGGCGCTCTACCGGCTGATGTTTGGCCCGGCCCTGTCCGACACAGGATCCGCCGATCGCCCAACGGTTGCCAGGCTGGCCGGTGCGGAGGCCAGGGCGGTGCTGGAAGAGGTCATCCAATGCGGTGCCCGCGCTGGCATGTTCACGGCATCGTCGGACAATTCGCAGGACCTGGCGCTGGCCGCGCTCTCGGTGTGGTCCGCCACGCATGGCCTGACGATGCTGGTGCTTGACCGGATCCCACGGCCGGACCTCTCCGTTGACGACATGATCGAGCGGCTGCTGCACATGGTGGTCACCGGTCTGCGGAAACCTCGCGCCAGACAGTCACATGAGCAAACCGGGCGGCCGGTGGAGCATCGAACCTGACGCGCGGTACGCATTCGTGCGACGCGATGGCGCTGGGCAGGTGAGGGCGTCAGCATGATCACGCCAGCATTCATGTTTACGATTTTCATGCTCACACTGGGGCCGATCAAGACGGTACCCGCTTTCTTCGCGATGACCCGGAACGACGCGCCGCCGGCCATGCGATCTCTCGCCGTTAGAGGGACAGTGGCGGCGACCGTGATCTCGCTTGTGATTGCCTTCGTGATGACTGCCGTTGCCGCATCGTGGCGGCTCTCGCCTGACGATATTCGGATCGCCGGCGGTATCCTCTTGTTCGGCGCGTCGCGCGAGACCATCGGGCAGATCGGCCGTTCTGCATCATCGCCGTTCATCGCGCCGGCCACGCATCCATCCGTCACGCCGTTGGCGGTTCCGATCATCGTCACCCCCTGGGGCGTCACCGCGATTTTGTTCTTTGTCGAGCTTGCCCAGGGGGATCCGGGAATGTCGGCGATCGTCATCGCGGCATTGCTGCTGACCATGCTGCTGAACCTGCTTGGCATGTTGCTCGCGAGATGGATCATCGCCTGTGCCGGCATGATTGGCTTTCAGGTCGTGGGCTGGATTTTCGCCGTCATGCAGGCCGGCCTTGCGGTCGATAGCGTGATTACCTCCCTTCGCCACCTGGGCGTGTTCCATCCAGCCTCATAGTGACGCGACCCGTGCTCCCGCCGCACTCGGGCCCGCGCCTTGGCGCGCCGGTCAACAGAGCCACACAGGGCTCCCGGCAACGGTGACAGCCGCGGCCTGTCATGCCATGACCCGCAGCGCTCGTGTGCACCGTCGTCGTCCTGATCCGTCCCGGCCATGTGTGGCCTCTGGTGCTCGCCGCCAATCGCGACGAGCGGCTTGACCGCGCCTGGGACCCGCCCTCCGCCTGGTGGCCCGACCGGCCCGGCGTCGTGGGTGGCCGTGATCGCACCGCCGGAGGCACCTGGATGGCCGTCAACCGGCACGGCGTCGTGGCGGCAGTCCTGAACCGACAAGGGAGCCTCGGCCCGGCTCCCGGCAAACGCAGCCGCGGGGAACTGCCGCTGATCGCGCTCGCCGCGCCCACCGCTGCCACCGCCGCCAATGCGATTGCGACGCGGGACGCCGGCCAATGGCGCAGCTTCAACCTGGTGCTGGCCGACCCGTCGGGCGCCATGTTCGTCCGCGGCCTGGGGCAGGGGAGGCCGCAGGTGCATCGCCTCACGCCCGGCCTGCACATGGTCACGGCCCACGACCCCGACGATCCGGACAGTTCCCGCGTGGCACGCCACCTGCCGCGCTTTATGATCGCGCCGGCACCCGATCCGGTGCATGGCTGGCAGGCGTGGCAGGATCTGCTGTCCGACCGCAGCGGCGAGGCGGCGGAGCAATTGAATGTCGTCCCGCGCGGTGGATTTGGCACAGTCTGTGCCTCATTGCTGGCTTTGCCCGCACAGGGTCCGCCCATCTGGCAGTTCTCTGCCGGCGCGCCGCACGAGGCGCCGTTTGCCGCAGTTGATCTGGATTGACCGCAGCCGACCGCCGGCATGGCAGGATGGCGCATCCATTGCTATATCCCTTGCCGCCGCCCAGTTCCGGTGCGGCGCCGCATTGTGTCTCCCGCTCCGCGCGGAGGACCGCCAAGGGGAACCAAGATGGCCCGCCGCCGGCAGCTCTACGAAGGCAAAGCCAAGGTATTGTTCGAGGGTCCCGAGCCGGGGACCCTGGTCCAGCTCTTCAAGGACGACGCCACCGCTGGCAACGGCGCCAAGAAGGGCGTCATCGCCGGCAAGGGTGTCTTGAACAATCGCATCAGCGAATACCTGATGCTGCGCCTGGCCGAGATCGGCATCCCCACCCACTTCATCCGCCGCCTGAACATGCGGGAGCAATTGATCCGCGAGGTGGAGATCATCCCGCTGGAAGTGGTGGTGCGGAACGTCGCCGCCGGCAGCCTGGCCACCCGGCTCGGCATCCAGGAAGGCACCCGCCTGCCGCGCTCGATCATCGAGTACTATTACAAGAACGACCAGCTCAACGACCCGATGGTGTCCGAGGAGCATATTACCTGCTTTGGCTGGGCCAACACCGCGGACCTGGATGACATCGTCGCCCTGACCCTCCGCATCAACGATTTCCTCACCGGATTGTTCCTGGGTGTCGGCATCACGCTGGTCGACTTCAAGCTGGAGTTCGGCCGGCTGTGGGAGAACGACGAGATGCGCATCGTCCTGGCCGACGAGATCAGCCCCGACAACTGCCGCCTGTGGGACGTGAAGACCAACGAGAAAATGGACAAGGACCGCTTCCGCCGCGACCTGGGCAACGTCGAGGAAGCCTATCAGGAAGTCGCCAAGCGCCTGGGCATCCTGCCCGAGGCCGGCGTGCGCGACCTGAAGGGGCCCGAACTGATGCAGTGAGGGCGGTTACCGCGGCCGAGGACGCACCTGTAGGCTGCCCCCGGGTCGGCGCTTTGCCGGCGCTGCCTGTCGCCCGCCATCGATGATCTCCCCGAATACCCGGATACAAGCTGTGCAGCCAGGCGCACCAGCGCCAGAGCGTCCAGGCGTATCAGCGCCAGAGCGTCCAGGCGCATCAGCGCCAGAGCGTGTGGTGCTCATCGGCCGTGGCGGACCATGCCTCGGTCATGGGGCATGCTCGCTCGGAGGCACCTCGGCATCTGGTTTACCCATCACGCGCAGCGGATGACCATTTAGCCAGGTGCCGACAGGTCCGAATTGCACGTCTCCAACGATACCAGGATGCCTCGCAACAGCCCTTCTTGCGGCATCGAAATTCAAACCTGAAAAATGAGGTCCGTCATACTCGCCGATGTAAGTGATGGTACCCGCTCTGACCTCGAATTCTGCCAGTCCTTTCGGCACAAAAATTCATGTTTTCCCATTGATGATGGTACGATGAAGCCAGTACCTGCCCGGTGGAAGTTCAGCCAATAAGTAATGGCTGGCGCGAACCCCGATATTATAAACCGGATTTTCCGGGGGCGGGCCAAACCACGAGGTGTCGTCACGCTCGAACGATATCCAGGCGTCTCCGCCCGGAAGCGGCGTATATCCCATAACGACTAGTGTTCTGACCCTGACATTTCGATCCTATTGAGCCTGGGGTCGCAGGCCGGTTTTGCCGTCCGCTGTGAGATCAAAGTGTCAGAGTCAGAACACTAGGCCATTGGGAGATGCGGGCTGGAATGCACCTTGAAGCTCTGCGCCACGCCCGCACGAGGCAAGGCCTGCCAGGCAAATCGGGAGCACAAAGCAGCCGCCGAACCGGATCGTCGGCGATCCAGCCCGCCGCAGTCGACCGCATCTCACGGGCAGGCACTTTTCCGCCGATTGAAAATCAGCAAAACTCCAGCAACCACCCGAAAATCGGGGGACGACGGCTCACGCCGCCAGGCGCCGGCCGATCGACGGAAATCCACAGGGCAAGCGCTTAACGTCACCCAGGGAGGCAATCATGACCGCCCAAACCAAGCAGGTCGTGGCGCCAACGCTGCGCCGCCTGATCGTCGCCGCGACCATTGGCAACGTATTCGAATGGTTCGACTTCGTCGTTTACGGCTTCTTCGCCGTCACCCTCGCGCAGGTATTCTTCCCCGCCCGCAATTCCACCATCTCGCTCCTGGTCACCTTCGGCGCCTTCGGCCTCGCCTATCTGGTGCGTCCATTGGGCGCGATCATCGTCGGTGGATACACCGACCGCGCCGGCCGCAAGGCGGGACTGATGCTCTCGATCGCGCTGATGATGGTCGGCACGACGCTGATGGCGGTAACCCCGGGCTATGCGACCATCGGCATCGCGGCGCCGATTCTCATTACTGTCGCGCGGCTGTTGCAGGGCTTCTCGGTCGGCGGCGAATTCGGCACCGCGGTCACGTTCCTGGCCGAGCATGCGGGCAACCGGCGGGGGTACAGCGCAAGCTGGCAATTCTCCACCGCGGGTATGATCACGGTGCTGGCGTCCATG
Organism: Acetobacteraceae bacterium; assembly: GCA_035523995.1. GTDB lineage: Bacteria > Pseudomonadota > Alphaproteobacteria > Acetobacterales > Acetobacteraceae > JASHVB01. The sequence goes on along the minus strand of DATKPQ010000106.1, from coordinate 10,308 downwards.
TTCGGCGTTGTGCTGACCACGTCGCTGACCCACGACCAGCTTCTCGCGTGGGGATGGCGCATCCCCTACGTGTTCGGGATGCTGATCGGCCCGATCGGGCTTTATGTGCGCGCAAGGATCACCGAGACACCGGAATTCCTCGACGCCGAAAAACCCGAGACAATCCCGATCATGGACCTGCTGCGCCGGCATCCGGTTCCGGTCTTGCTCGGCATCGGCGTCTCCATCATCTCGAACAGTTCGTTCTATATTCTGGCGTATATCCCGACTTACGGAGTCAAGACGCTGCACCTTCCCGCAGTGACCGGATTCACCGCGACCCTGATCGGCGGGTTGATGCTGACGATCGGCAGTCCGCTGGCAGGCCACTGGTCGGACCGAATGACCAGCCGACCGCTGCTGATGATCGTCACCTGCTGGCTGTTCATTCTGACCTCCTGGCCGGTCTTCTGGCTGATGGGAACCTGGCCGTCGCTGGCAACCTGCATCGCCGCCGTCACGTGGCTGCAGTTCTGCAAGTCCGGCTATAGCGGCGTTTTGCCGTCGCTTTTGGCGGAGCAATTCCCGGTGGATACGCGGGCGATCGGGGTCTCGCTCAGCTTCAGCACCGCCGTATCGATCTTCGGCGGCCTCGCGCCGTTCATCGCAACGTCGCTGATCGCGATAACCGGCGATCCGCTGTCGCCGAGCTATTACCTGGTCTTCACCGCGTTGCTGAGCCTGGCCGCGCTGATCGCCATTGTGTGGCGCGGCCGGGTCGCTGCGGGGGTCGCGCGGCCCGACGCGCTGGCCGCGCGCTGAGGGGGCGGATGGGGCTGGCGCCGCAGGCGCGCCGATGGCGAGACGCGCGGCGCGCCGCTATACTGGTGCGATCGCGGCCTGTTCCGGCTGCCTCCAACAATCGAGCGAGATTGTGCCGTGAAGGCCACTGTTATCGTGATGCTGAAGCCAGGAGTGCTCGATCCGCAAGGCAAAGCGATTCAGCACGCGCTGCACACGCTCGGATTCGGCGGCGTGGGCGATGTGCGCGCCGGCAAGGTGATCGTGCTGGAACTCACCGAGACCGACGCCACAAAGGCCCAGGCCGAGGCCGAGGAAATGGCCCGCAGGCTGCTGGCCAACACGGTGATCGAGAGCTTCCGGGTTTCCGTCGAAGGCTGAACGCGCCACCCGCTCAGATCACCCGGGCCGGAGCATGGCCGGCCCGCCGTACTGATTCGCACCACGCGCATGTCGAAGCCGTCACGTACGGCGGACCCGTTGCCAACGCCACCGTCTCACCAGAAACGAACTGAGACGTCCGTGAGACTCATCCACCGCCACCACCGCGTGCGAGTCTCACCAGTATGGATTCCATCTTGCCATTGACGAAATGAGACGATCATGAGATTCGCCGCCACCGCATGCCAGCCTTCCAGGCTTCGGCGATCTTCCCCAAATCCCGCCCCCGTCGTATTTCCTCACCCATGAAAGCGGGCATCGTCATCTTCCCCGGCATCAACCGCGAGCGCGACATGGCGATCGCTCTGGAACGCTCTGGCGCCACGCCACGCATGATCTGGCACAAGGAATCCGACCTCTCTGGCCTCGACCTGGTGGTAATTCCCGGCGGCTTCAGCTTCGGCGACTACCTGCGCTGCGGCGCCATGGCGGCGCATTCGCCGGTCATGCCCGCCATCCGCGCCCACGCGGACCGAGGCGGCTACGTCCTGGGCGTCTGCAACGGCTTCCAGATCCTCATCGAGGCCGGCTTGCTCCCCGGTGCGCTGCTGCGCAACGCCACGCTGCGGTTCATCGCGCGCGACTGCCACCTCCGCGTGGAACGCGCCGACACGACGTTCACCAACCACTATCAGCTCGGCCAGACCTTCCGCGCGGTGATGGCGCATGGCGACGGCAACTACTTCGCCGACGACGATACGTTGGACAGGCTGGAAGGCGAGGGCCGGGTGGCATTCCGCTACGCCACGCAAGCGGGCGACGTGGTCCCCGAAGCCAACGGCAACGGCAGCGCCCGCAACATCGCTGCCATCCTCTCGCCTAATCTGCGCGTGCTGGGCATCATGCCGCACCCCGAGGACCTGGTCGATCCGCTGATGGGCGGTACCGACGGCAAGCCCCTGTTCGATGCGCTGGCAGCCGCATAGCCTGTTTTTGCGAGTTGACCACCGGCCGGCGCGGCCGGCCAGGCGTCCGGCTGAACCTGCGGCGGACCCGAAGGGTTCCCGCTCCCCTTGTGGGAGTGGGCCAGGGGGAAGGGGTCAGGGGGAAGGGGTCAGGGGGAGGGGGTCAGGGGGAACGGGCCAGGGGGAGGGACGGCGCCGTTCGGGGAGGGGACGGCATCATTTTCTGCCAGTTCAGTCGCGTAGCGCCGCAGCAATCCCCGGTCACGCCGAGCGCACGAGCAATACAAGCACAATCACTAAATCCGTATCCAAATGGATCGCAAGAACAGCAGGCGCATGCCGGCGCGTTCCGTGTTGCGATGGCTGGTGGACAGACAGTCTGCCCCGCCGCACACGCATTCCACGCCGGCGGCACTGGCCCCGCCGAGGTTGCGACGCCGCAGGGGCGGGCTTATGCAGGCCGCACGATGGACCAGATTGCGACACTGGCCGGGGTAGAGCACCAGCACGTTACCTTTGACGGACTGGCGCTGGAATGCGGCGCGGTACTGCCGCGGCTCACCGTTGCCTATCGCACCTATGGCACGCTGAACGCCGCGCGCAGCAACGCGGTCCTCGTTTGCCACGCGCTGACCGGCGACCAATACGTCGCGGAGCAACATCCGCTCACCGGCAAAGACGGCTGGTGGGAGATGGTGGTTGGCCCCGGAAAACCCCTCGATACCGATCGCTTCTTCGTCATCTGCGCCAACGTGCTGGGCGGTTGCATGGGTTCGACGGGACCTCGATCCGAACGCGACGACCGCCCCGGCGAGTTATGGGGCACCGATTTTCCTGCCGTCACGATTCGCGACATGGTGCGGGCACAAAAGCGTCTGATCGACCACCTGGGCATCGCGCGATTGTTCGGCGTAATCGGCGGATCGATGGGTGGCATGCAGGTTCTGGAATGGGCTGCACTCTACCCGGACGCAGTCTTCGCCGCCCTGCCGATCGCATGTGCGGCCTATCACTCGGCACAGAACATCGCCTTCCATGAAGTCGGCCGGCAGGCGGTGTTCGCTGATCCGGACTGGATGGGCGGACGCTACTGGCAATCCGGGCGAGTGCCCGCGCGGGGGCTCGCTGTAGCGCGGATGTGTGCCCACATCACGTATCTGTCTGAACAAGCGCTCACGCGCAAATTCGGCCGGCGGATCCAGAACGCGCCGAAAGATTCCAGCGAGGCGATCGGATTGTTCGGCGAGATGTTCGAAGTGGAAAGCTACCTGCATCACCAGGGCTCCACCTTCGTGCAGCGGTTCGACGCTAATTCATATCTTACCATCACGCGCGCCATGGACTATTTTGACCTCGCGGCCGATTATGGCGGCGACCTCGCAAATGCGTTCCGCGGCACGAAAACCCGGTTCCTGCTCGTATCATTCACCTCCGACTGGCTGTTCCCGACGCCCGAGAGTCGTTCAATCGCACGGTCCTTGAACAGAGCCGGGGCGAACGTATCTTTTGTGGAAATTCCGAGCGACAAAGGACACGATGCTTTCTTGCTCGACGAACCGGATTTTCATCGCACCCTCGCGGGGTTTTTGGCAGGATGCGCCGTCCATGCGGGACTGAGCTAGCAGAAACCAGCCACCGCGTTCGACTGCTGCCGCAGAAACAATGCCGCTGCCAGTGCCGGCCGGCTCACGAAAAATGTAGCTTCCTGCGACTTGAAGCAAGGCACAGAACCTGTACTATCCAGGCCAATTCACGCTTCGTTCCGTTATCGTTGCGTTATTTCTCCGTAAATCGCGTGAAAAGCTTGTTCCCTTTTGTGCGACTTCGTCTCAAAAATACTTAACCCGCGACACTGACTGCTGTTGAACACTGTGATAGCGCGACCGTGATTGACAGATCACGCCGTTTCTGTGCCAACTGTGTAACGCAATCGCTTTTGGCTTGGCTTGCTGCGCCTCCCTCGGGTGCTTTCAAGACGTCCAAAGACCCGATTGTCGACCGCGTCGCGCCTGTTGTGCGGCGCTTTAGACGGAGAATGGCGCAGATTATGGCTATTGGTACAGTCAAGTGGTTCAACACCACCAAAGGTTTCGGATTCATCGTGCCGCAGGAAGGCGGCAAGGATGTGTTCGTCCACATCACCGCGGTGCAGGCCGCCGGATTGCGCGGCCTCAATGAAGGACAGCGGGTCAGCTACGACGTAGCGATGGAGCGCGGCAAGGCCGCTGCCACCAACCTCAAGCTTGCCTGAGAGGGACCGTCTGACGGCTCCGGCACCACGTTGCCAACCCCATCCCCACCAGCGCGCGACAGGGGACGCGCACCGGAAGGAGCGACGACTATGGCTACAGGCACCGTGAAATGGTTCAACGCTACCAAAGGCTACGGCTTCATCATGCCCCAGGACGGCGGCAAGGATGTGTTCGTGCACATCACTGCCGTGCAGGCCGCCGGGCTCAAGGGTTTGAACGACGGCCAGAAGGTCACCTACGAGATTGCGATGGAACGCGGTAAAGCGGCGGCCACCAATCTCAAACTCGCCTGACGGCGTCCGCATCGGCTGAAGCCGCGGAGCCCAGACAGCGGGGCCGCCGCATCGGGAATGCGTCCCGGTGCAGCGGCCTCTCGCGTTTCCGAGCGGCAGGTTTTTCTAAATTCCAGGCTCGGACAAATGGAATTTTGCTCCCGCATGCCCTCCGGAGGAGATGATGTTCTCGCTGCCTGAACTCGAAGCTGCGCAGCGCCTGGTGCACGCCAGTTTCGCCGGCACGCCGCAATATGCCTGGCCGCTGCTGCGCGAACGCACCGGCGCGGATGTCTGGATCAAGCATGAGAACCACACGCCCATCGGCGCTTTCAAGCTGCGCGGCGGGCTCGTCTATACCGAGCGCCTGGCGCGCGAGCGCCCGCGCGTGCGCGGTATCGTCTCCGCAACGCGCGGCAATCATGGGCAGTCGCTCGCCTACGCAGGCCAGCGCTTTGGCGTGCCCGTGACGGTCGTCGTGCCGCACAACAACAGCGTGGAAAAGAATGCCGCGATGCGGGCGTTCGGCGCACGACTTGTCGAGCATGGCACTGATTTCGAAGCGGCGCGCGAGGAGGCCGCGCGGCTTGCCGCAGCCGAGGGCCTGGAGTTCGCCCCGTCGTTCGCCCCCGATCTGGTGACAGGGGTCGCCACCTATGCGCTCGAATTGTTTCGCGGCGCGCCAGAGCTCGATGCGGTGTATGTGCCGATCGGTCTGGGGTCCGGCATTTGCGGCCTGATCCGCACGCGCGACTTGCTCGGCCTGCGCACGGAGATCATCGGCGTTCAGGCAACCGGCGCCGATCCCTATGCGCGCTCCATCGCAGCCGGCCACGTGGTCGCACTCAATCGTGCCGACACCCATGCCGACGGCATCGCTGTGCGCCAGCCGGATGAAGCGGCGCTGGCGATCATCCGTGCCGGAGCCGCGCGCATCGTCACGGTGACCGACGCCGCGATTGCCGACGCGATGCGTGCCTATTGGACCGACACGCACAACCTCGTCGAAGGTGCCGGCGCAGCGCCGCTCGCGGCCCTCCTGTCGGAACGTGACCGCATGCGCGGCAAGCGAATCGGCCTGGTAATCAGCGGCGGCAACATCGACCTCGCCTTGTTCTGCCGTTGGGTTCTGGGCCAGTGACCCGTCGTGCGGGGCGTCCATTTTCTGTCATTGCGAGAAGCGCAGCGACGAAGCAATCTTGGTGGAGAAGGCGCACGGCCTGTCGAAGGTCCGCTCGCTCACGATTGCTTCGTCGCTGCGCTCCTCGTAATGACATTGTGTATCAACAACCGAGGAAACTCCCAATGCTGGCGTTCGACCTCCAACAGGAGCAGCGCTTCGATCGGCAACGGCACGTAGAGAAAATACTGGGAAAAATCGGCGAGGGCGACGTCACCGTCGCCTGCTGGGAACCAGGCCAGGTCAGCCCCAACCACCTGCATCCCAACGCCACGGAAATCTATTTCTGTTTCCAGGGCGGCGGCCTCATGCGCACGCCAGCCGGCACCGTGGAGGTAAAGCCAGGCGGCTTCGTCGTGCACCCTCGCGGCGAGCTGCACGAGTACATCAACGGCCCGGAACGCACCCTGTTGTTCCGTGTGCGCTACGGCGACGACATGTCCACCCGCAGCAAGGACTGGCCCACCAACCCCGACTTCGTGCCCAAGCCCGAAGACTCCGCCTGGTTCGCAGAGCACCCGAACGGCTGATCCGCCGCGGTGCAACGCCCGGCTACGCATCCCGCGATCAGCCACGCATCCCGCGATCAGCCACGCATCCCGCGATCAACAGCATGTGCGTCGGCCGGCTCGCCGACCGCAGCGCCTACCCGCGCCCGGGGGCTTGTTTGCACCCCCTCGGCCCAGCAAGTAACGTCCGCCATACCCCAGCAGGGACACCTCGACGATGGATATGACAGGCGAGCGGCGCATCACCGCCCCGCGCCAGACCGTATGGAATGCGTTGAACGACCCGGAGGTGCTCCGCGCCAGCATCCCAGGCTGCCAAACCCTGGACAAGCTGTCGGACACCGAGATGAAGGCGACCGCCGCGGTGAAGATCGGTCCGATCTCCGCCCGCTTCGCCGGCAACGTCTTGCTCTCCGACATGGACCCGCCGACCAGCTACACGATCAGCGGGGAAGGGCAGGGCGGCGTCGCCGGCTTCGCCAAGGGCGGCGCCAAGGTGAATCTGGCCGAGGACAACGGCGACACGGTGCTGCATTACGAGGTCCACGCCCAGGTCGGCGGTAAGCTGGCGCAGCTCGGCGCCCGGCTGGTGGACGCCAGCGCCAAGCAGCTGGCCGACCAGTTCTTCGACCGCTTCAGTGCCCAACTTGCCCCCGCGCCGGAACCCGTCGCGCCGGCGCCGGCTGCCACGACCGCCGCCGCGCCCGTCTTCCCCGCCGTCCACCTCAGTCCGGAGCAAGCCCAGGTGACTGCCGAGCATTCGCGCGTCTTCCCGTCTGCCCCCGGTTCGGTGGTGTCCGAGCCAGTCCTGCCACCCGCCAACCCGCCGTCCTCGGTGAGTGCATTCTCGATGATCCCGCGCGAGCCGTATGGCCTGCCGGTGGTCGCCTGGGTCGGCATCGCGGTCTTCTTGTTCGTTCTATTGCTCTACGTCGGAAGCATTCTCTAGTGCCTGTCCTGCCTGCGTCAGTTGCCGACACCGCCAAGCTTCTCGCCAACCAGGGCTACATCGCCGCCCCCGAACTGGCCACCACGGTGCACCTCGCTTTGTCGATGCGCCGCCCGCTGTTCCTGGAAGGCGAGCCGGGCACCGGCAAGACCGAGATCGCCAAGGTGCTGGCTGCCGGTCTGCGCCGTCGCCTGGTGCGGCTGCAATGCTACGACGGCATGGACATCGCCGCCGCCGCCTACGAATGGGACCACGCCCGCCAGCTCATGGCGATCCGCCTGGCCGAGGCCGCCGGGCAGACCGACCGCGGCGAGCTGTCCCGCGACATCTACACGCGCGAGTTCCTGCTGGCGCGCCCGCTGCTGTCGGCGATCGACCCGGACCTGCCGCCGTCGGTGCTGCTGATCGACGAACTGGACCGCGCCGACGAACCATTCGAGGCGTTTCTGCTGGAATTGCTCGCCGACTTCCAGATCACGGTGCCGGAGCTCGGCACGGTCAAGGCGAAGACGCTGCCGGTCGTCGTGCTGACTTCCAACCGCACCCGCGAAGTCCACGACGCGATCCGCCGCCGCTGTCTTTACCAATGGGTCGATTATCCCGATGCGGTGCGGGAGCGGGCGATTCTGGCGGCGAAGGCGCCCGAGGTGCCGGAATCGTTGTCGGCGCAGGTGGTGGCCTTCGTGCAAAAACTGCGCGGGGAAGATTTGTTCAAACTGCCCGGCGTGGCCGAGACCATCGATTGGGCACAGGCGCTCACTTATTTGAATCAAAAGGAACTGGCCCCGGCGTCGGTGGATGAAACACTGGGCGTGCTGCTGAAATATCAGGACGATATAGCCAAAGTGCGCGGTGCAGAGGCGGCAAAGCTGCTGGGCGAAGTGCAGGCCGCCGAGTGAATCAATCGTGCATGTCATTGCGCGTTGACCACCGGCCGGCGCCGGCGCCCCGCGGCTGGAAGAAAGCGCGGCCCGCCACACGTTTTTAACCCGACTTTCGCAACTCACCCCGATTCGCGGGAATTTTGCTGATCGCCGGTGAGCGCAAGTGCTTGACCGGCTTGGTGCGAGCATTGCGGAAAGCCGGAACATCGGCTGCGGTGCCGACCAAGCCGCTTGCGGCGTGCGCGGCGACTGGCGGAATCTCGTGGCATGTTTCTGCGCCACAAGATTCGCCGGAAGGACGGCAAGGAGCATCGCTACTGGAGCATCGTCGAGAACCGCCGGGTGTCCGGCGGACGGACGGTGCAGCGCCAGGTGCTGTACCTGGGCGAGATCAACGATAACCAGCAGGCCGCCTGGTGCCGAAGCATCGAAGCGTTGGATGCAAACAGCCCGGATCGCCGGCAGATCGCGCTGTTTCCGGAAGACCGTACCGCCCCGGCGCTGGATTGCGATGTGGTGCATGTCAAACTCAGCGGCCTCCGGCTGCACCGGCCACGGCAATGGGGTGCCTGCTGGCTGGCCTGCGCATTATGGGACCAGTTGCAACTGGACGATTTCTGGTCGCCGCGCCTGCCGCTATCGCGGCAAGGCACGAACTGGTTGAACGTGCTCAAAACCTTGGTGACGTACCGCCTGATCGACCCGGGCAGCGAGTGGCGCTTGCATCGGCAATGGTATGAGCAAAGTGCCATCGGCGACCTGCTGGGCGAGGATTTCGCTCTGGCGCAGAAGGACACTCTATATAGGTGTCTCGACAAGCTGCTGGCGCACAAGTCGGAACTGTTCAGTTTTCTCCGGCAGCGCTGGCAGATGCTGTTCCAGGCCGACTTCGAGGTGCTGCTGTACGACCTGACCAGCACCTATTTCGAGAGTGTCCCACCGGAGGCCGGCAAACGACGGTTCGGCCACTCGCGCGATCATCGCTCGGACTGCGTGCAGGTGGTGATCGCGCTGATCGTCACACCAGAAGGCTTTCCGCTGGCCTACGAGGTGATGCCGGGCAACACCTCCGACAAAACCACGCTGCACGACTTCCTTGCGCGGATCGAAGCGCAATACGGCAAGGCCCGGCGTACCTGGGTGATGGACCGCGGCATCCCGACCGAGGAAGTGCTGGCCGAGATGCGGAATGCCGAGACGCCGACCTGCTATCTGGTTGGCACATCGCGTGGCCGGCTCAGCCAGTTGGAGAAGGACTTCCTGAACCAGCCATGGGCCGATGTGCGCGACGCCGTACATGTGAAGCTCGTCGAACACGACGGCGAACTCTATATTCTGGCGCGCAGCGACGGACGACGCGACAAAGAGCAAGCGATGCGGCGCCGGCGACTGAAGAAGCTGGTCAAGCGCCTGCACGAGCTGCGCCAACAGAAGCTGACCCGCGACCAATTGCTGATCAAGCTGGGCGCGGCGCGGAAGGAGGCCGGGCCGGCTGCCTATCGCCTGATCGACATCCAGCTCCCTGGCAAGGATCAGCCGGTCACGCCGGAGACGTTCTGCTTCAAGCTGAACTGGAACAAGTTGCGTGAGGCGCGCCGGCGCGAGGGCAGCTACCTGCTGCGATCCAATCTCACCGGCAGCGATCCGGCGAAGCTCTGGATGTTCTATTTGCAGCTGGTCGAGGTCGAGCAAGCGTTCAAGGAACTGAAGGGGGACCTGGCAGTCCGGCCGATCTACCACCAAACCGATGCCCGCATCGAGGCGCACATCTTCGTGGCGTTCCTGGCTTATTGTCTTCAGGTCACGCTGAAGCAGCGGCTGCGCTCGCTGGCGCCGGGACTGACACCGCGCGCGATGCTGGACAAGATGGCGGCGATCCAGATGGTCGATGTCCACCTGCCGACCACCGACGGCCGCACGGTTCTGCTGTCACGCTATACCGAACCCGAGCCCGACCAGTTGCTGCTGCTCCGGCGGCTGAAAATGGACCTGCCGGCGCAACCGCCACCCCGGATCGCCGCGACCGATATCACCGCACCGGCATGACCGCGCCGTCTGTGGTGCCGACCTCGCGACGCGGCGCCGCGGAAAACCCCGCCCGGAGCGGATTCCTGGCGGCGAGTTGCGAAAGTCGGG
>DATKPQ010000105.1:0-7437 GCA_035523995.1 Acetobacteraceae bacterium | reverse complement strand
GGGCCGCATCGACCGGGTGCAGATGTTCGAGTTCGTGGCGCCCGGCTGCGTGCTGCAGTTCAGCGGTGCCGATGAGGCCGGCGCCTACCGGAATGGCGATGCCGCACCCGGCCGCGTGGAGAGCAGTACGCTGCGGTTCCGGTTGTTCCATGGGCTGACGCCGGAGACCGGGACGAGCTGCCATTATTTCTGGTCCACGCTGAACGGCTTCCGGCCGCAGGATCCGGCGGCGACCGACGCCTTGTTCCGCGAGATCGCCGGGGCGTTCGACGAGGACCGGACGGTGGTGGAGGCGCAGCAGCGGCGGTTGTCGGAACTGGGCGAGGGCGCCCTGGTCGATATCAGGACCGACTCGGCGCGGCTGCATATGCGGCGCACGATGGAGCGGCTGCTGGCGGAGGAGACGCAGGGGATGGCGGCGGCGTAGGGCGCTGATCTGGGGGGCTGGGGTTCGGGCTCGGGCGGGCCGCAGAGGCACGGAACCGCAGAGGCAAAACGATGTGCGGCATGCAATTCGCGTGCGTCGGCACCTGTCGGGGCGCTGCTTGTGGGGGACAGGCCGGTTTCGACCCGTAGCTGCCACTCAGCCAACGGCATTCATTCTCAAGAGCAGACACACCCATCGGCGCCAGCCTTGCGTTGTCATAATGAGAGGTAGAGAGCCGTCGCTCGCACCATGCAGTCCTGGCGCAGTGGGGGGCGGAAGCGCCCCCACCACCACAGGGTGAAACCGAGGCCGCCCTGCGAAACCTCGGTGAAACCAGCCCGCTGTCGCGAGCCTTAAGTCCTTTGATCGTGTCTGCCGTATCCCTCTCCGCGATGGCCGTAGATGAACCGTGGGCCGCTCGTGAAGTGCAGGGCGTCAGTTGGAATGTTGGCAAGCAGAACTGTGCCCTGTGGGTCGAGGGTCACCGTCGCTGCGCCACCATCCACTACGTTGATGAATCCTCCGCCCGGTTGAGGAAACGACGTGTACTCTGAAGGCTGCGTCGTCGTTTTCACCTCCAGTTCGGTTCCTGGTTTGATGGAGTCATGCAGAAGCACCCTTCCAGCCAGTGTGGGTGTCATGCTGTCCACGAAGTCGGCACTACGCACCAATGTGTCGGGATTGATGCTCATCGATGCCGACACCATCGTGCCTGTCGCCAGAAGAATGTCGTTGGTCGATCCATTTGAAAAAGATGGATCGCGGGTCTCGCTCACACTGGGCGTGCCGTCGTTGTTCCCCGGGTCCGCCCACAGACTGATATTCAGGCTGGTGAATGTGTTCGCACTGCCGTTCGGGTTGGCGAGGATGCTTCCATCGATGGCGAGGTACAGCCCGTACTCGTGATCAAAACCGGGTGGCATCACCGGCTGCCCCTTGTCCTCGAAGCCTGTCACCGGCAGGAGAAATTGCAGGGTCCCCTTCAGGTCCGGCGTAATGACCGCCCGCAGAAAATTGCTCGTGCCGATAGTATCAACTGGTGTGAAGTGATCCATTTGCACCCTCCCGCCGTACGATCGCTCGGCCGCCATGGTGCGCAGGCACATCGCTAAAGTTCAATCAGTGCTTCTGAAAATTTGCCAAAATTTGCTAAAGCCAACCAGAACAGCGACTTGCGCTTGGAAATGCGTGCCGCGGTCCTCGCCTGATTGCTGTTCCCAGCCGGCCGACTTAGCATGAGCGGCGCGAGATTGATGAGGGAGAGGGGGCGTGGAGGCACCCGTCGTGGGAGAATCCGTGACGTTTGGAAGCTGGCACTTCAATCCGCAGGCCCGCCTGTTGTCGCGCCGAGACTCAAGCGGAGCATTGACGCCAGTCCCTCTGAGTTCGCGTGCACTGGATATTCTCGCCCTCCTACTGCAACGACCCGGCACCGTCGTGTCGAAGGACGCTCTTATGGCTGCGGTGTGGCCGGATACTAACGTCGAACCGAATAATCTTACTGTTCATATTTCGGCGCTTCGCCGAACGCTGGACGAGCATCGGGCGGGCGGGAGCTGCATCCAGACTGTGTCGGGACGTGGCTACCGGTTCGTCGTCCCGGTCGCTCGGGAGAGCCACAGTCCCGAACCGATGCCTGTGTCCGCCGGCTGCAATGTGGTAAACGAGTCGGGCAACACCGAGCAAAGCGGTAGCCACGCTACCGCAATGGGTACGGTCACTGTTGGCTCTCGCCGCTCTACTTGGCCTTGGCAGGGCAAACGGCTCATCGCTTCGGCGGTCGGGCTAGCCTTGGTGATGGGCGTGCTGCTGGCGGCAACTCTGCGCTATGGCCGGACCTTCTTGCGGGCCGACCGCACCCCGCTGTCTCTGGTAGTACTGCCGTTTGAGAATCTGAGTGGCAACGCCGACGACGGGTACCTGGCCGACGGCATCACCGATGACCTGACGAGCGACCTTTCACACATTCCTGGCACCTTTGTCATCGCACGGCAGTCGGCTTACAGCTACAGGGCGAAAGGCGAAGGCACACGGCAGATCGCCGCGGAACTCGGTGTGCGCTACGTGATCGAGGGCAGCGTGCACAAAATGGGCCCGACACTCCGGGTCAACGTACAACTGACCTCCGGCGATACCGGCGCTCAGCTCTGGTCCGATCGTTTCGACGAGCAGATAACCAGCCTGGCGGTCGGGCAGGAGCAGATTGTAGCGCGGATGCGCTCCGAACTGGGCATCAGCCTGCTCGAGATCGCGAAGACTCGGAGCCTGCGCGAGCACCCGACCAACCCTGACGCCTTCGATCTCATACTGCGTGCTCGCGCACTCTACAACCAACCTACGAACGTGCAGCGACATATCCAGGCACAGGCGCTGTTTGAACGCGCGCTCGTGCTGGATCCGTCGTCGGTTACTGCGCTGTCATGGGTCGTGTTGTGCCTGCTTGAGAGCGCAGATCGAGCCGGTTGGGGAAATCTTGAAGAGATCCAGCGCGTCGAGCAGCTCGTGGCCAAGGCGAGTGAGATCGCTCCTGACAATGGTGAAGAGTTGGGCGCCACCTTTCAATGGCTTCGTGCAATGGGGCGGTGCCGAGAAGCAATTCCGGTGGCCGAGAAGCTCATCCAATTGTTCCCGAACTATGCGCTCGGCTATGCCTATCTTGGCTCCTGCAAGATTCTGACTGGTCATGCCGACGAAGATCCGCCGCTGGAGATGAAGGCCATAGAGCTTAATCCGCGCGACCCGAACATGTTCCTGCGCTATTGGCGCATGGGCACGGCCGCGGTGCTGCTTGGGAGGGATGAGGACGCGATCCCACTCCTTGAGCGAGCAATCGCGCTGGAAGGAGATTACGGAGGCAACAAAGCCGCCATTCATCGCCAGCTTGCAGCGGCGCTCGCCATGACAGGCAAGATGGACGAGGCGAAACGCTCACTGGCGGAAGCAGACAGGACCTGGCCGTATGACACCGTTCGCAGCCACGTTCCTGATGACCAGACCAGCGCGGCGTTGGCAAATCAGGTCAGACATTTGCAGGACGGGTTACGCTTGGCGGGCGAGCGTGATCACGCCGACGAAGATGCGGATTTCGCGATACCGTCAGACGGTCTGCTGCACAGAAGGATTGCGGGGCATACACCGACGGATGCGCCGGGGGTGAGGACAATCCACACCGCGGATCTTGCTCGCTTGCTTGAAGTCCATCCTGTCATCATCGACACGGCGACCAACTCGTGGGGCCGGTCGATCCCGGGAGCCATCGGCCTCAAATATGCTGGCATTGCCGGCGATTTCCAGGATGCGGCGCAGGACCATCTGCGCCGCAAGACACGTGTTCTGACGGCTAGTGATCTCGACCAGCCAATCGTTGCACTCGGCTGGAACTCAGAGTGCTTCGACGGTCGCAACCTGGCCTTGCGGCTCGTCGCACTCGGTTACACGCAGGTCTATTGGTATCGGGGTGGACGGGAGGCGTGGGAGGTAGCTGGACTTCCGGAAGCTCCGCTCGAACTGCAGGAGTGGTAGACATTCATCTGTCCATCCACACGCGTCGAAACTGCAGCATGGGGTCACAAGCTGCTGCTACTAACGCGCGCCAACGTGTCCGCTTCATAATGCCGTGTCTCTAGAGCCGCCATTCGGCTCACGGTCAGATCGAGCCACCAGACGAACGTCCAGTTTTTGATCTCGCCGCCGCAGAGCGGACCGGCAGAAAGCCACCCATTGCGGCGATAAGCCAACCGCACCGGCTATCGCCCCCCGCCCACTGCGGCGGTTAGGTGACAGCGACAATCATCGCCAACGCCGTTGCTGCGGGCCGGACGTTGCCCCAGCCACTAACCCCGTCCGCCGATCGTCCTCATCGCTCCTGCGCGAGGGCCGTGTCAGCCTCGAACTCCACCCACTGGTAGATTTCCGCCAGGGGAACCTCCAGCTCGACGCTCTCCAACGTCAGCGTGGCCCCCAAACCGCTGATGGGAACGAAACGCCAATCGCCCTCGGCAACCCGCCGATACAGGTGAATGGCCGGCTCCCCCTGGTAGACCTCGACGATCTCCCGAACGCCCTCGATGTCCTGAAGGTGCTGGCGCCTGCGGTCCAGCGCGCGCCACGCAAGCAGCTCGGACGGCGACACCACGTCGAACGTGGCACGCGGGTGCGCGCCGCAGCGGATCATCGCGTCGGGGATGCGGGCGCTTGCCCGCTGCTGGTTGCGCGGCGCGGCACCACTGCCGGTTTCGGGGCGGCAGTCCCTCCGCCCCTTCATGCGCACACCGATCGCAGTGTTCAGCCCGTGCACGAGAGCCCCATGGTCAGCCGAGGGCGCCGCGTAGGCGACAATCACCCCGTCGGCCAGCTCATAGCGCCAGGCGTCGCCGAACAGGGCCTGGTCGGTCGCCAAAAACTCTTCTGCTGTCCAAACCCGCTCCATCAACGCGCTTGAACCCATGGCACCCTCCGCGCCGAACCATACCGCGGCAGCGCCGGTCCGTCACTTTTCCCCGCGCAACCACGTTACCTGAGCCGTCGATGGTAGTCGCGACCGCGGCTTCGGCCGCACCAGCACGTCCCTTCATCGCGGAGGTTGACCGGTGCAAAGCGCCCGCGTCTCGTATCGAGACGCCGCGCTTTGAGCGGGCACCGGAACACCACCGCCCCGGTTCTCCTTCGGCGGAGGAGCAATCGCGGGATCCTGCACCGCCGCAGGCAGCGTTTGCCGAATGGTCTTTGCCGCACGCCGGACCTTGTCCGGAAACATGCGAGCCATTCCGACCGACGGAAACCGCGCCAGCCAGGTCGTGGCCGGTTTCGCTGCCGCCAACGCGGGAGGTCATCGCCGCAGCATCTCTCTGACCCCAATCGTTACACAAACACGCCCGGGACCGGACCCAAGCCGGCCCCGTCATCCCGATTCCCGCCCGCCGTTCCCAAACGGCGAGAGAGCGCGCGTCTGCGCGCGTCTGCCCTGAACGCCGCCGCTCCGCGCCGGGGGGCTCCAAACACCACAGACCCTCCCGCCGCCAGGCCCCGCCGCGTGTTGACTTCCGCCAGCCCCCCGCCCTAAAGCCCGCCCGCCCGGTGGCGGACATAGCTCAGTTGGTAGAGCGCCAGGTTGTGGTCCTGGATGTCACGGGTTCGAGCCCCGTTGTTCGCCCCATTCCGCACATCGTGCCGTTAAGCCCGCGGTAACTTCCCCCGCGCACACTCCGTCGCACCGCATCGACGGAGGTTCGCCATGCACCGCCGCTTCCCCCTGCTCGGCCTGGCCCTGATTGGCATGTTCATCGTCTTGCTCGCCCGCGCCGGCGAGCCAGCGACCCCCGATGAAGCCAAGGCCCTGGCCGAGAAAGCCGCCGCCCACATGCGTGAAGTCGGCCCGGACCAGGCCATCGCCGATTTCAACCGCCCCGACGGCGGCTATGTGGACCGCGAATTGTTCGTCGTGGTTTACGGCCCCGACAACACGATCCGCACGTCCATTGGTGTGCCGGTACTGCTCGGCAAGGACGCAACCAAGCTGAAGGACGTCGAGGGCAAGCCCTTCGGCCAGGAGATCATCGATACGGCAAAGACCAAGGGCTCCGGCTGGGTCGAATACCGCATGACCAACGCCGCGACTCACAAGGTGGCCGAGAAGAACTCCTGGGTGATCCGCGTCGGCGACTACATCGTGTTCGTCGGCGCCTACAAGAGCTGATGCCCGCCGCCCCCTCCGCACGCCGCCGCACGCGGCGCCTGGCCGACCTGCCGATCACCCTGAAGGTGTTCGTCGCGCCCTGCGTGATCCTGTTGGTCTTGCTCGGCCTGGCGGTCACGTCGGCGCTCATGCTCGCGGCAGATCAGGCGCGCCTGCATGAGATCAGCGCCGGCGCGTTGCCCGCGTATCAGCGCGCGGCGGAGGCGAAGGATGCGGTGAACGCCACCCAGACGGCATTGCAACACATGCTGTCGGTGGCGGCGAACGAAAGCGATCCGAAACGCGTGCAGCAGACGGCGCAACCGGTGCGCGCCGCGAGCGCCGCAGCCGGCACCGCCTTCACGCAACTGACCGGCGCGGGTACGGCCGGCGGCAGCCTGGCGGGGCTGCGCAAGGATCTGGCTGCCTATCAGGCAGCCGTAACCGACGTGGTCGCCGCCGCTCTGTCCGATCCGGCCAGCGCGACCATGCTGATGGCCGATGTGGACGATCATTTCAGCGCCTTGTGCACCGGGTTGGACCGCTATCGCGACGTCGTCGAAGCCGACGGCCAGCGCCTGGCGCGCGAGGCCGGCCAGGCTGCCGACCGCGCACGCCTGGGGCTGCTTGGCGGCTGCGGCGGCGCGCTCGCATTGTGCCTGCTGCTGACCGTCGCGGCGGCGCGGGCGATCGCCCGGCCGGTGGTGCAGCTCACCGCGACGGTGCAGGCGCTGGCCGATGGCCAGCTGGAACATTCCGTACCGGCGGTGGACCGCCAGGACGAAATCGGCGCCATGGCACGCGCGGTGGAGATCCTCCGCCAGCATGAGCAAGAGGCCCGCCGCCTCGCCGCCGAGCGAGCGGCAGAGCATGCGACCCGGGCACGCCAGCAGGCGGCAATGGACCAGCACATGCAGGATTTCGGCGGCTCGGTATCGGGCGTGCTGTCCAGCCTGGTGCGGTCGGCCGATGGCATGCGGGCGGCGGCGACCGACATGACCGGGGCCGCGCACAGCACGCAGGAGCATGCGTCGCGGACCGCCGCCGCGGCGACTGCTTCGGCCGAGAACCTCACCGCGGTCAGCGCCGGGGTCGAGGAGATGTCTGCCAGCGTCGAGGAGATCAGCCGCCAGGTCGCCCATACCTCGGCAGCGGCGCGCACCGCCGTGGAGCGTTCGGCGTTGACCGACCGCAAGGTGGCCAGCCTCGCCGCGGCGGCCGAGCAAATCGGCAATGTGGTGCAACTGATCGCCTCGATCGCCAGCCGCACGAACCTGCTGGCGTTGAACGCGACGATCGAAGCGGCGCGGGCCGGGGAGGCCGGCAAGGGATTTGC
>DATKPQ010000104.1:0-41085 GCA_035523995.1 Acetobacteraceae bacterium | reverse complement strand
GCGGCTCCGGCCCGCCCGCCACGATACAACCTGTCGCCGGGTGCCGCACCCGGGGCAACCCGTGCCCGACCACAAGCCACCCCGGAGCCGCGTGGAAATCGTCCGCGAATTGCCGCTGGATCAGGTCCTGCTGGGCGACTGCGTGCCGCTGATGCGCATGCTGCCGCCGGCCTCGGTGCACTGCGTGTTCGCCGACCCGCCCTACAACCTCCAGCTCCGGGGCGAACTGCGCCGCCCCGACGACAGCCTGGTCGATGGCGTGGACGAGGAGTGGGACCGCTTCATCGACTTCCCCGCCTACGACGCCTTCACCCGGGAATGGCTGACCGAGTGCCGGCGGCTGCTGCGCAAGGACGGCACGCTGTGGGTGATCGGCGCCTACCACAACATCTTCCGCATCGGCGCGATCCTGCAGGACCTGGGGTTCTGGATCCTGAACGACGTGGTGTGGCGCAAGGCCAACCCGATGCCGAATTTCCGCGGCCGGCGCTTCACCAATGCGCATGAGACGCTGATCTGGGCGGCACGCCAGCGCGACTCCCGCCACCGCTTCAACTATCAGGCGATGAAGGCGCTGAACGACGACATCCAGATGCGCAGCGACTGGTTCATCCCGCTGTGCACCGGCGCCGAACGCCTGCGCAACCAGCACGGGCTGAAGCTGCACCCGACGCAGAAGCCGGAAGCACTGCTGCATCGCGTGCTGTTGGCCTCGACGTCGCCGGAGGAGATCGTGCTGGACCCGTTCCTGGGCACCGGCACGACGGCAGTCGTGGCCAAGCGGCTGCACCGGCACTTCATCGGGATCGAGCGGCATCCCGCATACGTGGAAGCTGCCTGGGGGCGGGTTCGCGACACCAAGCGCGTGCCGGCGGATGGGGTAGGCACCGCGACGTCGCGGCGGGAGACGCCGCGGGTGCCGTTCGGAAGCCTGGTGGAGCAAGGGATGATAACGCCGGGGACGAAGCTGCACGACAGGCAGCGGCGGGTGACGGCGGTGGTGTCGGCGGACGGGACGGTGGTTTCGGGCGAGATCCGGGGGTCGATCCACAAGGTGGGAGCCCTGGTCCAGAACGCGCCGTCGTGCAACGGCTGGACGTTCTGGCATTTCGAGCGGGACGGGCGGCTGGTGCCGCTGGATGTGCTGCGGGGGACGGTGGGGACGGGGTGAGAGCGTTTGCGCTAGGCCGCCGCGGAGGCGTCGGCGGGCCGCACACTGAATAACGGCCCTGGTTGCAGCCGTGTCACCACAGTCGCGATCACGGCGTGGCGCCGCGGCAGAATCATCATACGCGGGAACGCTTCCTCGAACCGGGCGGCGCTCTCCGGCCACCGCAAACTTGCCGCGGCGACCGCGGCGATGATGGCCGTGTCGAAACGCACGTACTCGGCGGCGGTGTCGTTTGCTTCCTGGTTGGTGATCAGGTCGTGGAAGCTCGACAGCATGAAGCAGAATCTGCCGCGGTCCCATAACGCCTGGTAGGTCTTCTCACGTTCCTCCGGCGCGACTTCGAGCGCGGACCGCTCGGGGAAGTCGAACGGCATGCCGAACACGGACGCGCGGGTTTTTTGCACGATCTCGTCGTAGCGCGCCTTCACGTCGCGGTTGAACGCGGCGGGCATCGGCATGTCGCGCGCCGGCACCGTGTAGTTCGGCGTGCGCCGGAACACCGTGAGCTGCGCGGCCTGCCTGGCGATGACGGGGATCGCCTGGATGCCGGTCGAACCGGTGCCGATGATGCCGACGCGCTTGCCGGTGAAATCGACACCCTCAATGCGGCCATTGGCCGGTGTGATGTTCTCGTCATACTGCGCGCCGGTCACGCGGGTGCCGAACTGGATGTCGCGCCGCAGGTCCAGCTTGTCGGCGACATAATTCAGATAGCGCAGGATCTCCGGTTGCTCGGGATAGCGGCATGTCCATTACCATTCGAGCAGGATCTCTTTCGAGAAGGTGAAGCAGTAATAGTAGCTTTCGGAATCGCAGCGTGCGCCGGGGAAGCGGTTCCAGAACCAAGTGCCGCCGACACCGTCCGCCATTTAGATCACGCGGGCGGACAGGCCGAGTTCGCGCAGCTTGTGCCGCATGTAGAGGCCGGAGAAGCCGGCTCCGACCACCACGGCGTCGTATTCGGTGCGGATTGGAACGTTCATGTCTGGCATAGAAGTTAGCTCGGATTTTTTTCTTGTGAGAACGCCGGTCAGGCGCCCAAGCGGCGACGCAACTCACCGCCCATCTCGGCGATCAGATCGCGGCCGCGGTCGATCACGCCGGCCATCCAGAAAAAGCCGTGGATCTGCCCCTCATAGTGGGACGTTTTCACATCCACTCCGGCCTGCTGCAGCTTCCTGGCATAGGCCATGCCTTCGTCGCGTAACGGATCGAACTCCGCGGTGATCACCATCGCCGGAGGTAGCCGGCCGTGGTCGGCGGCGAACAGTGGTGAGGCGTAGGGATTGCGGCCTTCTTCCTCGTTGTTGAGGTAATGGTCCCAGAACCATTCCATCGCGGCGCGGGTCAGCAGGTAGTTCTCGGCGTTCTCGGAATAGGAGGCGAAGGTGGTTCCCTTTGCCGGCGCGGCGACCGGGTAGATCAGGAGCTGGAATGCGAGCTTCGGTCCGTTGCGGTCGCGCGCCATCAGGGTCACGGCGGCCGACAAGTTGCCGCCGGCGCTGTCCCCGCCCACCGCGACGCGCGACGGATCGGCGCCAAGCTCGGCGGCGTGTGCGGCGAGCCAAACGGTCGCGGCGTAGCAGTCCTCCACGGGGCCGGGGAACTTTGTTTCCGGACTGAGCCGATAGTTGACTGAGGCGACGGCGCAGTGTCCAGCGTTGGCGAGCGCGCGGCACGGTTTATCGACGACCTCGATGTCGCCGATCACCCAGCCGCCGCCATGGAAGTAGACGAGCAGCGGCAGGTTCTTGCCTGGCTCCGGATGATAGAGGCGCACGGGCAGCCTGCCGGCTGGTCCGGGCACCAAAATGTCGCGAACTTCCCCGATCGCTTCCGGCTCGCCCTGCAGGTCGCGGAAACTCATCGCGACGAAGCGAGCGAAGGTCGGGCTCATCTGCTCGAAGGGCGGCAGCCCCTGCTTGCTCATTTCCTCGAGCAGGGTCTGAACCTGGCTGTCGAGTGGCATTGGACGCTCCTGACCGCGTTATGTTGAAGCCTGCATGGCCAGCGCCGCGGCCGCGCGGCGCAATATTCTACCGCTCGGACGGGACTACCGGACCGATCGACAGTAATGTCAAGCGTAGTGGCCAGACGTTGAATGGAGACATATGCTCCATTGGGTGCCGCTTTGATTCTTACGAAGCGGTTGATCACCGGTGTGATGCGGTGGGCGTGTCGGGAATCCGGGGCGCGCTTCCGGCGGCTAGCAAGGCGCGCGATTTTATATCGATATCACACCGGATACGCCTGCCGCCACCCGCTATCAGAGAAGCGCGACGTTATGGGCGCAATGTCATGGTACGCTCCGTGTTGCGCTTCTCTGATTCCGGGTGCTAGCCCGACAAAGCCTGATCCAGGTCTGCGATAAGGTCCTCTGCCGTTTCGAGCCCGATCGACAGCCGGATCACATCCGGCCCCGCTCCTGCTGCCAGCCTCTGCTCGTCCGACAATTGCCGGTGCGTGGTCGATGCCGGGTGGAGGATCAAACTCCGCGTGTCGCCGATATTCGCCAGATGCGAGAACAGGCGGACGTTTTCCACCAGCTTGATGCCGGCTTCGTAGCCGGCCTTTACGCCGAAGGTGAACACCGCGCCGGCGCCTTTGGGCAGGTATTTGCGTGCCAACGCGTGGTACGGGCTGGATTCCAGGCCCGCATAGGACACCCAGGCGACGCGGGGATCGCCAGCCAGGAACTCCGCCACCTTCTGCGCATTGGCGCAATGGCGTTCCATGCGCACATGCAAGGTCTCGATGCCGGTGATGGTCAGGAACGCGTTCATTGGTGCCAGGGTTGGGCCGTAGTCGCGCAATGCCACGGCGCGTGCCTTCGTCGTAAAGGCGAAGTCGCCGAAATTTTCGTAGAAGCGCAGGCCGTGATAGGCGGGTTCCGGCTCGGTCAGCGCCGGGAATTTGCCGCCCGCCGCCCAATCGAATTTTCCCGATTCCACCACGATGCCGCCCAGCGAATTGCCGTGGCCGTCGAGGAATTTCGTGGTCGAATGCGTTATCAGGTCGGCGCCCCATTCGAACGGCCGGCACAGATAGGGCGTCGCCAGCGTGTTATCGACAATCAATGGAATGCCGGCCTCGTGCGCGATCTTTGCCACCGGTTCCAGATCGACGATGACGCCGCCCGGATTGGCCAGGCTCTCGACGAAGATCGCCTTGCAGCGCGGCGTCAAGGCGCGGCGGAAATTCGCGGGATCGGTGGGATCGACGAAATGACAGGTCCAGCCGAGCTTCTTGAACGACAAGCCGAACTGCGTCAGCGACCCGCCGTACAGATTGCGCGATGCGATGAATTCGTCACCTTGCTCCAGCATGGTTGCGAATACCAGGAACTGCGCGGCGTGACCTGACGCGGCGGCGACTGCGGCGCGGCCGCCTTCCAGGTTGGCGATGCGTTCTTCCAATACGGCGACAGTGGGATTGTTCAGGCGCGCGTAAATGTAGCCGAAATTGTGCAGGTTGAAGAGCGATGCGGCGTGGTCCACGTCGTCGAACACATAGGCGGTGGTTTGGTAGATCGGCGTGGTGCGCGCTCCGGTGGTGGGGTCGGGCGCGGCTCCGGCATGGATCGCGCGGGTCTCGAAGCCGTAGGTCAGGTTGTGGGTTGGCAGCGGCTGGGGCCGCGCGTGGCGTTCGGTCGGTGGCTCCGGTGAGCGGTTGCGAATGATGTTGGAGTTGACGCCGCTCCAGGACAACTCGCCACACAGCCGGCCGTATTCGATTTTGGGGCAGCGGTTCATCACCACTTCGATGCCGGCGGCTTCTGCTTTCGCTGCGGCTTCGTCGTTGCGGATGCCGAGCTGCATCCATACCACTTTGGCGCCGATTGCGATGGCGTCGTCGATGATCGGCGGCACATGTTCGGAGGGGCGGAAGATATCGACCATGTCGATCTTGTCGGGAATGTCGCGCAGCGACGCGTAGACCCGTTCGCCTTGCAGTTCCTGGCCGGCGGCGGCGGGATTCACCGGGATGACGCGATAGCCTTTGCTCTGCAGGTATTTCATTACGAAGTAGCTGGGGCGGTTCCAGTTGGTGGAGGCACCGACCATCGCGATGGTGCGCGCGGTCGCCAGGATGCGGCGCAGCTTTGCATCGGCGTAGGGAATTGGGTCGATCGCCGTCATGGCCGTTCTCCTGTGCTTGCGGGCGGGTAAAGCGTTCGCGCCTGCGGTGTCTTTGCGAGGCATGGGGCGACGACGCAACCCGTTCGTGAGTTGCTGGCTTGCGACCGAGGTTGCTTCGTCGCTTCGCTCCTCGCAATGACCTGCGGGGGGCGGGGAGGAGCGCTTTGGACTGCTTATCGCGTTTAATGGCTACGACACCAGGTTGTCGCCCAGCAAGCCTACAGCCAGGGCGTAGAAGTCTGAGGGATTGTACCGCCGGATCACAGCGAAGTTCGGATACACCACGAATGCCTCGCCGGTCGCACCATCCGGAAGCAGTACCGCCGTGCTGGTATCGGCGGCGGCGCGCCAGCGCCCATCCAGCGGACGTATGCCGAGCCGCGCCCAATCCTCCAGCGGCCGGCGCATGGTCCGGCCTGCATCCGTATCGAACCGCGCGGGCAGAACCACTGCCTGCCCCCAGGTCTGGCCCGAGCGCCAGCCGCATTGCGCGAGATAGTTGGCGATCGAGGCCAGCACGTCGGCCCGGTTGGTCCAGATGTTTCGCCGGCCGTCGCCGGTGAAATCCACCGCGTAGCGCAGATAGCTGGTGGGCATGAACTGCGGCTGGCCCATGGCGCCGGCGTAGCTGCCGGTCATGCCCGGCGGCGTTATGTCGCCATCGTTCAGGATGCGCAGCGCCGCGAGCAACTCCGGACGGAAGAAGCTGGCACGGCGGCCGTTCCAGGCGAGCGTGGCCAGCGCGTCCACGACGTAGAAATCGCCGGTCTGGGTGCCGAAGCTGGATTCCAGGCCCCAGATTCCGGTAATCACCGCGGGGCCGACGCCGAAACGGTCGCGCACCGCGCCCAGCAACCGGAAATTGTCGTGCACCGCGGCACGGCCGGCGGCGATTCGCTTGTCGGTGATCAGCAAGCGGCGGTACTGCGCCCAGGTCAGGGTGAACTCGGGCTGGTGACTGTCGCGTTCCAGCACCTTCTGGTTTGGCGCCAGTCCCGCGAGCGCGCTGCGCAGAATCGCGGGGGAAATCCCGGCGCGCTGCGCCTCGTTCCATATCCCCGACAGGAAAATGGCAAAACTATCAGATGCGGCCTGCGCTTTTACGGCGATGGCCGCGGGGACGGCAGCGAGCAACAGGCGTCGGGTCAGCATGCCGCTTCTCTGCCACACTGCGCCGCGCCGCGGCAAACATTTTGACCGCCTGCCGTGCACCGAAGCTTGGCGCGGCGCGACGCAGGGTGCCATAACCGCGGCATGCGCCTGCTGTATCACCTGCCGCTCTCGCCGTTCTCCCGCAAGGTCCGACTGGCGCTCGCCGAGAAACGTCTGCCGCACGAGCTGCGGGTGGAAAAGGTATGGGAGCGGCGCTCGGAATACCTGGAGCTCAATCCGGCCGGTACGGTGCCGACACTGGTGGAGGACAACGGTCTGGCGATTGCCGATTCCAATGTGATCTGCGAATACCTGGAAGAGGCGTACCCCGATATCAGCCTGATGGGCCGCACGTTGGCGGAGCGCGTGGAGGTGCGCCGGCTGGTTGCGTGGTTCGACGGCAAGTTCGCCGGCGAGGTGACACGCAACCTGGTCGGGGAAAAATTCATGAAGCGGCTGACCGGGCGGGGCAATCCCGATGCAGCGGCGATGCGCACCGGTTACCTGGCGTTGCGGTATCACATGGAATACCTGGGCTGGCTGGCGGAAAACCGCAAATGGCTGGCTGGGGGCGCGCTGTCGCTGGCCGATTTCACGGCGGCGGCGCATCTGTCGTGCCTCGATTTCATCGGCGATGTGGACTGGACGATGTCGGCGGCCGCCAAGGAATGGTACGCGCGGATCAAGTCACGGCCCAGCTATCGGGGGTTGCTGTCGGACCGCGTGCCTGGGGTGACGCCGCCCGCGCATTATGCCGACCTGGATTTTTGAGGTTGGGGGGGGATGGGGGCGGTTAGGCGACGCCGCGGTGCAGGTCGTCTTTCAGGACTACCGCGTTGAAGTTCATCAGTAAGGCGATTTGGCAGCCGCTCAGGCGCAGGTGGGTGCACGTCTGGGCTTGGTGATGAACCGTCAATCTTCCGGGGGCGTTGGGCTGCGGCTTGCGATGGCTGTTGGGAGCTGGCTGCTTGCCCGATTGATTTGGGGGACGTCCTGGTCTGGAGTACGTGTCGGCGGCTGGTAAATTCATCGCTGAGGGAGAGGAGACGCAGAGATCGCTGAGAGGATGTTATTGATCCGTGCCGTTCGGAGCTTTTCATGGTACGGCGGGAATAGTTTTGAAGTGGCAGCTTGATAAGCGGAGTGGGTCGAGAACGGACACTGTGAGTATTGTCAGCGTTTCCTTGTGTCTCACCTCGTCTCGAGTACCTGTCGGCGGCTGGTAAATTTATCGCCGAGGGAGACGAGACGCAGAGATCACTGAGACGGATTTACTGATCCGTAGTGTTCGCGGCTTCCCGTCATCAGGCCGCGGCAGCGTTGAGGGCGGAGCTTACTGTAATGAGCAGGGCAGGGTAAAACGAAGTTAGAAACATGGAATGCTCTTGGCGATCACTGCGTCTCCTCTGCCTCGGCGGTTAAATTGCCAGAAGCGGACGCCGCCTGCGGATCGGGTTTGCCGCCGGCCGACTTTCGGGCAGTCGTCATTCCCCGGACAGCTCACGCCGTTTGCGATCCAGCTCTTCGCTATAGCGGCGCAGCGCGTATTGCTCGGTGAGCAATCCGATGACGTGCCGCTTCTCCGGCCCGTCCACCACGGCCAGCGCGTCAGTCTCGGCCGTCTCGAACATGGCGATCGCCTCCTTGATCGTCATTTGCGGCAGCAGCATGATTTCCTGATTGTGCAGGCGGTTCGCGAGCGTGTTGCCGTTGTAGTCGGCGGCATGCGCTTCCGGAACCAGCGCGATGCCGGCGTAGCGGTCTTCGCCGTCGAGTACCACCAGACGCTGGGTCGAGCCCAATGGGAAGTCGCGGCGGACTGCCTCGATCGGCGTTTCCTTGCGGACGGTCCGCACGTCGCGGCGCATCATCCGCCCCACGGTGAGGCCGCGTATCCATCCGACATCGACCGCGCTGCGGATTGCTTCGCCGCGCAGGTGAAAGCGCCACGTCGCGAAGGAGTAGCCGAAGGCACGGCGCACGGTTACGGCCGACAGCACGCACACGCCCAGCACGGCGATCGTCAGCGGCATACTTCCGGTGGCTTCCAGTGCCAGGAAGCCCATTGTCATCGGGCCGCCGATGATCGCCGTGGCCATCGAACTCATGCCGACAACGGCCATGACGGTGGCCGGCACGGCGTGCGCGGTGCCGATAAGATCGAGGGCGGTGCCAAGGAATTTGCCGACCAGCGTGCCCAGGAACAAGGAGGCGAAAAACAAGCCGCCACGGAAGCCGGAGGCGATCGAGGTTGCGGTGGCACAGGCCTTCATCACCACAAGCAGCCCGAGCCACCACGCCGGAAACGGCGTGTCGATCACCATCCCGATTGCGCCGTGGCCGGACGACAGCACCATCGGCGAGGACAGCGCCAACACACCGACGGCCGCGCCGCCCAGGGCAGGACGCACCCAGGCCGGTATACCGGTCTGGCGGAGCGCGGCCTCGAGCAAGGTTACAGCGCGCATCATGGCGATGCCGATCAGGGCACAAATCACGCCTACCGCGAGGATCGGCGCGTAGTCCTGCGGCAGCAGCGGCGGCGGTGTCAGGGTGAGGTCGAACGGCGGGGGACCCAGAGCGTGCAGTACTGAAACCGCGACAATGGATGACACGACCACCGGGGCGAAGGTGCCGAGGGTGTACGTGCCGATGACGAGTTCGAAGGCATAAAACGTGCCGGTCAAGGGCCCGTTGAAGGCGGCAGCGATGGCAGCCGCGGCACCGCAGCCTACGATCAGGCGTTGTTCAGTACGTCGCAGGCGAAACGCGCGCCCTATGCGAGAAGCGACGCCCGCCCCCATCTGGGTATAACCGGCTTCCAGCCCGATCGAGGCGCCGACACCGTTGGACAAAATGGTCTGTAGCATCACGATGATGCTCTCGCGCAGCGACATGCGGCCGCCGTACAGTGCGTTGGCCTCGATCGGATCCACGGCCGGCCGCGGCCAAAGGCGGCGGATTCCGAGCGAGAAGAGACCGACGGTCAGGCCTCCAAGTACTGGCACCAGCAACGCCCTGAGCGGTGCCACATTCGCCGTCGCGGAGAGGTGCTGATCCATATCGACGTCGAACAACAGCGTGTGCATAAGCTGCGCCGCCGCCGTCATGAAATGGACGATGACGCCGCCAGCAGCCCCGATGAAGGCCGCCAACATCACCAGCCATATTTCATTGGCGCGAACCAGCGCTCGCAGGGCCTGCGGTGCGTGCAACGCTGCCGTCGACAGTGAACGATGACGGCGGACTCGCGCTCGCGCCTTAGGTACTGCGCTTGCGTCGAGCGGGACCCGCGCATGCTCCAGGATTTGAGTCACGGAATCAGATGGCATCGTGGGTGCGGCCCGCTATTGGTGCTGTGTGAGTTGCGCGGCGCACATGTCATTGTGTGGAGGGAAGCTACGGAGCCACCTTGATCGGGGAAGCTTCCGGACTGTCCGTGCGCCGATATGACCGGGGTTGCTTCTTCGCTTCGCTCCTCGCAATGACATGGGTGGGGCTGTGTCGCACTTTGCCGTCGGGCATTCATCGCCCGTAATAGATGGTTGCGACATGCGTGGCCTCGGCGAAGAACAGCCAGCGTTCGACCAGCAGGCCGGCCAGCGCGATCAGCGACGCAACGGGCGCGGTGATGGCGGGGGCGACGCCGAAGGCGGCAAGTAACGCCAACAGCGCTGGAACGAAGAAGGCGAGTGCGATCGCGATGCGCCGCAGCTTCATCGCGTGCTTGCGGGCGACCTGATAACCCATTTCACGCAGGATGTAGTTCTCGGTGAAATGCGGGCGGTCCAGCGGGCGCGCCGTACCGAACGCGGTGAGGCCCGTGGCGGAGGCGAGCGTGACAAGCGGCTTCTGCGTATCGATGAAACGCCAGTAGGCATATTTCGCGCTGGCCGCGATCAGGGCAGAGATCATGGCTACGACGGCAAGCGCCGCGGCCGCGCCGAACCACAAGGCCCAGACGGCGGCGAGCAATGTTGCCCCGGAGAATACGGCGAAAATCAGATAATCAGGCAAGGTGTGCGGGTTGTGCCATTGGCGGATCGGCTTGAGGCTGGCGTAGATCATTGCGGTGCAGCCAACCGTCAGGAGGCCCAGGCACGCCGTGATCAGGCCAAAGGCGCGTGTCGCGATCGCGTAGGGGCCGAGCGCCCACCACAGGGCCGCGAAGAGCAAAGCTGGCGGAAAGGTGGTGAGGGAGGCAACACCTTCCCGGGAAAGCCAGGAGGAGCGCCATTGGGTGAAGGCACGCCAGGCGCGTTCGGGATGGCCGAGATGCAGGGTGGAGGCCATGAGGCCGGCGTTGGCGAAGGCGAGCGCCACGACCACCGCGACCGGCAGAAACAGCGGTGCTGGCGGCAGGAGACCGATTGCTGCAAGAAGACCCGCCCAGGCCAGCAGCCCGTAGCCGAAGCCCGTCAGCGTGGTCAGCAAAAGCACAGAGCTTGCCGGGGTCATCGCGAGAGTACCTTGTCGAGCAAACGTAGCAGCGCGTTGCCGTTGCCTGCGGTGGCATTTTCCAATGGCCTGGCGGGGATTGTCGCTTTGCGGGGTGGCAGATAGCGGTTGACCGGTGCGTAGCCGAGCTCCGGCATCAGGCCGACGCCGCCGCGTTCGGCGACGAGTTTCGAAACGTGGCTGTTGGGATCGCCGAGATCGCCAAAATGCCGGGCTCGCGCCGGGCAGGTTGCGACACAGGCGGGCTCGCGTTCCGATTCGGGCAGCGCCTGGTTATAGATGCGGTCGATGCAGAGCGTGCATTTCTTCATCACGCCCTGATCTTCGTCGAACTCGCGTGCGCCGTAAGGGCACGCCCAGGAGCAAAGTTTGCAGCCGATACAGATATCGGTGTTGACCAGTACAATTCCGTCCTCGGCGCGCTTGTAAGACGCGCCGGTGGGACACACGGTCACGCATTGCGGTTGCTCGCAATGCAGGCAGGAGCGGGGGAAGTTTACCGTGCGGCTCGAAGTTTCGCACCTTGTCTCGTAGGCGTGGATGCGATTGAACCAGACGCCGTCGGGTTGCTTGCCATAGGGATCGTAATCCGGCAGCGGTGCGTAGTGGCCGCCGGTGTTCCACTCCTTGCAGTTCACGGCGCAGGCATGGCAGCCGACACAGGTGTCGAGATCGATCACGAGGCCGAGTTTCTTTGCCCCCGGCATGGGCTGCGGAAGGCTGGTCATCGCGATGTCGCTCCGCGTTTTGCGCCGAAGCGCAGGATGTCGGGATGGAATGGCCTGAAGGGTGGTTTGAGTGTCGCGGGGTGCGGCGCGGTTTCGGTTGCTTCGCCAGGCGCGCAACGTTCGATGCGCACCGTGAGGTCGAACCACGCGGCCTGGCCGGTGACGGGATCCGTGTTGAAGGCGCGGCCGCCGGGCAGATATTCCGAAATCAGGTGGTTGAGGAGGAATCCAGTGTGTGATTCGGGCGCGTCCTGGTCGAGCGTCCAGGCGCCGGAACGCTTGCCGATCGCATTCCATGTCCAGACGGTATTCGGATTGACGCCGTCCATCAGGCGCACGCGGCATGTGAGCGTGCCGTTGCGGCTCTCGACACGAACCCAATCCTCGTCCGCGACACCGAGCGCGGCCGCAGTATCGTGGTGCATGTAGAGGCGGTTTTCGGAAAGGATCTGGCGCAGCCAGGCGTTCTGCGAACCCCAGGAATGGTACATCGCCATGGGCCGCTGGGTGATGGCGTGCAGCGGGAAGCGGGCACGGTTGACAATTGTTTCCTCGATCGGCGCGTACCAGATGGGCAACGGGTCCATATGGCGCGCGACGTCCCCGCGGAGCCGTTCGGGTGGCACGACGGGGCCGTGGCCCTGGGCGGCGAGGCGGAATTTCTGCAACGTCTCGCTGTAGAGCTGCAGCGTGATCTTGCGGTCGTTGTCGATCAGCCCCATCGCCTTGGCGCCGGCAAGGTAGGCGCGGTTCGAGTGCTTGTAGTAGAGTTGTTCCGGCGTCAGATGATGTTGCCAGAAGCTGCCGTTCTCGATGTAGCGGCGGAGTTGATCCGGGTTCGGCGCACCGCGTCCCACCGCCGTTCCGTCTTCGCCGCGGAAGCCTGCGAGCGGTCCCACGCCCGGCTTGCGCTGGTGGCGCACCATGTAGTCTGCGTAGGAGCTATAGAGAGGCTTGCCGGTTTCGTCGACGAAATGCGGCAGGCCGAGACGCCCGGCGAGTTCGATCAGTACATCCTGGAAGGGGCGGACATCGCGATCCGGTTGGAGAACAGGAATGCGGATCGCATCGGCGGGGCCGTGCGCGGACCCGATCGGCCGGTCCAGAAGGGAAATGCAGTCGTAACGTTCGAGATATGTCGTATCGGGCAGGACCAGATCGGCGTAGGGCACGGTTTCGGAGAAGAATGCATCCGCATAGATGACAAAGGGAATGCGGTAGCTGCCGTCTTCGTTGCGGTCGGCCAGCATGCGGGTCGCATCGCCCGGGTTCATTGCCGAGTTCCAGGCAACATTCGACATGTAAAAGAACAGCGTGTCGATCTTTTGGCGTTCCTGTGCGTGCGCCTCCGCGATCACCATGTGCATCAAGCCGTGGATGGCGATGGGCGCTTGCCAGGAGAATGCACGGTCCAGACGTAAGGCTTCGCCGGTTGCATCGACCAGCAGATCCTCCGGTCCATGCGGAAATCCCAGGGGCGGGGTGGCCAGCGATCCGTCCGGCCTGCGCTGTTTCCCGCCTGGCGGCGGGTTGTCTGCGATCGGCTTGGGATAGGGCGATTTGTAGCGCCAGGAACCGGGCGTATCGATCGCACCAATCAGCATCTGCAACACATGGATCGCGCGGCAAGTATGAAAGCCGTTCGAATGGGCGGAGATACCACGCATCGCGTGGATTGCGACGGGACGGCCGAGCATCGATTGGTGGTGCCGGCCCGTGGTATCGGTCCATGGCTGGGGAAGCATGACCGGCTGGTTGAAGGCGATTTCGGCAATTTCGGCAGCGATGCGCCGGATGGTCTCGGCGGCGATGCCGCAGCGTTCGGCTACCGTCTCCGGGGCATAGTCCGGCGCAAGATAGCGATCGGCGAGAAGGGCGAAGGCTGGGCGCGCGGAACGGCCGTCGGGGAGCCGGTAGGTTCCGAGCAAGGCGGGATCGAGGCCGCATGCTTCGGCATCGGCGAGGTTGCCGGTGGCGCGGTCCCAGGCGAGCACCTTTCCCTGGGCATCGCGTGCGAACAGGCCGTGATCGGGCGCAGTTGGCGAGTCGATGACGAGATAATGCGCGTTGGTGTGGCGGACCAGGAAAGTGGGATCGATATTGCCGCTCTCGAGCAAGCAATGGATGAGGGCGAAGATGAGCAATCCGTCGGTGCCGGGGGTGATCGCGACGAACTCGTCGGCGATCGCGGCGTAGCCGGTACGCACCGGATTGACGGCGATGATCTTGGCGCCGCGCGCCTTGAGCCGGGCGAGGCCGAGCTTGATCGGATTCGAATCGTGGTCCTCGGCAATGCCGATCATCAGGAAGAGTTTGGCAAGCTCCCAGTCGGGCTCTCCGAATTCCCAGAATGCGCCGCCGACCGAATAAAGACCGGCCGCTGCCATGTTCACCGTGCAGAATCCGCCATGGGCGGCGAAATTCATGGTGCCGAACATCTGGGCGAAATAGCCGGTGAGTGATTGCGACTGGTCGCGGCCTGTGAAGATGGCAAGGCGGTTGGGATCGGTGGCGCGAATTCGGGCGAGACGCTCGGTGGCGATGGCGAGCGCTTCGTCCCACTCGATTTCCTGGAATTCGCCGTCACCGCGCGGGCCGACGCGTTTGAGCGGCTTGCGGAGACGGGCCGGGGACAGCACGTTCATGATCCCGGCGGAGCCTTTGCCGCACAGAACGCCGCGGTTCACGGGATGGTTGCGGTTGCCTTCAATATAGCGGAGCGTGCCGTCCTTGAGATGAACCTTGATGCCGCAGCGGCAGGCGCACATGTAGCACGTTGTATAGGCGATCCGGTCACCAATGGGCTGGGAGTATTCAATCATGTCTTTTGGCATGGCGCCTCGCCCATTCCGGCCTGGGATCAAGACATGGGTATTGATAAGAAAGGTAAATCCTAGACTTTGGTGTAGTGAGGATGGGCGGCCGGTTCCGGGCCGTGCCGCCTGATCTTTCAGGTTGGTACCGGTAGGCGGGGGGCCGGTTTATCGCTCTGGCCTGTTTATCGCTCTGGACGGTTCATCGCCGCGGAAGGCAAGACGCGGCGTGCGCCGGGAATCGCGGCGCAATACGGTCGGGTGTGATGCGGGGGAGGAACGGCTGGCGCTGGCCCGAGGGCATCAGCGCGTTACGGCGGCGATAAGCCTGCGTTCCGGGAGGCTCTTCGCCGACGGGCAAATCAACGCCTGCTCACGTGAAACTGGCGCAAACGGATGTGCCGTGAAACCAAACTGAAACCAATTTGCAGGAATAGTGACAGCCGCCTTTCAATCGGCAGGAGACAAGCGCCGATGGTGAGTTCACGCCTCTATTGCGCGCCGCAGGATTTCGTCCTGCGGCTGCGACAGCGCATGCCGATGAATGTCGGCTTCACGTTCACCGACGACCAACTGGCGGCACTGGCCCACGCATTCGGGGATCGCTTTGTGGGCCACCACACCGTGGACATGCGCGGGCGCTTCCGTCTGCCCTGGAGCCGGTACTACGTGGTGGTCCAGGCGGGCCGCGATCGGCGCACCGGCGGGCGCCGACGCGTGGGAGGGGCGGCGCGTCGAACCGCCATCGTCAGGTTTCTGTGCGGGGTCGCGCTTGCCTTGGCCCTGGCCGGCGCGGCGTGGATTATCGTACGACTGCGCTTCTGACGCGGGTTGTTCCGAAGCCAGCGTTGGAAGGCGGCGGCGTGGCGCCGAACATGGTGCCGGGCCGGGGAACCGAGGGTCCGGCCCTCAGCCGAACGGCGCGATGCGCGCCGCCGCATGTGAGCGCGGGATGGAACACACAGAAGCGCTGCGCACTGTGAAAATCGCCGCCACTGCTCCCGAAGCAAAGGGGGCCGCTCGCGCAATGTGACCTGGGTCACTGAATCCCCACCGAGATCGGCTGATGATCCCGCTGTTCCCGTGTAGCGCGCCTGCCCTCGGGGACGGCCGGACGCGCCTCGTCGAGAAGAGGCGGGGCGCGTCCGGATCGGCACTCGGCGCCGTTGATGGCGGCGGTCACACTCCCCGCCAGCGCGGTATGGTGTCGCTGGTAGACCGTGCTTCGCCTATTCGAGCGTGAAGCCCACCTTCAGCGTCACCTGATAGTGGTGGATCTTGCCGTCGCGAATGTTGCCGCGAACCTGGCCAACCTCAAACCACCCCAGATGGCGCAGCGTGTCCGACGCTTTGGCGATAGCATTATCTATCGCCTTGGATATGCTGATCTCGGACGTGCCGACGATCTCGACGACCTTGTACACAGGCTCGGACATCGTTGCCTCCCTTGCGACTGGTATCCGCCGATGCAGCGGCGGAAATACGCCGCGCCCGGCTGCTGTAGCTGTCAAGATGCTTGCCAGACGCACGGTCCGGGGGGCGCTCCAGCGCGGGCATTGCAGCCGTGGAAAGGGGCCGGGAGCGACGCTTGCTGACGTGGTGATTCGATGAACCAGTACAGATCGGTGCCGGCGGTAAAGCTTGCCGCCCTGCTGGCGCATCAACGTCCCGTTTTACTGATCCAGCCAGCGAGGTCGTTCCTGGAACGTCAGGAAAACATCTGTCGCCTGGTGCCGGGTGAGGGATTTGAACCCCCGGCCTTCGGTTTACAAAACCGCTGCACTACCCCTGTGCTAACCCGGCGTGCGGCCCCACTTAGCGCAAATGGCAACCCGCCGTCCACCGGCCGCCTTACCGTCACGTGACCCGGAATTCATGAACATGAAAGGTGTTTAACCGCTGCACCACGGGAACGTTCACCTGCCGCTTCTCATGTTCCGGACGCCGCCGGCGCCAACCGAGGCGCCGGATAAGCGTTCGCAAGCTACCCGAACGGGACCCCCACAGGAGGATCATTGATGACAACCCAGCCCACTTCCAGCCGGCAGCCTGGCGCATGGCGCCGCGCCGCACTGGTCGCGGCATTGCTCGCCAGCACATCGCTCGGCGGCTTTGCCGTCGGCCATGCCGCGGTAACGGCGTCCGCCGGTACGCCGCCGGCGGGCAGCCAGCCCAGCAGCAACGCCGCCGAGAGCACCGGCACCGCCGTCAACCCGGCGGGCCAGAGCGTCGCACCGGCCGCGCTGCCGAACTTCACCCACCTGGTGGAGCAAGTGAAGCCCGCGGTCGTCTCCATCACCAACAAGTTGAAGACGGCCGCCGACGTGGGCAACCAGGGCCAGAGCCCGTTCCAGCAACTGCCGTTCCCGTTCAACCAGATGATTCCGCAGCAGCCGCAGATGCGGGCGGTGGAAGCGCGCGGTTCCGGCTTCATCATCAACGCGAACGGCACCATCGTTACCAATAACCACGTGATCAAGGACGAGAAGAGCATCACGGTCACGCTGGATAACGGTCAGACCTACCCGGCGAAGGTCGTGGGCGCCGATCCGCGTACCGATATCGCGGTGCTGAAGATCGATGTCGGGCATCCGCTGCCCTACATCCAGCTCGGCAACTCGGCCAATGTGAAGCCCGGCCAGTGGGTGGTCGCGATGGGCAATCCGTTCGGCCTGGGCGGCACGGTGACGGCGGGTATCGTATCGGCGGTGAGCCGCGACATCGGCGACGGGCCGTATGACCAGTTCATCCAGACCGACGCCCCGATTAACGAAGGCAACTCGGGTGGTCCCCTGTTCACGCAGGAAGGCAAGGTGATCGGGATGAATACCGCGATCCTGTCGCCCTCCGGTGGATCGGTGGGCATCGGCTTCGCCATTCCGTCCGACATGATCCACAACATCGTCGACCAGCTCGAGGCGCATGGCCACGTCACGCGGGGTTATATCGGTGTGGAGGCGCAGGAGCTGACGGGTGCCACGGCGAAAGCGATGCACGTCGCGAACGACTCCGGTGCGCTGCTGGCGGGGATCGAGCCGAATGGTCCGGCGCAGCATGCCGGTCTGCAGCCTGGCGACATCATCACGGCCGTGAACGGGCAGAAGGTTTCCAGTCCGCGCGAACTCGCGGTTGACGTGGCGGCCATCAAGCCCGGTTCGGAAGCACATCTGACCATTCTGGAAGACGGCCAGAGCAAGGATGTTGCGCTGCACGTCGCGGAGATGCCAAGCGAGCAGCAGTTGGCCTCCAATCAAGGTGGCGGCGAGAACCACGAGCGACTGGGGCTGGCTTTGGCACCCTTGTCGCCCGACATGCGCGGGCAGCTCGACGTGCCGGACGGTACGCAGGGTGCGGTGATCCGCGACGTTCAGCCGGGCTCGCCGGCCGAGCAAGCCGGTCTGCAGGCGGGTGACGTCATCGTCGGTGTGGGCACCCATCCGGTGGATGGTCCGGCCGCGGCGGCGAATGCCATCAGGCACGAAATGAGCAGTGGCAATCACGCGGTGGCACTGCGCATCATCCGCAATGGCCAGCCACTGTTTGTTGGCATCCAGATGGGCAATACGGGCTGATAAGGCAAGAACACCCTCTCTCGCGCATTGCGCGGGAGAGGTGGGGGTGATCGGGTCCGTCAGGAAACCGAAGCGCTTGTACCGGCCCGGTCGTCCTCACTGTAACTCTCTCTCGCTTTGGGGGAGAGGGGAATCGAGGTAGCGTCGTACTCGTATAGCCAGTCGTACCGCTGCTGTATCTTGTCCGGCGCAAACTCGCGATCGATGTAGTCGGCCGCGCCGACCGGATCGGCCAGCGCCGGATTGTGAAACCGCCGCGTATTGTCCGCCGATCCGCGGACAATGGCGGCGGTTCGTTCCAGCCGCATCACCTCGAAGCATTGCAGCGCATCCGTGACGGGATATGCATCGAGGCAGCGGGCGATGATGAATGCATCCTCCAATGCCATGTTGGCGCCCTGCGCCAGGAACGGCAGGGTGGGGTGCGCCGCGTCGCCCAGCAGGCAGACGCGGCCTTGCGCGAAAAGCGGCAGAGGGTCGCGTCCGAGCAAGGCCCATTTGAATGGCGTGTCGATGTTGCGGATGATCGTTTGAACATCCTCGTGCCAACGGCCCAGGTCGCGGGCGCATTCATCGCGCGTGCCGGCTTCGGTCCAGGATTCCACCAGCCAGTCGTCGCGTTCCACCGCGCCGACGAAATTCAACAGCTCGCCGCGGCGGAGTGGATAGGTGACGACGTGGCCGCCATGGCCGAGCCAGTTGGTGCCGACAAGCTGCCGCATATGCGGGGGCAGGCGTTCCATCGGCACCAGCCCGCGCCACGCCATGATGCCGGTGAAGCGCGCGCGACCCTCGCCGAACATCTGCCGGCGGATCGCCGAATGCACGCCGTCGGCGGCGAGCAAGACGTCGCCGGTAATTTGCTCTCCGTTGGCCAGATGCAGCGTGACGGCGTTGTGCGTTTGCTCGAAGCCGGTGCACGACATGCCCGGGCGTACCGCATCGGGTGCGGCGGCGCGTACCGCCTGTAGCAGGACGGCGTGGAAATCGCCGCGATGCGCCATCCAATAGGGGGCGCCATAGCGCTGGACGGAACCGACGCCGAGATCGAACACGCGCCAGGTCTGTCCCGTGGTCCCCAGGCGGATTTCCTTGCCGCTGGGCTCGCAGACGATGCGGCGCATCGCCGCTTCCAGGCCCAGCGCGATCAGAACGCGCGTGCCGTTGGATCCGAGCTGCACGCCGGCGCCGAGCTCGCGGAGTTCGCGGGCTTGTTCGAATACGCGCACGTCGTAGCCGCGCTGCAGCAGGGCGAGAGCGGTGGTGAGGCCGCACAGGCCTGCGCCGGCGATCAGGACGCGGGGTTTCATCGGTTCGCTATGTCATTGCGACAAGCGTTGCGGCGAAGAGGCTCGTCCGTATGGTCGGGCGGTGCGTGGGGTTGACCGAGGTTGCGTCGGCGCTGCGCGCCTCGCGATGACATATAGTCAACGCCGCGTCACCCCCGTTCCTCCCGCCACAGGCCCAATGCGTCCTGGACCGGGCGATCAGAGAAGCTGAACACGACGGCGTCGCCTGATGCGCGATGATGGTAACGTGCCCAGCTCGGCACTACGAAAATGTCGCGGGGCTTCCAGCGCAGCACCGTGTCGCCGACGGTCGTTTCGCCCTCGCCTTCAACCACCGAAAACACTGTTCCATCAGTGCTGCGGTATGGCGCAGTGGCGAAACCTGAAGGCAGCCATTGCATGCAGGCGCCGATCGTCGGCATTGGCGAACCACCGGTGGCCGGGTTCACGTAGCGCAGCTTGTAGCCGTGGCAGGGATCCGGTTCGCCGTTATGCGCGAGCGTGGCCAAAGCTTCGCGCGTGCGTTCATAAGGGTAGTTGAACACCGGCGACGCCTTGCCCGGCTTGTAGTCGACCGGCAGCATGTTGGCGCCATAGCGGGCGTAGCTGTCGCCGGGCGGGCGCGATACCGACTGGCTGTCGGCGTTGGCGGGTTCCATGAAGCAGGCGTCGAGCAAGCGCACGATCGGGATGTCCAGGCCGTCCAGCCAGACCATCGGCTGGTCGGTGTCATTGCCGTGGTCGTGCCAGGTCCAGCTTGGCGTCAGCACGAAATCCCCTGGCTGCATCAGGGTGCGCTCGCCTTCCACCGCCGTGTAGGCGCCGTGGCCTTCGATGATGAAGCGCAGTGCTGACTGGGCGTGGCGATGGGCCGGGGCGATCTCGCCGGGCATGATGAGCTGGAGGCCGGCGAACAGGGAATGGGTGATGCAGGCCTGGCCTTGCATGCCGGGGTTTTCCAGGATCAGCACCCGGCGTTCGGCTTCTTTCGCGGTGATCAGTGCGCCGGCCTGCATCAGGTGCGGGCGCACGTCGTCGTCGTAATGCCAGATCGCCGCCTGGATTGGCGTAACCGGCGTGCGCGTTACCAGGGTGTGCAGCCGTTCCCAAAGCGGTGCCAGGCTTTGCGGGGCGATGCGGTCGTAGAAGGCCTGGCGTTCGGACGATGGAGCGCTCGCGTGTGGACTGTCGTTCATGGGACGTTGCCTTATGCGATGGCGTGCGACGAATACGAATAGAACCGTGGCGAAGAGCGGCCAAGATGCTGGGCCGCCCGTGGCAGAAGCGCAATGGGTGGCGATTTCCGCTTCAGCACGAGCGCGCATGCGGCTACGCCGGATGTGGTAGAGGCGGCAACTCGGATCGATGGCAGGGTCAAACGTCGCGTCCGCGCGCGACGGATCGCGGTCTGCCGGCCTGTGAGTTTTTCGTAAAGGTCCGCGGTGCGCCGGCACCAGAGTGCAGTCGCCGCGGGCGATATCCTCGCGACCCTCGCGGATGACTGCGCGAGTGGCAGCGATGCGTGGCCCTTTGACCAGGTTGACAACGAACAGTTTCAACTCTGTTTAGAGGATAATGAAATCCGGTCGTCTTACCACGATTTATTGCAATCGTATTGAACCTTGCATTGGGAGGAGCGAAGCGACGATGTGGCCTCGTTCGGAGAAGTCTCCGCGCCGTCGGTGTGCGCATACGATCGGGATTGCTTCGTCGCTTCGCCCCCCGCAATGACATGGGGAACGCGCGGCTCATGCTTCATTGCGATGGCATGGGGGGCGCCCGGCGCACGCTTCATTGGTGGCAGGTACTGGAGATGCAGGTACCAGCGAATTCTACTTCACCGCCGCCACCCGCAGCGCATTTGTCGTCCCCGATTGCCCGAAAGGAACGCCTGCGGTCACGACGATTTCCTCACCATGCGCGGCGAACCCCTCGGACCGCGCGACATGCGCCGCGCGCGTCGTTGCCTCACCCATCGAGTGCACGTCCGGCATTACCACCGCGTGGACGCCCCAGACCGCCGCCATCCTCCGCGCCGTCTCCATGTGCGGCGTCAGCCCGATGACCGGGGCATCCGGCCTCTCGCGTGCCACACGCAATGCCGTCGCGCCTGAGGCGGTGAAGGCCACGATCGCCTTGGCGCCGATGGTATGGGCGATCTGCCGGGCGGCCGCGGCGATCGCATCGCCGACCGAAGGCTCCGGTTCCGGCAGCGAGGCCTCGATCATCGCGCGCCAGCCTTCATCTTGTTCTACCCTTGCGACGATGCGGTCCATCATGTTCACCGCCTCGTAGGGGTACTGCCCGGCCGCGGTCTCGGCCGACAGCATGACGGCGTCGGCGCCGTCGAACACCGCGGTGGCGACGTCGGAGGCTTCGGCGCGGGTGGGGGAGGGTGCGGAGATCATGCTTTCCAGCATCTGGGTCGCGACCACCACGGGCTTGCCCATCTGCCGCGACAGCCGGACGATGCGCTTCTGCGCCAACGGCACTTCCTCGGGTGGCAGCTCTACCCCCAGGTCGCCACGCGCCACCATCACGGCATCGGTCAGGGCCATGATGCCGTCCAGGTTCTCCAGGGCCTGCGGCTTCTCCAGCTTCACCATGATCCAGGCGCGGCCGCCAGTGAGGTCCTTGGCCTCCGCCACGTCCTCGGGGCGCTGCACGAAGGACAGGCCGATATAGTTGGCGCCGTGCTGGACGGCGAAGGCGAGGTCTTCGCGGTCTTTCTCAGTCAGCGCCGGAATCGGGAGAATCACGTCGGGCACGTTGACGCCCTTGCGGTCGGAGAGCGGGCCGCCAACCACGACTTCGGTTTCCAATGCGTTTGGCCGCTTGCGGGCGACGCGCAGGCGCAGCTTGCCGTCATCCAGCAACAGGGTGGAGCCGATGGAGGCGGCGTCGATGATCTCGGGGTGCGGCAGATTCACCCGGCCGGCGTCGCCGGGGGTGGCGTCCAGGTCGAGGCGGAAGGGCTGGCCGGTTTGCAGGAACACGCGCCCGCCGCCGAAGCTGCCGACGCGCAGCTTGGGTCCCTGCACGTCGCACAGAATGCCGATGGGGCGTTCGAATTTTTCCTCGAGCTCGCGGATCATGGCGAAGCGCGAGGCGTGGTCGTCGTGGGTGCCATGGGAGAAGTTCAGGCGGAATACGTCGGCGCCGGCCTGGAACAATCGGGTCACGACGTCGATGGAAGAGCTGGCGGGGCCGAGTGTGGCAATGATCTTGGTGCGCCGGCGGCGGCGCAACTTGGGTCGCATGGCCATGGGGAAAGTCCTTGGTGAAGGAACTAAGCTGTTGTAGTCCCCCCTCCCTTTGCGAGAGGAGGGTGGGGAAGGCGAAAGGGGCATTCCGCAACCCCTCTCCTTGCTCCCCTCCCGCTAACCTTGGTCCGCTTCGCGGACCAAGCCCGCAAGGGGAGGGCGAATTCTCTCCATCTCCTTCGCCTTGGTGGCGATCAGGATTGCGCGGAAATCGTTGACGTTGGTCAGGGTGGGGCCGGTGCGGATCAGGTCGCCGGCGGCGTCGAACAAAGTGTGGCTGTCATGGGCAGACAGCATGGCGCGCGGGTCCAGGCCCTGCGCTCGGACACGGGCGAGCGTCTTGGGGGTAAGCAGGGCGCCGGCGGCGTCGTCCATGCCGTCGATGCCGTCGGTGTCGCCAGCGACCGCCCAGATGCCCGGAGCGCCGGCCAGCGCCACCGCCAGGCCGAGCAGGAATTCGGTGTTGCGGCCGCCATGTCCGGCGGGGCCGCGGGCGAGGGTCACGGTGGTCTCACCGCCCGAGAGCAATACCGCGGGGGCGCCTACCGGTTCGCCGTGGGTTTGCACGCTGCGGGCGATGCCGGCCATCACGGTGCCAAGCTCCCGTGCCTCGCCTTCCAGGGCATCCCCCAGGATCACGGGTGTCAGTCCCAGATCCCGCGCGGTGGCGGCGGCGTTGTGCAGCGCCATCATCGGAGTGGCGATCATGCGGAACTCGGCACGGGGCAGCGTGCCGGGCTTGGGGGTTTCGTCATGTTCCTGCATCAGGCGTGCTGCAACCGCGGGCGAGAGATCGACGCCGTAGCGGGCGAGGATGGCGCGGGCATCGGCGAAGCTGGTGGGATCGGGAACAGTGGGACCGGAGCCGATCACTGCCGGGTCGTCGCCGGGAACGTCGCTGATGGCAAGCGTTACCACGCGGGCTGGCGCAGCGGCGGCAGCGAGCCGGCCGCCCTTGATGGCGGAGAG
The DNA here is from genome assembly GCA_035523995.1 of Acetobacteraceae bacterium. GTDB lineage: Bacteria > Pseudomonadota > Alphaproteobacteria > Acetobacterales > Acetobacteraceae > JASHVB01. The sequence goes on along the minus strand of DATKPQ010000104.1, from coordinate 17,531 downwards.
GTGCTTCCGCACGCAGTTCATCTCGCTGATGTTGGCGCCGCAGGCCAGCAAAGCGCGGTTCACTGCCTGCTTGTCGGCCAGCGTGAGGCCAGGGGCGGGGGCGGCGCACAGCGCGGAGGCGCCGCCTGAGATCAGGGCAACGACCAGATCGTCGCGATGCAGCCCTCGCACGCGTTCCAGCAGGCGGCGGGCGCCATGCTCACTGTTCGCGTCCGGGACAGGGTGGGCGGACTCGATCACCTCGATGCGGCGGGTCGGCACGGCGTGGCCGTAGCGGGTGACGACGGTGCCTTCCAGGGGTACATCGGGCCAGGCGTCCTCCAGCGCGGCGGCCATCACGGCGGCGGATTTGCCCGCGCCCACCACGATGCAGCGGCCGCGTGGCTTGTCCGGCAGATGCGCTGCCAGCACCTTGCGCGGATCGGCGGCGGCGATCGCCGCGTCGAACAATGAACGCAGGACGTGGCGGGCGTGCTTATCGTCCCGGATCATGGATCCACTCCGGCAGTTGGACCTGCGGGACAATATGGCCGCAGGCGGGCGCGGGCGCCATGTCGGGTCGATGTCTGTCGGGCTGACGTCCGATTTACCGGCCTGCGCCGTGGTGCACGAACACTGCAATGTTGCCCGCAACGATTTCGACGGGTTGAAGGCCATTCTGTTCAATTGCGTTCGGCACGGACCGGCGGGGCAGAACCGCGAGGACGTGGGGGATTTTCGCAGACACCTGGACGGGCGTGTGAACTGGGTGGAGCATGTCAACCCGGTGCGTGGGGCGCAGCTTCGCGCGCTGTTTGAACGGATTGCGTGGGAGTAGCGCACCGGCGGTGTTGGTGTCGGAGCCGGATTAGCGGCGCTTTGCGGCATCGGGCTGCGGCCGTGTGGGTTTCCGCGATGGGTGGGCCGCGCCTATGGCGAAGAGCCGCGTTCGGCGCCATCTTCCCCGGGGAGACGAGGAGGTCCGCGATGTCCGTACCGCAATTCGACGAGCAAACCCGCACCGAGTTGGAGGCGGCAGCGTTCCGCCGGCTGGTAGAGCACTTGCGCGAGCGTGCTGACGTGCAGAACATCGACATGATGAACCTGGCCGGTTTCTGCCGGAACTGCCTGAGCCGGTGGTATCGAGAGGCTGCCGAGGGGAGGGGCATCGCGCTGGCCGATCCGGATGCGCGCGAGATCGTCTATGGCATGCCTTACAAGGAGTGGCAGGCGAAGTATCAGAAGGAAGCGAGCGCGGAGCAGAAGGCGGCGTTCGCCAAGGCGAATCCGGGGCAGTGAGCCCTGCGCGGCCGGCAAGCGACGTTGATCTGTCGGGGAGCTTGACGCAGGCTGGGTAATTCTTGCGTTCGAGAAAGTGCGCGACGAGAACAAGGTGCTGCTGGCAATCCAGGATGGCATGACCACCGCGGTGGCGTTCCGCAGGTTCGGCGTTATGTGAACGCTTTGCGTTGGGCGGCTGGATACAGCGTATCTTCATGACCTGCGAAGTCATCGACGGCGCACGCTGCGTGCGGCTTCTTCGTGTGCGCGGGGAACCGGTGCCATCGGGGCGCCACCCGCACAGTGCGAGGAGAATCCAGCCATGACGTCAGTGAACGAAGTTGTTGCAGGGTATGTCGCAGCCTGGAACGAGACGGATGCGCGGCGGCGCCGCGACATCATCGCGCGGACCTGGTCGGAGGACGGCAGCTATCTCGATTCGCATCGCGAGGGGATCGGGCATGCGGCGATCGACGCGATGATCGCCGCGGCGCAGCAGCAATTCCCGGGATATCGCGTCCGCCTGTCGAGCGGGATCGAGGCGCACCACGGCCGCGTGCGGTTCAGTTGGTCCGCAGGCGGAACGGAGCAGGCGCCGCTGTTCATTGCGGGGACGGATTTTGCGGAGCTGGCGGCGGATGGGCGGTTGCGCGCGGTGACGGGGTTTGTCGATGCGATGCCGAGCGCGGCCTGAATCTGCATTGCCGCTGCGCGGGAGAGGGTAGGGTGAGGGTGCCGCGGAACCCGACTCACCACCTTTTCCGCTTTGCAGAAGAGCCTCGGATAATGCGGGCGGGGGAAGCGATTGCGGATTGACCCCATCCCGGCCCCTCGCTATCCCCGCCCGCCTTCAACGAGGGGAGCGGCACATCATGGCGGTGCGGGTGGTGGAAAAGACCGACACCAACACGGGCGGCATCGCCGCTGACCGGTTGCGCAGCATCGTCGAGCGCATCGAACGGTTGGAGGAAGAGCGCAAGGCACTCGGCAACGACATCAAGGACATCTATGCCGAGGCCAAATCGGCCGGGTTCGACGTGAAGGTGCTGCGCCAGCTGATCCGTATCCGCAAGCAGGAGGCGGCAGAGGTCGAGGAGCAGGAGTCGTTGCTGGACGTGTACCGGCGGGCGCTGGGGATGTAAGTGTCATTGCGAAGAGCGAAGCGACGAAGCAATCTTGTGCGGTCATGCATTACCAAGACCAATTTTTTCTGACCTGGATTGCTTCGTCGCTTCGCTCCTCGCAATGACATAGGGTGCACGTCGCTATGACATGGGGCGCGTTTCGCGATGACATGGGGCGCGCTTCGCCATGACATGGGGCGCGCTTCGCGATGACATGGGGCGCTTTCGCAACGACAGATAACGTGCGCTTCATCGGGCGAGCATTTCCAATGTGGCACGAAGCGTATCTTGAGACCTGCTGCCGTTCCGCCCTGCATCGGCTGGTGCTGAGCGGGGCTGCCGGACGTCCACCCGGGCTGAAGGATGGGCCATGCCTGCAACGCCTCGCTGGCATGGGCCTCGCCCGCACCCGCGCGGACGGACGGTTCGAGCCGACTGCCGAAGGCCGCGCGCGCCACGCCAGCGAGGTGGCGCGGCGGCCTTCTGCGGCCTTCAGCCCAGAGGGGAGGTGATGGTCATGCCGTCGTCGGGCGCTGCCACCGTCACGATCCGCGCGCCATCGACGGCGGAGATCATCATCACGTCGCCCTGTGCCAGCATGTCGGCGGCGTCGGCGAAGAAGTCGCGGGCCACGACCGAGGCCAGCCTGTCGCTGCCGGCCTTGTAGTGCCACAGCGTGAAGCCGTTGGCGTAGGCGAGGACGGAAAGATTGCGGATGGCGAAGGCCATGGCGGCGTTCCTTTTTGCCAAAGAAAAAGCCGCCGCCCAGGATGGGCGGCGGCCAGGGGAGTTGCGGGGACGTTTGGGCAACGGGCAGACCTCGCCCGTTGACGGAGAGGCTTTTATTCCGAGTATGCGCTGTTTGTCAAGGAAAAAATGCAAAGAATTTTGGTCATGTCACGCCACAATGCCCTTGACGCGCAGCAGCCAGTCCAGCCTTTCCATTGCCTCACGCCACAACCGCCAGTCGTTGCGGTCGCGCCGGCTGGTGGGGCTGGGGGGCGTCTGCCGCTCTCCCCAGCGGCGCAACACGCGCGCATGCTCCAGGTTGATGCGTCGGCGGCGGTACAGCGTGTCCAGGCATTTCACCACGTCATCCGGCTCGCATGGACGCTGCACGGCGCCGAGATTGGCGGTATAGCGGGCGCCTTCGCGGCGTGCCCTGAGGGCGGCCATGGTCCAGAACCACGCCTCCTCGGCGTTGCTGAAGCGTTGGAGCGGTTTGCCGCGCGCGCCAAATGTGGCGGTGGTGGGCTGGCGGGATGCGACAGCGGCCATGGACGGGACCTCCTTCCCAGGGGCTGATGGTTGAACAGAACCAGAACATAAAACCATAGGTTGCATACGATTGCAAGGTGGGACGGGTGCATTTTCCTATTTTCTTTGGCGCAGAATCCTATATGACTGTTGTCCGCGGTCGATTCGGCCCGCCGGTGCCGCGTGTCCCGCCCGGGTGGGGACCGCGAGGCGAGCTGGCACCAGCACACCGCACCTCGATTGGATGGCAATGATGAAACATGAGGACATCTGGCGGGCGATCGATACGCTCGCTGCGGAAAATGGGTTATCGGCCTCGGGGCTGGCGAAGCGATCGGGGCTGGACCCCACCACGTTCAACGTCTCGAAGCGCCGTATGCCGGATGGCCGCAATCGGTGGCCCAGCACCGAGAGCGTCGCCAAGGTGCTGAACGCGACCGGTGCCAGCCTGGATCAATTCACGGCGCTGGTATCCGGCGCGCGGACGTTGTCCTCCAATCCGCCGCGTCCGGCGCGGCGCATCCCGCTGATCGGCCTGGCGCAGGCCGGCGGGGAGGGGTTCTTCGACGATGGCGGCTTCCCGGTTGGCGGCGGCTGGGATGAGGTCAGCCTGCCGGAGATCGGCGATCTGAATGCCTACGCCCTGGAAGTCAGCGGCGAGTCGATGGAGCCGGTGTATCGCGACGGCGACATGATCATTGTCTCGCCCGCCGCGCCGATCCGCCGTGGCGACCGCGTGGTGGTGCGCACGACCAAGGGCGAGGTGATGGCCAAGCAACTCGCCCGGCGCTCGGCCAGGCGGGTGGAGCTGAAAAGCCTCAACCCCAACCATGCGGACTATAGTTTCGATCTGAACGAGGTGTCCTGGGTTCATCGCATCATCTGGGCCAGCCAGTAGCCGTGGTGCCGTCACGAAATTGCTCAGCGCGAAATTTCGTTGACCGGCGGCGACGGGTGCGTGCCATGCTACCTGCGCCAGCGGGAGGTCCTGGATGGTCCGAAGCGATCTCGCTCAATTGGGTGCATGGAGGTTTGGGCGCCGGCTTGAACGAGGCTGCTTCGTCGCTACGCGCCTAGAGGGTCGAAACGTACGATCTCGACGCCTCCCCATGGTCCCCTCCCACAAGGGGAGGGGGAACGCTTGCATCCAATTGCGGGTCTGCCGGTTCGGCCGGTGGGAGCGCGCAATGACATGCGGCCGGATGGCAGCGATGCGTTGGATCGTCTTGCTTTTTCTGGGCCTGGCCGCCGCTTCGCCTGCCGCGGCGCGGGCGGCGGACAGTGTCGATGTCGCGCTGGTGCTGGTCAGCGATGTCTCGCGCAGCATCGACGACAGCGAGTTCAAGCTGGAGAAGGACGGTTATGCCGCGGCCTTCACCAGCCCGACAGTGCTCTCGGCCATCCGGGGTGGTCCGATCGGGGCGATTTCCGTCGCCTATGTGGAGTTCGCCAGCAGTTTCGAAGTGCGGACGGTGCTGGACTGGACGGTGGTGCACGACAAGGCATCGGCGCAGGATTTGGTGGCGAAGCTGGTGGCTGCGCCGCGGTCGTTCTGGGGCCGCACCGCGATCAGCGCGGGCGTTGATCGCGGCGTGCAGTTGCTGGCCGAAAGCGGGTTCAATGCGACGCGCCGGGTGATCGACGTCTGTGGTGACGGCACCAACAATGCCGGGCGCGAGATCACCGATGCGCGGGATGACGCGGTGAAGGCGGGCATCACCATTAACGGGCTGGCGATCATCAACGAGCATCCGGTGTCCTGGATCTATGCCCATGTGCAGCCGCCGGGCGGCCTGGCGAAGTATTATCGGGAGAACGTCACTGGCGGGCCGGGCAGTTTCGTGCTGGAAGTGCACGACTTCCACAGCTTCGGCGAGGCGATGACTCGCAAGCTGATCACCGAGATTGCCGGACGCCGGATGGCGCCGGCGGAATTCTCCGCGCTACATTGACGCCGCCGGCCGCCGGTGCGGTAACAAAACGAGGGGCACATGGGTCTGCTGATCGATGGCGTCTGGCATGAGCAAGAACCGGAGAGATCGGGCTCCGGGGGACGCTTTGAGCGCGCCGAGACCGCGTTTCGCAATTGGGTCACGCCGGATGGCCGCCCGGGCCCCACGGGGCATGACGGGTTCGCGGCCTCGGCCGGACGCTACCACCTGTACGTGTCGCTGGCCTGTCCCTGGGCGCACCGCACGCTGATCATGCGGGCGCTGAAGGGACTGGAGCAGATGGTGTCTGTTTCGGTAACGCATTGGCTGATGGCGGAGCAAGGGTGGACGTTCACACAGGGCGAGGGCGTGGTGCCCGATCCATTGTTCAATAGCCGGTATTTGCATGAACTCTACACGCGTGCTGACGCGCACTACTCGGGACGTGCCAGCGTTCCCGTGCTTTGGGACCGGCATACGCAGACGATCGTAAATAATGAGTCCGCCGAGATCATCCGCATGTTCAGCACTGCATTCGACGCGGTGGGGGCGAAGCCGGGCGATTTCTATCCGCGCGAGAGACGCACCGAGATCGACGCTATCAATGCTCGCGTGTATGACACGTTGAACAACGGTGTGTACAAGGCGGGCTTTGCCACCACGCAGGCGGCATACGAAGAAGCGGTGGTTCCACTGTTCGATACACTGGACTGGCTGGAAGAGCGCCTCGGCCAGGCGCGCTTTCTGCTCGGCGATCACCTGACCGAGGCGGATATCCGATTGTTCACCACGCTGGTGCGCTTCGATGCGGTTTATAACGGCCACTTCAAGTGCAACATCCGGCGGATCGTGGATTACCGAAATCTGTGGGCCTACACGCGCGATATCTATCAGTTGCCAGGCGTGGCGCCGACGGTGAATTTCCTGCACATCAAGCGGCACTATTACATGAGCCATAAACGCGTCAACCCGACTGGCGTTGTGCCGGTCGGTCCGGAATTGGATTTCGATGCCGCGGCCGAGCGCGGCAAGGATGTGGACAAGCTGATCGTGTTCTGAATCCTGCGGCGTGTCGCGAAGCGCAAGAGGCGCGGGCGCTTCGTTGCCGGCCGGGCGTGAGCTTGTGCAACTTCAGGTTGCAATCGCGTTATGCAATACCTCAGGCTTGCGTCTTTGTCATCACAGAGTTGTGATCTTATGGGTCGCCTCTCGTTCGATTTGTTGCGAGCAGATGACCATCCGAGAGAGTCGCCTGAGGGACGTCATGAGCCAACCAATAACCCATCGGCCGAGCGAAAAGGCTGCCGCAACCGGCGTATATGTCCTGCTGAACCCGGCCGGAAGTGTAACGGGAGTGCGCGTGCCGGCCTTTGCCGGAACGGCCTGTCCCGTGGCGCCGCCTGGTTGGTGCTGGCAGTTGGACGCCGGGGCCGACCTTCCGCCTGCGGACTGATCGGAGCGGTGGAATACCAGGCTACGGATGCTGAACCGAACGTGACCCTGCCCGCGTCCCGACGCACTCATACGTAATTTCCCACGCGGCCACCGGTCTGGCGCAGCCGCGCACACCCGTGTACCGTCGTCCCGCCGAAACAACCCGCTACGACGCTGGGAGGCCGGGCGATGCGCCAGCAACCGATCGGCAGTGCGACTCTTGTGCGCTCCGCCATGGCCTATGTGCTGGCCGGCGGACGTGGAACGCGCTTGCAGGAACTCACCGCCATCCGCGCCAAGCCAGCCGTCTATTTCGGGGGTAAGAGCCGCATCATCGACTTCGCGTTGTCGAATGCGCTGAATTCCGGCATCCGCCGCATCGGCGTCGCCACCCAGTACAAGGCGCACAGCCTGATCCGCCACATGCAACGCGGCTGGAACTTCTTCCGCCCGGAACGCAACGAGAGCTTCGATATCCTGCCCGCGTCGCAGCGCGCCGGCGACAACTGGTACGCCGGCACCGCCGACGCGGTGTTCCAGAACATCGACATTATCGAAGGCTACGCCCCGCAATACATCATCCTGCTCGCCGGCGATCACATCTACAAAATGGACTACGAGGTGATGCTGGCGCAGCACGTCGAAAGCGGCGCCGACGTGACGGTGGGCTGCATCGAAGTGCCGCGTCTTGATGCACGCGGCTTCGGGGTGATGGCGGTGGACATCAACGACCGCATTACCGATTTTGTGGAGAAGCCCGCCGATCCGCCTGCCATGCCGGACAAGCCGGATAGCGCGCTGGCCAGCATGGGTATCTACGTCTTTGCCACCGGCCTGTTGTTCGACCAGCTTCGCCGCGACGCCGCAGATCCTGCATCGCGCCGCGACTTCGGCGGCGACATCATCCCCTGGCTGGTGAAGCACGGTCACGCCCAGGCGCATCGCTTCGCGCAGTCCTGCGTGCGGTCGGGGTTCGAGCCGCAGGCCTATTGGCGCGACGTCGGTACCGTCGATGCGTATTTCGAAGCCAACCTGGACCTGACGGATGTGGTGCCGGCGCTTGATCTCTACGATCGCGACTGGCCGATCTGGACCTATGCGGAGATCACACCGCCTGCCAAATTCGTGCACGATGTGGACGGCCGCCGCGGCGAGGCGTTGTCGTCGCTGGTATCCGGTGGCTGCATCATCTCGGGCGCCAGCCTGCGGCGTACGTTACTGTTCAATAATGTTCGCGTGCATTCCTATGCGCGGCTGGAAAACGCGCTGGTCCTGCCGGATGCCGATATTGGCCGCTACGCGCGCCTGCGCAACGTGATCGTGGAAAAGGGTGTGCGTATCCCACCGGGGACGGTGGTGGGTGAAGACCCGGAACTTGACGGCCGCCGCTTCCGGCGCACCGAGAAGGGCGTCTGCCTGATCACTCAGGGGATGATCGACAGGCTTCCCGTGTGACGGATCTTACGGTTCTCAGCGTCGTCTCCGAGATCTTTCCACTGATCAAGACCGGAGGCCTGGCCGACGTGGCGGGCGCATTGCCGCCGGCGCTGGAGGCCGAAGGCGTCCACACGATCAGCCTGGTCCCCGGCTATCCGGCCGTACTGCGCGGCATCGTCGATCCGGTGTCCGTGTACAATTTTCCTGATCTGTTTGGCGGACCAGCGAATTTGCTGCGCGGGACAGTGGAGGGCCTGGATTTGCTGGCGATCGACGCGCCGCATCTGTATGCCCGGGCCGGCGGCCCGTATTTCGATGCGGACGGCCACGATTGGCCGGACAACGCACAGCGTTTCGCCGCGTTGTCCGAAGTGGGCGCGCGGGTTGGCGCGGGTGACGTGGCGGGTATCGAACCGGACGTGCTGCACGCGCACGATTGGCAGGCCGGCCTGGCGCCCGCTTATCTGCGATTTCGGGGCGGCCGGCAGCCCGGCACCGTGATGACCGTGCACAATATGGCGTTCCAGGGCCGCTTCTGGGCAGGACTGTTAGGTGCGCTGCACCTGCCGCCGGAATCATTCACAATCAACGGCGTCGAGTGCTACGGCGACATCGGATTTCTAAAAGCCGGTCTGCTCTTTGCCGACCGTATTACCACGGTTTCGCCGACCTATGCCGCCGAGATTCAGACGCCTGTTTGGGGTATGGCCCTGGATGGCTTGCTGCGGTCGCGGGCCTCCGTGCTGAGCGGCATCGTCAATGGCATCGATGCGGCGGTGTGGAACCCCGCGGCCGACAATCTGATCGTCGCCGATTTTTCCCCGAATCACCTGGAACGGCGCGCCGCCAACAAGAGCTCGCTACAGGCGTGGTTCGGCGTGGAGACCACGCGTGAACGGCTATTGTTCGGCATGGTGAGCCGGCTGACCTGGCAGAAGGGAGTCGATCTGCTGCTGGGCGCCATGGACGAGGTGCTGCGGCTTGGGGCGCAACTGGTCGTGCTGGGCGCCGGCGAGCCGGCGCTGGAAGGCGGCTTCCATGCCGCCGCGGCGGCGCATCCGGGGCGGATCGGCGCTGTAACTGGGTATGACGAAGCGGTGGCGCATCAAATCCAGGCCGGCATCGACGCCCTGCTGGTGCCGTCGCGGTTCGAACCCTGCGGGCTGACGCAGCTTTGTGCGATGCGGTACGGGGCCTTGCCTGTGGTGGCGCGGGTCGGCGGTCTGGCCGATACGGTGATCGACGCGAACGAGGCGGCGATTGCCGCCGGTACCGGGACGGGGGTGCAATTCTCACCTGCGACGCAAGAGATGCTGGAAGCGGCGCTGCGTCGAACCGCGGCGCTGTGGCAGCAGCCAGACGCGTGGCAGCGGTTGCAGCGTAACGCGATGCGACAGGATGTCTCGTGGCGCCGTCCCGCCGTGCAATATGCGGCTCTGTACCGGCAGGTCGCCTCTGCTGTGCCGCGCTGATACCCACGGTCGGAGATGCACGAGGCACTGGCAAACGGACCCGAAGGCCGTTTCTTCGCCGCACCTGTGTGCCGCATTTGATTGATTCCATGTACTGGTATAGATGAGCAAACATGGGTGTCGTATCAGGTGTTACGATCCCGCCGATTATGATCCGGTATAGATATCAACTTTTCGTGATCGCCCTGGCTCCGTTGCCGACTGCTGCTTCGTATTACCCGGTTTTTCAAAGGCTTGTGGCAATCCCGGGCGGGAGGCCCAATCCCGGGCGGGAAGCCTTGGCTAAACAGCGCTATCCCCCATCGCGGACGGCGGCTACGTTCCCGACGCTTTTGACGCGAATTCGCTACCTGATGGCGACTTTCCAGGAGCAGTACACGGCATAGTAATGGCATGGCCGGCAGGTGCGGATTCGAATGAAACGGAATGGTAACGCGGTTGGGGTTGCGATCCTTGGTTGCGGGTTCGTCGCAGACTTTTACATGGCGACTGTGCCGAATTATTGCGATATGCAGGTTGTCGGCGCTTATGACATCAGGCCGGAGCGGCTGGGTGCGTTCTCGAAGACCCACGGGGTGCGCCAATTTCGTACGATCGACGCCATGCTGGAGGACGATTCGGTCGATATTGTGCTGAATCTTACCCACCCGCGCGCGCATTTTGATCTTACGAAGCGGTGTCTCGAGGCTGGCAAGCACGTTTACTCCGAAAAGCCGCTGGCGATGAATGCCGAGGGTGCGGACGAACTGGTGCGTTTGGCCTCGGCGCGCGGATTGGTATTGGCAAGCGCCCCCTGCAGCTTGCTTGGCGAGACCGCTCAGACGATGTGGCAGGCGCTTGACGAGGGTGCCGTCGGACGTGTCCGCCTGGTCTATGCCAACTTCGATGACGGTATGGTTCACCGCCTGGATCACCGGGGATGGCGCAGCAAATCCGGCGCGCAATGGCCTGGCCGCGACGAGTTTGAGACCGGCTGCACATACGAGCATGCTGGGTACGTGCTGTCCTGGCTGGCGTTCTTTTTTGGCCCTGCCCGGCGGGTCCACGCCTATGCTTCATGCCAGATACCGGACAAAGGGATTCCGGTTTCGTCCATGGCGCCAGACTTTTCCACCGGATGCATCGAGTATGACAACAGTATTGTGGCGCGGGTTACTTGCAGCATTATTGCGCCAAATGACAAGTCGCTCATGGTGATCGGCGATGACGGGGTTCTGTACACCAAAGACGTGAGGAACGATGCTGCGCCGGTGTACATCAGGAGAGGATCATCGAACCGGATTGTTTCCAGCATAATCAGCCGTTGGCGCAATTGGCAGAGTCAGGTGGCATATATACTCGGCTTTCCGTACTCGTTCGGCGAATGGGCCATCGAGAGGAAGTACCCGTTTGCCACCCGGCCGAAATTCCGAAATTCTGCCGTAGGCAAGCCGGTCGACTTCATGCGCGGTCCCGCGGAGATGGTTCGGTCAATGCGGGAAAATCGCCCCTGCCGCCTTTCGCCGGAGCTGGGACTGCATATGGTCGAACTGATCGAAGCGCTGCAGTATCCGCAGGGTACCCGGACCATCTCCTCGACGTTCGAGCCGATCGTACCCCTACGGCAGGCTTCGGCTTATGAGCGAACGATCACTGCCAGCAGTTTCGAATCCGGTCGACGGTTTCCATGATCGCGACGCTGTCCGCCAAGGGCATGGCGCTGCTTTCGGTTTTTCCTTTCGCGAGACATTGCATGACCTCCTCCGCTTCCCGCCGCATGCCATTGGCGCCGGCCGGCCGGGGCGCCACGCTGCCTTGTCGGCTTAGCAGCGCTGTAACGATAGACCCGCGAAGCAACCCGGCGTAGGGCACACGGTCCAGCAAGCTGCGGCTTCGCCGCGGCGGTTGCGGTTCGGCTGATGGCGCCTGGCTGCGAAACTGCTGCAAATAGCCGGGATCGAAGAACGGGGCGCCTAGCCGCAGCCGCCCCGATGCGCCCGCGACGGTTGCCTCGTTGGACGTGGTGGCGGCGATGCTGGCATTGATGGTCGAGAGATGGGTTGGATACACCAAGGTTGTGGAGACGCAGGCATCCAGGCCGTCTGCATGTTGCCTCATGGCTGACTGTACGGATTGAGGTGGGCCGAACAGGAAATGGGCCAAGGAGACGCCGTAAACGCCGAAATTGAGCAGGGCGCCATGGCCTGGCAGCGCGGTCCGTAACCGCGCCTCGGCGGCCCGATACCCGATGTCGGCGTGGAAGTAAGCGATCGGCCCGAGTTCACCCGCTTTGACCAGCTCGCGAGTCCGCTGCACCAACGGACTGAAGCGCATCCACATCGCCTCCATGCAGAACACCCGCATGTCCTGCGCCCGGGCGGCGATCTCATGCGCCTGGCCGGCGTTCAGGGTGAACGGCTTCTCGCACAACACCGCTTTTCTGGCGGCCAGGGCCGTCATGCAGTGGCGGTGGTGAAGTGCTGCCGGGGAGGCAATGTAGACGATATCGATGGATTTGTCGGCAAGCAGGTCTTCGTCGGTGTCATACGCGACATCAGCCCCGAATGCGGCGGCAAATGCCTCGGCATGCGACCGGGTGCCGGACGCCACGGCGGAGAGCCTGGCATTATCCGTCATGGACAATTGGGTGGCGAACTGACGCGCAACCACACCGGTGCCGACAATCCCCCAACGGAAGCGCCGCTCCAAGGATGACACCATTTACCCGTGATCGTGTCGAGATTGCATCCGCGGTTCCACGTCAGAACCACATGCCCTTGTCCACCACGTTCCGCAGCGGCCGACCGGCGGCAAATGCCTGGCAGTTCTCTACGATAATTTCGAACCGCCGGTCGTTCAGATACGGCCCGTATCCCGCCATGTGTGGCGTCAGCATCACATTCGGCATTCCCCATAGCGGGTGCTCTGCCGGCAAGGGTTCCTGTTCATAAACATCCAGCGCTGCCCCCGCGATTTCCCCCGCGCGCAGCGCCGCGACCAGGTCGTCCAGCTTCGTCGTCATCCCGCGCCCGATATTGATGAAGAACCCCGACCGCTTCATCCGTTGGAAGCGGGCACGGTTGAAGAACCCTTCAGTTGCGGGCGTGTGCGGCACCGTCAGCACCACGACATCCGCGCGTGGCAGCAGCGTATCCAGCGCCTCGGGCTTGTGCAGTTCTGCCACACCGGGGGGCGCATCGGTCCGCCGGGCATCTGTCGCCAAGACGGTGATGCCGAACGCCGAAGCGAGGCGCGCGGTCTCGGCGCCGATGCCGCCGACGCCGACGATCAACATGGTCGCATCCGGGAGATGCAGCACGCCCAGGTCCTCGGCGGGCTTTTTCCATTCGTGGCGCAGCTGCTGGGGGATATAGACGTGCAGCCCACGCGCGAAGGCCAGCACAAAGGCCATGATGTGGGCGCTGATGTGGTCGTTGTAGATCTCGCGGAAATTGGTCACTGCCACATCGTGGGCGATCAGCTCGGGGTAGTAGTAACCCGCGGGCGGCGCGGCCTGCGGCGCTTGCAGCCAGCGCAGTTTCGTCCCCTTTGCCAGCAATTCGCGCGGCAGGCGGCCGAAAGCGGCCTCGGCATCGGCGATTTCGCGGGCTGCCGTGTCCGCATCCTCGGCAACGACCACGCGCGCCTCGGGCACTTGTGCTGCCAGCTTCGCGGCCCAGTCCCGTGTGATCGCCGATTGTGGCGGCAACATCACGAACTTGAAGCGGTTGGGGGTGGGCATGGCGACGATCTCCTGCTGGCAGTGCGCGCAAGATAGGCTGGCACGGCCGCGTGAGGGAAATCGCCTTGCGTTTTCAGTAAATTCCCGGAATGAGCCGCGCGGTGCGTGCGCAATAGGCATCGTACTCGGCGCTGAATTGCGAGCGCAGCAGCCGTTCTTCTGCGTGAATGCGCGCGATCAATGGCGGGACGATCAGCGCGGTGAGCAACAGGCCAACACCGGAGCGGAACGCCAGCGACCAGCCCACCAAGCTGATCAGAAGCCCGAGATAGCTGGGATTGCGAATGGTGCCGTAAATGCCCGATGTGACCAGGGTATGTCCGGGCTGGATCGCGACGAGCCCGCTGAAACGGCGCCCTAACACGAAGACCGGGTAGATCCGCAGTGCACCGCCGACGGCGGACAGGATTACGCCCAGCCAGCGCACGGTGTCGCCACCGAAAGTCCAGAAGCCGACGCGGTCGGTAAAGGCCGGCAGCCAGGCACTGAGAAATCCGATCAGCGCGAATGCAATCAGGACCCAGCGGTTGCCGCGATCCTCGCGTTCGCCTGCACTCAGGTTGCCGGGACTGAAGAATGCCACGCCGGTCAGTGCAACGCCCATGACGAGGAGGGCAATCAGCGGTGCATGCGAGAAGAAGGCAGCAAATCCGCCGGCGCCCAGAATGGCGAGGCCGAAATAGACGACCACCGATACGACAAGGATCACGAGCATTCGGAGCTTGGACATTGTGACTTTCGGCCAGGTTTCGTTGCGAGGAGCGGGGCGGCGGCGCAATCCTTGTCGTGAGGAGGCACGAACCGTCTGGGGTCTTCCCCGAGCGAGGTTGCTTCGTCGCTGCGCCCCTCGCAATGACATTTGGACGCTGCAACTCGCGCCTCACACCGGGTCGCCGCTCCTCCTCGATGACATGGCTGACCTTCAGCGTATCCGATCCCGGCCCTGGATCGGATGTGTCCACACATCTAGACTGCTGCGATGCAGCAGGGGATTGAAGGATGACCCACCGCTACCGCGTCGGCTTCGATATTGGTGGCACGTTCACCGATTTCATCTTGCTCGATACCGAACGCAATGAGATCCGCCTGCACAAGTGCCTGACCACGCCGCACGATCCCTCGGTCGGTGCCTTGCAGGGGTTGGGCGAACTTGTGTCGGCGGCGGGTCTGACGTTCGCCGAGATCGGTGACGCGGTGCACGGCACCACCCTGGTCACCAATACGCTGATCGAGCGTACCGGCGCGCGCCTCGGGCTGATTACCACGCGGGGTTTTCGCGACATCCTGGAGATGGGCACCGAACAACGCTACGACATCTATGACTTGTTCCTGCAGTTCCCCGAGCCGCTGGTGCGGCGCCGGCATCGGCTGGAGGTGAACGAACGCCTGGACCGCGATGGCAATGTGTTGATGCCGCTCGATTCCGCCGAGGTCCGTGCCACGGCACTGCGGCTACGGGCAGAAGGCGCCGAGGCGATCGCGATCTGCTTTCTGCACGCGTATCGCAACCCGGTGCACGAACGCGCCGCCGCGGCGATCGTGCGCGCCGCCTGCCCTGAACTGGCGGTGTCGATTTCCTCCGAGGTCGTGGCGGAGCTTTGGGAGTACCAGCGCTGCGCCACCACCTGTGCCAATGCCTATGTGCAGCCGCTGATGGCGCGCTACCTGGCGCAGCTTGAACGCGAGCTGCATGCGCGCGGGTTCCGTGGCGAGCTGACGCTGATGCATTCGGCCGGCGGCCTGCTGTCACTGGCAACCGCGCGTGCCTTCCCGATCCGCATGCTGGAAAGCGGCCCGGCCGGCGGTGGTCTCGCCACCGCGTTCTTCGGCGCGGCGGCGGGCAAGGCGGACGTGATTTCCTTCGACATGGGCGGCACCACGGCCAAAGCCTGCCTGATCGAGAACGGCCGCACCGAGATTTCCCCCATGATGGAAGCGGCGCGTGTCCATCGCTTCAAGAAAGGCTCTGGCCTGCCCATAAAGGCGCCGGTGATCGACATGATCGAGATCGGAGCCGGCGGCGGCTCCATTGCTGGGATCGACGAAGTCGGGCTGCTGCGCGTTGGTCCTCGTTCGGCCGGCGCCGATCCCGGGCCGGCCTGCTATGGGCGAGGCGGCACGGAGCCCACCGTCACCGACGCCAACCTGTTGCTGGGCTATTACGATCCGGGATTTTTCCTTGGCGGCCGCATGAGATTGGATCGTGGCGCAGCCGAGACCGCACTGTCCGGCGTTGGCGCCAGGCTGGGGCTGAGCGCGATCGAGACGGCGGCGGGCATCCATCGCCTGGTCACGGAAAACATGGCCGCGGCGGCGCGCATCCATATCGTGGAGAAGGGCAAGGACCCGCGCCGCTACGCCATGGTGGGGTTTGGCGGTGCCGGGCCGGCGCATGCGGCAGAGGTGGCGCGCATCCTGGGCGTGCGGGAGGTGCTGATTCCGCCGGCATCGGGGGCGGCGTCGGCGTTGGGCTTCCTGGCCGCGCCGCTCTCGTTCGAGCAAGTGCGCAGCCATCCGGTGCGGCTTGAAGCGGCCGATGCTGCCGAAACGATCGGTGCGGCGCTGCGTGAGCTGGAGCAAGAGGCGCGGGCGCGGCTGATCGGGGCGGGGGTGGCGGCGGATGACGTGGTGGTGGAACGCTCCGCCGATATGCGCCTGGAAGGTCAGATGCACGAGATCAATGTGCCGTTGCCGGGCGGAGCCATTACCGCGGCGACGCTACCGGGAATTCGAGCCGCGTTCGCGACGGCCTATGCCGCGCGGTACACGTCGGTCTATGGCGGCGTGGGCGTGCAGGCGATTTCGTTCCGTGTGCGTTGCCGCGGTCCGCTGCCGGTGCTGTCGCTGTCGGAGGCTGGCGTGCGTGCCGCCGGCCACGCGTTGAAGGGCAGGCGGCCAGCCTGGTTTGGCGACGGGTTCGTGGAGACGCCGGTCTATGTGTCCGTCCGGGAGGTTCGCGAGTCTTTAGAGTCACTTAGGGTCGGGGGCTTGAACCCATTGAATCGGCGCGATTCTATTGCCGGCACCGATTCGCGAGGTGCCGTGTGTGGACGACCGATAACCGTGACCGATATGACCGGAGCAAGCTACGGTATCCGAGCGACCTGACAGATGACGAGTGGTCACTCATTGGGCCTCTGATCCCGCCGGCCAGACGCGGCGGCCGCAAGCGCGAGGTGGATATCCGCGAGGTCGTGAACGGCGTGATGTATATCCTGAGCACGGGATGCCAATGGCAGTATCTGCCCAAGGATCTGCCGCCAAAGAGCACGGTGTATGACTACTTCGCGCGATGGGACTGCGATGGCACATTGCGAAGAATCCACGACGCGCTGTATGCCAAGTGCCGTGAGCAGGCCGGACGCAAGTCCACCCCCACTGCCGCAGTGATCGATAGCCAAAGCGTGAAAAGCGCTGAAAAAGGCGGGCCTGCATCGATCCACATGGTTACGACGCGGGCAAGAAGATCAAGGGAAAGAAGCGGCATATCCTGGTTGACACGATAGGCTTGCTGTTGGCTGCCGTGGTGCACCCGGCCAACATCCAGGACCGAGACGGCGGCATTCTGGTATTGGCCAGTTTATTCGATCGCTATCCGCTGCTGAGGAAGATGTTTGCCGACGCGGGATACCAGGGGCCGAAGTTTCGCAACGAGGCGAGGAAGCAAAGGCGTCGGCTGCAAGTGGAAATCGTTAAGCGGACCGATACAGGGTTCAAGGTGCTTCCGAAGCGGTGGGTGGTAGAACGAACGTTCGCTTGGCTTGGCCGCTGCCGACGGCTAGCCAAGGATTTCGAATGTCTGACGCGAAATGCGCTGGCATTTTTGCGCTGGGCATCGATCCGGCTCATGCTGCGAAAGCTCTGCAATACCGCGTGAACTTTCCGGATGGACTCT
>DATKPQ010000103.1:0-95018 GCA_035523995.1 Acetobacteraceae bacterium | reverse complement strand
GAAGCAGGCCGACGCATCGTCACCGCGCTGATGGCAGCGCGCAACGCCAACACGCAGGAACTTGCGAAGATGGCCGCGTAACAACAATCTGCGCAATCCGCGAGGATTTTTAAGGTTAGCTATGCAGATGTGCCGGTGCTGAACCGTATCTCCCAGCGTACCATCGGCTGTGCGCTGACCGTTTCGAATACGCTCGGGTGAGGGTTTCTGGAAAAGGTCTACGAACACGCGCTGGCGTATGAGTTGCGTCACGCCGGGCTGATGGTCTGTCAGCAGGCCGGCGTGACGGTGCGGTATCGCGGTCATTATCGGGCAGTATATTGCCGACCTGCTGATCGCGCAGGTGGTGGCTGTCGAACCGAAGGCGGTTCGCGCGATAGACAACGTGCATCGCGCGCAGTGCATGAACTACCTCAAAGCCAGCAACTTGCGTTTGTGCCTGTTGCTGAACTTCGGCCGGCCGAGGCTGGAGATCCATCGTTTGGTCTGGTGGCTGTGAGGCAGGCACCGCTGATGCGAGTGACCGGCGGTATCCGCGTTCATTTGCGTTCATCCGCGGTTCCATACATGCCGCGGCAGCCTTGAGGCCGTGCTGGAGGATCGCGGAGCAACCGAACGGCTGACCGGATGGGGCCAGAACCGGACGTTCGAAGCGTTGGTTGACGCGCAAGAGACATTGCTCGTCGAGGAGGAACTCGCGCTGCCGCGCCAGAGCGAGCCGGAACTGGCGGATTGTTTCGACACGGCCATCATCGCTGCGGTCGCCGCGGCCAGTTTGCGGTGGCCGGAGAGCGCCGCCCGGTTCGAGGAAGCGTTCCCGCGTATGATGACCCTGCCGCGGCGCGGCGCCGTGATCGCGACTGTGGTGACACGGCTGCGACCAGGGCCGTTATTCAGTGTGCGGCCCGCCGACGCCGCCGCGGTGGCCTAGCACAAGCGCTCTCACCCCGGCCCCACTGTCCCCCTTAACACATCCAGCGGCACCAGCCGGCCATCGCGCTCGAAATGCCAGAACGTCCAGCCGTTGCAGGACGGCGCGTTCTGCACCAGCGCCCCCACCTTGTGGATCGACCCCCGTATCTCCCCCGAAACCACCGTCCCGTCCGCCGACACCACCGCCGTTACCCGCCGCTGCCGGTCATGCAGTTTCGTCCCCGGCGCCACCACCCCTTGCTCCACCAGGTTCCCGAACGGCACCCGGGGCGCCTCCCGCCGCGACGTCGCAGTCCCGACGCCATCCACCGGCACACGCGACGTGGCACGAATCCGCCCCCACGCCGCCTCCACATACGCCGGATGACGCTCGATCCCGATGAAATGCCGGTGCAGCCGCTTGGCCACCACTGCCGTCGTGCCGGTCCCCAGGAAAGGGTCCAGCACGATCTCCTCCGGCGCCGTCGAGGCCAACAGCACGCGGTGCAACAGCGCCTCCGGCTTTTGCGTCGGATGCAGCTTCAACCCGTGCTGGTTGCGCAGGCGCTCGGCGCCGGTGCAAAGCGGGATGAACCAGTCGCTGCGCATCTGGATATCGTCGTTCAGCGCCTTCATCGCCTGGTAGTTGAACCGATGCCGGGAATCCCGCTGCCGCGCCGCCCAGATCAGCGTCTCATGGGCATTGGTAAATCGCCGCCCACGGAAATTCGGCATCGGATTGGCCTTGCGCCACACCACGTCATTCAGGATCCAGAACCCCAGATCCTGCAGGATCGCCCCGATGCGGAAGATGTTGTGATAGGCGCCAATCACCCACAGCGTGCCGTCCTTGCGCAGTACGCGCCGGCACTCGGCAAGCCAGCCGCGCGTGAACGCGTCATAGGTGGGAAAATCAATGAACCGGTCCCACTCCTCGTCCACGCCATCCACCAGGCTGTCGTCCGGGCGGCGCAGTTCACCCCGCAATTGAAGGTTGTACGGCGGGTCCGCAAACACGCAGTGCACCGAGGCCGGCGGCAGCATGCGCATCAACTCGATGCAGTCGCCGAGCAATACCTGGTTCAGCGGCAGTTCACGGACGATTTCCACTTGGCTCCCGGGGCAGGGTGACGATTACCTATCGTGACGGCGCCGCCGAAGCCGCGTCAATCGGTCAGCGTATTGCCTCGATCTGGACCATCTCCCGTGGCAGCCTGGTCCAGGCACGATCAGCGGTCACTGCCACGGCGCCGAGTTGGATCGCCAGGGCAAGACAGGCCCGTTCGCCCAAAGAAAGGCCAAGCGCGCGGGTTTCCTTTCGCAAGGCTCCCGCAGTGTAGCCCGCCGCGGCATCGAACGGCCGCGCGTCAAGGTCCAATCCGTCGAATCGCCGGGCCCGCGTTCGTCGAATTCACACCGGTCAGTCGCCAAGCCCCAGACTCAACTGCGCCACGCTGGCAAACGCCGGCCGGTGGTGCCGGCTCGGCCCCAGCCGCAACAACGCCGCGCGATGGAATTCGGTCGCGTAGCCGACATTCGTTTCCCACCCGTAGCCCGGCCAGCGCACGGCCAACCGCGCCATGGCCCGGTCACGCACCACTTTCGCAACGATCGAGGCCGCCGCGATGGACAGGCACCGTCCGTCGCCCCCGACCACGCACCGCACCGGGCATTGCAGCGCCGGTGCAACGTTCCCGTCCACCAGCGCAAGGTCCGGCGGCCCCGGCAAGCGCGCCACCGCCCGGCACATCGCAAGCAAGGCGGCATGCAGGATGTTAAGGCGATCGATTTCGGCAACCGATGCCGCGGCAACCGCGATCTCCGCCTTCCCCGACGCATACAGCGCGGCGAACGCGACCTGTCGTTGCTCTGCGCTCAGCTTCTTCGAATCGTCGAGCAATGCGGCAAGCTTGCGCGGCACACCCGCAGGAAAAACCACGGCAGCCGCGACCACAGGTCCGGCGAGTGGCCCGCGGCCCACTTCATCCACCCCGGCGACGCGCCCCCCAGCGGCCTTTTCCAGCGCAAAGTTCGGCATGGGTGGAAGCTAGCAGCAGGGGATGGAGTCGTGGGAGAGGTCATCGTCGGCACAGCACCCCAGCCCCGCCCGTTTCGCGCATAGACACCGCTGCCAGACCCGCTACCGTCCCCGCCCGGGAGAGGAGTCCGGCGATGAGCATGGTCCAGGAACTGTCGCGCCCCGCCGATACGGCCGCCGGCGTCCCCGCCCACCATCGGTGCAGGCCGCTCCCGCATCCCCGCACCGCCACAATCGCCCCGCGCCCGCTGCCCTTGGCCGCCAAGGCGGTCACCGGACCGACCGGACCCTGACCGCGTGCGTCCCCTGCCCTTCTTCTACGGCTGGATCATCGTCGCCGTTGTCTTCGTCACCATGGGCATCGCCGTCACCGCCCGCACCGCCTTCTCCCTGTTCTTTCCACCCCTGTTATCGGAATTCGGCTGGGACCAGAGCGTCACCGCCGGCGCCTTCTCCTTCGGCTTCCTGGTCTCCGCCAGCCTGTCCCCCGTGCTGGGCCGCGCCATGGACCGCTACGGCCCGCGCCTGGTCATCGAAGCCGGCGTCCTGATGCTCGCCGCCGGCCTGCTGCTGGCAACGCTGATCCATTCGCCCTGGCAGCTGTACGCGACGCTCGGCGTGCTGGTCAGCGGCGGCACCGTCTGCCTTGGCTACAGCGGCCAATCCTTGTTCCTGCCCAACTGGTTCGTCCGCCGCCGCGGCCTCGCCATGAGCATCGCCTTCTCTGGCGTCGGCGTCGGAGCAATCGCCTTGCTCCCCTGGCTGCAGACGCTGATCCAGCGCGATGGCTGGCGCACCGCCTGCATGGCGCTGGGCCTCCTGACCCTGTTTCTCCTCGCACCTCTGAATCTGCTGTTGCGCCAGCGCCCGGAGGACCTGGGTCTGGCTTCGGACGGCGACGCCGTAACGCACAAGATTGCCGCAGCTGCCGCCACAGAAACGAATGTGATAGACGCCGCCTGGGCCGCCACCGACTGGACCCTGCCCCGCGCCCTGCGCACCGCGCGATTCTGGTGGCTGGCGCTGGGCTATTTCGGTGCCCTGTATGTCTGGTACGCCGCCCAGGTGCACCAGACGCAGTACCTGCTGGATATCGGCTTCACCCCCGCCGTCGCCGCCTGGGCGCTGGGCGCCGCCGGCCTGATCGGCATCCCCGGCCAGATCGGCCTCGGCCACCTTTCGGACCGCATCGGCCGCGAATGGGTCTGGACGGCCGGAACCTGCGGCTTCGCCCTCTGTTTCGCCGCCTTCCTGGCGATGGCCCACTCGCCCCAAGCCGTCCTGTGGCTCTACGTCGTGGTCGCAGCACAGGGGCTGCTGGGCTACGGCATCACCGCGGTGATGGGCGCCATCCCGGCGGAAATCTTCCAGGGCCGCCACTACGGCAGCATCTTCGGCACCTTGATGCTGGCCGGCATCGCCGGCGGTGCGGCAGGGCCCTTCGCAACCGCCCTGCTGCACGACCGCACCGGCACCTACCACGCCGGCTTCGCCACCGGCTTCGCCGTCAGCCTGATCTCGGCGCTGGCAATCTGGCAGGCCGCCCCCCGCCACGTGCGAGCCGTCGCCGGACGGGTCCGCCGCGCAGGATAATCGCCGCATGACGTCCTTCCCGTCGGCGCTGCCCTGGCGCCAGGCATGATCCGCGGCATGCCGATCGCGCCGCTGGCCGCCACGCTCGCGGTCCAGACGCTGGCGACCGCGGCGATGTTTTCCATCCCCGCCATCGCCCCCGCGATCGCCGCCGAGCTACATGTCAGCGGCGAACTGGTCGGCACCTTCGTCGCCGCCGCCTATGGCACCGGCATCGTTTCCGCCTTGCTCTCGCCCGGGCTGATCCGGCGCTATGGCGGCGTGCGCGCCACGCAAGCGGTGCTGGTCGCCGCCGCCGGCATGGTGGCAACGGCGGCCACCGGCCACGTCGTCTCGCTGGCGCTGGCCGCGGTGGTGCTGGGCCTGGGCTATGGCGCCGCCGCCCCCGCCAGCACGCATCTCCTGGTACCGCACACGCCGCGGCCGGTCTTCAACCTGATCATGTCGATCCGACAGATCGGCGTCCCGCTCGGCGGCGTGCTGGGCGCCCTGGTCCTGCCCCCGCTATCGCTCGCCATCGGCTGGCGCCTGGCCCTGCTGACCGAGCTGATCCCCATCCTGGCACTGCTGTTTTTGATGGAGCTGCCGCGCCGGAGCTGGGACGTCGAGCGCGAGCCCGGCTTCACCGTCTTCGGCCGCAGCCTGCTGCAACCCTTCGCGCTACTGCGGGAAACGCGCCTGCGCCGGCTGTCGGTGGCCAGCTTTGTCTATTCCGGTACCCAGCTTACCTTCGTCGCCTTCATGACCGTGCAACTGACCGCCGCGGCCGGCCTGAGCCTGGTGCAGGCCGGCCGCGTGCTGGCGCTGTACCAGATCGCCAGCACCGTCACCCGCCCAATCTGGGGTTGGATCGCCGACAAGTACGTGTCCCCCAGCAATACCCTGTGCATGCTCGGCATCGGCATGGCGGTGTCGTCCGTCGCGGCAGGACAAATCGGCTTGGGGTGGCCCGGCTGGGCGGTGGTCGCGGTGGCATTGCTCGCGGGCTGCACCGCGGGCGGCTACACCGGCGTCGCCTATGCGGACTACGCCCATCTCGGCGGCGCACGCCGCACCGAGGCCACCGGCCTCGGCACCGCCATCATGTTCGCCGGGGTGATGATCGTCCCGCCGGTGTTTGGCGTCACCGTGGCCGCTCTGCGAGGCTACGCGGGGCCATACAGCATGCTCGCGCTGCTGGCGGCGGGCTCTGCCATGCTGCTGGCACGCCGGACATGAACACCGCTGCATCGCGGGGCTGGCGCCATTGCCCGGTGCAGGCTCGAAAAACCCGGCAATTTCACCAGGCAGCGGCAGAATCGAGGAGCCAGCCTTATACGCGTTGACCAGACTGAAGCCGGGGGACCGCTCCGACAGGAATTTGAACATCATGGACAACGCAATCCTATCGGCCCTTTCCGCCCTCGGCGGCGCGACGCTCGGAGCCTTCGCGTCGGTCGGTGCATCGTGGCTGAACCAGCATTATCAGGATCGCTCGCAGCGCCGCGCCCAGGACACCGCCCGGCGCGAACGCTTGTTCAGCGATTTCATCAATCTCGCGGCAAAGCTGTATATCGATGCACTCACGCACGAGCTGACGGATGTTTCGGTCCTGGTCCCGCTCTACGCCCTGAAGGCGGAAATCTATGTCTGCGCACACCGCAGGGATACGGCAGATCAGGCCGACCAGATCCTGTTGGCGATCATCAAGACCTATTACGAACCCAACCGCGACTTCCGCAAACAGCCCGATCTGGCGACCGCGCAATATGATATGCTGCGAACATTCACGATCGCCTGCCGGGAGGAGTTGATCGACTATCGTTAGCGGCGGCAGAGCGCCCCAGTGTCATAGCGCGTTAGCGGCGGCAGACCGCCGCAGGGTCATCGTGCGGTAGCGGCGGCAGACCGCCGCAGGGTCATCGTGCGTTAGCGGCGGCAGAGCGCCGCAGGGTCATCACGCGTTAGCGGCGGCAGAGCGCCGCAGTGTCATCGCGGATCAGCCACCGGCCCGGCGACCGGCGCAGCGTGCATGGAACGATGCGCCGCCGACGCGGCCCGCCCTGCGCGTCATGGCCCGGCTTGGGATTAGGACTGGCCGCAGCATGCGGCTCATCACGCGATGCCCGTGCCGCCCTTGCGCAACGCGGCACCAAGCGACGCGTGGCGGCCGGGCGAGTGGTCTATCACGCGTGGCCACCTCTGCCGCACCGCCGCGCTCGCAATGATCGGCCCGTGCGCTTCCAATCTCACCGACCGCAGACCTCGGGTCGATTCGCGCAGCGCTGCCAGGCGCGCGGTCATCGTGGCAACGTTATCTTGCGCCTGCCGGATCAGCGCGACTGTCCGTAAAGCCGGTCAGATCGGGCAGGATCGTTGCTATGATTGCCAGATCAAACCATTGTCGGCCAACTCGTCGTCAACGACCAGGACGTGCAGCATACCCTCTTGCCATCATCAAAAACGGAGGGAACCACGTTCCTATCGTGCAACGTGACGTGCGGAAAGTCCCGCGCAGCCTGGCCCCGGCGCAGCACCAGGAACCTCATTTCTGCACGATACACGTCCCTCGACCCAAAAGCCCACCGGCGGAAAACCATCGACAGCGCACGTAATCACGCCCCGGCAATGCAATTACGCTGAAGAAACAACCTTCGCCGGGCGCCACTCCGCCTCGCCCGCACGCGCCCCGGTAATCATGGCAACCACGTCGTCCATCGAATCGCGCGAAGGAAACCCGATCCCCACCCGGCGACCCAGCCGCATCACCTGGATCCGGTCCGCCACCGCGAACACCTGCGGCAGGCTATGGCTGATCACAACCACCGGCACGCCCCGCGCCCGCACTGTGCGGATCAGCTCCAGCACCATGCCCGATTCCTGCACGCCCAAGGCCGCGGTCGGCTCGTCCATGATCACGATCCGCCGCCCCCACGACACCGCCCGAGCAATGGCAACGCCCTGCCGCTGTCCGCCGGACAGGGTCTCCACCGCCTGGGCCATCGACCGGATGCCGATCTTCAGCGAGCTCATATGCGCCGCTGCCTGCCGCTGCATCGACCGCTTGTTCAATTTACGGAACAGACCCCCCAGAATGCCCGGCATACGCTCCTCTCGCCCCAGGAATAGATTGCTGGTGATATCGAGGCCGGGTGCCAATGCCAGGTCCTGGTACACCGTTTCGATCCCCAGTTCGCGCGCATGCAGCGGGTTGCGAAGATGCACATGCGCTCCGTCCAGCCACAATTCGCCCGCATCCGGGGCAATCACGCCGGACAGAATCTTGATCAGCGTCGATTTCCCCGCGCCATTGTCGCCGACGATCGCCAGGATCTCGCCCCGATAGAGTTCGAAATCGGCGCCATCCAATGCGGTGACGCGGCCATAGCGCTTCACCAGGCCCCGCGCCTGGTAGACCGGTGCCGCATCGTAATCCGGCGCCGCGCGGGCCTCCGCCGCACTCACCGCGAGCGTCCACGCTGCAGGCGGTCCAGGATCACCGCCGCGATCACCAGCAAGCCGATGGCGATGTCCTGGTACAGCGCATCGACCCCAATGATGGTCAACCCGTTCTCCAGCGCACCCACGATGAACGCGCCCAGCACCGGCCCGACGATACTGCCGCGCCCGCCGAACAAACTGATCCCGCCGATCACTGCCGCGGTGATGCTTTCCAGGTTCGCCGTCTCTCCCGCATCCGGATTGCCCACCGTCGTGCGCCCCAGCAGCAGCAGCGCAGCGACCGCATAGATGATGCCCGCCGTCACATAGGCCGAGATCAGCACGCGATTGACTCGAATGCCGCTCAGCCGCGCCGCGGGAAGGTTGTCGCCCAGAGCGTACATGTGCCGCCCCCAGGCGGTTTCCCGCAGCGCGTACCACGTCACCAACAGCACGGCCAGCATCACCAGGATGCCAACCGGCACGTCAGTGCCGCCGACACTGACGGTATCACCCAGCGCCAACAACGCCGGAGGCAGATTGATAATCGATGCCTCGCCCGAAATCAGCAGTGCCAGCGCCATCGCCACGTTGAAGAATCCCAGCGTCACGATAAAGGGCGGCAGTTCGACGATCGCCACCAGCAACCCTTCCGCCAATCCGAACGCGGCGCTGACGGCAACGCCGGCCACAACGGCCAAAACCACCGGCACGCCCGCAACGGCCAACTTCGCCATGACGATGCTGGCCAGCACCATCACCACGCCGTTCGCTAGATCGATCCCGGCCACCAGGATGATCAACGTCTGCCCGATCGCCAGCGTGGCGATTTCCATTGCTTGCTCGGCAATCAGCAGAAAATTCCGGGTCGTCGCAAAGCGCGGCGCCAGGCTGCCGAAGATGACAATTTCGCAGGCCAGCGCCAGGATCGGGCCCATCAGCCCGGCGGCACGCAGCCGCTCCAGCGCCACAACGGCCGCATGCCGGACTTGCTCGCCGAAACTACGGCCGGCGGTTCGCTCCAAAGATCAGCCCCAGCACTCTTTCAGCGCCGCGGATGGAGCAATCCCAGGCACGCCGGCTTGCGGATGCAATGTGGTCAGCGGCTCCCCGGTATCGACGCGCGCCGGGATTTTCTTGCCCTGCGATGCCGCGATCGCTTCCTGGATGGCGATCTGCGCCATCTTGGCCGGGAATTGCAGCACATCGGCGCCGAACTGATCGTCGGCCACCCCCTGAACGCCGTGGCACGAGCCATCCATCGTGACGATCAACGCCTTGTCGCCGGCGCGTTTCAGCGCGACCGCCGCGCCGAATCCGGCCGGTTCATTGATGGTCCACACCAGGTTGATGTCCGGATGCGCCACCAGCGCGTTCTGCATGGCGTTCAGCGCCTTGGTCTGGTCGCCGTTGGTGATCAGGTCCACCGCCGCCTGCGACTTCGTCATGCCAATGCCCTTCAGGAATCCGCCCAACCGCTGAGTGTTCACCGAGGATGCCGGCGTCCCCTCCAGCAAGGCCACGACAGGCTTCTTGCCGCCCATGGCGACTTTCGCCCATTGCCCGTCCTCGATTCCGCCCTTGAAATTATTGGTCGCGACGAAGCTGTCGGCGGCACTGGCGGGATCCACCGCGGTGTCCACCGCGATCACGGTGATGCCTGCCTTCTTCGCCCGCTCCAGCGCGGGCGCCACGGACGCCGACACGCTCGGTGCAATGATGATAGCGCTGGCACCGTGCGTCGTCAGGTCCTCGATATCAGAGATCTGGGTGCTGACGTCGCCATCATACTTGCCGGCTTCGAAGATCAGATGGATGCCGGTTTTCGACGCTTCTGCTTCAGCCGCCTTTTGCATCGCCGCCCAGTACGGATTGTTCAATGTCTTGACGATAAACCCCACGGTGATTGGCCCGGCTGCGCGTGTCGGCGCAGGCTGGCACAGCAGCGTCATGGCCGTCGCAGCCATGGCGCCCGCAGCCATGCCACGAAGCCGTCTTACCAGCCGACGCGGCCCTGCGATCGCCTGCATCTCAGCGTGCCTCATACGTTTCCTCATTGACGATATTCCGCTTCGTCTGCCGGCGGACTTTGGGTGAAGCACCAGGCATGGTCAAGCGTCCGCGGGCAACAACCGAAGCCAGCGGATCAAACAATGGAGAGAAGCAAAGCCGCTGTACATTGCGCTCCGTATGTGAGCCGGAACACAGGCCCAAGCCCCCATGCTCATCCACACACTCAGCCCAGGAGCGCCGTTGGCATGGTCGCGACCGCAGGCTGGCCCGTACCAGGACGCCCGGATCTATCCCGCTGTTGACAGCATGGCGACATCCGCGGCCCGGTTCGAATTTATCCAGCGGGGAATTTCATCCCCCGGCATCGCTGCCCCAAACAGGAACCCTTGCACCTCAGCGCAGGCTTCCTCCTCCAACTCCGCCATCTGGAATTCGGTCTCCACGCCCTCCGCCAGAGCCACCATCTGCAGTCCGCGGCAGAGCCCTACAATGGCACGAACGATGCTGAGGCAATCGGGGTTGCTATCCAGCCCTTCCACGAAAGATCGATCGATTTTCACTTTATCAAATGGGAACCGGCGCAGATAGCTGAGCGAGGAATATCCTGTGCCGAAGTCGTCCATCGCGATCGAAATGCCCAGGTCCCGCAGCTCATGCAATTTTTCCAGGGTGTCTCCAGTATCGTGCAGCATCACGGATTCCGTGATCTCCAGTTCCAGCCGCTTCGCCGCCAGCCCGGACGACTTCAGCGCGGCGACAACGGTCTCCACGAGAGAGGGGCTCAACACCTGGATCGGGGACAGGTTGACCGCCACCGTCAGGTCGTCCGGCCAGGCGCAGGCGTCACGGCAGGCTTGCTCCAGCACCCAGGCACCGATCGGCACGATCAGCCCCAACTCCTCTGCGGTTGCAATGAACGCCGAAGGCGGAATCAGGCCCCGTTCCGGGTGACGCCAGCGCAACAAGGCTTCGAACCCCGTCAGCCGCCGGCCTTTGACCCGGAGCTGCGGCTGATAGTGCACCTCGAATTGCTTCGCGCTCAGCGCCTGCCGCAGGTCGAGTTCCAATCGCCGCCGCTCCGATACGATACGGTCCATCTCAGGCTCGAAGAAACGGTAGCGGCCCCGCCCGTCCGACTTCGCCTGGTAGAGCGCCAGGTCGGCCTGCTTCAACATTTGCTCGATGTCGGTACTGGCATCCGTAGTCACGGCAATGCCAATGCTGCTGCCAACCATCACCTGCTGGCCGTCGATCTCAAATGGCAGCTCGAATTCATCGCACAGCCGCTTTGCCAGGCTCGCGGCACCGAGCGGCGTACGCAGCCCGTGTTGGATCACGGCGAATTCGTCGCCCCCCAGCCGCGCCACGATGTCGTCGTCCCGCAGGCAGCGCCTGATGCGCATGGCCGCCAGCTGCAGCAGCGCGTCACCAGCGGAATGGCCGAGCGTGTCGTTGACGCCTTTGAACCTGTCCAGGTCGATGTAATGGACGGCACAGCTTCCCTCATCGGAAGCCGCGGCGATCGCACGTGCGAGACTTTCCCTGAAAAGTACACGGTTGGGCAGGTCGGTAAGCTGATCATGTTGCGCCAGGTAGGCGATCCGCGCCTCGGCCTGCCGCCGCTCCGAGATGTCCTCGCAGGTCAGCAGCCAGCCTCCCTCGCCCATTGGTTCGAAGCCGATGGAAAAGCTCCGGCCATCATCGATCGCCCACAGACGGCTTGCAGACTCACGCTCATGGCGCAGCTTCGACAGCAGGCGCCACGCGTTGCACGAATCGCCCAGGCTCAGGCCTCCAGGGCGGCGAGCGGCGCGCAGCAGCACCACCAACGCCATGCCAGGTTCGACCGTGCCGCCCCCGAACATGTCCCCGATCTGCCGGTTGGCCACGATGACCCGGCCTCTCGCGTCGAACATCCCCAGGCCCTGCTTCATATTATCCAGCGCAAGCGCGAAACGGGCGTACTGCGTCCGCAAGGCTCGCTCGCCATGCTCTTGGGTTCGCGCCAATGTGGCATCAGCCTCGGCCGCGGCGCGCGCAGCATCGGCCTGGTTCTTGGCTGCCTCGAATTGCTGAACCATCCGCTGGCCGCGGACATGGCGGGCAAACATCAGCCCCGTCCCGAACAATCCCAACTCCAGCAGCCCGGTGGCGCCAGCCAGATACGCCGATTGCTCCCGCCAATCCGCCAGCACGGCCGATACGGTGCGGCTCACCAGAATGGCGATCGGGTAATGCGGCACGGCCCGGACTGAAGCCAGCCGCTCGGCGCCATCAATCGGACTGATTGTGTGCAGGCTCTGGACCGGCGAGTGCGTGCGCACGACATCGGTCACGGCCGCATGTTCCAGCACCCGGCCTATGGACGGGTTCGACGGCGGCATGCGCACCAGGCGCACGCCGTCCGCGCGGAACATCGATATGACGGCATCACTCTCCGGCAAAATGCGTCGGTAAAGACCCTCGTAGTATGTCAGTTCGACCGCACCAAGAACCAATCCCAAAAAACTTCCATCCGGGGCGCGGAAAGGCTTGGCGAGATAAATCGTCCACGTGCCATCGCCGCGATTCCGCACCGGTGCGCTGATGAATTTGTCCAGCGCAGGATCCGCCGTCAAAGCTTTGAAATAGTCGCGGTCGGCGATATTGACTTTCGGAATCGGCCAGTAGCGGGAGAAATTGATCAGGTTGCCGTCACGGTCGATCAGGGTGACTGCGTTCACTTGCGGCAGGCCCAAGACCCGCTCCCGCAGCGCCTGATGCACCGCGCGGCCGGACATAAGTGCAATGTACGCCGCCTCGGTACGAATGCCACCCGCACGCATCTCGTCCATCAGCCCGATCTGCACTTGCTCCAACGCCTGAAACGAACGGTCGGCCTGGTCGGCAATGCTCAGGCTGAGGGCTGCGAGCGTCGCCTCAGTGTCCGAAATCGCCCGGGCGCGCAGATCTATGATCAGCCATGTCGCCCCAACTGCCAGAAAGCAGAAAACTGCGGCGCCGGCAAAGAACACCCACCACGCCCGCGACGTCCCTTGGCGGGCGCGAGGCGCTGCTGAATCGACATGACACAAACCACTCGCCATCGCACCGACCTGCGGCAGTAGCCGACCTGCCATCCGCTCAGGCCACCTTGCCGCGTGGCCGCGGCGCGAGGGCTGACGTACGACCGGTCGGGGTTGGGTCGAACCCCGAGCCCGTGCCTCGATCTTCGCATCACGTTCTTACCGAAGGGTAAACAGCCACGAGATGGCGGCCTCGCATCGCCGATGCGCCGCGCGTCACCAGTGGCCAGCGGCGACCACACCCCGCCCTCCCATCGCAATCCCGACACAGGCATCGGGGGGCCCATAGGACTTTGGATCGCGGATCCATGCCTATGAATCGACTCACAGGCAGGATGGGAAAGTGGCCTGCCGGGTTGAAGCCACGCCTTGGACCTGGTCCGGAAGCGCCGGACATACCGCGCCATCAACGCTGCGGCATGGCCCCGACCGGACGCCCCGACCGGACGCCCCGACCGGACGCCGACGATCCACCTCGGGCGTCTGCAGCGCCGCAGAGGAAACTCAGGTCTCTGACTGCTGGTTAGCCACTCCACCGAAGCAGTTGACGGACATGCCGTCCCCTCTCATCCGGCCCCGATCGCCGGCAATTCCGCAGCAGACCCGTTGTCCCGTGCCACCGGCTCGTCCGCCACTTCCTGTGCGTCTGACAGCCCCAGCACGTCATAGGCGACAGCCGAGAGATGCGAATTGATTCGCCGCAGGTCGCGCAGAATCGCCAGATACAGCGTGCTGGCTTCCAGATCACCCTTCGGCCGTCCCTCCAGCCGGCTCAAATGCCGCCGCCCCACCGCCCGCTCCATCGCGTTCAGGTGCCGCTTCGCATCCAGCAGGCTCTGCGCCGACCGCGGATCCTCCGTCATGAAGCTGGCCATCGCCAGTTTCAGGTCCTCCAGCACACAGGCATGGAAACTGCGAAGATCCGCCTCGTCATCCGGATGCAGAACGATCCCGCCTTTCATCTTGCGATACGCGGCATCCGCGAGCCCACGCTCGATGATGTCGCCGGCATGCCCAAGATTGACCGAGAAATCGAGAATATGACTATGACGCTGCGTGTCAGCGTCCGACAGCCGATCGGTACCCAGCCGCGTCAGATACGCCTTCACCGCCTCTTGCAACCGGTCCAGCGCCTTGCCGTTGCGGCCAAGTTCCTTCAGCGCCTCCTGATCGTTCGCCACCACCGCCTGCAGCAACAGACGCAACATCGAGCCCACGAGATCGCCGATCCGGAACGCCTCACGCGAGGCATTGGTCAGGGCAAGATACGGCGCATCCAGCATCGCCTCCTCCAGATACTGCGGCTCCGCCGCCTGGTCCGACTTCTTTGGCCGTTCCGGCATCAAAATCGTCAAGACACGCGCCGCAGGATCGAGAATTCCTACAAACACCAAAGCCAGCACCAGGTTGAACGCGATGTGGAAATCAACCACGTCGGCCCGGGGATTGGGGTTCCATTGCCACAGCATCGCCGCGATCGGGTGCGCGAACGGCAGCACGACCACGGCCCCGATCGCGCGCACCGCCAGGTTGCCGATCGGCAGCCGGCGGCTGGCGGGGTCGGCGGTGGTCGCTTCCAGCACCGGCGGCAGCGCGCCGCCCACATTGGCACCAAGCACCAGCGCAATCGCCGCAACCGGCGTCACGACGTGGCCCGCCGCAAGCGACATGATCAGCAGGATCGATGCAATGCTGGAATGCGCCGCCAAGGTGAGCACGGCTGCCAGCGCCAGGTCCAGCAACGGCTCACGGGTCAGCGCGCCCAACAGCTCGCCCAGCACAGGCGCGGTCTGCACCGGCTGGATGGTGACGACGAGCTGATGCAAGGCCAGCAGCATCAGCCCCAGCCCGATGCCAACGCGACCAAGGTCGTGGACGACGCCCTTCCGCCCATGCCGGAACGCGAAATAGCCCGCGATCATCAGCAGCGGCGCGATCCACGACACGTCGAACGACAACGCCTTCACGACCAGCGCCGTGCCGACATTGGCGCCCAGCATCACGGCGAGCGCCGGCACCAGTGCCACCGTCCCATCCGCCGCCAGCGACGTCGTCATCATCGCGGTCGCCGTACTGCTCTGTAATAGAGCCGTAACGACCAGCCCGGCGCCGATAGCGGCGAAGCGGTTACTGAGCGTGCGGCCGATCACCCGGCGGAGACTGGAGCCGAACGCGCGCACCACGCCGCTCTGGACCATGTGCATGCCCCAGAGCAACAGCACGACGTAGCCGACCAATTCGATCAGCGCGATGGTTGCGATCATGGCTCTGCTGTCCCGGATCCGCCGCGGTTGCTCAGTTCACGGCCGCCGCGCGGGCGAAGCCGATCACCATCACAATAAACATGACCGCGCCATAAACGCGCAGCCCCCGGAAAACCGCCTGCTGCCAGAAGCGATCCGGCAGCGACAGACAAAGCCTCCGTCAGAGGCGCACGCCCACCGAGCGACCAGGCTGGAATGCCCAGACATCCCACGTGCCCGGTCAGGCCAACGATCCCGAGGCGCGGCATGCGCCCAGAGCAATTCAAGGTTGAGGAAGCCGGTCATTGGCCCTCTCCTTCGACTCAAGCGGTTGCTCGAGCCCGGGAGGACCAGACCACGCGGCCTAGCGCATCAGCGCCGACGGCCTCATGGATGCATGCTCTGCCCGGGCGACGGTCCGGCCAATCAGAACACTCGCGGCAGGCGGCAAGCGCCTACTGTGGCTCTCCGATGGCTGACTGGTAGATCGCGGTTTCATGTCATCCCTGATGGTTGAACTCCACCCGGCAACGCCGAACCGGCACGAAGCGGTCAAACGCGCTGGCATCGCGCACGGCCATATACTCATAGCCAGTATCAGTTCAAGGTCCTTGGTCCCATCGGGACTAAAAATTCCCCGCGGGACCGGCGCGCCCGCATTCCGCGCGCGCGGCTGTCTCACGCCGGCGGCGCGCGTCGGGTCGGCCCTGGGGTCGGCCCTGGGGTCGGCCCTGGGGGTCGGCCCTGGGGTCGGGTCGGCCCTGGGGCGTGGATGCCGATAACCAATCCCCTGCCCGCCATCCCCGGTGGCGTCATCCCGGCCGCTTGGCCAAACCGGCCTCGGCGCCCAACTATCCGACTCGCCGAAGGCGGAATCGCTTCCAAGACCCGCCATCCGAGGAACGCGCCAGGAGAGCAATCCATGACCATCTACACCGGGCCGGTATTCGACATGGCCCGCGAGCAATTCCAGGTCATCGCCGACTATCTCGAAATCCCCTTCGACGAACGCGACCGGCTCCTGTTCCCCAAGCGTGCGATCACCGTCGCCTGCCCCATCCACATGGAGGATGGCCGCACCACTGTCTTCCACGGCTACCGCGTGCAGCACCATCTGACGCTCGGCCCCACCAAGGGCGGTACGCGCTATGCGCCCAACCTGGATGTCGGCGAGGTGGCCGCACTGGCGATCTGGATGAGCTGGAAATGTGCGCTGACCAATCTGCCCTATGGCGGCGCGAAGGGCGGCATCACCGTCGATCCCCGCGCCCTCACGCGGCACGAACTGGAGAACCTGTCCCGCCGCTACATGCAGGAGATGATCCCCTTCGTCGGCCCCCACACCGACGTCATGGCCCCCGACATGGGCACCAATGAGCAAATCATGGCCTGGTTCATGGACACCTATTCCATGTACCAGGGCCGGACGGTCACCGAGATCGTCACCGGCAAGCCGGTCGCGTCTGGCGGCACGCTGGGCCGCCGCGAGGCAACCGGCCGCGGCGTCGCCTACCTGGCGAATCGCGCTCTGGAGCGTCTGGGCATCGAACCCGCAGGAGCCACAGCCATCGTGCAGGGTTTCGGCAATGTCGGCAGCTACGCCGCGCAGACCCTGGCGGAGCGCGGCCTGAAGCTGATCGGCATCTCCGACCACACCGCGTGCTACTACGATCCGCGTGGCCTGGATGTGGCGGCACTGATCCGTCACGCCGCCGACCATAACGGCGTGCTCGCCGGCTTCTCCAACCAGCTCTCCTTCGATCCGCACGCGCTCCTGACGCAGCGGTGCGATGTGCTGGTGCCGGCCGCGATGGAGCGGGTGATCGACGCCGACCTTGCCGCAAGACTGCAATGCCGCGTGCTGGCCGAGGGTGCCAACGGCCCCACCATGCCGGAGGCGGACACCGTTCTGGACCAGCGTCGTGGCGAGATCTTCGTGATCCCCGACATCCTGTGCAATGCCGGCGGCGTGGTCGTCAGCTATTTCGAGTGGGTGCAGGATTTGCAGCAGTTCTTCTGGGACGAAGCCGAAGTGATGAGCAAGCTGTACCACGTGCTGGACAGGGCGTTCGCCCAGGTGCTGGCGCGGGCCGAACGCGACCGGGTTGCGCACCGCACGGCGGCCATGGCGATCGGCGTGGAGAAGGTACGGAACGCCAAGAACACCCGCGGCCTGTTCCCCTGAAAATATTTTCCAGCTTGTGATCTGGCTCACAGGCTGACGCGCCGGGCGATGACATAAGTGTGTTCGCCGATTGGCGCTGCCCCAACACCCGCGCCGCTCGGTTGGGTCTCCATGGCCCAGGTCAACCCGGACCTTCCTTTCACGGCCCGACATATGTCGGGCCGTTTTTTTTGCCAGGAAAAAAAAGAACAGATGGTGACCGGAAGTGGGCGCGCGATCGTGAGGGGGGCGATTTTCGGCCGACTCGACGGCGTCGCTTGCATTCGCGGCTTGTGCCGGTCAAACTGCGGCTCCCTGGCAACAACATGAAAGGAGGTGATCCAGTGTCTCATTGCTCCGTGAGGTCCTTCGACCAGACCTGGATCGCCGGCGCGAGCGCGACGGCGTAGCGTTATCCGGTCCGGAGACGGATCGTCACAGCAATGCGAAGGCCCCGACGGCAACGTCGGGGCCTTCGGCATTTCGGAGCCCGGCGAACCGCCCGCCCCATGTTACTGCGAGTTAGACCACCAGCCGGCGTGGCCGACTGGATCGGTGCCGCGTCGTTGCATTCATGCGCGGGTCGGGCGCCACGGCCGCTGGTAACTCGCCGCCACGGCCGGTGCTAACGCGCAATGACATGGGGCGTGTGAGTCACGCTGCTCTGACAGCAGGTCAGTGCACGCGCGGCGGAATGATCGTCAGCACATAATTCCGCGGCTCCGACATATGGCCGATGAAATGATGCGCCAGGGTCAGCACGATTCGTGTCGATTGCGGCGTCGCAAACCTGGCGCTGTCGTCGAGGCACGTCCGATCGTCGAACCGGCAAATCACCAGCAATCCGTGCCGCGCCAGTTTTTCCGGCGTCACCCACAGGCTGTGGTCGAAATCGAAGCCGACGAAAGCGTGCGGGTGGTCCGGGCTGTAGAAGGCCGTTTCGTTTTCATACCAGACCGTGCCGGTGACATAGTCCAGCTTCGTGCCAACAAGAGTGTGCCACAGCTTCGTCGCGGTCAGCGCCACTTCCTGGAACGGCAGCGCCTTCCTCCCTTCCGACAAATACCACGTCCGCGCGTAGCAAATACCCGGCGCCAGGATCAGCGAGCCGAGGCACAGGCCAACCGCAATCCGCACGCTGATCCGGCACAGCTTGCCCACGTCGCGCATACCAATCAGCTCGATCAGCAACAGCGGCACCAGCGGGTACGTCGCCTGCGTCATTTCCAGCGTGACCGGCGTACGAATCGCCAGGCCACTGACCAAGGTCAGCAACACCGGCGCCAGCGACATCGTTGCCAGAATGCGCATATCGCAACCGCTGACCTCGCGGAATGCCCGGCCGTTATCGCCCGGCAGTCTCCGCCAAAGGGTCAGCGCGACAGGAACCACAAGCCCAAGCTGCATCCCGACAGCGCCAACAGCGGTCTTCGCGGCGGCGTCGCCGACATACCACCAAGGCCAACCGCTCTTGCTTTCCAGATACGCGATCGGCGGCGCGTTATTGGTGAACAACCACCAGATATGCGGCACGCACAGCAACCCGCAGACGCCGATCGCGACGTAGGGCGCAGCCGAGCTAAGATAACGCCAGCGCAACGGGTGCCACAACAGCGAGATCAGGCACGTTACTGCGAGGATCAGCGCGTAGTATTTCGACATCAGCGCCATGGCCATGCAGACGCCGAAGCCCACGCCATCCCCGATTCGGCGACTGCGCACCGACCGCAGGAACCAGTGCAACGTCCACGGCCAGACCGACAGGAAAATAATGTTGGCATCGTACTTATAGGCGTAATACGTGCTGGCCGGCACCAGCAGCAGCATTGCCCAGGCGGCAACACGCTTTTTGCCGGCAACAAAATCCCCGATCAGCGCCCAGCAGCCCCACAGCCCGATCGCGCTATTGATACTGCTAAGGAACGAAAACGCCCATTGCGTGTGCGGGAAAACCAGGAACCACGCCCCGCAGATCCACGCCCAGAACGGCGGATGCTGGTTGTAGCCGAGTTGGAATTCCTGGCCCCAGGCATAGGCCTCCGCCATGTCGTGCTTGATTGCGGCCGGCGCCTCGGCAATGGCGAAATACACGCCCCAGATCACCGCGAACGCGGCGACGCAGGCCAGGATGGTGCGCAACCTCGGCTCGCCGTCCGGCGCCGGCCCGGACGCAGGCCGCACCAAGCCGGTTTCGGGTGCCAGATGGACAAAATTCATTCTGCTGAATGCCCTCACAGTGCCGTGACAACGGTTTCTTAGCAATGTTCCGGCGTCTTCTACAGCGGCCGGGCCCATCGTGGCGTTACCACGCGGCAATGCGGCCGAACCGGCGGCACTGCAATGTCACAGGCAATACGATGCAAGAGCGATCGCGGGCAGGGCACCGCGCGCAACCGTCTCACGCCGCGCACGGCGCGCCCGGCGCGTTTGGTAGCCATCCCGTGCTTCGCTATGATGGCCGCATCGGCAACGAAGCAGGGACAAATCCATGCCGGGCATGACGCCGGCGCCCGATGCAGCAACAACACCCGCCGGCATGACCCGCTGCGTCTGGGCGGCGCAAAGCGACCAGGCCATGCAGCGGTATCACGACACCGAATGGGGCGTGCCGCAGCACGACGACACGGTATTGTTCGAGTTCCTCACGCTGGAAGGCGCCCAGGCCGGCCTCTCCTGGCGCACCATCCTGGCGCGCCGGGACGCCTATCGCGACGCGTTCCTCGGCTACGACATCGCCCGCCTCGCACGCATGCGCGATGCCACCCTGGAAAAGCTGCTGACCAACGCCGGCATCATCCGCAACCGGCAGAAGATCTGGTCGGCGCGCAGCAATGCCCAGGCGGCGCTCCGCATAGCCGAAACCCATGGCAGCCTGGACGCCTATCTGTGGTCGTTCATCGGCGCGCAGCCGATCGTCAATCGCTGGACCCAGCCCGGCCAGGTTCCCGCCTCCACGCCCGAATCCGACCGGATGAGCAAGCAGCTCCGCAAGGACGGCTTCGCTTTTGTCGGTTCCACCATCTGCTATGCCTTCATGCAGGCGACCGGTATGGTGAACGATCATCTGGTCGACTGCTTCCGCCATCAATCGCCATAAACAGGAGTCCGCACGTTGCAGAACACGGAAGAGATCTGGTCCCTCGTCGATGCCAAACAGGAACCATTCACCCAACTGTCCGACCGGGTCTGGGGCACCCCCGAACTCTGCTACGGCGAGTTCCAGTCCTGTGCTGCCCATACCGAGATGCTGGAAGCGCAGGGCTTTCGCGTCACCAAGGACGTCGCGGGCATCCCCACCGCGGTCATGGGTGAGGCCGGCGAAGGCGGCCCTGTCATCGCCATCCTGGGCGAATACGACGCGCTGCCCGGACTGTCGCAGGAAGCCGGTGTGGCCGAGCATCGCCCCCTCCCCGGCAACGGCTTCGGCCATGGCTGCGGCCATAATTTGCTCGGCTCGGCATCATTGCTCGCCGCCACCGCGGTGAAGGACTACCTCGCGGCGCGCGGCATCCAGGGACGCGTGCGCTATTACGGCTGCCCCGCGGAGGAAGGCGGCGCGGCAAAGGGCTTCATGGCGCGCGCCGGTTCGTTCGCCGACGTGGACATCGCGATCACCTGGCACCCCTCCGCTTTCGCCGGCGTCTACGAACCGGTCTCGCTCGCCAATACCCGCATCGATTTCTCCTTCACCGGCCGCGCCTCGCACGCCGCCGCCGCACCGCATCTCGGCCGCAGCGCGCTGGACGCGGTGGAACTGATGAATGTCGGCGTGAACTACATGCGCGAACACATGCCTTCCGACGCGCGCGTGCACTACGCATTGCTCGACGCCGGCGGAATCGCACCCAACGTGGTGCAGGCGCACGCCAAGGTGCGGTACCTGATCCGCGCCCGCAACCTGCCCGAGCTGACCCGCCTGATCGAGCGCGTGCGCAAGATCGCCGACGGTGCCGCGCTGATGACGGAAACCACCGTCAAGGCCCAGGTGGTCAGCGCGGTTTCGAATTTGCTCGGCAACGCGCCGCTGGAAAAGGCGATGCACGACAACCTGCAACGCCTCGGCCCGCCGCCGTTCGACGACGCCGACCGCGCCTTCGCCCGCAAGATCCAGGCGACGCTGACCGAGGAGGACATCGAATCCTCATTCCGCCGCGCCGGCATGCCGATGAACGACGCCCCGCTGTGCGACGAGATCATCCCGATGGACGCGAAAAGCGCACCCATGATGGGTTCCACCGATGTCGGCGACGTGAGCTGGGTGGTGCCAACGGTGCAGGCCCGCGGATCCACCTATGCGATCGGCACGCCCGGCCATTCCTGGCAACTGACGGCGCAGGGGAAAATGCCCGCCGCCCATAAGGGCATGGTGCACGTGGCAAAGGTGATGGCCGGCACCGCGGTTGACGTCCTTCAGGACGAAGTCTTGCTCGCCCGCGCCAAGGCCGACCACCAGGCAAAAATATCCCGCACGCCCTACGTGTGCCCGCTGCCAGACGAGATCGATCCGCCCATCCAGATGTCCGCCTGACCAATCTCTCGCACACAAAAGACCTCTCCCGCGCCGCGCTTTTCTGCGCGCGCGGGAGAGGTTGAGATGCGAGGCGTCGAGGGTGTGGGTGATCGGGCCGGCACACTCCCGCCACGCCGACTGAGGAAGCGAACGCAACTGTATGCCTGCTCCTCGCGTCGTCGCGGCAAACGACCGGATGCAGCGCGGCTACCGCTATGAATGCGTCGCACCACCCGGCCGCAACTTCGATCCCGAATTCCACCCCGACCTGACGCCAAGGCAAATGCTGGCTCTGGGTGTCTTCTGCGGCAAATACATGATCGACTGCCGCGACGAGTTCCCTGCCACCTGGTTCACGCACGCGAAACTTTCGCCAGACCACCGCGATTGCTCTTTGAACTTCTTCGGCGTCGATGCCAGCCAGCCGCTCTCGGTCTGGCGCGCGAAAGGCTGGATCCATCCCGACGATCCGCGCGGCTGGTTCCAATGGTATTGCCGCTATTATCAGGGCCGGCGGATGCCACAGGAAGACGCACGCCAGATCAAACGCTGGAAAGCGATCCGCCGCCATGTGCGGCAAATCCAGCGCAATTGCGAACCGGGCGACCTGACCTGCCGCAAGCGCCAGCGCCAGGCCCTGCTTCACTGGGCGTACGATAGCCGAAAACTATGAACATGCACCCGTATCGGACCGGCCACTCGTCACCGCCTGGCCGCTTGCGTAGGCCAGATCGGATGTCTTTGCAGCGGAATAAGGAAGCCCCACCGGCACGGATCCCACCGGCACGGATCCCACCGGCACGGATCAATGAATCCTTCTTGGATCCGTGCCTGCGAGCAGCACTTGAGCCAGCGCAGGTGGAACTTCACCCCACCGCCCTTACCGGGTGCCGCGCGTAACAAGACCTCTTGTTGCGGGATCGGTGAGCTGATGGCAGCTTTTCGGTAAGCACGAAGAACATCCTTCCCCCCAGGAATCCGATTGACAGTATGATTCACCTCATGTTAGAACCTCTCCCGCCATGCCAGACGCAGCCCGAACGCCGCCTCCCCGAGCCTGCCCAACCGATCCTCCCAAGGACCCGGATGCCACCGCCTTGCCGCCCAACCTCGCGAGAGTTCTGCGCGTGGTGCAGATTCTTCTCACCTACGGCCGCCACCTCGCCGACACCCTCGCCCGCCGATCCATCGCGCCCGGCTTCCACCTCATCGCCAGGGCCTTCGGCACCGGCCGTCCCGCCATCATCCTCGCCCATATCCGCCGCGGCATCCTGCGCGCCGCCGCGCTCGAACGCGTCTTGCTCGACCGTGCGGCAAGCGGCCGCGACCTGACCCTGCCGCCATTTCAGGCCCGCATCAGCGAGGACCCGGAAAAGCGCGAAGCGCAACCCATAGCAAACCCACAGGAAGCACCGCCCGCGCGCAAACCGCCGCCCCGCCCCTCCTGGCGCGACGACTGGCTCGACAACGTGGAAGACCCGCTCGATCCCCGCCATCAGCCCACATTCGAAAAACTGCTGGCGCAGGCGCGCCGCCGCCCGATCGGGCGCAGCATCGGCGACATCTGCGCCGATCTCGGCATCGCGCCGTCACTCTGCCTCAGCCCATTCTGGAACGAACTTTACATGATCATCCTGGGCTACAACGGCAGCGCCGCGGTCTACGACGTGCGCCGCTGGCGCCGCGAGGAAAAGTTCTCGCTCGACCAGGAACGGCTGCCGACAATGGACCGGTCATGGCCAAAGATCGAGGTCGGCCCCGACCGGCCGCACGTGCCGCAAGTGCTCGGATTCTTCATCGGGCAGGACCCGGCCGAACCACCCCTCATTCGCCCACGGCAAGACAGGCCAGGCGAGCAAGCCGCGCCGCCGGTGCCGCCCCCGCAAGCCGCATCGGCCAACCCACCCGCGCAACACCCTGCCGCCAGCGCCACCGGGCCGCCCTGAGCGCATCATCCGTTAGTTTGTATAACGAACGGGACCGGCACCCCGCCGGCCCCGCCGTCTTGATTCGTCCGCAAGCCTACTACCGGGAAACCGCCACCTGCGCGGGCGCCCGCACCAGCGCGGAGACCGGCGCCAGCACCAACCCCCGGTCCATCAGCCCGTTCGCCCAGGCGGCGATATGCTGCACCACGATCGGGCTCGGCCCGGTTGCCAACCCAAGCGCCTCCCCCCGCTCACGCGCCAATTGCTGCAGCTCCCCCAGCTTCGCGTCGATTTGCTCGGGTGGACCATCCACCACCAGGTCCGTATCGACGCTCCAGACTTGGTTCTGCACCGCCTGCCCGCCCTCGCCCGGCGGCCGTGCATCCACATACAGCAAGCCCCGGCGCGCGGCCTCCGCCAGAACAGGCGCCATCAACTGCGGCATCCCGGCGAACCGCTCGCCCCGCAGTGCACCCAGGGCATTGGTGATCCCGACATAGCCCTGAACCCGCGCCATCAACCACCGCAGCCGGTCCAGGTTGTCGGTCGCCGAAAGGTCGGTCATCAGCGCGTGCGACCCCGGATCGTTCTGCGGAAACCCCTGCGGTTCCATCGGCACCGAAAGCAGGTACTCGTGCCCGGCCAGCCGCGCGTCGCCAAGAACAGTACCCAGCTCGGCACTATAGGGAGAAACCGCCAGGGTAACGCCGCCCGGCAGGTCGCGAATGGCCTTCTCGCTCGCGGCCCGATCCAGGCCTATCCCCGCCACCAGGATCCCGATCCGAGGACGCAAGGTGGTTGGATCGAACCCGGCGGCATAGACCTGCGAGGGCCGCCGCCCGTCCTCGGCAATCTTCGGCAGCATGGCGCCGGCGCCGCCCGGCCCCGGCTCCAACAGGGCCGGATCGGGGTCGGCGACGGGGCCCGGCGTGTCGCGGCCAGGACGGTCCGATGGGATCGCGGCGGCACGCTGACTCACCAGCGGTGCCACCGTAGGGGCGGTTGCGGCACGCGGCGGCACCACAACGCCGCCGGCCAGGCGAGGCGGCACCGGCGGTCCCAGCGTTTGCAGCACCAGCGCGCCGCCGATCAGCACCACCAGAACCATACCCCAGAAGACGCCCAGGCCACGCCAGCCGCTCAGCATGACGCCCCCCAGAGTGCTCTCTCTCGCAGTCTCAGTTCGACGTGACGGTGTGCGGCGCCGCCATCGCCTTTGCCAGCACGATCGCCTCCTGCAACTGGAAATCGGTCTGGTCCGGCTTCAACGGATCGAACTTGGGGAAGCCGACCGGTGGCTTGTCCGGGATCTGCTTGACGATCGGCGGCAGATCGGTCCGCGCGACAATCGACACCTGGCCGGTACCGCCCTGGTTCTTGATCGTCCCGTTGAGATCCGACTCATGTGCCGGCCCGAACTCCGGTTGCTCTTCCCGCGTCTCCGTCACGTGCACATCCGGCTCGATCCCCAGCCCCTGGATCGACCGCCCGGACGGCGTGTAGTACCGCGCCGTGGTCAGCCGCATCGCCCCGTTGCCCGGCAGCGGGATCACGGTCTGTACCGATCCTTTCCCGAAGGTCCTGGTGCCCAGCAGGATCGCCCGGTGATGGTCCTGCAGCGCGCCGGACACGATCTCGGACGACGACGCCGAGCCGTTGTTCACCAGCACCACCAGCGGCACGCCCGGGATGATATCCTTGCCATTCGCATCCCACCTCTGGCTGTCCTCGGGGTGGCGCGCGCGCGTGGAAACGATCTCTCCCTGGTCGATGAAGTCGGAAGCGACGGCCACCGCCTGGTCCAGCAACCCGCCCGGGTTATTGCGCAGGTCCAGGATCAGCGCGGTCAGCTTGCCCCCGGATTGCTCCTTCAGCGACTTCACCGCGGCCCGCAGGCTGGAATCGGCTTCCTCGGTGAACTGGGTCAGGCGGACAT
Organism: Acetobacteraceae bacterium; assembly: GCA_035523995.1. Lineage (GTDB taxonomy): Bacteria > Pseudomonadota > Alphaproteobacteria > Acetobacterales > Acetobacteraceae > JASHVB01. Next base: position 69,196 of record DATKPQ010000103.1, on the reverse strand, counting down.
AGCCGATATGGTCCGGCTCCATCCGCGACTTCACCACCTGGAGGTGGACGATCTCGCGCAGCAGCGATTGCTCGATCGGCTTGTCGATACCCGCGCGCTTGATCGTCAGGGTCACGCGCGAGTCCGGCGGCCCGCGCATCTTGTCCACCGCCTCGTTCAGGCTCATGCCCTCGACGGTCTTGCCGTCGATCGCGGTGATGATGTCGCCTGGCTTGATCCCTGCCTTGGCGGCGGGCGTGTCATCGATCGGCGAGATCACCTTGATGAACCCGTCCTGCTGGGTGACTTCCAGGCCCAGGCCGCCGAACTCGCCTTTGGTCTGGACTTCCATCTCCTGGAACTGTTTCGCATCCATGTACCCGCTATGCGGGTCCAGTCCGGTGAGCATGCCGTTGATGGCATTCTCCACCAGTTCCTTGTCGCTGACCGGATCGACGTAGTCCGCCCGCACGCGCTCGAACACGTCGCCGAACAGGGTGAGCAAGCGGTAGGTGTTGTTACTGGTGTCTTCCTGCGCCGCGGCGGTGGGGAAGCCGGCATGCAGGCAGAGCCAACCGGCAGCAGGGAAAGCCGTCGCCCCGGCGATGAACGCCGCGCCGACCAGAAGGGTGGTCCGCAGGCGGCCAGGGAGACGGCGCAAACGCACTTCCATTCGCTTTTCCTTCGCAGGCCCGGAGGGCACCGGGCGGATCGGTTATCCGGAGTTGGGGAATTCACCTTTTCGCGCGCGAAGGGAGCAAAAGTCCAGCGATCAATTCTTACGTGTCGCATAAAGAACAGAGAGCCGCAGGCTGCGGCCCGTCCCAATCCCAAAAGCGATCGTCCGGCGGTTAGAGGAGGGTTACGAGGTTAGTTGGGTGGCATTACCCCACCAGCGGTCCGCCCTGCAGCATGAGCCGGTAAAGAAACCGCCGCTCCGACATGTCGTAATCCGGATTCGCCTGGTGCATCACGCTGCGGTTGTCCCAGATCACCATGTCGCCGCGCTGCCACCGGTGCCGGTATTCGTATTTCTTTTGAACCGCGTGCTGCATCAGGTCATCGATCAGCGCCAGCGCGTCCTTGTCATCCATGCCGCTGATCGATTCCATCCGCACCGGATTGAGATACAGCGCCTTCCGCCCATTGTCCCGATGCGTATGCACCAGCGGATGCACCCCCGGCGGTGGCAGGTCGCGCAGGCTCTTCTCATCGATCGCGCCCAGTGCGCGCGGACTGTACTTGCTCAGATAGACGTGCACCGCCTTCAACCCGTCCAGGCGTTGCTTCGTTGCATCAGGCAGATCGTCATAAGCGCGATGCATATTGACGTATTGTGTGTCGCCCCCATGTGACGGCAGTTGTACGGCGAACAATGTCGTGGCCTTCGGCGGCGCCGGATGGTTTGAATGATCGGTGTGGAACGTCTCGCCCGGAATCACGCGCTTGCCGTTCACAAACTCATCGTTGGAGACATAGTACACATCCGGATGCCCCGGCACGTGGTGCTGCTTTTTATCGTGCTGCTGCAATGCGCCGAATACCTGAGCCGCGCGCTTGAATTGCTCGGGGGAAAAATCTTGATCCCGGATCACCAGCACGTGCCGGTCGACGAAGGCGCGGTTCAGCGCGGCGTGGGTGGCATCGTCGAGCGGCTCGCGGAGATCGATGCCGCGCACCTCGGCACCGGTATGCTCCGTCATGGGCGTGATCGTGCAGGACATCGGCCTCTCCCTGGGCTTTGCAGATCAGGCTAGGGGCGGCCGGCGCCGGGGGTCAAGCTTCAACCGCCATCGCAGCACCAAATGCGAACGGGGAACTTGTTTGTTAGAAACAGGGCTACGCCTTGCCGAACGTGGCGATACGGTCGATCCGGCACACGAACAACACCCGCGTCTCGTCGATCGACGGATCGCGCAGTGCGTAGGGCGGCGGATTGCCGGTGTATTTCGTCCAGATGCGATCGAGCTGCCGCGTGACATACTCGCCGCCCGGCTCCCATTCGCGCAGTTCCTTCTCCGCCGTGTGCCGGATCTGAATCCAGTGATACGGATTCTCCGGATTGACCAGCAGGCTGGTCATCCGCGGATGCTTCCGGATCCATGCGCATTTTTCCCGGTGCGACGCCGTGTTCACCAGGATCTTGTCGTCTTCATGGTCGAACCACATGGGCGTCAGGCTCGGCCGACCGTCGGGCCCGGTGATCCCCAACGTTTGCGTGATCGGCCGGTCGAGCAATTGGCGATGGCCCGGTTCCAGGTCCTTCAGGCTCGCCGCCTGCCTGCGGTCGCCCACCGCAAACTGGCCCGCCTGCAGGCCGTCCGCGACATCCCGGAACCTGGCGATGACAAACCCATCCGACATAGGAACCTCCCCAAGACGAACTTTTCCCGGTCACCAAGCCGTACCGGGGTGGCGGAAGCATGCGGATGGCCCCCACCTCCGGTCAACGCGACAGGGTTTTGATCCCCGCCGTCCTTGCCGGAATCTCTGACCCTGCCATTCTCCTCGATGCCGGTCCCGCGGTTCCGCTGGGCCCACCGGCGAGCCAAGGAGGTGCTGTGATACCGCCCCAGGACCCGCTCGACCTCGAACGCTTCGTCGCCGCGCAGGCACCGGTGTTCGACCGCGCTTTGGCCGAGTTGCAAGCCGGCCGCAAACGCAGCCATTGGATGTGGTTCATCTTCCCGCAACTGCGAGGCCTCGGATTCTCCACAACCGCACGCTTCTACGGTATCGCATCGCTCGCCGAGGCACGCGCCTATCTCGCCCATCCGCTTCTCGGCCCCCGACTTGAGATCTGCATGCGTACCGTGCTCGCCATTCAGGACCGTTCACTGCACGAGATCTTCGGCACCCCTGACGACATGAAGTTCGGCTCGTGCATGACCTTGTTCTCGCTTGCCGCCGATGGCCGCGACAGTTTGTTCCACACCGCGCTCGATCGCTATTGCGGCGGCCGTCAGGACGAGCGGACGCTGGAATTGCTCGATGGCGAGTTGGCCGGCACGGACTCAACCGACCCCACGCCGGATTGATTTCCGGGGCTGTCCGCCCCTTATCCTGCCCACCCGATGGACATCGCATCCCTGTTCCACCCCGCCGTCGCGGCATGGTTCGCCGGCCGCTTCGCCGCGCCCACGCCAGCGCAGGCACAGGCCTGGCCGGCGATCCAATCGGGCCAGCATACGCTGATCGCTGCCCCCACCGGCTCCGGCAAGACGCTCGCGGCGTTCCTCGCGGCGATCGACGCGCTGGTGCGCCAGGGCGTGGCAGGCGAGCTGCCGGACGAGACGCAAGTGGTATACGTCTCGCCGCTGAAGGCTCTCTCCAACGACATCCAACGCAACCTGCAAGAGCCCCTCGCCGGTATCCAGGAGACACTGCGTCAGCGGGGCCTGCCCGCAATCGACATCCGCACCTGGGTCCGCACCGGCGACACGCCGCCCAGCGAGCGCCAACGCATGCAGCGCCGCCCGCCGCACATTCTCGTAACCACACCGGAATCGCTCTATATCCTGCTGGGTTCCGAGTCCGGACGGGCGATGCTGGCCACCACCCGCACCGTGATCGTGGACGAAATCCACGCCATGGCACCCAGCAAGCGCGGCGCCCACCTGGCGCTGTCACTGGAACGCCTGGACGCGCTGTGCGGCGATCGGCTGGTGCGCATTGGCCTCTCGGCCACGCAGAATCCCATCGAGACGATCGGCCAGCTTCTGGTCGGCGCATCGGCCGAACCGCCGGTTATCATCGATACCGGCCATCAGCGTCCACGCGAGCTGGTGCTGGAAGTCCCGGGATCGCCGCTTGAATCGGTGATGTCGGCGGATGTCTGGACGCAGGTCTACGACCGGCTGATGGCGCTGATCCAGGCGCACCACACCACGCTGGTGTTCGTCAACACGCGCCGCATGGCGGAACGCGTCGCGCGGCAACTATCGGATCGTCTGGGCGAGACCGCGGTCACCGCGCATCACGGCAGCCTGGCGAAAGAGCAGCGGCTGGGCGCCGAGCAAAGATTGAAGCGCGGCGAACTGAAGGCGCTGGTGGCAACGGCGTCTTTGGAGCTGGGCATCGATATCGGCGATGTCGATCTGGTGTGCCAGCTCGGCTCGCCGCGTTCGATTGCCAGCTTCTTGCAGCGCGTCGGTCGCTCCGGCCACGCAGTGGGAGCCACACCGGAAGGGCGGCTGTTCCCGCTGTCGCGCGACGACCTGGTGGAATGCGCCGCGCTGCTGGATTGCGTACGCCGCGGCGAGCTGGATCGTCTGACGCTGCCCTATCAGCCATTGGATGTACTGGCGCAGCAGATCGTCGCGGAGGTCGCGGCACGGGATTGGCCAGAACATGCATTGTTCGATCGCTTCCGCCGCACCTGGCCGTATCGCGCATTGTCGCATGACGATTTCCTGGCCGTGGTGCGCATGCTGGCGGAGGGTTTCACCACGCGTCGCGGCCGCCGCGGCGCGCTGATCCATTACGACTCGATCAACCACATATTACGCGGCCGGCGTGGTGCCCGGCTGACCGCCCTGACCTCCGGCGGCACCATCCCCGATACCGCCGACTACCAGGTATTGCTCGAACCCGAGAACCAGACGATCGGCACGGTCAACGAGGATTTCGCGGTGGAAAGCCTCGCGGGCGACGTGTTTCAGCTCGGCAACAACGCCTATCGCATCATGCGCGTCGAACGCGGCGTGGTGCGGGTCGAGGATGCGCGCGGCGCCGCACCCACCATCCCGTTCTGGCTCGGCGAGGCACCGGGACGGAGCGATGAACTGTCGCTGGCGGTGTCGCGGCTGCGCGACGGCGTGGCGCAACGGCTGACGTTTTCGCGCGAGACGGTTGATGACACCGCGCCGACAGCAATGGCGGAACACGCCCCTCCCATGTCACCGCGAGAAGCGCGCCGACGCAGCAACCTCGATCGAGAGGGCGCACGGATGGTGCCCGAGCCACCACCAACGGGATTGCCTCGTCGCTCTGCTCCTCGCAATGACAGGACACGCCGCGCCATCGACGCCGCTAACGCCCTTAACTGGCTGACGCACGACATCGGTATCGCCCAGCCCGCAGCAGAGCAATTGGTGGAATACCTCGCCGCATCGCTCGCTGCGCTGGAATGCCTGCCCACCCACGACACGCTCGTGCTCGAACGCTTCTTCGATGAAGCCGGCGGCATGCAGCTTGTCCTGCACGCGCCGTTCGGCAGCCGGATCAACCGCGCCTGGGGCCTGGCCCTGCGCAAGCGCTTCTGCCGCACATTCAATTTCGAACTTCAGGCGGCGGCGACCGAGGACAACATCGTGTTGTCGCTCACCACCACGCACAGCTTCCATCTCGCCGAGGTCGCACATTACCTCCGCGCCGCCACGGTTCGGCCGTTGCTGGTGCAAGCCTTGCTGGACGCACCGATGTTCATGGCCCGCTGGCGCTGGGCGGCAGGCGTGTCTTTGGCATTGCCGCGCTTCCGTGGCGGCAAGAAGGTCGCGCCGCAGCTCGCGCGCATGGAGGCCGAGGATCTGGTCGCCACTGTCTTCCCCGACCAGCTCGCCTGCGCCGAGAACCTCGCCGGCGAGCGCGAGATCCCCGACCACCCGCTCACCAATCAGACCATCGCCGACTGCCTGCATGAAGCGATGGACGTCGCCGGCCTGGAACGCGTGCTGGCGCGGCTGGAATCGGGCGCGATGCGCGTGGTGGCGCGCGACCTGACGCAGCCCTCGCCGCTGGCGCTGGAGGTGCTATCAGCCCGGCCATACGCGTATCTGGATGACGCGCCGCTGGAGGAGCGGCGGACACAGGCCGTGATGGCCCGCCGCTGGCTGGCGCCGGAGAGCGCGGACGAACTCGGGCGGCTGGATGCGGAGGCGATTGCGCGCGTCCGCCTGGAAGCCTGGCCTGACCCGGCGAATGCCGAGGAACTGCACGACGCGCTGCTGTGGCTTGGGTGCCTCACGGCAGAGGAAGAGGCGTCGGTGCCGGAATGGAGCGGGTGGCTGGATGCACTGAGGTGCGATCGACGCGTGGCGTTGGTGCGCACACCACAGGCGTTACTTTGGGTGGCGACGGAACGGTTGTCGCAGTTCCGGGCGATTTGGCCGGGTGCGCGGGGGATTGGGACGAAAGGTCTCCCCCTCCCTTTGTGGGAGGGGGATGGGGGGAGCGCGCGGCGGAGTCCGGTGACATCGACCCCCTCCCCCCAACCCCTTCCTGCAAGGGGAGCGGGAGTTCATGACTCCATCGCCCCACTCTCCCCCGACTCCGCCCTGATAGAAATCCTCCGCGGCCGCCTGGAGGGGCTCGGCCCCGTCACCTCCAGCGCCCTGGCGACCCCGCTCGGCCTGGAACCGGACGAAATCGCCCCTGCGCTCGCCGCCCTCGAAACCGAAGGCTTCGTCCTGCGAGGCCGTTTCACGTCAGGCGGCAACGCCGAGGAATGGTGCGACCGGCGCTTGCTCGCCCGCATCCACCACTACACCGTCCGCCGGCTGCGCGCCGAGATCGAACCGGTCGCCGCCCGCGATTTCCTGCGTTTTCTCTGCGCCTGGCACCACCTGACCGAAGAGGCGCGCCTGGAAGGCCCGGAGGCCGTGACCGTCGCGGCCGGCCTGCTGGAAGGCTTCGAGGCCCCCGCCGGCGCCTGGGAAACCGAACTTTTGCCCGCCCGCATCGCCGATTACGAACCGGCCTGGCTGGACGACGCCTGCCTGGCCGGGCGCCTCGCCTGGGGACGCCTGACGCCGGGACGCGGCAGCAACACCGACCGCGCGGCCACCCCGCTGCGCACCACACCGGTGTCGGTGCTGCCGCGGCGCCATCTGGCGGTCTGGACCGCGCTTGCCGGACCCGGCGACGGCGCATTGCCCGGCCCACGCGCCCAGGCGGTGCTGGAAGCGCTGTGCCGGCACGGCGCGTCCTTCTTCGACGAGTTGGTGGATGCCACCGGCCTGCTGCGCCAACAGGTGGAGGAGGCGCTCGCCGAGTTGGTCACCTTCGGCCTGGTGACGTCGGACAGTTTTGGCGGCCTGCGCGCGTTGCTGGTGCCGTCCGACCGGCGCAAGCCATTCGCCTCCGGCCCGCGCCGCCGCCGCACACTGTCCTTCGGCATGGAGGACGCCGGCCGCTGGGCACCAATGCGCCGCCCGGCACCGGACGCGGCGCCGCCCGCCTCGGTAGAGCATGTCGCCCGCACGCTGTTGCACCGCTACGGCGTGGTGTTCTGGCGCTTGCTCGCCCGCGAGGCCGACTGGCTGCCGCCGTGGCGCGACCTGCTGCGCGTCTATCGCCGCCTGGAGGCGCGCGGCGAAATCCGCGGCGGGCGATTCGTCGCCGGCTTCTCCGGCGAGCAATACGCCTTGCCCGATGCCGTCGGCACGCTGCGCGAGCTGCGCCGGCGGCCACAGGACGACGAATTCGTATCGCTGTCGGGCGCCGATCCGCTGAACCTGGTGGGCATCCTGACGCCAGGCGCCAAACTGCCCGCGGTGACCCGCAACCGCCTGCTGCTGCGGGACGGACTGCCGGTGGCGTGGCTATCCGGCGGAGAGGTGGTGTTCCTGACGGTACTCGACAGCGCGACGCAATGGCAGGCGCGCAAGCTGCTGCTGCGTTCGGCGACGCCGGCGATGCTGGCGGACCTTGGGTGATCCGGTTGGCGTGGCGTGCCGTACGCCGGCCGCGAGCGCGCTCAACAACCTCGCCCGGTTGCTGCAAGCCGCCAACCGGCTCGGCGCGGCGCAGCCGCTGATGCGCCGCGCGCTCGCGGTCTACCTCGCGTTCCCCCACGACACCGCCCACGCTCACCCGCACCGCGACGCGGCGGTCACGGACTACCGCGGCCTGCTCACGGCGATGAGCAAGCGCGAGGCGGAGATTGCCACGGACCTCGCCGCGCTGCGGCGCGAGGCGGGACTGGAGCCGGGGTGAGACAAGGTCAAAAGAACGTCCAGGCCCGCGCATTAACGTCTTGGCAATTGGCTCGTCTTAGCATTGCCTTGTTGACCGACACGCCAATCCTTTGGGAATGCCTATGCTGACCATCGCCATTGTCGATGGCATCAAATTCCAAATGTTCTACAACGATCATTTGCCCACACATTTTCACGACGTCCTTGCGGGGGACGAAGTGCTGATCGCCATCGGCAGCCTTGACGTAATCAGGGGTACGCTTCCATCTTCGATGGCTGCGCCGCGTCCTCGCCTGGGCGGGCAAGCACCAGGATGCTCTGGCACTGAACTGGATCAAGTGCCAGGAAGAGCAGCAGCCGGAGAAATTTTGATTTGCCGAAGGTGTTGGAGAACGTCATCACGTGCGCCGTGCCTGATATTGGCATCCACACCGTCACACTCACCTGGGCAAACGGGGCGACGACGGTCAATCGTTTCGCCCATCTGGTTGGCAGGGGCGTGTTCGCCGCGCTCGCCGATCCGGCAGTCTTCGCGTAGGTGAAAGTCGGCGAACGGGGCCGCAATCTGGCGTGGCCGCAATCTGGCGTGGCCGCAGTCTGGCGTGGCCGCAGTCTGGCGTGGCCGCGCGAGATCGACTTCTGCGCCGACGCCCTGTGGTTTGCAGCGCATCCGGAGGACGCAGCCCGCAAACATATCCTCAAGCAAGCCAGGTAATCATCGCCCCGCGCTGACGGGGACAACTCCTTCGTGGCTTCGTGCCTTCGTGGTTTATGAAAAAAAGCAGCCGGCCACAAAGCAAGGCAGAGCACAATAAGCGAACCAGGCAGCTCGCGCTTCCCTGCCCCCATTCACCCGCCGTTAACCACCGTTCTTCCAATCTTCAAAAACCACGAAGCCACGAAGGCACGAAGAATGACACTGATTGATGCGGATCCGCACTTGCGGGAGGTGATCGGCTGCGCCATCAAAGTGCACAGGATGTTCGGGCCGGGACTGATCGATTCGGTGTACGAAGAATGCCTCTGCCACGAACGTGCTTTAGCTGGGATCGCATTCGTCCAGCAGCAAAAACTTCCCGTCGTTCACAAGGGTCATTGTCTTGATTGCGATTTGCGGATGGATATCGTCGTCGAACAATGGTTGGTGCTGGAAATCAATTCGGTCCGCATGCTTCATCCCGTGCACGAGGCTCAGCTTCACACGTACCTGACGCTCAGCGGCCTCCGCGTGGGGCTGCTGATGAATTCCAACGTGGTCCGCCTGGTCGACGGCATGCAGCATAACGTCGGGTAATCATCGCCCCGCGCTGACTGGACAACTCCTTCGTGGCTTCGTGCCTTCGTGGTATAAAAAACCGGCCGCCCACAAACCAAGGTAAAACAAGGCTAACCGAAACAGTCGGCCCGCACTTCCCTGCCCCCATTCACCCGCCGTTAACCACCGTTCTTCTAATCTTCAATAACCACGAAGCCACGAAGGCACGAAGAATGACACCGATTGATGCGGATCCGCACTTGCGGGAGGTGATCGGCTGCGCCATCGAAGTGCACAGGACGCTCGGGCCTGCGCCGGCCATGACGATGGGGACCACGCCTACCCCACCGCCGCCACCCTCAGCACCGGCACGACAGCCTCGCCGAACATATCCCACGCATCCCGCAAATCATCGCGCCCCGCGTTCCGATCGAACAACGCCAGGAAATGCCCTGCCCCCACTTCGCGGCATTGCGCAATCGCCTCCTCCGCCACCCGTTCCGGCGCACCCGCGATGAACTCGTCGCTGCCGATGGTAAACGCGTGCGACACCGGCGTATCGAACGCCTCCCGCCCCGGTGCCGACAGCCGCGGATCGGCAAGCAATCGCGTCCGCGACACTTGCTCCCGCGCCCGCCCCGCTGCGCGCACCGCCGCGTCGTCCGCGCCGACCGACACCTGCCGCCGCAGCGCCAATTGCTCCGGCCCGCACGGCCCCCCTACCCGCGCCGCCTCCTCGCGATACGCATCGAAGATGCTGCGCACGCGCGATGCAGGATGGAACCCGGTACAGATCTTCGCCCCCCGCCGCGCCGCCTTCCGAGCAGAGTCCTCGCTGATCACCGTCACCCATTTCGGCGGATGCGGCCGCTGCAACGGCCGCGGCACCAGGCGCAGGTTCTCGAACTGCCAGTATTTCCCCCGATGCGAGATCACCGGCGCCGCCAGCGCCGCATCCAAAATCTCGATCGCCTCGTCATTGCGTTCCCGTGCCTCGGCTACCGAAAGCCCCACATGCTCCATTTCTTGCGGAATCCCAGCCGACGTTCCGATTTCCAGCCGCCCCTGCGTCAGGTGGTCCAGCATGCCGATCTCCTCCACCACCCGCCACGGGTGATAGTACGGCAGCACCAGCCCCATGATCCCCAGCCGCAGCGTGCGCGTTCGCAGCGCCACCTGCGAAATCAGCAGATTGGGCGCCGGGCTGTAGGCGGGACCGAAATGGTGCTCGCTGAAGAAGATGCCCTCGTAGCCCAGCGGTTCGGCGCGCGGCCAAAGATCGAGGTACCAGTTGAAATATTCGGCCGAAACGCGCGGGTCCTCGGTGGCGCCGGGCTCGTGCGGGGCCGGGAAGAATTCGAAGATCCAGGACTTGATCACGGCTACGTTTCCTCGACGCAGACAACGCAGTGTGGAGCAGGGGCCGAGAAAAGCAACGGCATCGGTGTAACGCGCGGCCAGATCAGAGCCCCATGCGTCCAGCTTTTGCTTTCCTCGCAAGCATGTCCTGGGCCACAGTCCGCCGTCCTTCGATCCGGGTCCCGAACCGATTCCGCGTATGCCTCGCCCGCCGCGTATTGCTCCGCCATCCCGCGCCGCGCCGCGCGCTCGCGTTGCCTCGCCCGCCGGCCGAGAATCGCCAGCCCCACCACGCACAACCGCACCGCTGCGGCGCGCGCCGTCCGCTCCGCCCGTTGCCAAGGCAGCCCCGGCCAGACGCCGCCCGCTCTGGCGTTGGATCCGGTTGGGCATCATCGCCACGATCTGGGGCGGGCTGGCACTGGCGGTGGTCGTGCTGTGGTTCGCCCGCGACCTGCCGCGCCCGGACTCGGCGCTGAACGACACGCGCCGGCCCAGCCTGACGCTGGAGGACCGCTCCGGCCACGTCTTCGCCCGCTTCGGCGACGTGGTGGGCGAGCCGCTGCACCTCTCCGAGATGCCGCCCTACCTGCCGGAAGCCGTCGTCGCGATCGAGGACCGCCGTTTCTGGGAACATCCGGGCATCGACCCGATCGGCATCGCCCGTGCTGCGTGGACCGACCTGATCTCCCGCCGTATCGTCCAGGGTGGATCCACCATAACCCAGCAGGTCGCCAAGAACCTGTTCCTGTCCAACGCACGCACGCTGCGGCGCAAGGTGCAGGAGCTGCTGTTGACCCTGTGGCTGGATCACCATTTCACCAAGCGCCAGATCCTCGAGATTTACCTGAACCGCGTCTATCTCGGCGCCGGAGCCTGGGGTGTGGACGCGGCGGCACACGTGTATTTCGGCGTCTCAGCCCGCCACGTGACGCTTTGGCAGGCCGCGGTGCTGGCCGGGCTGCCGCAGGCACCCTCCCGCTTCAATCCGCGCGTCAATCCCGCCGCCGCCAAGGCCCGCGCCAAGGAGGTACTGGCCGCAATGGCGGAAACCGGCGCCATCACGGCAGCGCAAGCCCATGCCGCCGCTGCCGATATCGTCTTCCCGCCCGCGCCGGAGATCGCGGCCGGTTGGTTCGCCGATTGGGTCGCAGCGCAGTCCGAGTCGGAAATCATGCCGAACACGGACGAAATCCTGCGCACCACGCTGGATGCTCGCTGGCAGGCAGTGGCGGAATCCCGGCTCAATGCCCTGCTAGATGGTCCGGGGCGCGCCGCTGGTGTGTCGCAGGGTGCGGTGGTGGTGCTGGATGCCGCCTCCGGAGCGGTGCGCGCCATGGTGGGCGGGCGAGACTACAGCTCTGGCTCGTTCAACCGCGCAGTCGAGGCGCGTCGCCAGCCTGGATCTGCGTTCAAGGTGTTCACGTGGCTCAGCGCCTTGGAAAGGGGGATGACGCCGGACAGCACGGTGCTGGACGCCCCGATCCACATCGGCCGCTGGAGCCCGGAGGATTTCGACCGCCACTACCTGGGCGAGGTCACCCTGCAGAACGCGCTGGCCCAATCGCTCAACACCGCCGCTGTGCGGTTGCTGTTGCAGGATGGCGGGCCACGCGTGGTGGCGGCGACGGCGGCGCGGCTCGGCATCACCGACCGGCTGCCGGATGACGACTCCCTCACTCTGGGAACCGGCAATGTGGGTCTGCTGGAGCTTTCGGCAGCCTACGCGACATTCTTCAACCATGGCTACCGGGTCACGCCCTATGGCATGGCCAGCTATGCCGCCACCCACCCGCCGGAGCGCGTGATCGGTCCCGAACAAGCCGCCATGATGGAACGCATGCTGGAGGCCGTGGTACGCGACGGCACCGGCCGCGCCGCCGCGGTGCCCGGATACGACGTCGCCGGCAAGACCGGCACCACGCAGGACTATCGCGACGCCTGGTTCATCGGCGACATCAACGGCACGATCATTGGCGTCTGGCTGGGCAATGACGACGACCGGCCGACGCGCGGCGTGGTCGGCGGCGGCCTTCCGGCACGATTGTTCCGCGAGATCGCCGCCGCGGTGCGTTGATCTCACGTAAGTCCGCGTCAAGAACAGCGAGGCCGTATCGCATCGCGCACGTTTCCATCCGACGCGGATCCTGCCGGGCACCCCCTCTCCGGATCACATGCGGTTGCTCGCAGGAACTGGGCCCGCTTGCGGCACTTTTCCGCTGCACGCCTGGACTACCCGCAGCAAGAGGAGACCTCCATGATGAAGCATCGCAACCTGGGTGCCCTGGTCGCACTCGGCGCGCTGACCGCGCTACCCGCATGTTCCATGTTCGGTGGGGGCAGCAACAGCGGTTCCGGCCAGTACAGCAGCACTGCGATACCCAGCAGTTATCCCACGCCGAACAATTATGGCACGCCCGGCTATGCCATGAATGAGAACCAAACGGTGGCACCGGTATCACGCACAATGATCCGCCAGGTGCAGCATACGCTGAAGCAGAACGGCGACTACAATTCTCGGGTGGATGGCGTCTGGGGACCGGTCACCGAGGCCGGCGTGACGAAGTGGCAGCAGGCACACAATCTGAACGCCAATGGCGAAATCGACGTAGCGACGCTGCAATCCATGAACATCCAGCCGGGGAACGAGAGCAGTACGGCGAACAACGGCGGGAATTACCAGCCCACTGGCAATAACGGCCAGACCGGTTCGTACCAGGCCAACGGCAACGCTGCTACCAACGGGTCGCCTCAGCCAAATGGCAATAACGGCATGAACAATGCGCAGACTGCCCCCGCGAACGGCAATCCGAACTACAACACTGCCGGCACGCACCAGACCGGCAACAACTATAGCAACAACACCAACGGTCAAAACGGCAACATGCCGTATCCCACCAACCAGGGGAATACCAACAACGGCGCAACCAACAACAACACCGGTGGCAGTCCCACGCACTGATCGCAGGTTTAGCCTGGGCCCGGGCCGCAACTCCCGAGGCCGGCGACGGCTTGCGTCAGGCGTTCACGACGAGGCGCATAACGGACAACGCTTCCTCCACCTGCGCTGCGGTCACGTCGAGATGGAGGCAGGCGCGCGCCCGGTATGTGTCCGACGTGGACACCAGCACGCCACGGTGACGCAGCTTCGCGGCGAAGGCTGCGGCCGTCATGCCGGTGCCCTTGGTGTCGAAGAACACCAGGTTTGTTTCAGGTGACTCCACGCTGATGCCCGGGATCTGCGCCATGCCGCGGGCGAGCGCCTTGGCATTCGCGTGGTCCTCGGCCAGCCGCGCCACGTTGTGGTCCAACGCATACAGGCAGGCGGCGGCGCAGATTCCGCCCTGGCGCATCGCACCGCCCAGGCGTTGCTTCCATCGCCATGCTTCGCCGATGAAGGCCTTGCTGCCGGCGAGCACCGCGCCCAGCGGAGCGGCCAGTCCCTTGGTGAAATCCAGCCAGACCGTGTCGCAGCCTTCGGTGAGGTCGGTGGCCGAGACGCCCAGCGCTACCGCCGCGTTCAGCAAACGCGCGCCGTCCATGTGAGTGGCAAGCCCGTGCTTATGCGCGACCGTTGTGACAGCACGCAGACCGTCCGCGCTCCAGCAGGCACCGCCGCCGCGGTTGGAGGTTTGTTCCACTTCCAGCAGCGTCTGCGGCGGCGTGTTGCGGGTACGCGGACGGATCGCGGCTTCAACGGATTCGGCGGTGAATTGGCCGCGGTCCCCGGGCAGGCCTTTGATGGAGACACCGGCAATCGCGCCGGGCGCGCCGGCCTCGCTGGTGATGATATGGGCGGATTCGTGCGCCAGGATCTCGTCGCCCGGGCGGCAATGCGTGGCGATGGCCACCTGATTGCACATGGTGCCGGAGGGCAGGAAGACAGCCGCTTCCTTGCCCAGCAGCGCCGCCACCCGATCGCACAGCTCCCACACCGACGGATCGGACCCCACCTGCTCGTCGCCGACTTCCGCCTCCATCATCGCCTGCTTCATGCCGCGCGAGGGTTTGGTCTGCGTGTCGGAATAGAGATTGACGCGGACGGGGACAGAGAAGTCGAAGCGCGCGGGTTCAAACGTCATGGCAGGCTCCTGTCAAACCAAACCTCTCCCACTTAGGTGGGCGAGGTTAGTGCGGGGTACACCACCCCCAATTGCTCCAGATAGGTATCGTACCGTGCCGCATCATAATAGAACGGCTGCATCAGCGGGCGGAACTTGTCCATCACCGTCTGGTTCAGATCGATCGGCGGCTTGTCCTCGGCCCCGATGAACGGCTCATATTTTTGCTCCCTCGTTTGCTCTTCGAAATACCGCTTCGTCTCGGCCACCAGGTCCGGCCGCAGCAGCAAATCCATCACCGTCCCAGCCACCACCTTCGCCCCCGCCACCACGCCTTTATGCGCGATCGGCGTCGCCATCGTCATCGCATTCGCCCAGTGATGGCCCGGCAGGTTCGCGAGATTGGCCGGATAGCGAAGCTGCACCGTTGGCACCACCCACGACACATCGCCGATATCGTCGGTGCCGGGGCTGAACGGGTTGACGATGATCTTGCCCGGCTGCGTCCGCAGCCCCACGGGATCGCCACCGGCCGCCCGCTGCACCGCGCGCGCGAACCGGTCATCATCTTCGGTCCATACCGGCATGCCGACAAGATCGATATTCTCCTGCAGTGTCTCCGCCAGCACCTTGTTGTAGTGCCGCGGCCAGGACGCACCGAGAATACGCCGGCCGACCTCGGTATCCGTCATCATCGCCGCGGCGTCGGCAATCTTGTTCAGAATGGCGAAGTTCTTGCGGACGTTTGCAATATCGGTCTCGCGTACATAGTACCAGACCTTCGCGAGAGCGGGCACGACGTTCGGTTGCTCGCCGCCATACGTGATGATGTAGTGGGAACGTTGCTCTGGCCGCAAATGCTCGCGGCGCATGTTCCAGCCGGCATTCATCAACTCCACCGCATCGAGCGCGCTGCGTCCGCGCCAAGGTGCGGCGGCGGCATGCGCCGAAGCACCGTGGAAGGTGTATTCCGCCGAAATCAG
The DNA here is from genome assembly GCA_035523995.1 of Acetobacteraceae bacterium. Classification (GTDB taxonomy): domain Bacteria; phylum Pseudomonadota; class Alphaproteobacteria; order Acetobacterales; family Acetobacteraceae; genus JASHVB01. The sequence continues at coordinate 53,643 of DATKPQ010000103.1, read as the reverse complement.
ACCGCCGGCGCCGCGTACCTCGCCCCAGCCGGTTTCCATCGCGAAGCCGACATGGGTGAAGATCACCGCATCTACGCCGTCGAACAATCCATCGCGCACCTGGAACGCCTTGCCCGCCAGCAGTTCCTCCGCGATGCCGGGCCACAGCACCAGCGTGCCGGGGATGCCTTCCCGCTGCATCGTTGCCTTCAGCGCCAGCGCTGCGGCGATGTTCACCGCCTGGCCGGAATTGTGGCCCTCCCCGTGACCCGGGCCGCCCTCCACCATCGGTTCGTGCCACGCCACGCCGGGCTTCTGCGACACGTTCGGCAACGCATCGGTATCGCTGCCCAGCGCAATCACCGGTCCGCCCGAGCCCCAGCGCGCCACCCACCCCGTCGGCATCCCCGCCACGCCGCGTTGCACGGTGAAGCCGTTCTGCTCCAGCGTCGCAGTGAGATATTTCGACGTTTCGTATTCATGGAACCCAAGCTCGCCGAACGAGAACAGACTGTCATTGATCACCTGGGCAAGTTTGGCGTGGTCGTTGACGGACTCGATGACCTGCGCCTTCAGGCCGCCGGTGTTGATCTCGTTCATGCGTGGGTCTCCGTTGCCGGGCTTGGTTTGTAGACCATGACCTACCGCGCTTGCCAAGCCGGACCATGACTGCCGGGCCATGACTGCCGGGCCATGACAGCATTGTTGCCCGGCGCTAACGTGACGGTCTCCGCGGACGCGATCACCGCGGCAGGAAACCAGGGGGAAACGATGCCAATCATTCGCCGACAACTGGCCGCAGCCGGCACAGGTCTGCTGTGCGCCGCCGCGTTCGGATCCACCGCGTTCGCCGCCGCGTCGGGCGGTACGGATGCCGTTGCAGCCGCTGTCGAAGCCTATCGGGTTGGACTGCTGAATGCGGATGGCAAGCTGTTGAATGCGCTGTGCACCGACCCAATCGCCTACGGCCATTCAACCGGCCGCGTGCAGACGCGGAAGGAGTTCCTCGACGAGGCCGGCAATGGCAAGTCGGTCTGGAAGACGATCGGCTTCAGCGATCTGTCGATCCTGCTGAACGGCGGCAATGCAATGTCGCGCTTCGTCTTCAACGGCGTGAACGAGGTGAATGGCAAGCAGAACACGCTGCGCTTCGGCGTGCTGATCGTATGGGTGCGACAGCGCGGCAAGTGGAAACTGCTGGCACGGCAGGGGTACAAGATCTGACGCGTTGCCGGCACGACGCGCGCGACGCCGCGTTAAGATGGTGTTGACGATTATGCCCGACAAAGCAGGAGCCGGCCGGGACAGGCCCGACCGGCGTCTCGAAGGAGCTACCGATGAAGCACCATCATTGGCTCCGCTTGCGGAGCTTGGCCAGTCCCGGAAACGGTGCCGGCCGATCCTCGGGGGAAAATTTGGGGCTATAACCGATACGCAAATAACAGCGTATGTTCAGAATGCCGTGGCGTGCTCAGTATGAGCCCTGTGCTTTCGTTCACGCCGTCAGCCGCAGCAACCGGTCTGCGTTGCCATGTGCGATCTTCTCGCGGTCCGCCGGCGAAACCGGCAGCGAATCCAGAAATGCCCGCGCACGCGCGTTAGACGCAAACGGGTAGTCGACCGAGAACATGATGCGGTCCACACCGAACGCCAGCAGCGCCGAGACGAATGGCACCATGGTGAAGAACCCGCTGGTGGTGATCCAAACCTGATCCACGATGGTCTGCCGCACCGAGCGCCGCAGCAGCGTCTTCGCCTGCGCCGTGGTCGTTTCGTCGATGCGGTCCATCATGAAGGGCAACGCCTCGCCCATATGCCCGACGACGATTTTGAGTCCCGGGTGCCGGTCCAGCGCGCCGGACAGCACCAGGCGCAACACGTGGATGGCGGTATCGTAATGCCAGCCCCAGGCAGACAGCGCGAGAGTGAAGCTGAAATTGCCCGGCAGGTTGTCGTAGTAGGCATTGCGCACCGGCTGGGTGGGAATGCCGGGGTGCAGATAGATCGGCAGGTCGAGTCTTTCCGCTTCCGCCAGAACCGGTTCGAATATCGGATCGTCAAGAAACCGCCCGTCGGTCGCGCCGTTCACCAGCACGCCATGGAAACCAAGGTCGGTCACGGCCCGGTGCAGTTCCCGTGCGGCAGCATCGGGCGAGAGCAGGGGAAGGTGGGCAAAACCGCGCAGACGGGTAGGATGGCGGGTGCAGCCTTCGGCCAGCGCATCGTTGTAGGCGCGAGCAAGGTCGACGCCCGTTTGGCCCGGAACAAGATCGGCGCCCGGACCGGCGACGGACAGGACCTGCGTCGCGATGCCGTTTGCGTCCATGTCCGCAATGCGCGCTTCCCCCAGGTCGGCAAGTTCGTTGCGCTTGGTGGTCTGCGCCCAGACGAAGTCCGGACCGGGGAAGCCGCGACGCGCGACCGCATCGGCGGGAATACCCGCGACGACACGGGGCACGTTGAAATGTTCTTCCAGGGCGACGATGCGCATGCGTGGGTCTCCTCCCGATTTGCGTAACCAACTTGGCTGTATTCAACCTGCAATCCGCGGCAATACGCGCTCGGTCAGCAGCCTGAATGATCGTCCGCTCAGCGGCGCCGCCATCAGATAGTTCATCCCGATTTCTTCCCCGAATGCGGTAATCTGCTCTGCCACGCTGTCGGTCGTGCCATGGAATATTACATCTTCCAGATAGTAGTCGATCGGGTCCTTGCCGCGGTAATTCCGCACCTCCTGCCGCACATGACCGGCGCGCCCGACATAGGAGGCGGTCATCCATCCCGCCGCCCGCTTCGCGACTTCGCGCGCCTTGTCTGCCGACTCGTCCACCGCAACCAGACGAGCCATTGGAATCAGGCGGCCGGCATCGCTGTAGCCGGCTTCAGACAGTTTCACGGCATAATGCCGGCGCCGATTGATCAATTCCGCTCTTGATGTGTGCGGGTCCATCAGGATCGAATGTCCCTGGCTTGCCGCCCACTCGATCGCTGCCATGGACGAGGCTGCCATCCATACCGGCGGATGCGGCGCCTGCAACGGCTTGGGCAATACCTCCACGTCTTCGTATTGATAAAACCGGCCCTGGTACGAAAGACGCGGATTGCTCCATGCCTTCAGCACGATGTCCACGGTCTCGTGGAAGCGCGGCGCGCTTTCCTCGCCGGGGATGCCGAAGGCGGCAAATTCACTACGTTCGAAACCGCGGCCGGCACCCCAGTTCACCCGCCCGCCGGACAACACATCGAGCAATGCCACTTCCTCGGCGAGACGTAGCGGATTATAGAATGGCGCGAGTGACACCGCGGTACCGATGCGCAGGTGCTTGGTGCGTGCCGCGGCCATCGTGCCCATCATATGCACCGACGGGCATACGGAAAAGCTGGAGAAATGATGCTCTGCCAGCCACACGGCGTCGTATCCGGACTGGTCCATGATGGCAAAGCGTTCCAATGCCGTTTCATAGACCGAATTCAGCGGCACGGAGCGATCGCGCCAGCCGAAGAACTGCAGGATGCCGACTTTCATTGTCCCCCCAAACGCCGAGTGCCGTCCCAGCGAACCCAGTCCGTCAGCGCATCAGTAATGCGTGGTCCACGGCGTGTTCAGCGCTTCCTCGATGCGACGGTGCCGTGCCTTGATGACATCGGCCGGAACCGCACCGACGAACGCATAGAACGTCTTGGTGCGGATCGCATCCAGAACGCGTTCCCCTGCCTTCCGGGGATGCTGGCCCGTGGCGATGAGACGCTCCTCCAGCATGTTTTCGCCGCCGTCGCGGATTTGCGGCCCGCCCATATGCTCCGGCCGGTTGCGCGCGCCGTGCGCGATATTGGTGGCAAACGGCCCAGGGCAAAGAACAGATACGCCGACGTTGGTGCCTTCCAGTTCGATCTCAAGCGCCTCGGACAAAGACACCACCGCATATTTCGTCATCGAATACGGCCCTTGATCGGTTCCGCGTCTGTTTTGAAACCCGGCAGCCGAGGCGGTGTTGACCACATGCCCTGCCTCGCCGTGCTTGAGGATCGCCGGCACGAAATGGCGGATACCGTGGATCACGCCCCAAAGATTCACGCCGATCACAAACTCCCAGTCGCCCCGGGGCAGATCGGTCAACCGCGTGCCATGCATCGGCACGCCGGCGTTGTTGCAAGCGATGTGCAGCTTGCCAAACTGCCGTTCGCAGGTGGCCAGCGCATCCAGCACCGATTGTTCCTGCGTCACGTCGATGCGCACCGGCAGGACACGCTTGTTGGTACCAGAAAGGCTGTGCGCCGCTTGCTCCACGGCTTGCTTCTGGATGTCGGCCATCACGACATTGGCGCCGGCCTCGGCCAGCGCAGTGGCGATCGCAAGGCCAATGCCCGACGCGGCGCCGGTCACGATGGCGGTCTTGCCGGAGATGTCCATGGCGGTACCTTTCGGTTATTCGTCATGGCCGGGCCTGCCCCGGCCACCTGCCTCTGCGGATCGGGCCGCTTCGATCCCACGAAACCCGCTCCGCACTATGCAGATGGCCGGCTCAAGGCCGCCCATGACGAGACGCATCACGGAGCAATCAACCGGTACACCTTCGCCGCAGTGCCGCTGTACAGCGCCTTCTTCTCACTCGCCGTAGCGCCGGCGGTGATGCGCTTGAACGCGTTCCACAACTCGGTGTAGCCGCAGGATTGCTTGTCGGGCGGGAAGTTGCTCTCGAACATGCAGCGATCGACGCCGAATGCTTCGATGCAATGTTCGATATAGGGCCGCCAGGCCCCCGCCAGATCCTCGGAAGACGGCGGCAGGTCGCGCTCATGGAAATCGAACCCCACCGACACCATGCCTAGCCCGCCCAGCTTGCAATACACGTTGGGGCACTTGGCGATGTCGCTGATGTTCTTGCGCCACCCCGTCAGGATTTCCTCGCGCCGGTTGTTGTACGGCCCGACGCCGAGAATGCCGCCGACATGGTTCAGGATGAACGTGGTGCCCGGAAATGCCCGCATCATGTCGAGCGCATCGGGAAGCTGCGGATGATATTGCCAGGACTCGAAGCTCAACCCCAGCGGCGCAAGCTGCGCCAGGCCTTCGCGGAACTTGGGGTCTGCCACCTGATGTAGCGGCACTTTGCGCGACGCGTATTTGTAAACCGCCTCATGCTCGTCCCACGCCACACCGTGGCGCAAGCCCCGCAACCGTCCACCCGCCGCCCTGATTTCGGCCTCGAGCAACTCACGCACCCGCGCACCCACCGACAGATCGCCGCCGCCGATGATGCCTTCCGCCACGCGGCACGGGCCGTAGCCGCCGGATGCGCTCATCGCCGCGATGCCGGTGACGAACTCGACCTCGCCGAGTGCCGCCATCTCGCGCGGACCCTCCTTGCGGTACATCGCGCGGCATTCCAGGAATACCGTCGAAACGATATTGTGGCCACCGCCGATATCGGCCAGCAATTCCCGCAGCAGGTAATGGCCGCGGTGTGGCATGTCCCAGAAATGGTGGTGCGGGTCGATGATCGGCAGTTCAGGCTCCAAAGCGGCCTCAGCGGGCCGCTTTGTCAGCCAGGCCTTCAGCGCGGCATCCTCGCGATAGACGCCACCGCGGTACTCGCCTTTCGATTCGCCAAACTGGGCCATTGGTGTTTCCCCCCTCGATGCGCCGCCTAACCGATCGGATCCAGCACGACGACAGGAATTTCCCGCTCCGACTTGCGTTGGTAATCGGCATAAGGTGGCCAGAACTCCAGCGCTTTCTCCCATAGCCGGGCGCGTTCCGCGCCAGACACAGTCCGCGCCCGCGCGTGAAGCTTCTTTGTGCCGACCTGCACGTCTACTTCGGGGTTGGCGAGCAAGTTGCGGTACCAGCCCGGATGTTCCGGCGCGCCACCCTTCGATGCGACGACGATGTAGCCGTTTCCCGTTTCGCCATAGAACAAGGGAAATATGAATTTTTCGCCGGATTTGCGGCCTGTGGTGGTCAGCAGCAGCGACGGTACAGTGATCTCCTGCCGTCCAGGCGGTGTGATTTTGTACATGTGTCCTTCGGTGCCGCCGCTGGATATGTATTTATTCGCATGGTCCTGCATCCATCCCGGCAGGTTGGGTGCGAGCTTCGGTTCGGCCATGTGCCTGGTCTCCCTCTGAACCCGCGCAGCATAGCACGAACCGCCGGCCGGCCCAGGAGCCGCCCGGACGGGTCATCGACTCCGGCCGCGACTTTCATTAAGACGCATCCGCCTCAGCGGCGCATGACGGCGACAACAGGTCCAGCGATAGGGGAGAAGACCATGGCTTACGAAGGCATGATCGCGGAAACAGTTTCCATTAACGGCAACAACAATGAGCAAGTCTCGGCCTATGTCGCACGGCCATTGGGGGCCGGTCCGTTCCCCGGCATGGTGCTGATCCATCACATGCCCGGCTGGGACGAGTGGTACCGCGAAGCCACCCGCCGGTTCGCGCATCACGGCTACGCGACCATCAGCCACAACCTGTATCACCGGTTTGGCGAGGGCAAGTCTGACGACGTGGCCGCGAAAGCGCGCGCCGAGGGCGGCGTGGCGGACTCGCAGATGGTCGGCGACACCAATGGCGCGGTGGAATGGCTGCGCGCGCAGCCCTGGTCGAACGGCAAAGTCGGCTTGTTCGGCACATGCTCGGGTGGCCGGCAGACTTTCATCTACGCGTGCACGAAGAAGAACATCGATGCCGCCTGCGAATTGTGGGGCGGCCGCGTGGTGATGGGCAAGGAAGAGCTGAACCCGAAGAACCCGGTCGCGCCGATCGACCTCACCAAAGATCTGTCCTGCCCATTGCTCGGCTTGTTCGGCAACGAGGACCGCGCGCCGACGCCCGAGCAAGTCGACCAGCATGAGGCGGAGCTGAAGAAGCACGGCAAGAACTACGAGTTCCATCGCTACGACGGCGCCGGGCACGGCTTCTTCTATTACGACCGCCCGGCCTATCGCATCGAGCAAGCGCTGGACGGCTGGAAGAAGGTGTGGGCGTTCCTGGAAAAGCACCTGGCAGCGTAACGCCGGCATGTGCACGTCGATCGTCGAGATCGTCCCCGCCAGCGGCATGGGCAAGGGCAGTGACGGGTGGTTCGATCTGACCCACTCGGTCGTATCCTACGACCACCCGCATCATGCCTTGCTGGAGGAGGCGATCACGATCGATTTTGTCAATTCGGCGATGGGGCCTGGCACGCGCGTCGCGGTGGAACTGACGCTGGAGGCGGCGAAGGAACTCAGCCACGCGCTCGCCAAGGCGATCGCACAGGCGGAGATTGAGGAGGCGGGTCGATTGCGCGGGACGTAGCAAGCAGAAGCGCCCCGTGTCATTGCGAGGCTCCGGAGCAGAAGCGCCCCCTGTCATTGCGAGGCTCCGGAGCAGAAGCGCCCCCATTGTCATTGCGAGGCCCGGGAGGGGCCGAAGCAACCTCGTTCGGGCGGGGCACGAGCGTCCACCTACCGGTCCGAGCGGGATTGCGTTGTCGCTGCGCCTCTCGCATGACACTGGTGGGCAGTAACACTGGTGGGCAATGGCACCGGTGGCGCGGCGCGATCTTGACCGATCAGGTCCTGCCGTCCGTCGCTTCCGCCGCGCCGCGATCGACCAGCGTTCGGGTGTGACCGCGGAATTCGGCCACCAGCACGCCATCCTGCGTGGTTACGCGTACGTCGTAGATGCCCGAGCGTCCGGCGCGCATGCGTTCCGCCGCTTCGGCCACCAGTGTTTCGCCGACCCGACCGGGGTGGATGAAGGTGATCGTGGCGTGCTGTGCTACGTCGATGTCGGTTTGCTGGTTGGCGGCAAATGCCATGGCGGAATCGGCGAGTGCGAAGATGAACCCGCCGTGGCAGATACCGTGGCCATTTGCCATCGCCTCGGTGATGGTCATGGCGAGGCGCGCATGGCCCGCGCCGGCAGCTTCCAGACGCATGCCTAGCCCGCGGCTGGCATGGTCCGTCTTCCACATGGCGTGGGCGCGTGGACTGATTGGTTGGTTCATGAGCGGCTTAACTAACCGGTGAGTTACGAATGCAATTAACTAACTGGTGCGTTCATCCGCGCCCGCGAAACACCGGCGCCCGCTTCTCCACGAACGCGCGCACGCCCTCAGCATAATCCGCACTGCGCCCCGCCGCCGCCTGCGCATCGCGTTCCAGATCAAGCTGCGCGTCGAGGCCGTTGCTCCCGGCGACATCGAACAATTGCTTCATGCCTGCGATGGCCTCGGTCGGCGCCTTGGCAAGAGACGCCGTCAGCGCCTCGGCTTCCGGCAGCAGGGCGGAATCCTCCACCGCCTTCCAGATCATGCCCCAGGATTCGGCGCGCACCGCCTCAACCGCCTCACCCAGCATCGCCAACGCCCGGGCGCGCGCCTCGCCGATGCGGTGCGTCAGCAGATGGCTGGCACCGGAGTCCGGCACCAGGCCAATCTTTACAAAGGCCATGGCAAACTTCGCGCTGCGTGCCGCCAGCACGATGTCACACGCAAGGGCATAGCTCGCCCCCGCACCCGCTGCCACACCATTCACCGCGCAAACCACCGGCAGCGGCACCGTACGCAGCTTGCGCACCACGGTGTGGTGCAGCTCGGCCAGAGCGCCAAGATCGGGCGGTCCGGCGGCGCTCGGCATGACCGCCGGCCCAAGTTCCTGTCCCGCACAGAAGCCGCGCCCGGCGCCGGTCAGCAGCAGCGCGCGGCAGGCAGTATCCGCCTCGGCGTCGTTCAGCGCGGCCAGCATCGCATGCAGCAGCTCCTCGTTGGCGGCGTTCAGCTTGTCCGGCCGGTTCAGCGTCAGCTTGCGCCAGCCATCACGCTTTTCAATCAGCAGCGTCCCGCTCACGTCATCCTCCGCCATTGCGACCAAGGCACACGCCCCAATTCGGGCCGAGGACGGTCCGGCAGCATCGCGATGAATTCCAGCGAATGTCCGTCAGGATCCTGGAAATACACGCTTGCGGCCGGCATCCAGGCCAGCACAATCGGTTCTTCCGTGGGCGCGCCATCGCCAGACAATGGCGTCAGGCCGGTCGCGCGCAGCCGGTCCACGGACGCGACCACATCCTCCAAAGCAGTATCGAACGCGATGTGCAGCCGCATCTGCATGGGCGCAGTGCCGACGCACCACAATCCCAGCATGGCCTTGTCCGAACTCGGCACCCAGATGAACGCCACCTGGCGTTCCGGAATCACCTGCGCCAAGGGCAGGCCCAGCACATCGCGATAGAAGCCGATCGAGCGATCCAGGTTCCGCACGGTCAGATGTGCCTCGAACAATCCGCGGATGGGTACGATGCTCACGGCTTCCCCCGGAATCGCAGCGGTAGGTTGGTGCGATACACGACGCGTTTCAACGCCATCGCCGACTCCACCGATTGCACGCCAGGAATTCGCATCACCACCCCGCGCAGGAACGCTTCGAACGATGCCAGATCCGCCGCCACGACGCGCATCAGGTAATCGCGCGCGCCGGTCATTTCATACATCTCCATCACCTCGGCGCACGCGCCGATCGCGCGTTCGAACGCCGCCAAGGCCTCGTCGCTGTGTGTCGCCAGCTTCACGGTAACGAACGCGTTCACCGGCAGCCCGACCTTCTCCTGGTCCAGCAAAACGCCATAGCCGCGGATCACGCCGGCTTCTTCCAACAGCTTCTGGCGGCGGTGAATGGGCGAGGGCGACAGCGCCACGGCCTCGCTCAGCTCCAGCGTGGTCGCACGGCCGTGAGTCTGCAGGTGGTCCAGGATGGCGATGTCGAGTCGGTCCAGCTCCATGGTCTCGCCCCCGTGGGGTTGCGGCGCAGCATTTTGGCGAATCCTGCCAATTCGACGTGCGCGCCGGGCCAACTATGGCAGCCTTTCCCACTGCGCCATACCTACATTCCTGAGCGGGGTGGAACGGCACTGGAAGCCGCAACCACCATGAGAGGACCATCCAGGATGGATATTGGCCTCGGCCGCGCCGTCACGACGCTCGAATCACGCTTTGTCGATCTCGACCAGCCGGTTCTGCTGACCGGCATCCAGACCCTGGTGCGATTACTGTTAGAGCAAGCGCGGCTGGATCGTGCCGCCGGCCTTCACACCGGCGCATTGGTATCCGGTTATCGTGGCTCGCCGCTTGGCGGACTGGACCAGGAGCTTTGGCGCCGCGCCAAGCTGCTGGCCGCGCACGACATCCGCTTCGAGCCGGGCATCAACGAAGACCTGGCCGCAACCATGCTGATGGGAACGCAGCAACTCGATGCGTTCCCCGGCCAGCGCGTCGATGGCGCCTTCGGGCTGTGGTATGCCAAAGGACCCGGCGTCGATCGGTCCGGCGATGCGCTGCATTGCGCCAACATGGCGGGCACGCACCAACACGGCGGCGTGTTGGCGATTCCGGGCGACGATCACGGTGCCCATTCCTCCACCTACCCCCATCAGACCGAATTTCTGTTCCAGAACGTTTTCATTCCGGTGCTGAATCCGGCATCCGTGCAGGAGATCATTGATCTGGGCCTCGCCGGCTATGCGCTGTCGCGTTACTCCGGCCTGTGGATCGCGCTGAAAACAACGGCCGAAACGGTGGAGCAAGCGGCGACAATCACCGTATCGTCGCGCCGCAGGTTTGTAGCGCCGGATCACAAACCGCCGCCGCACGGCCTGAATTTCGATCCGACACTGCGCTTCCCCGCCGACCGCACCGAACTCGAACGCCGCGTCATCGACGAACGGCTGCCGGCATTGCTCGCCTGGGCACGCGCGAACAAACTGGACCGGCTGGTATCCGGCACGCGCGACGCGCCCGTCGGCCTTGTCACTGTTGGCAAGGCACATGAAGACACGCTGCATGCCTTGCGCCTATTGGGACTGGAGAACCACCCTCACATCGCCGTTTACAAGGTCGCGTTGACCTGGCCGCTGGAAACCCACGGCCTGCGCGATTTCGCCCGCGGCAAACGCGCGTTGTTCGTCGTCGAGGAAAAGCGGCCATTCGTCGAAACCCAGGCGCGCGATGCGCTGTATCATCTGCCGGCGAGCGAACGTCCCGAGGTCGCCGGCAAAACAGATGCCCGTGGTGCGCCGCTCCTGTCGCCGTTGATGGAACTGTCGCCGGAAAGCGTGGCAGAGGCGTTGCTGAAGGTGCTCGAGTCCGCCGGCGTTTCCGTGGTCACGCGCGCGCGGGACTGCTTCAACGCGACGCGCATCGGCACGACAACAAGCGTCGAACGCTCCGCCGATTTGCTCCGCCGCGCACCCGCCTTCTGCGCCGGCTGTCCGCACGCAACATCCACCAAGGTCCCGGAGGGCAGCTTCGCCACCGGCGGCATCGGCTGCCATATCATGGCATTGGATGCGGGCGACCAGACCCGCACCTACGTGCAAATGGGTGGCGAGGGCATTCCCTTCGTCGGCATGGCCCCGTTCACCGATACGGCACACACTTTCGCCAATCTTGGCGACGGCACCTATCAGCACTCCGGTAGCCTCGCGATCCGCCAGGCGCTGGCCGCCCATGCCCACATCACCTTCAAGCTGCTGTTCAACGACGCCGTCGCCATGACGGGCGGGCAGCCAGCCGAAGGCGCTCCCAGCGTGCCGCGCATCGCGGCGCAGCTTGCTGCCGAGGGCGTACAGCGCATTGCCATCGTCGCCGATGATGCCGCCCGTCTGCCGCGTGCGCGCGACCTGCCACCCGGAACCACCCGCCATCCCCGCGAACAACTTGACGCGGTGCAGCGCGACCTGCGCGATTACGCAGGCGTATCGGTGCTGATCTACGACCAGGTTTGCGCTACAGAGAAGCGCCGCCGCCGCAAGCGCGGCCTGATGCCGCAGGCCGCCCGCCATGTCCTGATCAATGAATCGGTGTGCGAGAATTGCGGCGATTGTTCTGCCCAGTCCGGCTGCATTGCCATCGAGCCGGTGGAAACCGATCTCGGCCGCAAGCGCCGCATCAATCCGACAAGCTGCAATGTCGATCTTTCCTGCCTGAAGGGATTCTGCCCCAGCTTTGTCACTGTGGCGGGGCCTCCCTCAGCGCCGAAGGCCGATCCACAATGGGCACAGCGGGAAAGCGCTTTGGCCCTCGCACTGCGGTCGCCGGACCTCCCTGCGTCTTCGCCCTGGCGCGGATTGTTCGCCGGCATCGGCGGCGGCGGCATCGTGACTTCGGGTGCGATTCTGGCAATGGCGGCGCACCTCGAAGGACGTGCCGTGCGTACGTTGGATTTCACCGGTCTGGCGCAAAAGAACGGCGCCGTTGTCGCTCATGTGCAGATCGCGGACACGGCGGCAGAGCTGGACGTGGTGCGGATTCCGCTCGGCACCGCAGATCTGATGATTGCCGCCGACCTCGCGGTGGGCTGCGCGCCCGGCGTGCTGGAGCGCAATGCGAAGTCAGCAGCCGTGATCGGCAATCTCGATCTTGTGGCGACCGCGGCGTTCAAGCAGAACCCGTCGCTGAAGATCGATGCAGCTCTGCACCGCCGTACAATTGAACGTGCCACCGACCGGGCCAGATCCGTCTGGTTGCACGGCGTGCGTATCGCGGAAATCCTCTTCGGCAACGCGCAGGCGATGAACACGCTTTTGCTCGGGCTGGCCTGGCAGCGCGGCCTGGTGCCGGTGGGGCAGGCTGCCTTGCTCCGCGCCATCGAACTGAACGGGGCGGAAGTCGAGACGAACAAGCGCGCCTTCGTCTGGGGGCGCCTTCTCGCCGAGCATCCGGAACTGGCAGACGAAATTCTTCATGGCCCGGTCACGCAACCCGAAACGCAGCCGCGCTCGCTGGACGAATTGGTGCAGGCTCGTGCCGCATTCCTCACGCAGTATCAATCCGCACGCTATGCCGATCGCTACCGCGACGTGATCCGGGACGTGATGACCCGCGAGGCAGCAGCGTTGGGGCACCCCGGCCGGTTCTCCCGCACTGCCGCCGAGGGGCTGTTCCGCGTCATGGCGTACAAGGACGAATATGAAGTGGCGCGCCTGCATGCCGGCGCGGCCTATGGTGCGAAGCCGGTATTCCATTTGTCGCCGCCATTGCTGGCACGCACCGACCCCGCCACGGGCCGTCCGCGCAAAATGGCGGTGCCCGGCTGGTTGGCGCTGCCACTGTTCCGCGTGCTGCGACACGGCAAGACGCTGCGCGGCACGCGACTGGACCCGTTCGGCTGGCTCGCCGAGCGCCGACTTGAACGTGCGTTGCGGGAAACCTACATCGAAGACCTGTGCGTCGCGGCAGCGGGGCTGCGGCCCGACACGCTCGATACGGCGGTGGCACTGGCCGAATTGCCCGATATGATCCGCGGCTTCGGACCGGTGAAGGAGGCGAACCGCGCGAAGGCCGAGCAACGGCGGACAATGTTGCTGGCGCGGCTCACAGCGCCTGTGCGGGAGATGGCGATTGCCGCGGAGTAACGGCCCGGCCCATCCTGTCATTACCAGCACTCCAGCGACGAACCGATCTCGGAGAAGCGGCCGGACCGTCGATGCAGTCTCTCGACCGAGGTTGCTTCAGCCCTGGGCGCCCCGCAATGGCAGGAACGATCTGCGTTCATTGGCGTTCATCTGCATTTCCAATATTGATTTGCCAGACGGTACAGGAAGTTCGCTTACCTTTAAAGGAAATTACGTCACCGCATTTAGGAAACGGGACATTAAGCGACCCGCTGTTTGACCGCCAGCCGCACCGAACTATCGATACGGGACAAGAACAGTGGCGGGTGGTGCTCGGCGATGTAGAGATCGGTCGCCAGCCTGGCGCCCTGGAACGCGCCATAATCGTCGATCATCAGGATGCCGCCGGCCGAGAGCAGAGGATAGAGATGCACCAGTTCGTGGTAGGTGGAGCGGAAGAAATCGGTGTCCAGGCGCAGCAGGCTGATCGTTTCGGGACGCGTGCCGGGCAGCGTGTCTTCCACCAGTCCGGCGACGAACACGAACATGTCTTCGGGATAGCCGGACGAGCAAACGACCTGGCGGACGTGGTCCTGGTTGCCGCCAAAGCACCAGGCTCGTCCGTTACGCTGGTAGTGTTCCCAGGTCGGCAGCGCGGGCATTCCGTCCCAACGCGCATCGAGCAAGTCGGGCTTCGGCATGCCGGCGAAGGTGTCGTAGAGGTAGATTCGACGCGACGTATCGCCGAAATGCAGCAGTGCGTGTGCGGCGAGCAATACTGAACCGCCGGACCATACGCCGCATTCAACGATGTCGCCCGGGATGCCGCTGCACACGATGTATTCGATGGATTGGTACAATGCCCAGGCTGCCTCGACGCCCGCGTTCAGCGTACGGGTATGCGGGCGGATTTTGGGAAGAAGCTCGGCAAAGAATGGGTCTGAGATGTCCGGGTATTCCAGTGTCTTGTGCCCGGATTCGAATTTCAGCATGGCGTGCCCTGGGTTGGCGGCTGAACAGCCAATTAGCGCGGCAAGGCTAAGGAAGAGTTAAGTCGCCGCAGCACACCACGACGCTCCATGCCCGGGCGGGGTACTGCTCTGCCCCGCAAGGCGTGAACTGCGGAAGCAATCCCGGTTACGCAGTTTACGAACGGACCCAAGCACGACACTGCTTCGTCGCTCCGCTCGTCGCGACCATACGAACCGCCCAACTCACACTTCTTTGGCAACGCACGCTACGGCAGCAGCACCTCGGATTTTCGCATCGCCTTGCCGTCGCTCGCCGTCACCACGACGCTGTTCGCGCTTTTCGCCGTCGCCACAAAATCCCGCAGCGCGTTGCAGAAATAGCTGTTGCACACGTCCGACCGCAGCGAGCGCTCCAGCGTGCAGCCTTGCGGGCCATGGAACACACAGGAACCTTCGTAGCTCTCCGCCGGCACGCGCTCGACATACAGGCGGATCACGCCACGCGCCTCCAGCTCAGGGCGCGCCTGGCGAACCCGCGCCATGTCGCGCTCGTCGAGATAGGCATGATCGCCGCCACCCTTGCAGCAGAATCCCGCGCACAGCGTACAACCGGCACGCGCCACCACGCCGCCGAATCCTGCCGGCTCCGGCCGTAGCGGCGAGGCGTTCTGGTCCGGACGCTTCATCGTGCGCAGGTCGCGCAGCGAGCGTACCAGGTGCTCGCGGATGCGCCGCACCCGCTCACGCGGCACCGCCGCCAGCCGCTTGCCGTTCAGCGGTACGGTGACCGTGCGATAGCCGTCCACCGCGCCCTCATCGACGCTGCCCGAAGCTTCTTGCGTGCCCATCCCGGTTCCAACCCGTAATCCACAGTGGCATCCTGTCTCACCCTGGGCAAGGAAACCGCCGTGCCGATCCCCATTATTATCGACTGCGATCCCGGCACCGACGATGCGCTGGCCTTGTTCCTGGCTCTGGCATCGCCGGAACTGGAGGTGCTGGCGGTTACAGCCGTCGGCGGCAATGTCGGGCTGGAATACACCCTGGCGAATGCGCTGGCGCTGACCGCCCTGACCGGTTCCGACGTGCCGGTCTATGCCGGCGCGGATCGTCCCCTGCTCGGCGCCTTCGTCAACGCGGAGCGCGTGCACGGTGCGGATGGGCTGGGCGGCATCGCCCTGCCCCAAGGCGGCACGCCCGCGCCGGGCGTGGCGGCGGACGCAATCCGCGGCATCCTGCGCAGGGCACCTCAGCCGGTCACTCTGGTCGGCATCGGTCCCGTCACCAATCTCGCACTGGCCTTGATGATCGAGCCGGTATTGCTCGCCAACGTGGAGCGGATCGTGCTGATGAGCGGCGCCTGGGGCGAGGGCAATGCCACA
The DNA here is from genome assembly GCA_035523995.1 of Acetobacteraceae bacterium. GTDB lineage: Bacteria > Pseudomonadota > Alphaproteobacteria > Acetobacterales > Acetobacteraceae > JASHVB01. Next base: position 37,931 of record DATKPQ010000103.1, on the reverse strand, counting down.
CCGGCCGCCGAGTTCAACGCCCTGAACGATCCGGAGGCGCTGGCCGTCCTGCTTGCCACCGGCCGCCCGGTGATCTTTGCCACCCTGGAACTGACAGGGCAGGCACAGGCGACGCCGGAGCGCATCGCGGCCTGGCGCGCGCTCGGGCACGGCCGCTGCCTGCAAACGGCCTGTGATATCCAGGCAAGCGTGCCGATCTCGCTCGAGCGTGGCCATGGCGGCGCGTCCCTCCACGACCCCTGCGCCATCGCCTGGCTGATCCGCCCCGAGTTGTTCTCGACCCGGGGCGTGAGCGTGCGCGTGGACCTTGGACCGGGCCCCAGCCGCGGCCGCACGGTCATCGATCGCTGGAACCGCACCGGCGAACCGCATAACGCGACGGTGCTGGAGACGCTGGACGCGAATGGTTTCTTCGCTTTGCTGAGCGAGCGGTTCCTGAAGCTGCCGTAAACAACGTCTACTCGCCCTCCCGGCCCGTCCTCCCCTTGGCCCACTTCGCGGCCCAAGCCCGCAAGAAGAGCGGAACCCCATGCGCCGCTGGCCCTTACCCTGCGACGTCGCCTCAGCGCCCGGCGACCGGGCACGACGCACCCTCGCTTGCCGGAAGCAGGCGGAACTGCCGCGCCATGATCGTATTGGACACGCCGCCGGGATTGGTTGCTATCGCAAAGCCCTGGCAAACCGCCGCGCTGCCCTGTCCGGCGTAGTCGAGCCAGATGATGGGGCAGAACACCTGATTGCTCGTGCCCTGCGTTTGCCGCGGATCGGTCTTGAACGTCGCCGCGATCGCCAGCGACTGTCCGCCGGCGATGTCGATCGCAGTGCCGGCCGCCTTCGGCTTACCGCCCACCGACAGGGAAACCGGCGCATATTCCTCGCGCTTTTGCCGAGCACCACCGATCCGGGCGCCTTGCGCAGTGATTTGGTCGGGTGGCATCAGCGTTGTCGGATCAACCTTGTCGCACAGGTCAATATTGTCGCTCTGGTTGATGATGGACGGGTTGTCCGCAATCACTAACAGCCCCACGCCTTGCACTGCCACAAGCTGGCCGCCGCGATTTTGGAACATGTAGGTGATGGCAGGATTACTCGGCGCGGCCATCGGGATATGCAACGAGACGCGCAGGTCCTGGGCCGCGCGGCGTTCCTTCAGCCAGAAGAACACGATGCCTCCGGCCGCAAGAACGACAATAGCAACGCGCGCCGCAAGCAGGATGTTGCGGCGCGGCGAAGGCTTGCGGTTCGCGCGCAGCATCGCTTATCGCCGATAGGGCGAGGGCAGCAGCAGGCGCACCGGCCGCTTCACCAGCATCCCGCCGTCCTTCACGATCACCAGCGCGTCCGGGTAGTGGTCCAGGATCATCTCGCGGCACGCGCCACAGGGCGCCACCACGGCCAATTCGCGGTCTTGCTCTTCCGGCTTCGGGTGGCGCACGGCGACGGCCGAGGCGATGGTGCCGTCGCCTTCCAGCAGGGCACGGCCGAAAGCCACGGCCTCCGCACAGACGGAAAGCCGGCCCACCGTGGCGCCGATATGCAGGCCGGTCCAGATGCGGCCGTCGCGCCCTCGGATCGCGGCAGCGACCGTGTGCCAGAACGGCTTGTAGTGGCGCGCCAGCACGTCGTTGGCTGCCGCGACCAGTTCGTGGTCGGCATCGGCGAGCGCCAAACCTCCCAATGGGTCGGGAGGGAAATCCGCTGCCACACGCGCTGTCCCGGACAGCGGCCTGGGTTTTCTTTGGCTCATGCGCGGGCGCCGAAGCGACAAGGGCGATCCGCAGTGCCGGTGACGGTCCACGAGCGCCATAAACGGTGCTGGTCATCCCGAAGACGTATCCGAACGGGCGGCCATTGCCGCGAGATCTGATAATAAGCCGGGAACTGAACCACTTGCGGGGTTTCTCCACTGGCCGCCTTGCTGCGGGGCCGCTCAAGCTGCGGATGCTGCTGATACCGTCGCCACGGGCGATGTCAAACCGGGGCTGGTGGGCACAGCGGCAAATTCATCATGGCTGCGCGACCTCGGTGAGTTGTTGCCGGTCCCAACTTGACGTTCGTTTGGACTGTTGGCATTATCCCCAACAATGAAGGCTCGGCTTCTGTTCGACCGCCGCATTGCCATGTCTGAAAGGGCGTTTGCCGAGCTGGTCTTATGGGAAGTGCCGCAATCCGTGCGGGGCAGCGCGCACAGCTACAAGTACCGATTGGCTTTTGTTACCAACGGCGTATGCGTGCTGCGTTACGACAACGAAGCCGGCAAGGGCAACCATGTCCACATCAGCGGACAGGAGCAACCGTATCGTTTTACTGGTCCCGACCGTTTGGTGGCGGACTTTTTCGCGGATGTGAGGAACTGGCTCAATGCGAACCGTGACACTTGATGTGCAGCCGCTCGAGGGCGCTTTGGCGGATTTTGCACGGACCTGGAGGACGGGCAAGCGGGAGGCGTCGGCGCGAATCAGTTTCGCGACACCCGAACTGTTATGGAAGGTGCTGACCGCGAAACGCTGGGAACTACTGAAAGTGATTGCGGGGCAAGGTGCTATCAGCCTCCGTGAGGTCGCCAGACGCGTTGGTCGCGACGTGAAAACTGTACACGGCGACGTACACGCATTGCTCAATGCCGGCGTGCTACGTCGAACCGAGACCGGGAACCTCGAATTCCCTTACGACGCAATCCACGTGGAGTTCACACTGCGGGCAGCCTGAGCCGGACGCGACCCGACCCGACCCGACCGTTACTCCGCCGCCTCAGCGTCCTCCGCCTCATCCCCCTCACCCGCCGAGGCCAGCATCAGATTCGCTACCACGCCGGATTGCTCGCGGATCTTCGCCTCGATCTTGTCCGCCGCATCGCGATGGTCGCGCAGGAACTGCTTGGCGTTCTCCCGCCCCTGCCCGATGCGCTGGCTGTCATAGCTGAACCAGGCGCCGGACTTCTCCACCACGCCGGCCTTCACACCGAGGTCGATCAATTCGCCTACCTTGCTGATGCCCTCGCCATACATGATGTCGAATTCCACCTGCCGGAACGGCGGCGCCAGCTTGTTCTTCACCACCTTCACGCGAGTCTGGTTGCCCACCACCTCGTCGCGTTCCTTGATCTGGCCGATCCGCCGGATTTCCATCCGCAACGACGCATAAAACTTCAGCGCATTGCCCCCCGTGGTCGTTTCGGGATTGCCGAACATCACGCCGATCTTCATGCGGATCTGGTTGAGGAAGATCAGCATCGTATTGCTGCGCGACACCGTCCCCGTAAGTTTCCGCAGCGCCTGGCTCATCAGCCGCGCGTGCAGGCCCATGTGGCTGTCGCCCATCTCGCCTTCCAGTTCGGCCCGAGGCACCAGGGCGGCGACGCTGTCCACCACCACCACGTCCACCGCACCCGACCGCACCAGCGTGTCGCAGATTTCCAGCGCTTGTTCGCCGGCATCCGGCTGACTGATCAGCAGATTGTCCACATCCACGCCCAGCTTGCGCGCATAGGTCGGGTCCAGCGCATGCTCTGCGTCGATGAACGCGCAGGTGCCGCCACGCTTCTGCGCCTCGGCGATCGCATGCAGCGCCAGCGTGGTCTTGCCGGAGCTTTCCGGCCCATAGATCTCCACGATGCGCCCACGCGGCAGCCCGCCAATGCCCAGCGCCAGATCCAGCCCCAGCGAACCCGACGGAATTACCTCAATCTGCTCATCCGTCCCGCGGGCACCCATGCGCATGATGGAGCCCTTGCCGAACGCCCGCTCGATCTGGGCCACTGCGGCGTCGAGTGCCTTGTTCTTTTCCATGCTGCGACCTGCTTCCTCAGCCTTGACGACCTGCAACCGAGCGGCGGATTTCCCGCCATTTGACTCGCGCACAGATTGCATCCGGACACCCCCATCGCGCAAGAGAGAACACAACCACAACCAATTCTAAGGACGCCGTTAAGAGCTTGTTCCCTCTATGTTCGTTATCGCCTTGGGTTGCAAGAACTTTTTGCGAACATGCCGCCGCGACCTGAAACCACGCCCCGAACCCGGCACACGATTGCCCGGCGGCGCCGAGTCGGCATAGCCGAAACCACTGCCAGGAATGGCGGGTCCTGCTATGCGAAGGCACGATAATACGCATTCAGCGCCGGTGCGCCGCCGAGATGCACGTAAAGAACCCTGGTCCCCTTCGGAATCTCGCCCTGCTGCGCCATCGCGATCAGCCCGGCCATGGACTTTCCCTCGTAAACCGGATCGGTCAGCATCGCCTCGAGCGACGCCGCCTTGCGAATCGCCGCGATCGTCAACTCGTCCGGCAATCCGTAATCGGGGCCGGCAAAGCGCGGATCGATCTCGATCTCCTCGTCCCGGACGTCACGATTGAGCCCAACCAGCGCCGCCGTCGCCCGGGCGATCTTGGTAACCGCTGCGCGCGTCATGGCCGCATTGGCGGCGGTATCGATGCCGATCAGCCGCCGCCGGCGCGGCTGGGCGCCGAACCCCACCACCATCCCGGCCTGGGTCGACCCGGTGCACGTCGCCGTCACAACCGTGTCGAAGAAGACGCCCTGCGCCGCTTCCTGCGCGGCGACCTCATCGGCAAACTGCACGTAACCGAGCCCCCCGAGCGGGTGGTCGGACGCACCGGCCGGGATTGCATAGGGCTTGCCGCCTTCGCGCCGCACCGCCTCCAGCGCATGTTCCCATGTTTCCTTTACCGCGGTGGAATAGCCGGCGCCTTCCAGCACCGTCTCGGCGCCCATCAGGCGTGACAGCAGGATATTGCCGACCTTGTCGTAAACGGGGTCGTCCCAGCGCGTCCATTCCTCCTGCACCAGGCGGCACTTCATCCCCAGCACCGCTGCGACGGCGGCAACCTGGCGTGTGTGGTTGGACTGGATGTTGCCGATCGAAACCAGCGTGTCGCAGCCCTGTGCCAAGGCAGCGGCCGCAAACCATTCCAACTTGCGGATCTTGTTGCCGCCGAAGGCAAGCCCGGAGGCAATGTCGTCCCGCTTGGCCCAAACCTCGATCCCAAGTTCGGACGAGAGGCGCGGCAGCGGATGGACCGGCGAGGGCCAGAAGCCCAGGAGCCGGCGGGGGAACTTGCGGTCGAGATCGAGGCTCATCGGTCGCTCCGGGCACGGGTAAAGGTGCCCAATTCCTAGTGTTGCAACTCTGACGGATCGCGCCTGCTGTCATTGCCAACGAAGCGAAGCAATCCCCACCGAGCGAGCGCACGCTCTCTCTCTCTCGGCCGAGAGTGCTTCGCTTCGCTCGCAGTGACATGCAGAGCGGCCGCCATCCCTCAGGATCACGACATTAGCCGGTTCCCAGCGCGAGGTGCTTCGTTTCTACGGGACGGTTCATCGAAAAATACTGTCCGTGCTCGTGACCCGCAGATATCCTCCGCCTTGGAGGGATCATCTCCGAAGAATGTTTGCATGCCCAGCAATCCACCCAGTGCCGAGCTCACGCCGCTCGACCGGCGCATCCTGCGGGCCCTGCAACGGGACGGACGCCTCTCCAACGCCGCGCTTGCGCGGGAAGTCGGGCTCAGCCCCGCCGCCTGCTGGACCCACACGCGAAGCTTGTTCCGCCGCGGCGTAATCCGCGGGGTGCGCGCAATGCTCGACCCGGACGCGGTCGGCCGCGCCACGCTGGTTCTGGTGGGTGTCGTGCTCGACCGCTCCACGCCGGAGAGTTTCGCCGCCTTCGAGCAAGCCGTGCGGGAAATGGAACAAGTACTGGAATGCGTCCTGGTAGCCGGCGAGGTGGATTACTTCCTGCGCATCCGCGTCCGCGATCTGCCAGCCTTCAACCGCTTGCACAGCGAGAGGATCATCGGCTTGCCCGGCGTGCGGCAGGTTCGCACCTTCTTCGTGATGAACGAAATCAAGACCGACGGCTTGTTGCCGGTATGAGCCATCCTGGCGCTCGGATGTGCTGGCTGGCCGCAACGGCCAGTCAGATCACGCGGCCCGCCGCAATGGGACGGCTGCGCTGCCCAAGCCGCCAGACATAAGCGATGATTTCCGCGACGGCCTGATAATGCTCGGCCGGAATCTCGGTTTCCAGTTCCACCCGGTATAGCGCGTGCGCCAGCGGCGGATTGGCAACCAGTGGCACGTGGTTTGCCGCCGCCACCTCGCGGATGCGGGCAGCCAGCGAATCCACACCCTTGGCGACCACGCGCGGCGCCGCGTTACGCGCCCGATCGTAGGCAAGCGCGACTGCGTAATGCGTCGGGTTGGTCACCACGACGGTCGCTTTCGGCACCGCCGCCAGCATGCGCCTGCGCGCCCGCTGTGTGCGGATCTGCTTGATCCGCGCCTTGATCTTCGGGTCCCCTTCGGTCTCCCGCTGCTCTTCGCGGATGTCTTCCTTGCTCATGCGCAATTGCTGGGCGTAGCGCAGCCGTACCCAGAACACATCGTAGGCAGCAATCGCCGCTTGCAGCGCCAGCACCACGAACAACAGGTGCAGTACGGGGGTCAGGGTCCGCGTCAACAGCACCTGCGGTTCCCAGCGCGGCGATTGCAGCAGGTCCGGCAGGTCGCCTTCCAGCACGCGCCAGAAGATGAAGCCGAGCACGGCCACTTTCGCGATCGATTTCAGCGCCTCCATCAGATGGTCGCGAGAGAATAAGCGACCGAAGCCGGCAATGGGGCTGACGCGGCTCAGGTCGGGCTGCAGCGCGCCGCCGTGGATCAGAAACCCGGTCTGCAGCAGCGCCGCCGCCACGCCGGTCGCCAGCGCCGCCAGTATGATGGGCGCCGCGCCGTGCCAGGCCGCGGTCCAGGCGAGCGCCAACCCCTCGGGACCGGCCAATGCCCTTGCATCTGCATGCTCCAGGAAGGCGGCAAGGCGCACCGTCAGATCGTGCCCTGTGGCGCTGGAACTCCAGACCAGCACGAGCGTCACAGCGGCCAGGCCGCCGAAGAGTTGGACCTCGCGGGAGACCGGTACCCGGCCTTCTTCGCGGGCGCGTTGCAGGCGGCGTGGCGTGGCGGCTTCGGTACGGTCCTGCTGTGGGGTGTCCACGGCCACGATCAGTTCCCCGGCAGCGCGCCGAACACGTCGCGTGCGGCGTCCTGCCATGCGGCGAGAATGCCGCCGAACACCATGGCGAGCAGCAGCAGGCCGCCGGCGATCTGGCCCGGCAGGCTGACGAAATAGACCTGCAGCCGCGACACCATGCGTGCGACCAGGCCGACTGCCACGTGCCAGACGATCGACGCCAGCAGGAAGGGCGAGGCCAGCCGCAGCGCCAGCCCGAAGCACTGGGCCACGGCGGAGACCGTGGCCGCGGCACCGTCGGCCACAGGTAGCACTGTCCCGGCTGGGATCACGCGATAGCTGCCGGCAAGCGCGGTCAGTGGCAGCGTGTAAAGGCCGGAGACCAGGATCACCACCGGCCCGACGATATCGAACAAAGCGGCGAGCGCAGTGCTTTGTGCTCCGAGCTCGGGATCCGGCTGCAGCACGGTAGAAATGCCCAGCAAATAGGAAATGAACTGGCCGGTCATCGAAAGGGCGATGCACACCAGCCGCGCCAGCCAGCCGAGCCAGAGCCCGGTGATGACCTCGGCTGCGATCATGCCGGCGGCGACCAGCCCAGCCTGGGGCGCGTTCGGCGGTGCCGGGAAAATGACCGGTAACAGCAGCAAAGTCAGGCTGAGCGCAAAGCCGGCGCGCACCACCGCCGGTGCGGCGGTCTCACCGAGACCGGGCAGCAGCGCCATGGCAGCGCCGAACCGCGCCAGCACCAACATGAAGGCGAAGCTCCAGGCTGGCAGGGCAGCCAGCCAGGCGGCCGGAGTGGCAGTCACGATCCGCCGACTGCGACCACGCGGTCGAACAACATCAGGGTGTAGTTCGACAGGGTGGTGAACATGAAGGGGCCGAGCAACACCAGGACGAGGCCGATCACCACCAGTTTGGGAATAAAGGAAAGAGTGGCTTCGTTGATCTGGGTAACAGCCTGCACCAGGGCCACGACCAGGCCGGAAAGCAAGCCCGCGATCAGCACCGGCCCGCCGATCTTCAGCACCACCAGCATGCCGCCACGGACGATGGCAGCGATGTCGGCAGCGTTCATTTCCTTAACCTCGCCCGCGAAACGGGAGAGGTCGAGATGCAAAGGATCGAGGGTGAGGGTGATCGGGTCTGCAGGAAGGAGAGCACTGTACCGACCCGGCCACCCTCACCCGGCGCCTCGCGCCGCGTTGATCCGCGTCGCGGCTCAACCCCGCCCCAGCCGGGAGAGGTTTCAGAGCATCCATCCCTCATATCGGCATCTTCATGATGTCCTGATACGCCTGCACGACCCGATCGCGGATCGCGGTGGCGGTCTGCAAGGCCAGCTCCGCACGCGAAAGAGCCGTGACGACATCGGTAAGGTTGCCCGTGCCCGCGATGGCCTGCATCGACTGAGTCTCCGCGGTGTGCCCGGTCTCGATCGCCCCATTCACCGCGTTTTGCAGCACCGACCCGAAGCTTTCGGCGACGCCGCCGCCGACATTGCCGCTATCCACGCGGGCATAGGCATTCGCCGCATCGCCAGGTGTGATACGGATGGTCGGGATATTACCGCTGGTCAGGTCGCTCATTTCAGCATCTCGATCGTGCGGTCCAGCATGGTTCGCGTCGCCTGCAGCACCGACAGGTTGGCGCTGTAGGTGCGTTCCGCCTCGCGCATGTCCATGATCTCGATGAAGCTGTTGACGTTGGGCACCTTCACATAGCCGTCCGCGTTGGCCGCCGGATTGGACGGGTCATAGCGCAGCGTTTGCTGCGACTTGTCCTGGCCGATCTGCTTGACCTGTACAGTGGTCTCGCCGGTCGCGGCATCGACGCGATCCTCGAACGTGATGGTCTTGCGGCGATAGGCATCGGCGCCGGACGAAGAGCCGGTCGTATCCTGGTTGGCCAGGTTCTCCGCGATCACCCGCAGGCGCATGGTTTGAGCGTCCATGCCGGCGGCGGAAATGTTCAGGGCCTTGTCGATATCCATTGCTGCCTCACGACGATGAAGAATGGCCGAGCGCTTCACCGAACATGGTCAGGTACTTCTTGTAGATCGTGGTGACGAGGGACTGCGTGGTCTGCGTGTCCGCCACCTTCATCAGCTCGGTATCGAGCGCCACGCCATTGCCGTCCGGCCCGTGCGCGTTCGCTTCCACGACGGCCGGTGTCGCGTTGCCTGTCGGTCCAGGGAGATCGTTCGGCTGGGTTTGAACCAGTGCCAGGCGCCCGAAACTGTCGAGCGTGCTGGCGAAGGACGGCAGGTCGCTCGGCTCGAACTTGGGTGTGGCGGCGTTGGCAATATTTTGCGCGAGCACGGACTGACGCTGGTCGGCCCAGGCCAACCGACGCTCCGCCAGCGAGAACAGACCGATCTGAGTCGAGTCCATGTGGGGAGAGTAACGCGGGAACTATGAAGCGAGGGTTAACGCGGCGCCCCGATCGAGGTTGAACCAGCGATATCAGCCAATCGTGGAGGCGCCGTCTTCGATGGCGCAGGTGTCGGCCCGTTCCAGGTAGTGCGGCCCACTGCTATCCTTTCCCACGACGCTGATCCGATCGGCAGGAGCCATTTGGGAGACCCCGGATGACCTACATCGCCCCCTCTGCCCTCACCCGTACGCTGGCCGAGCAAGCCCGCACCCTTACCTACGCCTCGTTGCCCGAGGACGTGCGTGCCTGGGCGCGGCAATGCGTCCTGGACTACCTGGCCTGCGCTGTCGCCGGCGCCCACGACGACCTCACCACCATTCTGCTGGACGAGATGCGGGAGCAAGGCGGCATTGCCGCGGCGACCGTGGTGGCGCGCGGGGCGAAGCTGCCGGCACTGTCCGCGGCGCTGGTGAACGGCGCCGCGTCGCACGCGCTGGATTTCGACGACGTGAACCTCGCGATGCCGGGCCATCCCTCGGTGGCGATCCTGCCTGGCTTGCTCGCGCTGGCCGAAACGCGTGGCGCGAGTGGCGCTGACGCGCTGACGGCGTTCGTCGCCGGGTACGAACTGCAATGCCGGATCGGGCGCGTGATCGCGCCGGGGCACTATGACATGCTCGGCTTCCACGCCACCGCGACGGTCGGCAGCTTCGGCGCTGCCGCGGCCTGTGCGCATTTGCTCGGACTTGACGGCGACAAGTTCGCTCTGGCGCTGGGAATTGCCGGCACGCAGGCGACGGGTCTGAAGTCGATGTTCGGTACGATGTGTAAGCCGCTGCACGCCGGCAAGGCTTCGTACCATGGCTTGCTTGCGGCGAGGCTGGCGGCACGCGGTTTCACCAGCCGGGCCGACGTTTTGGAATGCGCGCAGGGTTTTGCTCGCACGCACAGCCCCGACTTTCATCCGGAACGCGGGATGGAAACGCCGCCGAACGGCTGGCATATCCGCAACAATCTCTTCAAATACCACGCCGCCTGCTACATGACGCACGCTCCAATCGAGGCCGCGCGGAAGCTGCGCGAGCAATACAGTGTGACGCCCGCACAGGTGGAACGCATCCGGCTGCGGATCGACGAGGCGAGCGACCGCATCTGCAACATCCCTGCCCCGCGCACCGGACTGGAAGCGAAGTTTTCCCTCCGGCTGACCACGGCGATGGGACTGGCCGGCGTGGATACCGGCCGGATGTCCAGTTATTCGGAAACCACCACCGCCGATCCGACGCTGGTAACGTTGCGCGACAAGCTGGAATTCGAATTCCGCCGCGATATGCCGAATACGCTGGCGGAACTGGAGGTGCTGCTGACCGACGGACGGCGCGTGACGGCCCGGCATGATTCAGGCGTGCCGATGACGGACGTTGCAGCGCAGGGCGCGCGGCTGGAGGCAAAGTTCGCCGCACTGGTCGAGCAAATCCTGGGTGCGACGCGCACGCAGGCGCTGATCGCGGCGATCCGTGGCATGGATGCGCAGCCGACTGTGCGCGAAGTCTTGGGGCTCGCGGCTGGTTGATTCGGCCAGAGCTGCCGGTTGACACGGTCAGAAGCGACGTCTCCGTCGCTCATTGCCAGGGCGTACTTCTGTCATTGTAAGTTGCCACCGGCCGGACGGGCCGACCCGCGGTTGGATGAAAATGCGGCGCGCCACACGTTTTTCGTCATGGCCGGGCTTGACCCGGCCATCTGCGCATCATCGATCGGGACGCGTTCTGTGCGCGCCCGATCAGTTGGGGAAGATGGCCCGGTCGAGCCCGGCCATGACGGGAACGTTCTTGCTAGAGGCGAAGCGACGAAGCAATCCCCTTCGAAAGAGCGCACCAGCCATTTGCGCACTGCTCGCCCGAGATTGCTTCGTCACTTCGTTCTTCACAATGATATGAATGCGAGACCGCAACGTCAGGCGCCCTACCCCAGCAACTTCTCGGCAATCTGCACCGCATTCAGCGCCGCCCCCTTTCGCAACTGATCGCCAGCAACGAACAGTACAATCGAATGCCCAGACGGATCGCTGACATCCTGTCGGATGCGGCCAACCAGGATATCGTCCTTGCCCGACGCCTCGACCGGCATAGGGAAATGATTGTGCTGCACGTCATCGACCAGCCTTACCCCCGGCGCACACGACAATACGTCGCGCGCTTCAGCCGCCGACACGGGCGCGCTGAATTCCACTGTCAGAGCGATCGAATGCGCACGCAGGACGGGGACGCGGATACACGTTACCCCGATGCGCAGGGCCTCGTCCTGCATGATCTTGCGCATCTCCTGCATCACCTTGGTTTCTTCCTGGTTATAGCCGGTAGACGGGTCAACGGCAGTATCGTGCGAGAACAGATTGAAGGCGTAGGGATGGGCCAGGATGCGGTTGGCGTAGTTATGGCCGGCGAGAAACGCAGCGGTGGACTCGCGCAATTCCGTCATCGCCGCCGCCCCTGCGCCGGACGCGGCCTGATAGGTGGCAGCAATCACCCGGCGGATGCGGCAGCGCCGGTGCAGCGGCCACAACGCCATAACCGCGACGACGGCGACGCAGTTGGGGTTCGCAATGATGCCGCGATGCGCGGCGATGGCATCCGCGTTCACCTCGGGCACGACCAGTGGGACATCAGGTTCCATGCGAAAGGCCGAGGAATTGTCGACAACAACCGCGCCTCGCTCCACGGCAACGGGTGCGAACCGGCGCGAGACATCGCTGCCAGCGGAGAACAATGCGATATCGATGCCGGACAAGGTCGCGTCTTTCAATTCTTCCACCCTGATGGCATCGCCGCGAAAGCAAAGGCAGCGCCCTGCGGATCGCGCCGATGCCAGCAAGCGAAGGCATGACAACGGGAAATTCCGTTGCTCCAGGCACAGCAAAAGTTCCGCGCCCACTGCTCCGGTGGCACCGACGATGGCAACGGAAGGCTGGTTCAGGCTCATGTGGACTCGTCTCCGTGATGGAGCCGGGAGACGGGTGCCAGAAAAGCGAAGGCCCCGTCGGTGACCGGCGGGGCCTTGGGGGTTCGCTATGTCGCTGGTTTCAACACGCGCACGCCCAAGGCACCCCGGCGGGGCGCTTGTTCATATGGACCGTACGCTTCGTTAGACACGACATGCTGTGTCTTATAGGGTGCGGAGCTGTGGATGTAAATTGGATTTTCGTCCGCGTCGCCCCGCGCCCGCTATGCGAATGCCGCGAAGATCTCCTCCAGCGCCTTCAGTTGATTGCCCGCCGCGGATGACGGAACAATGACAGGCGTGCGCACGCCGGCGGTCTGCCACGCCTCCACGCCATCCCGCACCCGTGCCGCGGGACCGAACAACGTATTGTCCGCCAGCCATTTATCAGTAAAAAGCCGCGTCACATCCTCGCGCGGCCGGTTTTCGGCGATGAAGCGCTCGATTGCGTTCATTTCCTCGACGTAGCCTGCTTCCTTCCAGTAGTTCCGATAGTTCGGCAGGAAGGCGTAATTGATCAGCGCGCGACGGCAGACGGCCTTCGCGGCATCGATATCGTCGTTGATGCAGGTCGGCAGCATGTTGCCGATGAAGAAATCGGGTGCGTTGCGCATTGCCCCCGGCAGCGCGGACAATGACTCCGCCATGTGCGACAGCGAGGCATTGGCGAACACCACCCCCTGGCTGATCTCTCCCGCCAGCGCCACCATTCTCTTGCGCAGCGCCGCAATAATAATCGGCGGCAGCGCGCCGAGCCCTTCCTGTGCCCGGAATCGCTCGACGAAGCTGCGCGTATCGCCCAGCGGCTTACCCGGCATGACGCCCATGCGCACATGGCTCGGACCGTGCGCCACACCAATGCCCAGGCTGAAGCGCCCGCCGGAAATCTCGTGCATGAACGCAGCGCTTTGCGCGAAATCACCAACGGTGCGCGCGTAGATCGGGGCGATGGCCGTGCCGAACGGGATGGTCTTGGTATTCCACGCCAACGCCTCGCACAGCGACATGTTGCCGAATATCGACGGCGAATAGATGCCGGCAAATCCTCGGCGTTCGATCTCTTGCGCGATTTCGATGGTCAGCCGTCTGCGGCCAGGCACGGCTACGAGGGAGATGGCAGGAAGATTCATCGAGGCTCCTACATGTTAACCCCTCCAGCGCTGCGCTATTCACGCAGCGGGGGAAAGGGCGAGACGCCGAAGGCGACGAGGGTGAGGGTGATCGGGTCGGTACGCAACCTTCTACTCCCCCACCGCCAAACTCAACGGCACGATCTCCTCCGCCCTTCGCTTTGCCCAATCGTGCCGCGGCGTGTCCGCCATCATCCGCGCCTGCGCGTCCGCCAGCAGACCCAACGCCTCCGCATGATCCAACGTCAGCACACGCCCGTCTTCCACCACCTTCTCTCCATCGACAAAAACGTTGCGCACCGCCCGATCCGCCGCGGTGTAAACCAACGAGCGCAGCGGATCGCGCGCCGGCAGCATGAACGGGTTGGTCAAATCCACCAGCACCAGATCGGCGCGCGCGGCCGGTGCCAACCGGCCGATATCGTCGCGCCCCAGCGCCGTTGCCCCACCCACCGTCGCGGCATGAAAAATCGCCGCGGTGCTGGTGGTGTTAATGTCGCGCGCCGCTACCCGCGCCAGGATCGCCGCCAGCCGCATCTCCTCGATCAGGTTATGCGGCGCCACATCCGTCCCGAGCCCAATGTTCACACCCGCCCGCCGATAACGCCCGAAGTCTTCCAGCATGTGGCCATAGCGCGCGAACGGCGAAGGACAATGCGCGACCGACGTCCCCGTCTCCGCCAGCAACCGCAAATCGTCCCGCGTGTGCCAATTCGTCCACGAATGCTCGTCGATAAAAATTGCATGACCAAGAATGCATCGCAGACCAAGGATGCCGATGTCGTTCGCCCAACGGATCGGCGTCTTGCCATGCCGGCTGACCATTTCGTTGAACTCGTTGACGCTCTGCGCGCAATGCGTGGTGAACGGCAGGTCCTGCGCCTGCGCTGCCTCCCAGCTCTCCCGCAGCAACGCCTCGGTGCAGGTATCGATCTGCGCCGGAAATACGATGCCAGACAACCGCCTGCTGGGATGCCGCCCTGCTTGCTCGATCAGCGTCAGCGCGTCACCGAAGCCGCGCCGTCCCGCTGCTTCGTCCCAAACGTATTTAAGCTGCCATTCGTTCTCCAGGTGCCAGCGCGCGGACGCATACCCGGGAGCCAGGAACACCCGCAGCCCGCTCTGCGCCGCCAGATCGATCCAACCCGGGTCATTGCCGGACAGATCGGCGACGGAGGTGATGCCGGTGCGCAGCATCTCGCAATAAGCCACCGCCTTGCCGGCTCGGCGGCCGTCCGCATCGGTGCGAAACGCGAAGGAGCGTTCATACAAACCGGACATGAACATCGCCGGCACGCCATGTTCCTCGCGAATGCCACGGAAGAACGGCTCGGTGCTGGGATGGGAATGGATATCCACCAGGCCCGGGATCAGCATCAGGTCGCGGCCATCGATCGTGACGTCGGCCTCGCCTTGATAGTTCTTGCCGACATGCACGATGGTATTGCCGCGAAAAGCGAGGTCGGCATTGCGCAGATAAATGTGCTCGCCCGCCCCCGCGTCCCAGGCGATGATCCAGGCGGCGTTCCGGATGCAGGTGGTCTGCGACATCGTTTCCCTCCGCTGACGCCAGGATTGTGCCCCTGGCGTCACGTCGGGGAAAGCGGAGTCGCGTTCCCAGCCACCAGCCCTATCCCACGCCTCGCGCCGGATCGGCGAACAAGGCGACAGCCTGAGCCGTCTTGCGACGAGGACGCGCCAGCAGATAGAACGCAACGCAATGCGTGATCATCAGCGCAGGCACGTAGATGACCGGAACGATGTAAGCGGCACCCAACTGCCCTGCCAGTGCAGGAAGACCGACCTGGATGCCGTGATAATAGTCCACAATAAGGTCCGCTGCTCCCACAAGATTGAAGGCCGCGACCAATGGCCAAAAGAGCTGCCGCACCCTTGCCGTCAGAAGCGCCAACATGGCCAGCACCCCGGTCGCAAAATCGCCGTAAGCGGCGAACGTGGCGAAGCCGAGCGGCAGATTGGCGCCGACGATGCCCGGAACAATGAAGACCAGCCCGAAGAATCGGAAGCTGTGCAGCGTCGCGATGGCGCGTTGCGCCTGGGCCTGGTCCATCGACTTGAGCTTGGGCCAGACATAAGCGCTGAAGCAAAGCAGCCATGGGACATAACCCAGGACGAGCTGTATCTGGAAGATGGTTGCCGTCGACATTTGGCCTCCTGTCAAGGTTGGAGTTACGCCGTGACTTACTCATCGCCGCGGCGTGGGATTGGCCACGGAAGTTGCATCTGTTATGGTTAGAATAACACCAAGACGACGTGACGGATTGCTTGCATCGGTCTGGTTTCTCGCATTGCGACGGTCGCTCTTGTTCTTGGGATAACCGATGATGTCGCAAAGATTGGGCTCCGCCATCAGCGGTCCTGCTGATTTCAATCCGGATGTAAGGCCGCCATCCGCGGGCTACTATTTGCGATAATGTTGACGGGCTATGAAGCAGGACTTCACAATCAGGCAGGGTGCGCTCGACTGCGTACTGTCATTGCGAGTAGCGCGGCGATGAAGCAGTCTCCCGCGAAAAAGCGCACGGAAAATGCGTGCGACTGCACCACCTTCGTTCGTATCGCTCTTCGCAACGACAGGGCGCGGGCAGTGCCGCGCTTCTCTGATTCTGGACGGCTAGGCGGGGCTCACCGAAACCGCCGGATCAGGCACCGTCCCCGGCGCCTTGATCATTAGGGTCACGAACGACGCCAGAAAATACGACACAATCATCGTCACAAACGCCGCCTCGAAACCGAAGCGATTGACCAGCAGGCCCAGCACCGCAGACCATGCGGCACCGGCGGCGTAGGTCAGCACATAAAACACCGCGAAAGCGGCGTCACGGTTCTCGCGCTTGGCGTGATCCGAAAGGAACGCCTGCATCAGCGGGCTTTCGTTATACACGGTCAATCCGAGCACAATCAGTCCCACGACCACGCCCGGCAGCGTGCGGCCCGCCAGGATCAGCATAACGGTGGCCACCGAGGCCCCCATCAGCGACAAGACGATCAGCGGCTTGCGCCCGAACCGATCGGACAGGTGGCCCGCCAGGATCGGCCCGATCACGCTGCCCACCATCATGATGGTGAAGAGAATGCTCGTGGACAGCATGCTGTAATGCAGCCCCTGAGACAGATACAGCGGCACATAGACCATCACAATCCCCAGGCCGCGGCCGCCGGCGGCAACCGCACACGCCAGGATCACCAGCCGGATGCCGCTGTCGCGCAACGGCGCCAGATAATCGAGCCGATCTCTCGAGTGTTTCGCGCCCACCGTCGCAACCCGAACCGACTGGCGCTCATCCGTGACAAAAAACGCCGCGAGCAATCCAAACACCAGCCCCGGCAGCATCAGGGCGTAGAGCGACACCTGCCAGCCGAACCGCACAATCAGGAAGCCGGCGATGATCGGCGTGATCACGCTGCCGACATTGCCGCCGGAAAAATGAATCGAAAAAGCGCGTCCCCGCTGCTGCGGCTCATACCAATCCGACATCAGCGAATTGGCCAACGGGTGCTGCGCACTGCTCGCAAGGCGCCCGAATATCATCGCGCCGCCAAACTGAGCAAAACTCTGCGCCAGAGCCATGCATCCGAGCGACAACCCCATGCCGATGCTGCCGAGACCAATGATGGTGCGCCGGCGCAGATAACGGCTGGTCCAGGCATGCATCCCCTGCGCCACACCGTTGACCAGATTGGCTACCCCAAGCAGCAGCCCCAGCGTTGCGTAGTCGAAGCCGAGGGCAGCCATCACATAGGGAAAAATCAGCGGCTGAATCGCCACGACGGCATGTTGCTCCGCATGTGTCGCGCTGATAATCGCCAGGCTCAGCCGGTGCGATCGGCGTGTCCGGCTGTCGCTCGGTTTTGCGCGAGTGTCTTCGCCAGCCGTCACGGCCATTTCGTTCCTCCCACCGTCACGCCAATTCTACCGAATGTTTCCCGTTGTTGAAAGTAGGCGTCCAGATCGCGCAACCATCGGTAGCAAGCCGATAGATGAACCCCCCTCCCCGTGCCACAAGGGGAGGCGGGACTTTTTTCGAGTCGACCGCGCCGGCCGGGGGTCAACTCGCAATGTTATAAGTATCGAGGTAGCGCAACGTCCCTTGACGACGCCTACTCCGCTTCCTCCAAGCTGAACTGACCCGCCTCCTCATCGTAGGAGAACAATTCCGCATACCGCCCCCAACCGATCGCCGCGCGCAGCGTGTCTTCGGCGTAGTCGGGCGACATGTGGTCCTCCAGCTCATCGCGGAACCGCTCAGCCGACGCTCGATGGTTCCACCGCTGGTCCAGCACCTGCCGAATCATGTTGATGATCGGCACGTGTGCACGCAGCGCGGCGCCGAAGCTCTGCTTGCGCTCCTCGGTATCGGCGGCAACAAATTTCCGCCCATCATCGGTCAGCGAAATATCGCCCTCCTCCAGCACGGCGAAATGCAGCATCTGCAGCGCCTCGCCCAGAGGCAGCAGCTCATCGACCTCGTATTGCAGAGAAGCCGCCAACGCCGGCAGGTCGGCGCGACCGTTGTACGGCGGGCCGGCCAGAGTCTCCATCATGCCCGACATCAGGTTGGTGCCGACCCGCTGCAGCGGCGTGCCGATGGTGGCCACCGGTGCCGCCGGCGCACGCGGGCCCGGGGGCGCGCGCCGGGTCATCAAGGCATAGATGTCGTCCACCAACTGGCGGAACACCGGGTCCAGGCGGTTGCGCGGATGCGGCAGGTTCACCGGCAGCTCGCTTGCGACCCTGCCAGGATTCGAAGAAAACACCAGGATGCGGTCGCACATCAGCACCGCCTCCTCGATGTTATGGGTCACCATCAGCACCGATTTCAGCGGCAGCCGGCCTTCCACCCACAGGTCGATCAGGTCGGTGCGCAGCGTTTCCGCGGTCAGTACGTCCAGCGCGCTGAACGGCTCGTCCATCAGCAGCAGGTCGGGGTGCACCACCAATGCCCGCGCCAGCCCCACGCGCTGGCGCATGCCGCCGGACAGTTCCTTCGGATAGGCGTTTTCGAATCCGCCCAGGCCGATCAGGTCGATTGCTTCCTCGGCGCGCTTCTCGCGTTCGGCCCTGTGCACACCGCGCGCTTCCAGGCCAAGTTCGACATTCTCCCGCACCGTCAGCCAGGGAAACAGGGCAAAGCTCTGGAACACCATCGCCACGCCATCGGCCGGACCGGAGATCTGGCGCCCGCACCACAGCACCTCGCCGGAAGTCGGTTGCAGCAGGCCGGAGACGATGCGCAGCAGCGTGGATTTACCGGACCCGGAGCGGCCCAGCAGCGCGACCATCTCGCCTTCGCGCAGGGTCAGGTTGACATCCTCCAGCACCACCAGATCGGCGCTGGCGTCCTTGTGGTACGCCTGCCGGCAGTTGCGCACTTCCAGCAACGCGGCAGAGGTTTGGGCGGCGACGGCAGCATCCATGCAGAGTCTCCTCAACCCAGCGTCAGACGGCGTTGCGAATAGGCATACAGCGGGCGCCAAAGCAATCGGTTGAACAAGACGACGAAGGCGGACATCACCACCACGCCCAGCACCACGCGGGCCATGTCGCCCTTATCCGTTGCGTCCGCGATATACGCACCAAGGCCGTGGGCTTGGAGTTTCGTATTTCCCCAGGAAGCGACCTCAGCGACGATCGCCGCGTTCCACGAACCGCCCGATGCGGTGATCGCGCCGGTGACAAAGTACGGGAAAATGCCTGGCAGGATCACCTTGCGCCACCACAGCAGGCCGCCGACGTGGAAATTGTCAGCTGCCTCGCGCAGATCGCCGGGATAGGCGGCAGCACCGGCTATGACATTGAACAGGATGTACCATTGGGTGCCCAGGACCATCAGCGGCGTCAGCCAGATGTCCGGGTTAAGTTTGAAATAGACGATCGCCAGGACGAAGGGCGGGAACAACAGGTTGGCGGGAAAGGCGGCGAGGAACTGGGCCAGCGGCTGCACGCGCCGTGCCCAGAGCGGGCGCAGGCCGATCCAGACGCCGATCGGCACCCAGATCAGGCTGGCAATAATCATCAGCACCACGACGCGGATCAGGGTGAAGGTGCCCAGCACCACCGCAACCCGCAGATCGGACCAGTGCAGTTTACCGGCGACGAAGCTCGCAACCTGCTCCATCGCCCAGGCGAGGATAAGGAACAGTACCGCCAACCAGATTGCATCCAGCAGGCGAGAGGGCCTCCGGCCTGCCATGGCGGCAGAGCGACGCCTACCAAGCGACAGCCGCAGGCCGCCCAGCGCGCCGGCGGCATCGCCAATGACTTCGCCGAGAGTCGCCAACCAGCGGGTGCGCCGCAACAGGCGCAGCAGCCAGGGATCGACCGCAGTAGCGGCCGCCGTGGTTTCGAAGCGGAACTTGGCAGACCACGCGACCAGGGGGCGGAACAGAATTTGATCGTAGAGCAGGATCACCACCAGCATCGCCAGGATGGCCCACACCACCGCTACAATGTTCCGTTGCTCCAGCGCCAGCGCGACGTACGATCCGATCCCCGGCAAGGTCCAGGTGTTGTTGCCCACCGACACCGCTTCCGAGGCCACGACGAAGAACCAGCCACCGGACATCGACATCATGGTGTTCCACACCAGTCCGGGGACGGCGAACGGCACCTCCAACCGCCAGAACCGCTGCCACGCGCTGAGATGGAAACTGTTGGCGGCCTCCACCAGGTCGGTGGGAACCGTACGCAGCGACTGGAACATGCTGAATGCCATGTTCCAGGCCTGGCTGGTGAAGATTGCGAAGATCGATGCCAGTTCCAGCCCCATCACCTGGCCTGGAAACAGATTCATGAAGAACACGACGGTGAAGGTGAGGAAACCGAGGATCGGGACCGATTGCAGAATGTCCAGCACTGGGATCAGCACTAGGCCGGCGCGGCGACTCTTTGCGGCAGCGGTGCCATAGGTAAAGGTGAACAGCAGAGACGCCGCCAGTGCGGCGAACATGCGCAGCGTGGTGCGCACGGCGTAATCGGGCAGATAGATCGGATTCAGACTGACATGAGTGGCGCCCGGTGCGCTGATCGGCGCAAAGGTGCTGCGCGCGACGTCGGCCACCGCAATTAGCGCGCCGAACACGCAGATTACGGCGGCAAGGTCCCAGATATTGGGCAAGCGCCGGCCCGTAGCCAGCGCAGGATGGATGGTGGCGGACATGCGTGGTCTGGCTTGGGGCTTGCGATGGCGTTCCCTTACCCCGTGATGGGTTTGCGTGTCACGTCCGTGAATTGTGGCGATTGCGTTACGGGGGGCCGGAAGAGAGTGGCCATCCACCGCGCCGGCTTTGGAGCCGCGGGCCACCCCTGCTATGGTTGACGCAACGAGGCAAAGACCGAGAAGGGAGGAGGATGCCATGCCAGAGGTGACCGGCTATCACGCCCACGTCTATTTCGACGCTACCACCCAGCCCACGGCCGAACGCCTACGTGACACGATCGCAGCCAATTTTGCGGTTGAACTAGGGCGCTTCAGCGTGGACCCGATCGGTCCACACCCGATCTCGCAGTTCAATGTCATCTTCCAGGCGGAAGAGTTCCAGCGCTTGGTGCCATGGCTGATGCTGAACCGCGAGGGTCTGGACATCTTGGTACATCCGCTGACCAACGATATGGTCGACGACCACACGATCTATGCGCTGTGGCTCGGCCAGCCGGTGGAGTTGACGCTGGGGCACATGAAGCGCAGGGGCTATCAGGCGAACCTGTTGCCAACAGGAGCAGTACCGGCGGCTTGAGCGTTTGCGTGCAATGGCGCGCGATGGCGCGCGACGAAGCCCGCAGCATGTACGGGCTGTGTCGCGCTTCCCTGAACCCGGTAACGGGCGTCAGCCGATGGCGGGCGTCACCCGCGTCCCCACAGCACCCTGCTCGCGCGCCGCGCGCCTTCGGCCATGGCTTCGAACTTCGCCCAACAGACCGACGGATGGCCAACACGCGTGCCAAGCCCGCAATCGGTGCCCGCGAGCACATTCTCGCGGCCCACCAGATTCGCGTAACGAACCAGGCGTTCGGCCACCAGGTCCGAGTGCTCTATGAAATCCGTGCAGTGGCCGACCACGCCCGGAATCAACGTGGCACCCTCGGGCAGCTTCACCGTCTCGAATACGCGCCATTCATGCTCGTGGCAGGGATTCGATGCTTCGATCGAGAAGCTGCCGGCGTTCACACGAAAAATCAGGTCGACGATGTCCTGCAAAGGAATGTCGTCGTGGTGCGGACCATGATGGCTGCCCCAGCAAACGTGAAGGCGCACCTTTTCCTTGGGAATTCCCCGTAACGCGTGGTTCAGTGCCTCGACCCGCATCGCGGCATAGCGCCGGTATTCCGGCAGAGTGATGTCGGGCAGGCAGTTCCAGCCATCGGGAAGGTCCGGATCGTCAATCTGCAGCAGGAAACCCGCATCGACGATGGCCTGGTATTCCTCATGCATGACATCGGCGATGGCGAACACGAACGCCTCATCGTCCTTGTAGTATTCGTTCAGCATCCAATGCTCGATGGTCCCCGGCGTATTCGCCGGCAGGAAGGCGGCTGCTACGCTGAACCCCGCCAACGCCGCACGGAAATTCGCCAGGTCCCGCGCAAGGTCCGCCTGACCGACGTAGCGCAACGCCTCGACGCAGACCGGCATTGTCGGCGGCCCCAGCGACCAGCGCCGCGGATTGGCTTCGAAATAGCCGGGGAATCTCCGCTGGTCGCGCGCGGTGATGCTGAGCCTCCGCTCGCCGGAGGACGGGCGCTGCTCGTAGCCGGCGATGCGCCATCGCACGTAATCGGTGAAATTGGTCTTCGACAATTCGCCGTCGTTGACACAGTCAATGCCGCAGTCCACCTGGCGGCGCACGACCTCCGCCACGGCGGAGCGCAGCCGTTCTTCGTACATGGCAGCATCGTAGGGCGCGCCATTCGCCCTGGCTGCGACCATGTCCCGCACATCCGGCGGACGCGGCAATGAGCCAGCATGGGTCGTCAGGATACGATCGGTGCTGTACAGCATGGGGTGCCTCCCGCCCGTAAGATCTGTCTGCGTTGAATGATCGCTCAACGCCACAGGTCCTTGCTGGCCAGGGCGGCGCCTTGCACCAGCGCCTCCAGCTTCGCCCAGGCGATCTGTGGATGCACGCGTCCACCCAGGCCGCAATCGGTCGAGGCGATCACACGTTCCCGCCCGACCACGCGCGCGAACCGCAGGACGCGCTCGGCGACCAGTTCGGGATGTTCCACCACGTTGGTCGCGTGGCTGACCACGCCCGGCAGGATCAGCTTGCCGCCGGGCAGTTTCACGTCCTGCCAAACCTTCCATTCATGCTCGTGACGCACATTGCCCGCCTCGAACGAATAAGCGCCGGCATCGATCGCCAGCATTACGCCGACGATGTCGCGCATAGGAATGTCGGTCATGTGCGGCCCATGCCAGCTTCCCCAACAGAGATGGAACCGGATGCGTTCCGGTGGCAGGCCGCGGATCGCATGGTTCAGCGCCGCCACACGCTGCATGGCGAACGTGCGGTAGTCTTCCACGCTGGGTTCGGGATTGACCATGTCCCAGTTCTCTGCGATCGCTGGATCGTCGATTTGCAGGTCCAGCCCCGCCTCCACGATGGCCTTGTATTCCTCGCGCATCGCATCGGCGCAGGCGTAGAGCAATTCCTCCACGGTCTTGTAGTACGTGTTGCCGATGCGCGAGGCGCTGCCGGGCGCAACCGCACTCATGAAGCCCTGCGTGACGCCGGCTGCCTGCATGGCCGCCTTGAAATTCGCAATATCTGCCTGCACCGCATCGTGGCCCGTATACGTGATCGGCCCGACGCACACCGGCGCAGGAGGACGCGGGCCGGTGGTGATGCCGGAGTCCGGATCGGCATAGGCCTCGGCGAAACGGCTACGGTCGCGGCGATCCGCAAAGGTCGTGAGCACGATCGCTCCGGGCGCGGAACGCCGCGGTGCTGTGTCATACGCGCCGGGTGTGTCGTTGATCTGCAATCCCCCGAGGCGTTGCCACGAATATCGCCACCACGAACCGTACTGGACGCGCTGGCCCATAGGCTTGCCGAACTCACCGTCGCCGGGAATGTCGATGCCGATATCGTGCTGGCGCCGCACTACGGCCGCGACCGCGTCGCGCAGGGTCTGGCGAAATACCTGCTCTTTCAGCGGTTCGCCTGCTTCCAGCGCATGGTACGCCGCGAGCAAGCCATCGGGTCGCGGCAGGCTGCCGACATGGCTGGTGGCGATGTGGTCAACGTTGGTTTGCATGATTGTCCCCTCCCCTGCCCTGCCGCATTATCGCGGTCTGGCGCCCCGAGGGGTAGCGGCGCGGTCCTTTGCCGGGCCAGGCCGCCGTTACCGCGGAAGGAGCGCGCCAAACGTCATGCCTTGGGAGGAACCACCATGACCATCGCCGCCATCCAGCACGTGCACATCAAGACGCACGATCCGCAGCGGACCTTGCAGTTCTACATCGACAATTTCGGCGCCACGCTGAAGGCCGAGATTCCCGGCCGCGGTTTTCAGGCAGACCTGCACGGGCTGCAGCTCAATATCACCACACTGATCTCCAGCCAGAACCACGAACAACATTACGGCATAGAGCACATCGCAGTAGAGACCAACGACTACGCGAGAACGCTGGCGCAGTTGCGGCAGAACGGCGTGCGCATCCTGGAGGAGCTGCCGCCGAACAATGGGCGCCATGTCTGTTTCGTGGAATGCCCGGACGGCGCGCAGATGGAGGTCATCGAGCGGACATAGCCGCCGGCCGTCACGCCATCATGCCGCCGGACAGGTCCGCAATCTTGTGCCGCAGCCCGGCCACGAGCGCCGGAACGCCGCCGTCCAACAACAACTGGTTGAAGTCGGAACGTTGCACCGCGACGCGGCTGATCGACCCGTCGGCCAACACGTCGGTCACCAGCCAACCGCCACTCTCGGACCGCATGACGTAGTCGAGCGTGTTTGGTGAACCTTGCACGGGAATGATCTTGGTATCCACGATCACTTCATTACTCGTGAGACGGCGCGGCGGCGGCGAAATCTCGAACCTCTGGCCGGAGAAGTTGTTGAAGTTCGCAGCATAGCTGGACACCGTGTAGCGGCGGAACGCCGCAAGCAGGTCCGCCTTCTGCTCCGATGGCAGGCTCGACCACGCCAGGCCGATCGACTCCGCGAGGATCACCGGCAGATCGAACGTCTGGGCGATGATCGGATCCAACTGTTTATAGCGTTGCGGGAACGGGGTTTGCTGCCCCTCTCGCATCGCCGTCAGCAACGCGTCATTGAGCCGCTGGATGGGCGCAATCGGCCCGCCGCGGCCACCAGCCGGTTGGGCGTGCGCTTGTTTCCCCACCAGTGCGGATACGGCGAACGCCGCCGAGCCAAGCGCGAGCAAATCGCGACGACCCATCAGCCCGGGAGCCTGCTTCAACATGTCAAACCCTCCCTCGCTTCAATGCGTCGCCACAAAAGAACATACAGAGCCGCGGCAGACGCGAAGCATCGTGCGCCTCATTGCCGAATATTGCGTCCAAACGCAGGCAGAACAGTGGCGGTTGCCTTGGATTGACGCCGGCGCCGCATTGTAACGGAACATTTGGCGCCCCGCAGGGAACGCCTAGCGCCCGGCGGCCGACGCGCGCACCATGTCCCGCAGCCAACGATTCGCCGGCTGGTTGTCGACCCGGCGGTGCCAGATCATCGACAGGCTGATCTGCGGCGAGGGAAATGGCAATTCCTTCACCACTACCGGGCAGATCACGCGGAGATCCATCGCCACCCGGCGAGGCATCACCACCAACATGTCGGAGCCGACCAGCACCAGCACGATCGACAGGAACGGAACGCGCGCGGCGATCCGGCGGACAAAACCATGCCGACCCAGCGCCTCATCGACAAAACCGGTATCGTCGTCCAACGAGCTGATGACCACATGCGGGAGGGTGGCGAAACGTTCGATCGACAGCGCCGGTTCTGCCGCCGCAGGATGGCCGCGGTCCAGAACTGCAACGTAATCGTCCTGCATGACCCGGGTGCATTTGAAGCGTTCGCCACCATCGGTCAGCATCGCCACCGCAAGATCCACCCCGTCGCCATCGAGCAAATCCAGCACGTCGGCGCCGCCCACGGGACGGATATCCAACGTGACTCCCGGTGCGACGCCAGCAACGCGACGCAGCAGAGTCGGGCCGATCGCCCGCTCTGCATGATTGTTCATCGCCAAGGTGAATTGCCGGCTGGAATGGGCAGGATCGAAAGCTTCAGGCTCCAAAGTAGCGCTTAGCATCCGCAAGGCCTCGCGCACCGGCCCCGCCATCTCCAGCGCGCGCGGCGTGGGTTGCATTCCCTCCGGCGCCCGCACGAACAATTCATCGTGCAGCACGGCACGCAGGCGCGCGAGTGCATGACTGGTCGCCGGTTGGCTGAGTCCCAGGCGACGCCCCGCGCGTGTCAGGTTGCGCGTTTGCATGACCGCATCGAACACGATCAACAAATTGAGATCGATACTGCCGCGGGTGAAATCCGCCGGTGTTGCGGCAACTGCACCGGCATCCCGCCCACTGCCGCCCGCGCCCGATCGCGCGGGCAAATGGCGTTCGAATGCAATGGCTCCGTCCGGCATCGGCTTACTCGATCTAAGACTCTCCAACCCGCTCCACTTGGAAGCCTTATGCCCCAAGGAATACCCGACCTTGTTGCAGTGCAGCATTGCGTCGGTTGCGAGGATCGGTGTCATACTCACCGGTAGCAAACCCGGCAGCGAGGCGGACATGGGAACGATCAGCGTCTCCGGCGTCACCCTGGACATCGAAGAACGCGGCGAGGGACGCCCGGTATTGTTCCTTCACGCCGAGGAGGGGCTGCAGCCGCGCCGCCCATGGCTGGATCTGTTGTCGCAACGCTGCCGCGTGATCGCGCCGCATCATCCGGGTTTCGGCGAATCCTCGTTGCCCGATTGGTTCGGGACGGTGGACGACATTGCGTATCTCTATCTCGATCTCGCACGCACGCTGGGATTGCACGATGCGGTCCTACTGGGAACCGGCTTCGGTGGCTGGATCGCGGCGGAGATGGCCGTGCGCAACACGCAGCCGTTCGCGCATCTCGTACTTGCGGCGCCCGTAGGCATCAAGCTAGGCGGCGTAACCGATCGCGACATTGTCGATGTGTTTGCCGTGACGCGTGCGGACCTGATGCGCCTTGCCTGGGCCGATCCGCGGCGCGGCGAGATCGATTACACCACGTTGGCGGAAAGCGAACTGGCAGCCATCGTGCGTGGGCGCGAAGCCCTGGCCTTGTTCGGCTGGAAACCGTACATGCACAACCCGCGGCTGAAACGCTGGCTGCATCGCATCGACATTCCGACGCTGCTGTTATGGGGCGCGCAAGACCGCATCGTTACACCGACGTATGGCAACGGATGGCGCGCCGCGATTCCGGGCGCTCGGCTGGGGATCATCGACGGTGCCGGCCACTTTCCGCATTGGGAGCAGCCGGAGGCGTTTGTTGCGCGTGTTGCGGATTTCACCAGCCGGAAGTGAGGAAACGTCACCATGCGATCCTGGTATTTCTCTGAAATGGCCTATCATCCGGCATGGGAGGAAGGCCTCGAGCGCGGCTCGCTCCGCGTGATCCTGCCAAACGAAAACGTCGATCCGCACGAGGCGCACAAGCTGCTGAACCGCTACCTGGACGAGTTCGCGCTGTGCGACGAAGTCGGCCTCGACATCATGGTGAACGAGCACCACAGCACCGCCACCTGCATGACTGTCTCCGTGCCGATGGCGCTGGCGGTGATCGCGCGAGAAACCAAGCGGGCACGCCTGCTGACCTTGGGCAACCCGATCGCCAACCGTCCCGACCCGGTGCGCGTGGCGGAAGAAATGGCGTGGCTCGACGTGCTGTCCGGCGGCCGGCTGGAGATGGGGCTCGTGAAGGGCGCACCGTACGAAATCACGCCGGCCAATTCGAATCCCGCGAGGCTGATGCGCCGGTATTGGGAAGCGCATGATCTGATCCTGAAGGCGCTGTCCACCACGGATGGGCCGTTCAACTGGGAAGGCGAGTATTTCCACTACCGCAACGTCAATATCTGGCCGCGGCCGATCCAGCAGCCGACGCCGCCGGTATGGATGACCGGCATGAGCGTGGACAGCGGCCGCCTTGCCGCCGAGCGCCGCCATGTCATCGGCACATTGCTCTCAGGCGGCACCGCCAAGCCGATGTACGACACCTATCGCGAGACCGCGCGCAAGCATGGTTGGGAGGCGGGGCCGGACCGCCTGGCCTATGCTGCCGTGGTGGGCGTCGGGGAGACGCGCGAGGAGGGCCTGCGCCGCGCCGACCAGATCGCGGATTATGTGCGCACCGCGCCGGTCGTGGCGGAACCCTTCACGAACCCTCCCGGCTACAATTCGGTGCCTGCCAATGTGGCGATCTTGAAAGCCGGACCGCGTGCGCATCGCATCGTGAAAGACCGCCAGGGCAACATGATCGATCACCGCAAGGCGACGGTGCAGCAGTTCATGGACACCGACACGGTGTTTGCCGGCAACCCCGACGATGTCTACGACCAGATCCTCGACTTCAACGAACGCATGGGCGGCGTCGGCCATCTCCTGTTCTTCGGCCAGGGCGGTTATTTGAATCATCAGGACGCAATGGCCAACATCCGACTGTTCGGCTGCGAAGTGGCACCACGGCTGAGGGAGATGAACTGAATATAACAACCTCTCCCGAGCGCTCCACGGGAGAGGTCGAGGTGCGAAGCACCGAGAGCGAGGGTGATCGCGTCCCCACAAAGCGAATTGCCGCTTCGTGTCCCGACCACGCTCACTCCCACCAAGGTTCGCCCGGCCCGGGATACGCCCGGTATCCGCGCTCCCTTCCTACAGCAATGAAGTGGTGCGCAAAATTGGCATAATCCCCCTGCCCTACCTCGAACGCCGCCATCGGATAACGCGCCGCATACCAGTCGGGCGCCAAACGGAACGGCAGGCGGTGCTCGCGAATACCGCGCAGCAGGTAGTGCGCGCGCGCGCCCTCGGTATTCCCCGCACCAAGCAACTGCAGCAGGTCGGGATTGGATGAAAGATAAAACTCCGGATCAAAATTATCCAAAACAACCGGGTCCGGCGGATCCAGGCGCGGCGTTTGTTTGATTCGCCGCTGCAGCCCGTCGTGCGGCACCGGCCGCCAGAACGGCGCCATTCGGCGATGCGCAGCGGCAAGATGCTCCAGCGGCACGGCATAATTGATCGGAAAAAGACAGAACAGATAACGCGTATCGCCGAACGGCAGCAGATCGGCAAAGTGGAATTGCATCGGATTGAAGAAGCCGGAGACCGCCATGAAAATGCGATCCGCCCGCGACAGCCAGGCTGCAAGCCAGGCAAAGCCATTGACGCCAACCACAATGTTCTGCGCCTGACGAATTGCCAGGAAGTCCGCCAGCGGATTGCCGGAAGCGACGAACCTAGCCCGCGGAAACGCAGCCCGCAGCAGCTCCAGATAGGGTCGAGGCACGGCGTCGCCAACAAACGCCAACGCAAGGCCGGTCTCCTCGGCAATTTCGCGGTAGAATTCGACCGGCGTCAGCGGGTGGAACGGACTGGTCTCTTCCGCCGCGGCTTCGCTCCTCAGAGGGCAGACCAGATCGTTCGCGCCAAACTGGAACGGCAACTCAACGTTCGATTGAAATGCGGCCCGGTACTCCTCCACCGGCAGGAAATTCGCCATATGCAGGTCGATACCGGAATAGACGACGGCGCGCTTTACCCCGTTCCGTACTTGCTCTGCGAGCTCCGGCAAATCCGTATCGTGCAACGCTTCGGCAGCGGCAGCAGGCGCCGGCGACGCCAACGCCGGTCGAACAATCCCCCACTCCGGCAATATCGCATTCGATATGCGGCACCCAGGGACCAGGTTCACGAATTTCAGCGCCGTCATGTATTGGAACATGCGGCTGGCAAACCCGCCTTGCGGGTGGATATGAAATACCGGAGCCTCAGAACTGTTGCTCATGCTGCCCGCCCCCGCGTCGCCATATGCGTGCGAATCTCCTCCAATCTTCGTGCCACCACGTCAAGCTCAATACACCAGGCACGATCGAACGTATCGCCGCCTGCTGCGCCACCCTGGAACGCTTCTGAAAGCTCAGCGCGACCAGGTATTGGAACATGCGGCTGCCGAGTGCGCCACGCGGCTCCACATGGAAAATGGGACCGCCGGCAGTGCCACTCATACGGTCGAGCCCGCCGCGGCCATGTGTGCGCGAATGTCATCGAGGGCCCATGCAACAGCATCGACATCGACACGCCATTTGCGGTCCTGGGCGGCAGCGTCATCTGGTTCGTTCGGGAACACGTCGCACCGGTAATGCAACGCGCAGACCTGGGCAATTTGGCAGTAGCAGTAGTTTGGATAGTCTTTGGACAGAAGTTCGTAGACATGCGTACCTGGCTCGCACGCAGCGATGTTGCTTAATCCTGCGCCGTGCGGTCCGATCACCAGGCGCGCCCGGCGGAACAACGCAAACTGCTGGGCAACCGGCAGATTGCCGGGCACGACGATCTTCACGCGCTGGCGCTGGAGCATCGCGATCAGCGCATCCTCATTCACCATGCGGCGGCGCATTGAATCGGTGCGCGCAATGTAGATCGCATCGTCGCCATCATCGGCCGGCGCCACGGCCTGACGGAGCCGCGCATAAGTTGCTGCCGCGCTCGTCGGCACGCTCCACGCCATGCGGCTGCCGAGGAAATCCGCGTATTCCGCGCGGGACAGCCAATAATGCGTCGTCGAATGCAATGTCAGCCGCGGCGCATCGGCGTAGCCCAGCAAGGCCAGCGACGCCTCCTGCCATGGAAGTTCCAACACCGGCAGGGCGAGCGTCGCGTCCTGGTCGCGGCGTAGGCGCATACCCCAATCGATCGCCGGCAAGGCCTGCGTAATCCAGTGAAAATAATTGTCATACGCCCGGTTGCAGCCGACGATGTAATGCCGCCGCGGATCGGTCAGCTCGGGATGCACGGCCTTCACCAGAGCAAATTCATAGTCGTCCTGGTTGACCAAAAAGAGCGTCTCGGGAATTGGCTTGCGACCTTGCGACAGGCCCATGATCGAAGCATCGAGGGTGACGTCGCGTAGTCGATAGATGCAGAACGAATCGTCTGGCGCCCGGTGAAATGCGGCGATGGCAGGCGGCGACAGGTAGCGTTCGAGGCTCGCTCCCAGCGTCACCGATCCCCTGACACCGGACGGAGCAATCGGATCCAGCCGCATGACCTCCTTCGCCAGCATACGGATAGAAGGCGGCGGGGCGTCCAACTGCTCCGCTCCAACATACCCCGTGTCGTCGGGTACCGGCCGATAGCCGTGTGCGCGGCCAACCGCGACATAGTGATGGGAAAGGGTACCGTAGTCGCCCTGCGCCACTTCGAATGCCGCTTTCGGATACCGCCAGGCGTACCAGGCTGGTGCGAATCGGAATGGATGCCGCCCTTCGCGCACACCGTTATTATAATAGTGGACCCAGGCTGCTTCTGGGTCGTTATCGAAATAGACCCGCACGTCGGCGTTCATTCTCAAATAGTACTCAGCATTCAACGCCTGCCGCATTTGTGCAAATGACGGATCGAAGCGAGGGGCTTCACGGAACATCCGCTGCAACTCTTGGTGCGGCACGAACCGCCAGTACGGGGCGATGCGGCGGTGTGCCTCCGCATGGCATGACAGCGGCACGCCGTAGTTGATCGGGAACAGATAGAATCGATAACGTGGGTCACCAAATGGCAGCAGATCAACGGGCGGATATTGCATCGGGTTAAACATGCCGCTCACGGCCATGAAGATGTGGTCCGCGTGCGAAAACCACGCGGCCAACCAGCCGAATGTAGTCACGCCCAGCACAATGTTCTTCGCCTGGCGGATGATTTCAAAGTCCAGCATCGGGTTGCCGGTCTGCAGAAAAAGTGCGTTCGGAAAGCGTTCCCGTAGGCGATTGGTGTAATCATTGGGCGCGGTCTGTCCCATGAACACAGGTTTCAAACCGGTCCCCGCGACGATATCCGCGTAGAACTCCACCGGCGTCAACGGGTAGTGGTGGCCCGCGCGTCCGTCCAAAACGTCCTCGGCGCGGACCGGGCACACCACATATTGCTTATCGAACAAATACGGGTTGGCGAGCGTGGAACGAAACACCTCTCGGTAAAAACTCGCATCGAGGAAATTCTCCATGCGCTGGCCGAAGCCATTATAGATGATCACCTTGGTCGTGCCCGCCCTGGCACGCGCCGCCAGACCGTCCATCTCAAAATGCTGCTGTCGCTCCGCCCGTTCCAACCTGCCGGAGAGCGGCAGCTGCGGATGATGGATTCCCCAGCCGGGAAAACTCACGTTAGAGAAGCGCGTGCCGGGCACAAGGCTGCGAAACTTCAGCGCAACCATGTACTGCATCATTTGGTTGCCGAGCCGGCCTTTCGGTTCGATATGAAAGACCGGACCTTGAGCACGGTCATCAGCGTAGGCAGCCATGGCGGCTATCGCACTGCTTGCGGCACGGCTTGCCGCATCTCGTCACGGAATTGCCGGGCCTCCTCTTCGGTCCGCCATGGCCCGCGGTAGCTGAGATCGTCCATGAGCCCGGCAGCCACAACGCGATTGAGCTGTGCCAGTTCATCCTTCGCGTTGAAGAGCGATGGCGCCGGGCGCACGCCAATACCGCCCCAGATCGACTTGAACATGCCGGGCGCCTCGGAAGTGGGGCTGTACCCCAGGCGGCGCAATCGAACCGTATGCTCTACATGCTCGTGGCCGTAGCCGCGAAAACGGGTATCGAAATAGCCACCGAACAATATGGATTCGCGGGAGAACACAGCACATTGGGCGGTCAGCCACTCGCTCTCGAATGGATCGTCGAGCGTGCCCGATCCGGTCACCGGGCGCGCCGGTTCCCCGCGCGGCAGCCCACTGATATGACCCCAGCGTTGCGCTGCCTGGATCCAGTCGGATTCCCAGTTATCCGCCTCCGGATACGCGTCATCCTCCATCAGGATAACGACGTCGCAGCCTACAAGCTCGGCAAGCAAGAACAGAGCGCGGTTCTTGTTCCAGGCGATGCTCATATTGCGGCCGGTCACCGTCAGGGTGCCGCGCTCGCGCAGCATGTGCAGGGTCCCGTCGGTGGAACCGTCGTCCGCGACGGCAACAATCGTACGGGGATGGCGGGTATGCTGCCGCACGAGGTCGAGCGTCTTGTTCAGCAGGGCGCAGCGGTTAAAGGTGATGACGCCGATGCCGAGCAATGGCGGACGTGCTTGCCGCGCCGGGGCAACCGCCGGTGGCGGTGCAGGGCGCACGGCAGGTGTTGCAGGGGCAGCAGGAACGCCATCGTGCAGCAATGCGCGCAGCCGCGGAATGAGGCGAAAGATGCGGCGATCCGCCACCGTCTCCTGTCCGTCCTCGAAACGGCGATATCGGTTCACCACCAACACGCCATCGTTTCCAACGTGCGTGTGCTCCGGTGCAACGCGGGTCCCGCGAGAATCGCAGACGCCCCGTGTCAGGTTGAAGACAGGTGGCGATCCCTGCACGCTCCGGATATCCAATACGCGCAGAAGCGTCACATCCGTATTGTTCTGCGGCGACATGTCCGGCGCGCGATTGACACAGGTGGCGAGCCGAAACTGGCCAGGACGGATTTGCTCCGGAACGAAGAACAGCAGGCGACGCAAGGTCACAGCGGAAAAACCGTCATACCGCGGCAACGCGGCCTGCAAGGAGTCCGCGGCGAGCGGATGCAGGAAATCGTCGGTCTCGATAATGGCGGCCCAGGCCGCGCCCTCGGCACGGCTGGCGAAAAAATCGCTGTAGATGACAGAGCGCTCCGCGCTGCCTGGACTATCGATCATCGTCACTTGGCGGGCAAAGCGCGAACGGGCGATCAGCGCAGCCGTGCCATCGGTACTGCCCCCGTCGTACAACACGAACCGATCCACCCCGATCATCCGGTGGAAGGCGAGCCATTCCAGAATATGGGAAGCCGCGTCCTGAAAAACGGCGCAAACGACGATGGAATCCATTGGGCGCCTGCTCGATCTGCCCTCGGTTCTAGCGCGCCCGTGATACGGAAGCCACCGGGGGCTCGCGCTAATGACCGGCTACCAGCATCAGCACGGCGCCGCCCGCCAGCAATGCCAACGGATGCAGATCGGTAAAGGCGAAGGCAAGCGTCGCAGCTGCGGTGACCGCGTATTGCGCCCAGCCATGCTCTGTGCCGCGGATCAGGGCCAGTCCGCTGGCCAGTGTCAGGCCGATCGCCACCGGCGCCAGTGCGCGTTCCAGCAGCGCGCGCCACGCAGTGTTGGCGGCGTGGTGCCAGATCAGTGCGGCGACGTAAAGCAGCGTGGAGGACGGTCCAAACATCGCCAGGAATGCCACGAGCGCACCCACGACCCCTGCGGCTTTCTGGCCAATCAGCACGACGATCAGCGATCCGGGACCAGGCGCGGCACGGGAAATGGCAAAGAAGTCCAGGAACTGCGCGCCGGTAAGCCAATGATATGTACTTACCGTCACACGCTGCATGTCCGGCAGCACCGACGTGCCGCCACCGAACGCCAGCAGCGACAGGCCGCCGAACAGCAAGGCAAGTTGCAGCAACGTGGGAATCACGTGCGCTGGTCCAGCCACGTCAGTGCCAGGCTCACCGGCAGCATCACCGCCAGCACATGCAGCAACGGAAATCCCAACACACCGATCGCGACAGCGATGACAGCGGCGACGGCAAATGGGATCAGGCGGCGGATGTGCAGGCGGCCCAATCGAATTCCGGTGCCCAGGTTCAACCCGATCGCGGCCGCGCCCATCCCGGCCAAGACGCCGCCGACGGCGCCGCCTCCGGGCAGGCCCGATCTGTGCAGGTAGAGCAAGCCGAGCCCGAACACGATCGCCACCGGCAGCGCGGTCAGACCGACGAAGGCGGCGATGGCGCCGGGGACGCCGCGTAACTGGGCACCGATGAATACGGTCAGGTTCACGTTCGTCGCGCCCGGAACGAGTTGCGACAGCGCATAGCCTGAAAGGAATTGCTGATCGTCGAGCCATTCACGGCGTTGCACGATCTCGCGGCGGATCCAGGCCGCGAGGCCGCCACCGAAGCTCATGATGCCAATGCTGGCGAAGGCCGTGAACAGGGAGAGAAGGGTTGGGCGGCGGTTCACACCGCGTCCATTATCATGTCCTGCAGGCGATTTCCTTGGCGGTAGCCGAAGAAGATGTCCGGCGAGATCTCGTCCACGCTGCGGCAGCCGGTATAGGCCATCGTCTTGTCGAGTTCGTTGCGGATCAGGCTGATTGCCTTGAACGCGCCGGCCTGGCCGCCGACCGCGGTGCCGTACAGCGTGGCGCGGCCGGTCAGCACCGCTTTCGCGCCGAGCGCGAGCGCCTTCGCAATGTCCGAGCCGCGGCGGACGCCGGAATCGAGGATCACGGTGCCTCGGTCGCCGACCGCTTCGGCGATTTCCGGCAGCACGTCGATGGAGGCGACCACGCTGTCCATGTTGCGGCCACCGTGATTGGACACCACGATGCCGTCGCAGCCGTATTCGATGGCCTTCACCGCGTCATCCGGACGGTTGACGCCCTTGATCATCAGGATGCCCGGCCACTTGTCTCGGAAGATCTTGATGTCATCCCAGCACAGCGAATCCTGCCGTGTCATCTGCGCGGTGTTGGGATCGTTGCGGCTCATCCGCTTGTATTCATCCGGATAGTTCTCGTTGCGCGGCATCCCGATGGTGGTGAAGTATTTCATCAGCACATTGGTGAACCACACCGGGTGGCGCATGATGTCCAGCGTGAACGTGACGTTCGGCGTGAACGGCAGGACGAAGCCGTTATGCGTGTTGTACTCGCGGTTGGGCGGGACGATGGTATCGACGGTGACGATCAGCGCCTCGAACCCCGCGCGGTAGGCGCGTTCGATGAGCTGGTAGGACATTTCGCGCTTGTTCCAGACATAAAGCTGGAACCAAAGCCGCCCGCCGACGCCTGGGCCGGCTTCCTTGGCAATCTTCTCCATGGAAGTCATGGCGCCGGTGGCGAGCGTGAACGGAATCTTTGCCTGGGCGGCGGCTTTGGCCAGTTCCAATTCTCCCTCGTGCCAGCACAGGCCAGCGGCGCCAGTGGGCGCGATCGCCATCGGCATGGAGACGGGCTTGCCGAACAGGGTGGTGTTCATGGTTCGGCCGGAGACGTCGACCAGGGCGCGATGGCGTAGCTTGATGCGCTCGAAGGCGGCACGGTTGTTGGCAACCGCGATGCCATCCTCGCTGCCGCGATCGACGAATTCGAAGACGCCGCGCGGCAGGCGGCGCTTGGCGGCGGCACGCAGGTCGTAGACGTTCAGGCAATGATCAAGCGCGGACATTCATTCTTCCCCTGGGACTTTCCTCCCGATGGCAGGATGATGAAGGCGGGGAGTGGGATGTCAAGCAGCGCGCTGGTCATGGCATACTTGCGAGCTAGAAGGGACCGCAGATCAAGTCGCATCCCCGCCGGTGTCCTTCGCCCAATTCCCGACCTCGACCGTGCCATCTGCGTGCGCCTCGATCAGCATGTTCACAAGGGTTTCCTCCCGTTCTGCCGCTTCGAGCGCCAAGCCGAACAATCGTACCCGCTCCTCTATGAGTACCGCGGGCACGATGACGATCAGACCGTTGTGGACCTCTAATTGCGGGTAGAGTCGCAGAGAGTTCCGCCGATTGCCCTATCAGCCACCAGCTTCTCCATCGCGAACAGTACAGCG
This sequence comes from Acetobacteraceae bacterium, assembly GCA_035523995.1. Lineage (GTDB taxonomy): Bacteria > Pseudomonadota > Alphaproteobacteria > Acetobacterales > Acetobacteraceae > JASHVB01. The sequence goes on along the minus strand of DATKPQ010000103.1, from coordinate 1,607 downwards.
AGAGAGATTATCCTACCTCACGCAACACCTCGGTCTTCACCGGCAGCACCTGACCCATCCACACCGCATTCACTGTGTGATCGTCACGCGGACGGCCCGACTGTGGGTGCAGCAGGATCGTCAGCCCGATGCGGTTCATCATCAGGAACGGCACCAGCGTCGGCAGCAGTTCGGGCGGGAACGCGATCTGATACATCGCCTGCACATGCGGCCCCACGGGCTCGTCGTGCCAGCTTCCCATGCGCATTTGGCCGGGGAAGCGTTCCTCCACCCAGCGACGCAGCGTCGCTGCGCGGTCCTTGCTCGCCGGGTCGTAATAGATATGCGCGTGGTAGTCCGTGATTGCCGCCATGTCCTTCGGTGCATCGGTCATCATACCACCTCCTCCGGTCATTGTTTCATGCCACTGCAGGTCGAGATGCGCCACCAGCCTGCAGTGCTTACGAGCCGTGGGATCACGTACAGCCGCTGCCCCCCAGCCTGAGGCCGAGGACCCAGCCAACCGACTGGCCCTGCACCAGCGAGCGGCCAAGCCACCACTGATAGCCGTAAAAATACAGACCGGATGCGCCCTTGGCCTCGCCATCAGCCACCAAGTCCCAGGTGAGGAACGCCCTCTTTCCGGCCATGCGGAGGGCATTACCCAGCCTCCTCCAGCCGTTGCTTCACCTCGCGTTTGACCACTTTGCCGTAGCCGGATTTCGGCAGCTCCGGCCACACAACGAATCGGGTCGGCCATTTGTACTTTGCCAAGCGTCCTTCCAAATGCGCCCGCAGGGCCTCTTCATCGATCGTCGTGTCCGAAGCCGCTACCAGCACGGCGACGCCGCTCTCGCCCCAGCGCGCGTCCGGCATTCCCACCACGCACACCTCCGCGACCGATGAATGCGAAAGCAACGCCTCTTCGATCTCGCGCGGATAGACGTTGGAACCGCCGGAAATATACATGTCCGACGCCCGGCCGGTGATGTAGACGAAACCCGCTTCGTCCACATGCCCCAGGTCGCCGGTGTGGAACCAGCCAAAGCGCGTCGCCTGCACCGTGGCATCGGGATTGTTGTGGTAGCCGGCAAACACCCCCGGTCCGCGCACGCAAATCTCTCCGGTCTCTCCAGCGGGCAGCTCGCGCCCTTCCAGGTCCAGGATCGCCACCGCCATGCCGGTGCGCGGAAAACCGCAACTCCCGACGCGCATCTTCGCATCGTCCGCATCGTGCAGCTCGCGCGGCAGCACGGTGATGTTGCCGGTCACCTCGCCCATGCCGAAATACTGCACGATGACCTTGCCGAGCTTGCGCAGCGCATGCACCTGGTCGGCGCGATACATCGGCGAGCCGGCGTAGATCACATAGCGCAGCGACGAATGATCATAACGGTCCACCGCTTCGTGGCGGGTCAGCATGGTCAGGATCGTCGGCACGGTGAACATGTTGCTGACGTGATGACGCTCGACGAGTTGCCAGGCTTCTTCGCAATCCAGGCGCTCGCCGGACAGCAGCACGCTGACGGCGCCACGTGCCACCTGGCTCAGTGCATGGATGCCGGCGCCATGCGACAACGGTGCTACCACCAGCGAGGCGTCCAGTTCGGTCGTAGCTGGCATCAGGT